>NZ_JBVIEB010000003.1:0-759694 GCF_055572075.1 Streptomyces sp. NPDC030820
GCTACGAGCGCAAGGCCGAACACTTCCTCGCCTTCGCCGGCATCGCCGCAGCCCTCATCAGCTACCGCCGACTCACCAACTGAAACGACGTCTTACAGGCAGAAGGTCGCCCGCGGTTGGGATTTCTTCAACTAGTGGTGTAGATACGTCAGTTGTTGCATCTCCTAGATCGCAGCAGGCGGTGATCACGGGAACTTCAGTCGCTCTTCACGCGATCGCCGACCCCCCTCATGCACAGCGAAAGGCACATGTATGGCGAACAACCGCAGGATGCGCTACGGCGGACAGATGCTGGCCCTCGCAGCGGCTGCCCTGGGCATCGTCGCGGCGACAGCCGTTCCGGCCTCGGCCGATGACCAGCCCACCCGGGCACAACTCATAGCCGACTGCGACTCGGGTGAAGGTAAGTGCACCTTCAACGACCCGCAGTTGGGCCAGGCGTATCTCGGAGGCTTCCACCGGGTCTCCGACTCGCTCTACAACTGCAGCACGTCGCCTGCCACCCAGTCGATGACCTGGTCCGACACGGTCGGTTCCACGGACTCGGCGGGCGTATCCGTGACCGCCGGCGGCAAGATAGCGGGAATCATCGACCTGAGCGTGACGGCGACTTACAGCCACACCTGGTCGAGCACGCACTCGGAGACCAGCTCCGTCAACATGACGGTGAAACCCGGTGAAGTCGGCTGGATCTCCCGTGCGCAGGTGATGCAGACCGTCTCCGGCACATGGCAGACCCATTACGACGACCGGAAGTGGGGTCACTACTTCTGGTTCGTCCCCGACGTCATCACCGGGCCTGCCCCGAACGGGACGGACGGTCAGAGCAACGCGGTGGTCGTCAAGTCCAGGAAGATGACCGCCGAGGAGAAGCGGTCCTGCTCCAGCCGCTCCGGTAAGGCCAAGACGTTCGTCGTCCAAGGCTGATCCGCCGATCGCGCGCCTGGCTGCCTCGCAGTCCGTATAACCGCGAGGCAGTCCGGGGCAGCGCAGCAGGGCGGTCAGCGCGAGTAGCCGTGGCCCGTGCCCGAGATCACGGGTTCGTTCGAGGCGTTCGTCGTCGGTGGAGGCGGTGATGGCCAGTGGGTCGCGCCGTAACAGCGACCAGATGCCGTCGACCGGGTTCAAGTCAGGGGCGTGAGGGCAGCCCACGGTCCACCAGGCGATGCCGCCCTGGTACTTGTCGACGGCCCAGGCCACTTTGCGGTCGTCCGTGACCGGTCCGCCGGGTAGGCCGGCCAAGTCGGTGGTGGAGGCCGTGCCGGTGTGCACGTCGGTGAGGGGCAGCTTGCCCGCCGCCGTGTCGTGCTCGACGAAGAATCCGTCGCCCGGCTGGGCGAGACCGGCGGGCAGGGGACACCTTCCCGGTGGCCCGGTCCCACACGCCTGCGGGGCCCGAGTTCCCGCACGACTACTACACCCAGTCCCGGGCGGCCGCCTGCAACTCACCGGCCGTGCACGGCGCGCTGGTCGCGACGGTCCGGAGGGTGCGCCGGGTGGTGAGGTCGATCTGGGGCAGTGGCTCCGCGGTGGAGCCGGGGACACACACCGTGGAGCCCGACAGCGCGGCGGCGGAGACAGGGCCGGGTGCCGCCGGTGGTGCCGGGCGTGACCAGAACCTGGGTGTCGTGTTCCGGGCTGGTCAAGCGTCACCGTGCCCAGAGGGGCGGCTCCTCGGACTGCCGGTCGTCGGTGGCAGCAGCAGGGGCACGAGCTCGTCGAGCAGCGCGATGATCCGCTCGGCACGGCCGGGGTCGGCGATGGCCCTGGTGATCGCCTCGTCGGCGGGGTGCTCGGCGCGAGAGCGCACGGCTCTGCGTGCCCGGTCGGTCAGGCGCACGAGGGTCCGGCGGCCGTCGGCGGGATCGGGAACCGTCTTCAGCAGACCGCGCTCACGCAGGCGAGCGACCGATGCGGAGACGTGGCTCTGAGCGAAGCCGGTGCGCGCGACGATCTCCCGGACAGAGCAGTCGGGGTTCCGGAAGGCATCCGCGATCACGGCCACCTCGGCCGGCGTGAGCGAGGTCGGGCCGGCCTGATCAATGGCGTCACGGCCCAACTCGGTCAGACGTTTGCCGAGTCGGAGCAGCTGCATCCCGTCCATGGCTCAAATATATCGTCGCAGATGCATCGCTGCCGATGTAATGTCGGGCGTCATGACGCACTGGCAACCGTTGAGCGCCGTGTCGAAGACGGCGCTGGCCGTGGCCCGGGTCCGTGCTCACGAGAGCGCGGCCGGCAACGCCTTGTTCGATGATCCGTACGCTGCGGCCTTCCTGGCCGCCTCCGGAGAGCCGGTGCGACCGCGGCAACGTTTCGGTCCGCTGGCGGCCGCGCTGAGGTTCCAGACGGTGATCCGCACCCGCTTCTACGACGACCATCTCCTCCAGTCCGGCTGCGATCAGGTGGTCCTACTCGCAGCCGGACTGGACACCCGCGCCTACCGGCTCCCCTGGCCGCCTGGGACCCGCCTGTACGAGCTCGACCTGCCGCCGGTCCTCGACTTCAAGCACCGCGTGCTGGCAACGGAGTCCGCCGCCCCACGCTGCGACCGCACCGCCGTGCCCGCGGACCTGCTGAGCACCACCTGGGCCGACCGGCTGGTCGATGCCGGCTTCAACCCCGACCGACCGACCGCCTGGCTTGTGGAAGGCCTGCTGGTCTACCTCACCGCAGACGAGGCAGCCGCGCTGCTCCGCACCGTCGGCGAACTGTCGGCACCCGGCAGCCGACTCGCCCTGGAGCGAGGACGCAGCGGACAAACCGTTCTCGACGACCCGTCCGTCGCCCACATCACCTCGCTGTGGAAGGGCGGCCTGGGCGCCGGCACCGCCGAGTGGCTCGACGACCACTGCTGGAACACGGAGGCCCATCCACTCGACACCGTCGCGGCGCACTACGGCCGGCCAACAGCCAACCCGTCCGGCACCGGCTTCATCACAGCCGTGCGCACCACGCGCAGCTAGCCGGTGCTCGAACGTCAGCGAGCGCAGCCATCGCTCGTGTTCCTGGGTCCAGGCCGTGCCTGCCACCGCAGGTGCTGCCGCAACAGTCCCGGGGGGCCTCCTGGGCCGGGCTGGGCACCCGCACCTCTGGCAGTTCGCCGATGCGTAACAGCCGAGCCAGGGCGTCCCGGCGGTCGGTCTTGACCCGGTCGTCGGGCGGCCGTTCGATCTTCGAGGGGGCCACCACCACACACCGAATGCCCGCTGCCGCCGGCGCCCGGGCCGGCCCGAACCCGGCCGGTCCAGCCTTATAGACCACGGCCACCGACCGGGCATGCACATCCGGTCCGGCACACTACGCTCGAACATCACCGGCCCACCGCAACCGTATCGTCGGCCGTCATACCCAGGCCGCCCTCGCGCTCGCACGCCCCCCGCGTCAACGTCCTCTGGGCTCTACGCGACGACCGGTGCTACGAACTGTCGCCGCCCAGTGCCCTCGCCGCCTGACAGACCGCATGGGGAATCAGTGAGTGAAGGTGTGGCCATTCCAGTGCCAGGTCAGCGTGCGGTGGATTGAGGGGCCGCTCGCGTGGGAGTCGGTCGGGGCGTAGTACTTCATGCCGGTTACCAAGGCGCCGTCGCGGATCGAGAAGTGGCTCGGGTCGTACTGAGGCGGGAGCGGTTGTTTGGGCTCGGCCGGCACCTGCGGGAGTACGCTCACGGCCTTTCCGTCAGCGCCGAAGACTTGGACTTCTTCGACGTGGAAGTTGCTGGGCTGTGGTGTGCAGGACAGGAGCACAGCCGATTCGTCGGTGCCGTCCCCGGTCAGATCGCCGGTGGCGAGAGTCTCCACGGCTACCTGGAAGCTCTCGTAGTCGCTGATGCCGGTGCCCGGGGCCTCGCCCTTGCCGTTCTTGAGGTTCACGGTGAACGGGCTGCGGGACAGACCGGCGCAGGTGGTGGTGTACGGCCGGTTGCGCCAGTCGATCGTGTTGACCAGGGTGGCGACAGGCTTGGCGGTGCGGACCTGCAGCGCATAGGAACCGCCGGTTGTCACCCGCGCTTGCTTGGCCGGCGGCCACGGGACGGCTGGATTTCCGCCGGGCAAGGTCACCGTCCCGCCCGATCGACCGATGGTGGCGCTGCTGGCCGGAGCCAGGGGTTTGGCCCCCAGGGAGCCCTCGGTGTGTCCGGATCCGGCGGCCACCGGGCACAGCGCGACTGTGGCGACCAAGGCGGCGCCTAGCCGGAAGCAGCCGATGACGGCTGGTGCGCCTGCCGGTGTCTTCCCGCTCCTTCGGCCTCTCGCTTGCATGCTGGACCTCCTGGTCGAGCACCCACACCCCCGTCGGTGACAAGCAGTACCATCTCGGAAGGGCTTTGGACGGTTGTCGCGATGACGTACGACCATTGATGATGACGCTCTTGGACACGGTGACGGCGCGTACGACAGGGCTGACGATCAAGGCCGATCGCCATCCGGCCTAATCTTCAGTCCGGTACCAGTACGTGTAGGTGTCGTCGCCGTTGTCGATGCACCACCAATGCCGGTACACCAACCCATAGGCGTACCCGTAGGCGTAGCAGAGGGATTCCGATGAGAAAGTTGGCCCCTCAACCCAAGTCATAGGCAGACGAGGCGTAGTTGGACGCGTCTGGGTGGTGATGTGGTGGCTGACGGGGGGAGGCGGCCCCGACAGTTCGGTGGCCACGGCGGTGGGCGTGACCAGGGCTGAGGCCGCGACTGCCGCCGCAACTGCCGGGACGATGAGTCTGCGCATGATGTCACTCCCTCGGATTACGAGGCATTTCCGCCGCGTTCTGGGAATGTTTGCAGCGCGCCGATGTGCACAATGCTGGGGCGGGCTGCTGACCTCGGCTATGCGGCCGGATCGAAGGCGCCGTCGGGAGCTGCGCTCTGCGCGCATCGTGCCGCAGATGAGCGGCGGCACGTACTCGATCTCGTTTTTCGACCGTAGTTCTCGTCGGCGGAGGCCGCAAGCCAGCCTCGTGTTTCGGGCACGGCGCGTACCGCTTCATCCCAGTCGCACAGCCCTCACCTGGGACGATGCACCGCACGGCCGACCGTGGCTGGTTCTGCTGTCCGGAACCCCCGCGGTCAAGGAGGCCGAGATACTGATCTTGCGGCGCGAGGTTGCGGTCCTGTGGCGGCAAGTCGCCGCTCCCAAGCCCACCTGGCCCGACCGGGCGCTGCTCGAGGAGATGCGCGACCTGATCATCCGGCTCGGCACCGAGAACCCACGGAGACTTCCAGCGCGTCCACGGCGAACTCCGTCGGCTGGCCCTTGCACCGGCAAGGTCTACGCTCACGCCTCCAACTGGGGACCGCAGGAAGCCAAGATTGCGATCCGGTCGGGCGGCTGACGTCCCACTCCAGGCCTCCGCGGGCATTGCGACTTCCGTACTGGCCCATACGAATGATTCACCGGCGCCGCAGGGTGAACGACGGCACTGTGTGCCCCGAGTCGACGGCCGGCAGCCGCTCGCGACCATACGTTGACTCGTGTGTCGCTGAGCTACGCCTTTGTGAACCTGAAGCCCGGGGTGGGAAAGACGACCAGCGCGGTCTGGTTGGCCCACGCACTTCACGAGTCGGGTATCCCACCGCTACTGGTCGACGGTGACCCCGCTTCCTCCGCGCTGCGCTGGAGCGAATTGGCAGGTGGCTTCCCGTTTCCTGTGGTCGCTCTTCCAGTGGGCGATGTGCACCGGCGCGTGAACGACTTCTTGGGCGACCGGAAGGCCGTCGTGTTCGACGCTCCGCAGCTGGAGGACCACGCGCACATCGCCCGCAGCATCATGAGGTACGCAAGCGAATGGATCGTGCCGGTGACTCCAGCCCCCATCGAGCTGGATCGCATGGCGCCCATCGGTGGCGAGATGGGCGACGTACAGTCCCTGCGCGTCCAGCCGGCCCGTGCCGCCGTTCTGCTGAACCGAACGAATCGGGCGGACGCCACGCGTACGGGTCCCGACGCCGACGCCCGCGAAGCTCTCACCGAGCGGGGGTTCGACGTGTTGTCCACCCACATTCCGCGGCTCGACTTGTACGCCCAGTCATTCGGAAGTCCGGTGGAGGTCAAAGGCTCGGCGTACATGGACCTCGCAGACGAACTCATCAAGCGACAGGACAAGGCATGAATCAGCGCAAGGACACCTACCGAGCCGCATTGCAGCGCGGACCGGACGCCGTCGTACCGCGTCCCGTCAAAGTCACTCAGATGCACACCCGATACGTGCGGGTGACCATCGAGCTCGACACCGGCCTGCCGCGTGACCTCGTGCAGTGGGCAGGGGCATCGGTGTCCGCGATGGTGCGGGCCGGCGCCGCTGTCCTGCGACCCCTGAGAAGCGCCCCGTAAGCGAGCGCGTCAGCCCGTCGCGGATCTGGACCATGTCCGCTCCGATGGCGTTGACCTGATCCAGCTCCAGGCCCGCTAGCAGCGCGTCGTCCAGGAACCGGAGCCGACCCACGCGTGTTCCTCCGGAACGGTCGCCAGGTCTCCAGCCTGCAGGCGGCGTTCGCAGCCACCTGTCAACTCCCGCGCATCGGCTCCATCGCCGGGGCACCGACGTACCGACCCATGTGGGCGAGCTCGTCGGCGTCCTGTCCGGCGCAGTCGAGGGGAGCGGACCGGCCAGGACCACCGGATGCTCCATCGGGACATCGGCTTGCCGTCCCGACTCTCGAAGCCGCGCTTGCCGTGACCGGGCACAGCGGTGCTACAGCTTGGTCATCTTGGCGTACGGGCTCAAGATCCGCATTTGCTCCGAGCCGAAATCCACGAGTGCCGCGATTCCATCCTCGACGCCGATCACCCGGCCGAGGCCGTACACGTCGTGTGTGACCTGGTCGCCCACGGCGAAGTGCTTGGGAGTCGGCGTGATCGGGGCCTTGAAGGGGCTGGTGGGCAGATGACGCTTCGGTGCAGCAGGCTTAGTCATTGCCCCCAGTATGCGCCTAAGAACTGCGCTGGTGGCTACCTCGTCGATCGGTGAACTTCACTCCAGCAAGAGCTGAGCCTGCCGACGAGCCGGCCTGCAGACGGGCGGGTCTCCTTCGCAGGAGGCCGCACCGCCCGTACTCTTCGGGGACCACGGCGTCAGATAGCGGGCGCCAAACACTGGAGGCAATACCTCGTGCTGATCGCTCAGCGTCCGTCACTGACCGAAGAGGTCGTCGACGAGTTCCGCTCCCGGTTCCTGATCGAGCCGCTGGAGCCGGGCTTCGGCTACACCCTCGGCAACTCCCTCCGCCGTACCCTCCTGTCGTCGATCCCCGGTGCTGCTGTCACCAGCATCCGCATCGACGGCGTCCTGCACGAGTTCACCACCGTGCCGGGCGTCAAGGAGGACGTCACCGACCTGATCCTCAACATCAAGCAGCTGGTCGTCTCCTCGGAGCACGACGAGCCGGTCGTGATGTACCTGCGCAAGCAGGGCCCGGGTCTGGTCACCGCCGCCGACATCGCGCCCCCGGCCGGTGTCGAGGTGCACAACCCCGACCTCGTCCTCGCCACGCTCAACGGCAAGGGCAAGCTGGAGATGGAGCTGACGGTCGAGCGCGGCCGCGGCTATGTCTCCGCCGTGCAGAACAAGCAGGTGGGCCAGGAGATCGGCCGTGTCCCGGTCGACTCGATCTACTCGCCGGTGCTCAAGGTCACGTACAAGGTCGAGGCCACGCGTGTCGAGCAGCGCACCGACTTCGACAAGCTGATCGTCGACGTCGAGACCAAGCAGGCGATGCGTCCGCGTGACGCCATGGCGTCGGCCGGTAAGACCCTGGTCGAGCTGTTCGGTCTCGCCCGCGAGCTGAACATCGACGCCGAGGGCATCGACATGGGCCCGTCCCCCACGGACGCCGCCCTGGCCGCCGACCTCGCGCTGCCGATCGAGGAGCTGGAGCTCACGGTCCGCTCCTACAACTGCCTCAAGCGTGAGGGCGTCCACTCGGTGGGTGAGCTGGTCGCGCGCTCCGAGGCCGACCTCCTCGACATCCGCAATTTCGGTGCGAAGTCGATCGACGAGGTCAAGGCGAAGCTGGCCGGCCTGGGCCTGGCCCTGAAGGACAGTCCGCCCGGATTCGACCCGACCGCCGCTGCCTTCGACGCGGACGACAACGGGAACACGGGTTTCATGGAGACCGAGCAGTACTGAACGTCGCGCCGGGTCGTGGGGGAGCCAGGAAGACGGAGGAGCCGGCGATGAGCACCGGCCGACTGCATCCGGCTCCCCGAGGGCCCACCGGTGGAGACGCCGAACAGGCTCATGCCGGTCGCGGCCACGCCGTCGGCCCGCATGAGCTGCTCATCGGCGGTCCCCGGTGCGACCGCGGCGACGACACCGAAGGCCCGCTTCCGGTGCAGGAGACGCACGGCGTCCACCGTGAGCAGTGATCGCCCTGCCGCGAGTTCCCTCGACCACCCCATGCCCACCTTGGGGTGGCCAGGTCCGCTGCACATCCGCACGGCGCCGGTCACACACCGCCCTTCCGAGCATCGTCTCGGCTGGCGTCGGCGAAGGTGGCTGTCGCGCTGGTGATGCCCCTGGCCGGCGCCGCCCCGGCCCACGCGGTCACCCGTGAGGTCTGCGCCAGCTGCACCAGCAAGGACGGGTGGGGGAACTTCACGTACGACGTTCGCCTCAACGGCACGGCCGTTGTGACGTGAACCTCGACAGCCGGCGGATCAGGATCCGCCGGCGGTCACCCCGCCGTGTCCGCGGTGTCCGCCGTGGCGTGCGGCGGGCTGGGCTTGAGCGGGGCGGCGACGCGTTCGGCGGTGGCGGTGGCCCAGCGGCCGGTGGTGATGGTGCCCAGTGCCAGGATGGCCGTCCCGCAGCCGGTGATGATCCACCAGGCCCTAGGCCGCGCGCCGGAGGCGACTGCGGCGCCGATCACCGCGATGCCGAGCGAGGAACCGACCTGACGGCTCGTCGCCGCGACCGCGGCGGCGACCCCGGCCTGGGCGCGCGGCATGCCGGACACCGCCGTGTGGGTGATCGGGGCGTTGACGAAGCCGAAGCCGAGACCGAACAGTGCGTACGTGACGTACAGCAGGAAGTCCGAGGGGTGGGCGGAGCGGGTGGCGGCGACGGCCAGTACACCGCTGGCGGCGATGCCGGCCCCCGCGAGCAACAGCGGAATCCGCGGACCGCGGCTGCCGACGATCCGCCCGGACAGCGGCGGGCACACCAGGGACAGCACTGCCATCGGCAGCAGGTGCAGCCCGGTGCCCAGGGCGCTCAGTCCCACCACCCGTTGCAGATAGAGGGTGTTGGCGAACAGGAAGCCGCCGAGCGCGCCGAAGGCGAGGACCGCTGTCGCGGTGGCCCCGCTGAAAGGTGCGCTGCGGAAGAGCCTCGGCTCGATCAGCGGTTCGGCGCGCCGGTTCTCGTACGGTACGAAGGCGGCCAGCGTGCCCGCCGCCACGATCAGGCAGGCCGCGATCGGCGGTGCGGTCCAGCCCTCGCCGGGCGCCTCGATGATGGCGTACGTCAGCGTGCCGAGCAGAACGATCACCAGCAACTGGCCCACGGGGTCGGTGCGTCGGGCCGTTGGCGCGCGGGACTCCGGAACGAACAGTGCGGCGAGCGCCAGCGCGGCCAGCCCGATCGGCACGTTCAGCCAGAACACCGACCGCCATCCGGCCGACTCCACCAGAACCCCGCCGAGAACCGGCCCGGCCGCCATGCTCAGGCCGACCACCGCGCCCCAGACACCGATGGCCCGTGCCCGCTCCCGTGGTGCGGTGAAAGTGTTGGCGAGGATGGCCATGGCGACGGGGGTGAGCATGCTGCCGCCCACCGCCTGCACCATCCGGAAGACCACCAGCCAGCCCGTCGTGGGCGCCAGACTGCACAGGGCCGACCCACCGGTGAACAGCACGAGACCGAGCTGGAAGACCCGCCGCCGTCCGACGCGGTCGGCGGTGGCACCGGCCAGGGTCAGCAGTGAGGCCAGGACGATGGTGTACGCGTCGAGCGTCCACTGCAGACCGGATACGGACGACTCCAGGGACCGCTGCATCGAGGGGAGTGCGACGTTGAGGATGGTGACGTCGAGACTGACCAGCAGCACGCTCAGGCAGCAGACGGCCAGGACGGGGGCGCGCCGCCGCTGTACGGGATCGGGCACGTGGGCTCCCGTGTTCAGTCGGTGGGCCGATGGGTGGCGTGAGCGGCGGCGAAGTCCCAGACCACGGGAAGGAGTTGCTCGGGGGACTCGATCTGCGGCATGTGACCGGTGCGGGGCAGGAGTTCGAACCCGGCGCCGGGAATGGCGGCGGCGTACGCACGTCCGTACTCGGTGTCGACCACCTGGTCGCTCTTGCCCCACGCGACGAGGACCGGGGCCGTGACCTTGGCCAGGCGCTCGCGCAGGGTGGGGTCGGCCATGGCGTGCGGGCCCGAATAGACCTGCAGCGCGGCCCGGTTGGCGGCGGCGACGGCGCGCTGCTCGTCGGAGAACGTGCTGGGGTCGATGCGGAACTTCTCGACGTCATGGAAGGAGAGAGCGGACAGTTCGGCGGGCGTCAGGGTGAAGGGGTCGGCTACCGGGTGGCCGGGGACCTGGATGCCGGCGGCGTTGACGAGGACGACGCTGCCGATCCGGTCACTGCCGAGCAGGGCGATTTCGGCGGCGATCCAGCCACCTATGGAGTTGCCGACGACGGTGACGTCCTCCAGGCCCAGTTCGTCCAGCAGTCGTACGTAGATCTGGGCGAGGGTGGGCACATCGGTCAGCCAGTCGGGCCGGGCGGTGCCGCCGAAGCCGGGGTGGACGGGGGTGATGACCCGCGCCGGCCGCTGCTCGGCGAGGAGAGCGGCGAACGCCGTGACGGTCTGCGGACCGCCGCCGCCGTGCAGGAGCAGGAAGGGGTGACCCTTGCCCCGCTCGTCGACGGTGAAGCTCAGGTGGACGTCGCCGGAGTCGAGGGCGAGGGTGATCGTGCGGGCGGTGCTGGTCATGGAAGTCTCCAAGTCACTTTCCGGTAAGGGGGGTTACTGACGTGGGCCGTCACGCGTAGTCGGTCGCCGGCACGGTGGCGTACTGGCTCATCACCTGCACGGTCGCCTGCGGGGTCAGCTCCCGGCCGCCGGCGATCATGTCCCTCAGGTCGCGGAAGTACTGCACGTACAGGTCGGGGGTGAAGGTGTTGAGCATCACCGCCGGCTCGTCCCCGAGGTTGGCGAAGGTGTGCGGGGCGCCGGGCGGGATCATCGCGAGGGTGCCGGCCGGTGCGACATGGGTCGTCTCCCCGACGGTGAAATGCACGGTGCCGGAGACCACGTAGAAGCCTTCGTCGTGCCGGGCGTGGCGGTGCTGCGGGGGCCCTTCGGTGTGCGGGGCGAGGGTGATCTCGCCGATGCCGAGACGGTGCCCGGTGGTGCTGCCGTCCTCAAGGATGCGGATCTGTGCCGGCCCCAGACGGATCGTCTCGCCGTCGTCCGGGCCGACCACGGAAACCTCGGTCATCGCCATCTCCTTCGTGAGAGTCAGCTCTCACGAAGGAGATTAGAGGGTGGTATCTCGTTATGCAAGTGGACTCTCACGACGAGAGTAGCCAGTGATAAGGTGACGGCGGATGGACGGACGGGAAAGGGGACGTACCGGTGGCGACGACGCAGACGGACACCGGCCGCAGCAACCAGAAGAAGCGCACACGTACGGCGATCGTCGAAGCCGCCCGCGAACTCATCGACAAGGGCGGCGAGGTGACCATGCCCGCGATCGCGCGCGCGGCCCTGGTCTCCGAGGCCACCGCCTACCGTTACTTCCCCGACCTCCCCTCGCTGATCAGCGAGGCCCTGGTCGGCGCCTGGCCGCCCCCCGCCGAGGCGCTCGCGCCGGTCGCGGACTCCACCGACCCCGTGGAACGGGTCGCCTTCGCCTGCGAGTTCCTGTTGCGCGGCGTACTCCTCCGGCAGGGAGCGGTGCGCGCCATGATCGCGGCCACCATCACCCGCCCCGAGGCGGCGACCGCCAGGCCAGGTGTCCGATTCGGTCTGATCGACCTCGCGCTCCTGCCCCTGGAGGAGACGCTGGGGGTGACGGATCCGGAAGCCCTCGCCCAGCTCAAGCGGGACCTCGCCGTGGTCGTCAGCGCAGAAGCCCTCTTCTCCCTCACCGACCTGTGCGGCCTCGGTCCCGACGACGCCGTCGCCAGCGCGGTGCACACGGCGACCACGCTGACCGAAGCCGCTCAGCGGACGATTGCGCGAGGGTGAGCCGAGCGTAGGTCTCGGCCCGCGTTTCGACGGCCGTCATCGAGACGCCGAGCGACGGCGGCGGGGCTGCGGCGTGTTCCCACGGCACCCCTTTTCCGAAGGGAACGGCCGCGACCGCTGCGACCGCCGCAACGGCTGCGACGGCGCGGCGGGCTGCGCAGGAGGGGGCGCGGAGGACCTCAGACGCCTCACGCCGGCGCGCGGTGGCCGCCCGTCGTCCTACGATGGGTCAAGATCAAATGCGATCAGGGAGCCTGAAATGATCTTTATTACGGCCAAGTTCCGGATCAAGCCCGAGTACGCGGAAAGCTGGCCCGAGATCTCGCGCGAGTTCACGGAGGCCACTCGCAGTGAGCCCGGCTGTCTGTGGTTCGATTGGTCGCGCAGCCTCGACGATCCGACCGAGTATGTGCTCGTCGAGGCGTTCCGCGACGGTGACGCCGGTGCCGCGCATGTCCAGTCCGACCACTTCAGGTCGGCGCAGCAGACCCTGCCACCCCACCTGGTCGAGACGCCGCGCATCGTCAACGCGGTCCTGGAGCAGGATGACTGGTCCCTGCTCGGGGAAATGGCCGTCCAGGGCTGACGGAGCCACGGCGGAGCGGGGAAACGCGACTGCCCTATTCTCCTGGGCCGGAACATGCCACTCACCGCCACCATGTGCGTGCGGTGTACGGACCGACCGGACCACGATGGAGGCGTTCGCCGACATCGTCCACCCCGGCAAGGCGCACTACATCGGTGTTTCCGAGTGGCCCGCGCGGGGCTACTCCGCCCAGTGTTCGGTGACTGCTCGTGCCTCCGCCGAAGCCCGTACGCCCGCGATCCCGGCCGCCATGGCGCCGATGAGGACCACACCGCCGAACACCGCGCTCTGGTCCGCCCGGTCCAGGTGGCCATCGAGGACCAGCGCGGTGGCCACCGCACCGGCCACGGCGACCACGCCCGGCGGCAGCAGGGACGACAGAACCACGGTGATGCGCGCGGTGCACGGTACACCGGCTGGGACGACCCGAATCCCCGGCGGCGCATTGCCCCACCTGGCTATGGCCTCACCTGTCGCTGATCGCGGAGAGCCATGCCGTGTCCTCCGGGTCAGGCGCTTCGAGGCCGGGTGCGGTCAGCCGGCGGACCTCGCCCGTGCGCAGGGCGACCGTCGCCCGTGGCTGCATCGGCCCGTGACCCCTGCGCGAGAGCAGGACGAGTTCCCAGACTGTCGCCGTCATGGGGTCGAGCCGGGTGGCGCAGTCGGCGCTGACTCGCCGCGGATCCCGGGTCCGCCCCAGGGGCAGATGCGGGGTGAAGTTCTCGGCGAGGCCATGGCAGCGCGGGAAGCGTTGCCGCAGTACGCGGTGCAGGTCCGCCCACGGAGCAGCGCCGGCGGCCGTCGGGTCGAGCCACACGGTGAAGTGGGTCCCCTGCTGGAAGGTCCGTACCCCGTCCAGCCGGGCGGTGAAGACCGGCGTCTCGGCCGTCGCCGCGGTGAGCAGCGGGGCGGCCCGCTCGAAGTCGGACTCCGGCACGAAGCCGAAGAGGACATTGACGTGCGGCGGCCAGCGGTGGATCTGCGGATCGTAATCCCGGCGGATGTCCTGGATCGGCGGCCACAGCTCCGCCGGCGGGATCCAGGCCACCGCCGTGCGAGCCGTCGGGGACAAGCCGAGGACGCCGGCGGGTTCTGCCCTGCCGAAGCTCGGGTCCGCTTGCGGGTTCCGCACCCGGCCGGCCCCCGACGCGTCGATGCGGTCCACCCCCGTGGCCCGGTCCCAGATCACCTCGCCGTCCGCCTCGATGAACATCACCCGGTGCCACGGGATGTCGCCCCCGGGCACGAAGGAAGGCAGCGCGATGCGTTTGAGGGCACCCCCACGCTGGCTGATCCCCAGCACGAACCGGGCCGGGTCGAACCGCGGGTCCCAGCGGACCCGGTGATAGATCTCGTCGCTGGTTCGCATCGCGCCTCCTCTCCCGCCGTCACACCTCCTCCTCCAGGGTGCCGCCCACCCTGTCCTCGCCGTCACTCCTCGCTCACCGCGACCTGTCAGGTGCGTTCCGTGAGGGAGCCGGCGTGCGCCGAGGCTGGTCGTCCGGACGGCGACGAGCGTCGGGTTCACCACGCGAGCGGCACGTCACCGGCGCCCGACACCGGTCAGTATGGGCGCGCGAGAACGCGTAGCGTCCTGCCCAGCGGCGGGTTCGCGGAACCGCGCAGTACCCCGGCGCCCCGTGCGAGCACGGCTTGCGCCGTGAGCAGTTCGATCTCCACCAGCGCACCTGCGAGCCTTCGGCCGTCGGCCGGGGTCACCGCCGGGAGCTCCCTTGCGGCCAGCAAGGCGGCGCGTGCGGTGGTGACCTGATCGGCTATCAGCTCTTCCAGGGCCGCGCCGCCGGCACCGGCGGCCATGCCGTCCACGGTGACCCCGAACCGTTCCATCGTGTCGACCGGGATGCCCACGCGTCCCTCCCGCGCGTCCTCGGCGAGGTCGTTGACGAAGTCGAGCCGCTGACTGCCCTCGATGAAAGTCCGGCATGCGGCCCGGTACCGCAGATCGTCGCCTCCCGGCGTGAGCAGTCCCGCGACGAGCATGAAGGCGGGGTACGAGTAGGCGTCCACATATGCCTGGTAGTCGGCCTCGGTGGCGAAGCCCGCGAAATGCAGTTCGGCCGTGGCGGTGTCCAGGTACGTCTCCACGATCCCGCGCAGCTGCGGATGGGCGGCCACGGTGTGCACGAGTGCACGGAGCAGCGGGTTGTCACTCGTCCCCGTCCGCAACGCCTCACGCACCTGCCGCTCCCAGGTCGCCCACGCCGTCTCGCGCTGCGGAAGGGGTCCGGTGTCCAGGAGGTTGTCCCCGTGGTGCATCACGGCGGTTGCCGCCACCACGTGCGGCAGCAACGGCCGGGGCAGCAGCAGCCTGGCGGCCAGGTAGGCGGTGCGCCGGAAGCGTCGCACCAGCTGCCGCTGACGGTTGTAGTCCTCACGCAACCCCGGCTCTCGGACACCAGCCGCGTCCAGGCTCTTCGTCCACCCTCGCATGGGCCGATCGTAGGGCGCGGACGCGGCACCTCGGCAGCGGCCTCGGCCGTTGCGGCTTTCGGCCGCGCGTCCCCTTGCTCCCAAAGGCGTTACGGGTTCTGTACGACGGGTTCCTGCTGCGCAGCGAGCCACGACCCGCGTCACGTTCACCGCGTTGGCGCGGGCGCGGTCGAGTGCACGGTGTTGTGGTCGAGTGCACGGTGTTGTGGGGGACGGGCCCGGCAGCACCCGGGCAGTCCTCCCCGACCTCCGGTACGGCGATTACGGCGATTCGTGACCGACCGCAGGGAACCGGGATGTTCCCGGCTGCGGACAGTGCCGCATGAACCGGGGGTTTGCGGGTGCGCCGGGGAGCGGCCCCTTGTGCATCCATCCTCGCCGGGTATGGTCTGAGACCGGCTCGGCCAGGCGGTCGTGCGCCGTCGAACCGTGAGGATGTGTCAGCCCGGGGCGGAATCTCGGCCCGTGTGACTCGGACTTTCCGGCTGTCTGCCCGCGGAGGGGGCATGGAGCGACTGGCGGTCTTTGACGGCTTGGCGAGGGGGCGGACGGTGAACTGCCCGGTGCCGTGGGACGGTTCGGCCCGTGGCATCGCCGTGACTCTGTCCGTCCGGACCCTGGGCCCTGATCCACAGCGGGGCCGGCACCCTTGCGCGGGTCGGTATCCCTCGCGGAGGTCACAGCCCGACTCCGTCGTAGGACTGGTCGCGGCCACGCCCGGCCACGGCACCGGCGCCTGAAGGAGACACAGAGGAACGTGGACGGTCAACTGAACCTGGACGGGCACTCCGGCCGGGGCCGGAACGAGGACCTGGGCCGAGAGCCTGTCCCGGGACCTGCCCCGGGGCGGCGTGGTGGGACGGAGTCAGGTCCACAGGGGAGGGCCGCGGTGCGTCCGGGAGTGGGCACCGGGCCGCCGCAGGCCGGGCAGGACGGCGAAGGGGCGGCCCCGTCCGGGGCCGACGGCGCCGGCCTGGTCCGTGACGGCGACGGCGCTCCGATCCAGCACCAGCGGGTCCACGTACCGGACGCCCGCCGTATCCGGCCCTCCTCCCACCCCGACCGCCCGGGCAGTGACGGCGAGCACGGGCTTCAGGAGCGCATGGGTACCACGGACCGTGCCGCCAAGTTCTACGACGAGCAGGTGCTCGACCGGCTCAATCCGCGGATGCGGGAGTTCGCAACGCGGCAGGAGATGTTCTTCCTTGCCACCTCCGACCGCCACGGGGAGTGCGACAGCACCTTCCGGGCCGGCCCTCCCGGCTTCGTCCAGGTCTTCGACGACAGGACGCTGGCCTACCCCGAGTACCGCGGCAATGGCGTCCTCGCCAGCCTCGGCAACATCCAGGAGAATCCGCACGTCGGCATTCTCATGATCGATTTCCTTCGGGACCGGATCGGCCTCCACGTCAACGGCAGGGCCCGTGTCCTCTCCGACGAAGAGATGCGCCGCGAACGCCCGGACCTGCCGGTCGACCCCGCTCCCGGCCGCCGGGCCCGGCTGTGGGTGGAGGTCACGGTGGAGGAGGCGTACATCCACTGCGCCAAGCACATCCCGCATCTTCGGAAGGTGCCGGCGCGTGGGGACCGCGCGTGGGGCACGGACGACTCCAAGCGCAAGGGCGGTGACTTCTTCGGCGCGGCGGCCGAGGCAGCCGACCGCGCTTTGGACGAGCGCCCGCGCCGCGAGGCCGGCGACCCCCCGTCAAGGGCATCGGCCCCGCCGCACGCCGCCCGGCCGGCCGGAAGGGCCTGGTGACCGCAGTCGCCTGTGCGCGATCACGCACATGTCGTCGGATACCCTCGGAGACGGAGTTGCCCCACGGCGCCCCGTTTCACAGGCGTTGGGGGTGCGGCGGGGACTGACGACTTCAGGTCTGCGGGGCGAGGGGGCTCGGCTCGGTGCTGTCCGGATGGACCGCACCGAGCCGATGACGCCGGTGACCTCAAATGGTGCGGCGCTGCCTGCGGCGCAAGGTGAGGTAGGTGCCTGTGGCGCCAGCGGCGAGCAGGGCGCCCGCAGCCAGGCCCACCGGAAGGGTGGGAGACGACGAGGCGTCGGAGGTTGCGGCGGCGTTCGGCATCGCCGGGCCCGGGATGATGTGCGTGGACACGGGTGCCACGTGGTGGATGGGGCCAACGGATTTGACGGAGCCATCGGCGTTCAACAGCACCTGCCTGTTGTTGGGGTGCCGGAAGTCGAACATGCCCGCGAGGGAGCCGGCCGTGGCGTCGAAGGAGTGGTCGCCGATGCGGCCCGTCTTCCAGTTGTCCTCGATGAACCGGGTGATGGACGCCTGGTCGGTCAGCGTGTGGTCGACCTTGTCGACCTTGCTGTACGGCGAGATGGCGAGCAGCGGCTGGCGGGTGCCCGGGCCGCAGCGGTCGGCGTAACCGCCGGACGCCTTCGGGCCCTTCTGGCAGGCCGGGCTGTCGGTGGCCTTGCCGTTGGAGCCGAGCGAGGTGTCCGTCGAGCCGTTCCGCGGGGCGACGTAGGTGTGGTCGTACCAGCCGTCGGAGTCGTCGTAGGCGACCACGACGGCCGTCGACCTCCACTGCGGCGAGCTCTGGATCGCGTTGATCTGGTTCACCAGGAAGTGCTGCTCGTCGATCGGGTCGGAGTAGCCGGCGTGGCCGTCCTGGTACGCGGGGGCTTTGACGAAGCTGACGGCCGGCAGTTTGCCCGCCTTCAGGGCGGCGGAGAAGTCGGTCAGGTCGTAGTTGTGGTTGGCCTGACCGTCGTGGCCGATCTCCGAGACGCTCTTCGGCGCGAGGTGGTGCGGGTTCGACGTCGACTTGTAGTACGCGAACGGGTTGTGGTGCGGGCTGTAGTCGACCACCGAGGCGCCGCCCAGGTTGGTGTGGGCGGTGTCGCACTTGGCGTACGAGCCGGAGCTGCCGTCCCAGGCGGCCGAGGGACGGAAGCCGCCCTGGAACCAGCCCCAGGTGACATGCCCGGCGTCAAGGACGTCACCGATGTTCTTGCCCCGCATCGCCGCCAGGGCGTTGCCGCTGGTGTGGTCCTTACCGGAGCAGTCGTCGTAGGCCGGATCCGGGTCGTTGACGAGTGTGCCCACGCCGTTCGCGTCGGGCGACTTCACCGCGTAGGCGTCAGGGGTCGAGGTCTGCTTCGGGTTCTCGGTGCCGCTGGACGGGTCCACGGAGATCACGCCGTGTGTCTGGCCGGAGACCAGGTTGATGGCACCAGGTGTGGAGGGGCCGTAGGTCAGGCTGTAGGAGCGGTCACTCATCGCGTACCGCTGGGCGTAGTTCCACAGGGCGGTGACGGTGTTGCCGTCGTAGTAGTCCATCACCAGGCCCGGCTCGCCGAACAGGCCGCCGGAGCACTTGCCGACCTCGGTGTTCTGCACGTACTGGTCGGCCTTGCCGCCGTTCGCCGCGTACTGCTCCGGGCCGTAGTTGTGGTTCTGGTCGCATGTCGTCGCCTGGGCGGGAGCGAGCCGCTTCGGCGGGTACTGGTTGGGGTTCTTCGTCAGAAGCCCGGCGTGCGCGAGGGTGTCGATGTCCTTCGGGGTGTTCTTCGACGCGGTGAACTTCGTGCCGTCGGTGTTGGCGGCCTTCGGGTAGGTCGCGAAGTAGTGGTCGAAGGAGACGTTCTCGTCGAAAAGGACGACCAGGTGCTTGATCGGTGTGGCCGTCGCGGAGTGACCGCGGTCGCCGGCAGGCACGGTGGCCCATGACGGCGCGCTGCCGGCCATGACCGTGAGGACGGCCGCGCCCGCGAGTGCCCCCAGACTCCGGATCATTGCTCGCCTGCTGCTGTCGGCCATGCGGCCTCGCCCTCCGAACACAGTTGCTTGCGCGTACAGTTCGGGATCGTAACTCCTGCTCGCCGAGCGAGAGCCGGCCCCCGACCGCCACAGCACGACTCAACCACCGCCGCATGCGCGCAGATCGCGGCGGTTACGCCTGACGTTTCGTTGCACTGTGGCAGGGTGAGGTCATGCCCTTCAACCACAACGACTTCTACCACCGCGTGCTCTTGCGCCGTGTGCCACGCGGTTGCCGTACCGCCCTGGACGTCGGATGCGGAACCGGTCGGTTCGCCCGTCGGCTCGCACACTTGGGGATCGAGGTCGATGCCGTAGACCCCTCGGCGGAGGTCATCGAGGCGGCCCTCATGGCGTCACGGGTGAATCCGGCGCGGCGAGAGCCCCGCTTCCGGCAAGCGGACGTCACTCGGCTCGAACTGCCCAAGGGCAGGTACGACTTCATCTCCTGTCTGGCGAGCATTCACCATATGCCGTTCAGCACCGTCGCTGCCTTGCGGGACGCCCTGGCCCCGGGCGGTGTGCTGGTCGTTCTGGGCTGCTATCCGGAGCGGTCGCGCATGGACTGGGCCTGGAGCCTCGCCGCCGTTCCGGTCAATGCCGGAGCCCGGATCGCCGTCGCGGTCCGGGACCGTGCACGCTCGGTCTCCGGGGGCCGGGCCGACGCGTCAGCTACCGTTCAGGCACCTGTCATGCGTCCCGAGATGCCGTTGTCGGAGATCCGAAGAGAGGCGGCGAACCTGCTCCCGGGGTGCACCATCCGTAGGCTGCTGTTCTGGCGGTACCTGCTCGTCTTCCGCAAGAGCCAAAGCACCTGATCCCGCGACGGGAGGCCGCTCGGCCCCCGATGACATGGGCCGGCTCCCGGACCCGAAAGCCGTCGGGCAGCGCTGTGACCCTTCGCAGAAGCCGGCCCCGCCCCATGCCGGGCCGGGCGCACTCGAGGAGAACCCCGGCAACCGCACGGACACGACTCAACCGGTTTCGCCGGGCGCTTGAGGACGAAGCGCCGGAAGACCGTCCGGCCGGATCGACCATCGGAGGCGGTGGCTGTCGCCGCCAGGCGCAGCCGGACGCGGTCGGCAACACGTTCGCCGGCGGCAGCACCCGCCCGAACATCTTCACAGCTCGTACGGCACCGGATGCCCGCCGGCCCGGGCGGCGGAATCGCTTCCATCGAGGACTCGGCGATCGGTTGCCCCCGGGAACGTCCCGTGAAGCGGGGACATGCTCCAAAAGTCGTCCGTCCGGTAAGAAGTAGCGTGTAAACAGCCGACTCGCCTCCACGAGAGCTCTCGGCTTCGACTGCGACACAAAAGGGGTTGCCGGTGGACTCTCGAAACAGCCGACCCCTCGCTGTCGACGTCCGCAGGCTTCACCGCGTCTATCAGGACAGCGGTCGAAAGTTCCGGAAGGTTCCGGCGAAGGTCGCCCTGGAATCAGTCGATCTCGGTGTCGAGCAGGGAGAGGTCCACGGCCTTCTCGGGCCCAATGGCGCCGGCAAGACGACCCTGGTGAGGATCCTTTGCACGGTCCTGCTCCCCACCTCGGGCGAAGCTCGTGTCATGGGTCACGACGTGGTGCGGGAGACTGCACGGGTGCGCTCGCTGCTGGGGGTGACATTCGGCGGCGACCGCGGGCTGCACACGATGCTGACGGCTCGGCAGACAATGGAATTCTGGGGCGCATTGCACGGCCTGGACAAGAAGGTCACCGCTGCGCGGACCGAGGAGCTGCTCGGTCGATTCGGTATCCTCGACCGCGCCGACTCGCGGGTGGAGACCTATTCCCGCGGCATGCGACAACGCCTTCACCTGGCCCGCGCATTGCTGCCCGACCCGCAAATCCTGTTCCTCGACGAGCCGACCATCGGCATGGACCCGGTGGGCGCACAGGACTTCCGCAAGGTGGTCCTCTCCCTCAAGGCCGACGGCAAGACGATCATCCTGACCACGCACGACATGGCTGAGGCGGAGGCCGTCTGCGACCGGGTGAGCCTCATCGACAAGGGCCGGGTGCTTGCGACCGAGCAGCCCACACAACTCTCGCGCTGGCTTTCGGAATACGAGAACGTCGAAGTCGAGGACGCGGACGCGGAAGTGCTCGCCCGGGTGGCCGAGCTGCCGGGTGTCCTGGCGGTCGGTCAACTGCCCACCGGGGCTTTCCGCATTCAGCTGGGGGAGGACGGTGTGTGCAGCCGAGTGCTCAGAGAACTCGTTGACGCCGGCTGTACTCAGGTCCGCACGACACGACCCGATCTGAGCGAGGTCTATGTCGCTCTGCTGGAAGACCGGAAGATCGGGGGCTGACCGTGCACGCAGTCAGGGCGGGTGCGTGGTTCCAATGGATGCTCTTCCGCAGACGGATGGGAAGCGTCACCATTTTGCTGGCGATCCCGTTCCATGTGCTCAACTTCCTCTCGGTCGTGCACCTTTCCGGCCGCACCGACCTGTACGGCGCCGTCGTCCTGGCGCCCGCGCTTTCCGGCATCTGGTCGGTGGCCCTCGCTCTGGGGTCCACGACCATCACGGCTGAGCGCTCACAGGGCACATTGGAATTGCTCATCAGTTCGCCGGTCTCGGTTGCGGCATACCTGTGGGGAAGAATGCTGGCCTCCACCGCGGTCGGTCTCATCGCGTTCCTTGAGTCCTGGGTCTTCGCGTTGGCCGTCGTGGATCTCCGGCCGGTGATCTGGCACCCGGGCTGGTTCGCCGCCGTGCTGGTGGCCACCGCCCTTGCGACGGTCGCCTCTTCCGCCGTGCTCGCCGCGGTGGCCGCACTCTCCAGGACGCCGGAGGCCCACCAGAACTTCCTCAACTACCCCATGTTCGTGTTGGCCGGCATCTTTACTCCGGTGGCGTTCCTCCCGATCTGGTTGAAGCCGGTTTCCCGGTTGATCTTTCTGTCCTGGGGCGCCGACCTCTTCCGCGGAACGATGAGCCCGGAGCAGTTGCCCCATCCCTGGCTCCAGATCGGCGCCGTGGTCTTCCTCGGTGGCGCGGCCTTCGTGGGGGGCGGCTATCTCATCTCAAAGATCATGTCCCGGCTTCGGAGCACCGGAAGACTGGCGGTCGGCTGATGGCACGAGTCAGGAACTGGCCAGTGATCCGCGAGGCCGCGGTGGCCGGCTACCACGAGTTCCGGGTGTTCTTCACGCTCCGGATGTGGCTCGGTGGCTGGGTGGTCCGGCTTTTCTTCCAGGTACTCTTCTTCGCGCTGGTCGGCGTGTACGTCGCCCAGGCGCAGCGGACCTCGTTCATCCTTGTGGGAAATGCGCTGGCTGTCATCGCTCTCGAGGGCGCCGTTGTGGCACATGCGGCAGCGTTCGAGCGTAATCAGGGCACACTCGCCGGGCTGATCGTCAGCCCGGGGAACCACGTGGTGAGCCTTTTCTCCCGCAATCTGATCCGGATTCCTCTGGGTGTGGCGAGTTCGACGATCGTCATGGTGTCCGTGCTCGGCGTGATGCGGATCCAGTTTCCTTGGTCGCGCATTCCGTGGATCGCTCTGATTCTCGTCGTCGTGTCCTATTCGTGCTATGGCTATGGCTGGTTCTTCGGTGCACTGGTATACAAGTTCCGAAAGTTTCAGCAGGCCTCCACCAATATCGCGTACCTGGGCGTCACGGTGATCTGTGGCGTCAACGTGCCGACGAGCTACTGGCCGGTGCCGGTCCAGAAGCTCGCGCAAATACTGCCACTCACCCATGGCCTGCTCGCGGTGCGCGGCATCGTCGGACAGGTGCCTTCCGTGAATATCCCGCTCGAAATCCTGACGGAAGGCGTGATCGGCAGCTGCTGGCTGGTCGTGGCGGGCTGCCTCCTTCATGCATTCGTCGAAGCGGACCGGGCGAACGGGCGGCTGGAGCTCGCATGAGCCGGACAGGCACGGTTCAAGTCGTCTCGGAAAAGCACTCGTAAACCGCCGTCATGCCCAGGGTCGGGGCCCACCTTGAACGAATCTAGGAGTCGAAGCATGCAAGCGCTGGAGCCGATCGCCATCATCGGCATGGCAGGAAGATTTCCTGGGGCCAGCGATCTCGATGAGTTCTGGGAAAACCTCGTAGCGGGCCGGGACTGCATATCCGAGCTCACCGACGAGGCCATACTCGAGTCCGGAGAGAGTCCCGAGCGGCTCGCTCACCCCGGTTACGTCAGGAGGCGTCCGGTCATCTCCGACGTCGAGTCGTTCGACACGACCGCCTTCGGGATGACGCCGCGCGAGGCGGAGATCAGGGATCCCCAGCACAGACTTCTCCTCGAGTACTCCCACGCCGTGCTGGAGCACGGTGGGTACGACCCGGCCACGTACTCCGGACGCATCGGTGTCTACGCGGGGACGAACACCAACCGCTACCGGATCGACCACGTCGAGGACTCGGACGTCACCCAGAACGTGGGCTGGACGACGATGGAGATCGCCAACGCGTCGGACTACCTCACGACCTTCATCTCCTACAAGCTGGGCCTTCGCGGGCCCAGCATGACGATCCAGACGGCCTGCTCCACGTCTCTGGTCGCCGTTCACATGGCCTGCTCGGCGCTGCGCCTGGGTGAGTGCGACATGGCGATCGCGGGCAGCGCCAGCCTGGAGATGCCGCTCAACCGCGGCTATCAGTACCTGGAGGGGGATTTCATCGCCCCCGACGGCTTCCCGAAGCCCTTCGACGCGAGCGCCAACGGCACCAACTTCGGCAACGGAGTCGGAACGGTCCTGCTGAAGCGACTTTCGGACGCCCTGGCCGACCGGGACACCGTCTATGCCGTCATCCGTGGCTCGGCCATCAACAACGACGGCGATCGCAAGGCCGGCTTCACCGCTCCGAGCCCGATGGGCCAGACGGCCTGCATCGTCGAGGCACTGACCAAGTCCGGCACGGCACCGGAGACCATCTCCTACGTCGAGGCGCACGGGACCGGCACCGCGCTGGGCGACCCCATCGAGCTGGCTGCACTGACCGAGGCCTTCCACCAGGTGGCCGGAAAGAAGCTGCCGGCGCACTCCTGTGGCGTCGGCTCGGTGAAGTCGAACGTCGGCCACCTCAGCCAGGCTGCCGGAGTCTCGAGCCTCATCAAGGCCGTTCTCTCACTGGTCAACGAGCAGATCCCGCCGAGCATCCACTTCTCGGAGCCCAACCCGAAGCTGGAGCTCGGCCGTACGCCGTTCTATGTCAATTCCGAGCTCAGGCCGTGGCCCAGGGTGGCCGGCAGGCCGCGACGCGCCGGTGTGAGTTCGTTCGGCATCGGCGGCACCAACGCCCACCTGATCCTGGAGGAAGCCCCTGAGCGGCCCGCCCGGGGCGGCCCGAGCAAGCCGGAACTGATCGTATGGTCCGCAGCGGAGGACGCCGCCGAATCGGCTCTCAGGGATCGGCTGGCAGCTCACTTCGCGACGGCTGACGAGCGGTCGTTCGCCGACGCCGCACACACCCTGCGGGTGGGGCGTTCTGCCCGGCGCGTCCGCGGTGCCGTCGTGGCGCACAACGCGGCCGAGGCAGCCGAACTCCTGCGGGACGGAAGCCGGGTGATCCGGCCGGACGGTGTCAAACGTGGTCTCACCTTCCTCTTTCCCGGTCAGGGTGCTCAGCACCCGGGAATGGCACGGTGGTTGTACGAGACCGAGCCGCTCTTCAGGCAGGGCTGCGACCGTGCGTTCGCCGAGCTCGAGCCGCTGCTCGACCGGGACCTGAAATCGCTCTGGCTGTCCGACGCGCAGGCGGACGAGCTCGCCGAGACGGCTCTGGCGCAGCCGCTGCTCTACGTGCTCAGCTACACCTGGGCGCACTGCCTGATGCGCTGGGGTGTCCGCCCCGACCGGCTGCTCGGACACAGCGTGGGCGAACTGGCGGCGGCGGCGGTCTCCGGGGTCTTCGGCTTCACCGAGGGTCTCCAGGCGGTGGCGGCCCGGGCCACTCTCATGCAGGGGATGCCGCGGGGCTCCATGCTGGCGGTGGCGGCGCCGCACGAGGCGGTCCTGCCATATGTGGGCGGCGAGGTGTCACTCGCCGCGCTGAACGGGCCGCGGCAGTGTGTCCTTGCGGGTCCGGAAGCGGCCGTCGCGGAGGTGGCGGAGCGGCTGAGGGACACCCGGATCGCCAGCCGCCTGCTGCACACCTCGCACGCCTTCCACTCTGCGATGATGGCGACGGCCGCCGAGGACTTCGAGAAGGTCCTGGGCACGCTGACCCTCAACGAGCCGAAAATACCCGTGGTCTCCTGCGCCACAGGCGCCGAGATCACCTCGGAGCAGGCCACCTCGCCGGCGTTCTGGGCCCGCCAGTTGGTCGATCCGGTCGACTTCGCGCACGCGGCTGCCACGGTGCTGGGCCACGGACCCTCCTTCCTGGTCGAGACGGGGCCGGGCCACACCCTTTCCGCGCTGCTCACATCCCATCCGGAGGTCCGCTCCGGCGCCTCCGCGGTGCTGCCCACCATGCCGTCGCCCGACGCCGACGAGGGCGCCGAGCACCGGGACCTGGAGGAGGCGCTCGGCCGGCTCTGGGTGGCCGGCGTCCCCGTGGACTTCACCCGTCGGGAAAAGGACACCGACCTCTCTCGAGTGGCCGTACCGGGCTATCCGTACCAGCGCAAGCGCCACTGGATCGAGCGGCCGGACCTCCCGGCCGCGCAGCACACCGACACGGCATCGCCCCCCGCGCCGTCGGCCGTGGCCGAGGCGGCACTCGGCTCCTCGGCCGAGCCCGCCGCTGCCGCCGGGGACGAAGAGGCCGCCGTGCAGGTGCCGGCACACGATGAGACCAGATGGAGCCTGGGCGCGGTCGACTGGGTCCGCCGTACGTCGGGCCGCGGTCCCGTCCCGCTGCCCGAGGTGGGCGGTGAGACGGCGGTCGCGCTGCTGCCCGCGAGCCGGCCCGATGCCGTCCTGCTCCGCACCGCCCTGCAGCGGGCCGGATACCGGACCGTCCGGGCGCACGCCGCGGTCCCCGGGACGACGGCCGCCACCGACGGCTTCGATCCCCTGTCCGAGGACGAGTGGGAGCAGCTGCTCCGGTCCGCGGAGGAGTCGCGGGCACCGGCTGTCGTCGCCTACGGAGCGATGCTGGACGCTCCCGACACCGTCACCCTTGCCAGCCTCGACCAGCAGCTGGATCAGGGCTTCTTCGGTGTCCTGGCGTGTGCCAGGGCGGTGGCACGTGCCCAGCGGAGGGCCCGTCAGCCGATCACCCTCGTGGTACTCGTGCGGCATGCCGTGGACGTGAGCGGTGCCGACCGGCTGAATCCAGCGAGCGCGATGATCGCCGGCCTCACCCGCACCATCGAGCAGGAGTACCCGGACGTCCGCTGCGTGATGCTGGACGTCTCCGGCGAAACCGGCGTCGAGGCGCTCGGCGAGCAACTCGCCCGGCTGGACGAGCCGCTGGTCGCCCTGCGCGGCAACAGCAGCTGGACCCCGGTGCTGAAGCCGTTGTCCCGCACCGCGGCCCCCGGCCGTCTGCGGCTGCGCCAGCGGGGCGTCTACCTCGTCACCGGAGGACTCGGAGGCATCGGTCTGGTCGTGGCGAACGCCCTCGCCGACACCGGGTTCCAGCCGCGGATCGCGCTGCTCGGCCGGTCCGGAATGCCGGCCGCCGACACACCCCGCGGTCGGCGGATCGCCGCGGCCGTGCACGAGATGGAGGACGCGGGCGCGGAGGTCATCGTCGTGCGGGGCGACGCGAGTGCCCCCCAGTCGCTGCTGGCTGCGGTCGAGGAGGTCGAGCGGACCTTCGGCACGGTGCACGGTGTGGTGCACTCGGCAGGACTGCCTGGCGGCGGGCTGATCGAGCGCCGGTCGCGCGAGGACGCCGACGCCGTCATCGGCGTCAAGGCCCGCGGGGCTCTGGCGATCGAGGAAGTGTTCCGCAGCCGGCCCGAACTCGACTTCCTGGCCCTCTTCTCCAGCCAGGCCGGGGTGGCAGGTCTTTACGGCAGTGCGGACTACGCCGCGGCCAACGCCTTCCTGGACGCGCACGCCCAGCAGCACGGCCGCGGCAGCCGGTGGACCGTCGCCGTCGACTGGCCGGGCTGGGCGGAGGTGGGGATGGCGGCCGACTCCGATGTCTCGCTCACCCTGCTGACCGGTGGCGAAGACGCGCGCAAGGCTGCCTCGGAGGAATCCGTTGACAGCCTCGAGTTCCGCCGGACCCTGGTTCCGGGACGGGACTGGGAACTCGACGAGCACCAGTTCGACGATCAGCCGGTCGCACCGGGCACCGCGCTGCTCGAGCTCGTCGTCACCGCCGCGCTCGCCCTGGAACTCCACCCCGCAGGGACGGTGCTCGAGCTTCGGGAGAGCGTCTTCCTTGCGCCGGCCGCCGCCTTCGGTCCGACCGAGTTCGCAGTGGTGTTCTCGCCCATGGCCGGTATGCACCGGTTCCGGGTGCAGACCCGGCCGGCGGGCAGCGAAGGCCCGTGGACGCTGAACGCCAATGGCGTCCTGGCCGTCCCCGAGACCGCCACGGCGACGGTCCGTCCAGACCTCGGCGAGCTCAGGGAGGGTCTCGAGCCGGCCGAGCACCTCGGCTTCGGCTCGTGGATCACCTTCGGACCGCGGTGGGACAGCGTCGGCCCGGTCCAAGGCACCGCCACCGAACGCGTCGCCGAGCTGCGCCTCCCGGAGGAGTTCCACGGCGACCTCGAGCACCACCCGATGCACGCGGCGATTCTGGACGTCGCAACCTCGCTCCTGCCCTTCTTCAGCCAGGACGTCCGGTATCTGCCGTTCCTGTACCGCCGACTCACCTTCTTCGGCCCTCTGCCCGCCCATGTCCTGGTACACGCCCGGCTCGGTGACGGGGAGAAGGGCGTGCGCGTCATGGATCTGGACCTGTACGACCTCGAAAGCGGTGAACTCCGGCTGAGCGTCGGATCCTTCACCCTTCGCGAGGTGAAGGGCGACCAGTTCGTCGGCCGCCTGGCGGCCGCGTCCCGTACGGTGGCGGCGGGACAGGCGCCTGGGAAGGCCGCCCCTTCCGCTCCGGCTGCCCGGACCGCGGATGCGGCCCCCGACCGACCCGGGCTGCTCACGCCGGTCCAAGGCGCCGAGGTCTTCCTGGAGCTCGTCAACGGCTCCTACCCGCAGGCGGTCATCGTCGATGCGCCGGGCGCGCGGATGCGGGCGCGCGGGCTGGACTGGGCCGATTCCGTGCCGTCGGTGCCCAGGCCGGCACCGGCGCCCGCGCCGCAGGTCGCGCCCCGGCACAGCGCCCTCCCGCCGGTTGCCGCCGCAGCCCCGAAGGCCGCCGCCGTGCCCATGACCCCGCCGACGAGGACCGCCGTCTCCGGTGGATCGGATGACGTCATGGCGAGTCTGATGGAGCTGTGGTCCGAGGCTCTGGGGCACACGCGGATCGACTATGACGAGGACTTCTTCGACGTCGGCGGCAACTCCCTGGCGGCGGTGCAGCTCACCGCCCGGATCAAGGAGCGGTTCGGCATCGAACTGAGCGCGGGCAGCATGTTCGAGTTCAACACGATTCGGCTGCTGGCGGCAGAGATCGTCCGGGTGGGTGCGTGAATATCCGGCGCATCTTCGCACCCGATCTCCTCGCGGGGGAGGTGGCGGTGGTCACCGGTGGCGGATCCGGACTGGGTCTGGCCATCGCCCGCGATCTTGTGGCCTGCGGCGCCGATGTGGTCATCACCTCGCGATCCGCGGCTCGGCTCGAAGCGGCCGAGCTGCGGATCGCCGAGGAGACCGGCCGGCTCTGTGCCAGTTTCCCGTGCGATGTCCGCCACGACGAAGAGGTGGAGCAGCTGCGGGATTACGTGCTGAGCAGGTTCGGCACGGCCACCATCGTGGTGAACAATGCCGCGGCCAACTTCCATGTGCCTGCCGAGCGGATGACCCGGCGTGCCATGGAGACGGTGGTGGACATCGACCTGCTCGGCACGTTCGCCATCACACGGGCCTTCGTGCCCGGCATGATCGAAATGCGCCGGGGCACCATTCTCAGCATCACGGTGCCCGGTGTCGACCGTGGCTTCCCCGGCTTCTCGCACGCCGGGGCCGCCAAGGCGGGGATCGTCTCGCTCACCGCGTCGTGGGCCCGGGAATGGGGCCGCTACGGCATTCGCGTCAACTCGCTTGCGCCCGGCCCGGTTCAGACGGAGGGCGTCACGACGAACATGCTCGGCATGCACGCGGGCGAGACCAACCAGGCATTCCTGCCCCAGGTCGAAGGGGTCGCGCTGCAGCGGCTCGGCACTCCCGAGGACATCTCCAGCGCCGCGGTCTTCCTCTGTTCACCCGCTGCGAGTTGGGTCACCGGCGTCGACCTGGCCGTTGACGGCGGTGTCATGCTCTGCCATCCCGTGTTCGGGGCGGTGACCCCATGACCACACAGCCGCGCGTCCACCTGACCGGCATCGCGCACCTGGCCGACCAGATGCCCTCGATCCGCTCGCTCATCGACGACGACAGCGTCGGCTTCTACGCCTCGCAGCCCTGGTTGGCGGCCACGGAGGCGCTGGACGAGGGCACGGATCACGGCTACCTGCTGGCGGAGGACGGCGAAGGCCACCCGGTCGGGCTCATGCCGGTGGCGCTGCCGGACGGAGAGGTCAGCCCCGGGTACCGGCCGGATCGGCTCTTCCCCTACCGGGAGGAGGAGCCCTATCTGCTGTGCGGGCCCCGGCGCGGTTACCGGACCGAGCTGGCCGTCCGGGGCCCCGACGTGACGGCGAGTGTGGCGGGCCTTCTCGACGGTGCGGTCGAATTCGCCGACGACCATGGCCGGGAGTGGGTGTACGCGCTCCATCTGACCACCGCTGCGGCTCGTGCGCTCGCGGAGACCGAACGCGTCGTGCCGATCCTGTCGCCGCTGGCCGACTGCTGGCTCCCGGCACCCGGCACCTCGATGGACGACTACCTCGCCTCGCTCGGCGGCCACCGCCGGCACAGCATCCGCACCGACCGGCGCCGCGCGGCCCGGAGCGACGCGAGGATCGAGCGCGCGTCATTGGCCGACTGCCTCGACGAAATCATCCCGCTGGTGCGACAGTCCCGGGCGCGCAAGGGCGTGATGTGGACCCTCGACAGCCTACGGCGGGAGTACGAGGGGATGGCACGGTCGGCGGCTCGACAGGAGATCCTGCTCACCGTTCGCCACGACGGCGAACTCAAGGGCTACGCCCTGTGGTTCGCCTGGGGAGACCTGCTCTGGGGGCGCAGCCTCGCGTTGACCGACGACCTGCGCACCAACGCGGCACCTGTGCTCTTCGAGCTGCTCTTCTATCGGCCGCTGGAGATCTGCTACGAGCTGGGACTGCGGGGGCTGCACCTGGGCGCCACGAACTACTCGGCCAAGCTGATGCGCGGAGCGCGGCTGGAACCCATGTGGCAGGTCGGTCTTCACCGAGGGCGTGAGGTCTTCCCCCGGGAAGCCGTGCTGCCCTGGACCGAGCACGTGCTCGGCCTGCTGCGCGAAGAGTGTGGCCGGCGGCTGCCGGAGTCGCGGCTGGAGGAGTTCCGGGCGGAGGCCCTCGGCTTCGCCGACGGGCGGTCGGTGGGACGGCGCGAGCAGGGGGTGCACCGAGGTGTCCGATAAAGCTCAGGCGGCACCGAGTTGCCCGCACGGCGGACGGGATCAGGGAGGCCCCGCGGCCGCTGCGGGACGCCGGGCCTCCCGGTGGCGTGAGGGCCGATCAGAGCCGCGACGGCATGCAGTCGGCGATGGCACGCCGCACCTGGGGCTGGTCGAGCAGCGCCGCCCGGCTGCAGTCGACCCTCACCACCCGGGTGCTCCGGGCTCCCGGCCAGGGACCTTCGAAGGGCTGGTCCCTGGAGGACACCAGGACAACGTCTCCGTCCCACTGGGGGAACGAGGCGTTGTGCGCGGCGACCAGATGCGTCAGCCAGTCAACCGTGTGGTGGACCAGATCCTCGACCATGTCCTGGATCAGGTCCTCCTCGAGCTCCTCTTCCCTCAGGCTGCGGGCCGCGAGGTCCGTCAGTTCCCGTTCCATGGCGGCCAGGACATCCTTGGGCCGCTCGATCAGGTCGTTCTCCGTGGGTTGCAGCAAGTGCACGGCGTCGTCCTCGGCGAACCGCACGGCTGCCTCGCGGTAGGCGCTCAGCACGGACTCGGCCGGACACGGCGAACCGTCCAGTGCCACGAGCACCGGCGCAGAGCCCTGCCGGGAGGTCACTTGCCGGGCGACCTCGTAGCCGATGGAAGAGGCCAGGCAGTAGGACACCACGAGGCCGACCGGGCGGGTGCACCCGGAGGCCGCAAGGAGTCGTGCCGCGTATTCCTCGGCGTAGAACTCCTGAGGAAGCGGAGACTTCATCAGCGGAAGCATTTCGAATGCAAGGCTCCCGTCGGCCAGATCGCCGATCCGCCGCCTTTCCTGATGTCCAGGGTAATCGAGCGTCATTGCTATGGGATCCACGGAATTCCTATCTCGAAGTGAGGAGTGCGCCGGAAGCCTAGCCCACATCATTGAGCCGACTCAATGACAGTTCTCCATCGTCACCGAGGAAAGAGGGAAATGCACATCCGCACTGCCGCCGAATCGGCGTCCGAACAGTGGCCGATAGGCCCCAGGGAGCGGGCGCTCTGGCTGCTGCAGCAGATGGTCCCCGATCTCGGGATCTCGAACGTGGTATTCGGCGTGGAATGCGCTCACCCGGTCGACACTGTCGTGCTGGGCGAAGCGGTGAACTGGGCGGTCCGACGTCATCCTGCGCTGCGGTCCTTCTTCTCGGACGTGGACGGCGTACCGATGCGGGGCTTCCGGCCGCCCGAGGTGACCTCGCTGGAACTGGGCGTGGCGCCCGCAGACCCCGAGGGGCTGGCTGAGCAGATCAAGGCGTTCGGCGCGCCGGCCTTCGACCTGACCTCCGACCTGCTGATCAGGGGCTGCCAGTTCGTGCTTCCCACCGGCGGCAGCGTCATCGCGTTCGCGGCACACCACCTTGTCTTCGACGGTGGCTCCGTGCGGTTGTTCCTCCAGGATGTCGATGCCGCTTTCGAGAGCCTGATGACCAGCGGAGGCTTTCCCGATCTCCCGCCGGTGGCGCCGCCGCCTGCGGACGAGGAGCCTTCCGCGGAAAGCCTTGCCTACTGGCGCGAGCGACTCGGCGGGATCGGGCCGACCACCATGGAGCTCGCCTGCGCCCGGCCGATGCCGCAGGCGCCCACCTTCGCGGGCGCGCGGCTGGTCATGCCGGCTTCGCCCTCCGCTCTTCGCGCCCTGACCAGCCTGCGCAAGGTCCTCCGGGTCACCGACAACGCAATCCTGCTGAGTCTGTACTACCTGCTGCTCGCCAAGCACGGTGCCACCGGACCGGACCTGGTCGTCGGCGTACCGCTCACCCTGCGGTCCCCGCAGTCCGGCGCGGTCGGCTACTTCGTCACCACGGTCGCTCTGCCCGTGCGCTTGGACGAGGGGCTGTCGTTCGCGGAGTTCGCGCACCGCGTCCAGGACTCGTTCATGGCCGGGGTCCAGTACCTCGATGCCCCCTTCGAGGTGCTGGACCTCAACGGTGCCACCGACGCGGCGTGGCATCGGCTCGTGTTCCGGCACATGTTCAACTTCATCGATCAGGCCGAAACCGACATGTGGTTCGCAGGTGGCCCCGCACGCCGGTTGCGGCCGGCGGAACCTGACACAGGGCTCAGCCGGCTGGACATGGAGGTGGTGGCCGAACGGTCCGAGCAGGGGCTGGTCCTCCAGGCCGTATACAGCACCGAGGTCCACGACGAGGACCAGATCCGTGCCCTGCTGGAGAGGTTCGAGAACCTGCTCGCCCAGGTGGCCGCCGATCCGGAGTGCGGCGTCGACGCGCTGTCGTACTGGACGCCCGCGGACCGCCGGCTCGTGGATCGCGCCAACGACACCTCCAGGCAGTGGTCCGGGCCGACCACTGTGCTCGACGTCGTGCGCGCGCAGGTGCTGCGAACGCCTGAGGCGGTCGCTCTCATCGAGGGGGAACAGCGGTTCACTTACCGGGCGTTGGCCGCCGCCGCGACCCGGATGCGGGACGACCTGGCCGCTGCGGGGGTGCGCCCGGGGGACGCGGTGGCCCTGGCCTGTCCGCGGGGCGCCCGAGCGGCCGCCGCCGTGCTCGGGATCTGGGCGGCCGGGGCGCACTACCTGCCGCTCGACGCGTCGCACCCGGCTGACCGTCTCGCCGGCCAGCTGGCCGACGCGAACGTCGCCTGCGTGGTCCACGACGGGGATCTTGCGCCTTCCTGCCTGGTCGGCCGGACGGCCGTGCCGACACGCGCGCTCGGCGAGACCGACGCACTGCCCGCCGACATGCTGCGGGGGCCGGTGCCTTCGCGGGCGGACGATCCGGCCTACGTGATTTTCACCTCGGGTTCCACCGGCCGCCCCAAAGGGGTGAAGGTCTCCCACGGAAACCTGCGGAATGTCACCGCATGCTTCGCCGACCTGCTGGAGGCAGGGCCGGGCGAAACCATGATGTGGCTGACGACCTTCGCGTTCGACGTGTCCGCGCTGGAACTGTTCCTGCCGCTGACGGTGGGTGGATCGGTGCTGGTGGCGCCGGACGAGGCGCGCTCGGACGCCGAGGTGTTCGGCGAACTCGTGCGACGCCATCGCCCGGAGATCCTCCAGGCCACGCCGACGACCTGGCGCCTCGCCGTCACCGAGTTGCCCGAGAAGTCGCTGGCCGATACCCGGGTGCTCTGCGGTGGCGAGCCGCTCTCTGCCGCACTGGCCCAGAGGCTTTCCGCAACCGGCTGCCGACTCTTCAACGTCTACGGCCCCACGGAGACGACCATCTGGTCGGCCGCAGGTGAGGTGGACGGCAGCGGCGTGATCACCGTCGGCCGGCCGATCGCCAATACCCGGGTCCACATTCTCGACGGCACCGGCGCCGACATGCCGCCGGGCATGCCGGGGGAGCTCTGCATCGCCGGGGCGGGGGTCGCCCTGGGCTATCTGGACCGGCCCGAACTCACCGCCGAAAGGTTCGTCCATCACCCCACGCTCGGTTCTCTCTACCGGACGGGGGACATAGCCCACTGGACGCACTCGGGTGAACTCCGCCTGGTCGGCCGTGCGGACCGGCAGGTGAAGATCCGCGGGAACCGTCTGGAGCTGGGCGAGGTCGAGGCCGTCCTGGAGCGCCATGCGTCGGTCGAGGAGGCGGCGGCCGTGGTGGTGGGCGCCGACGACGACGTCCGCCTGCTCGCCTTCGTACGAGGCAGCGCCGAGGGGGAGTCCGCAGGTACCGACCTGTGGCAGCACATCCAGGATGCGCTGCCGCCCTATGCGCGTCCGTCCGGCCTCGTGCCCGTCGAGACCATGCCCCGAACCGCCAACGACAAGGTCGACTACCGAGCGCTCGCCGCGCTCGGGGAGGTTCGGGCCGCGCAGGGTGATTTCACCGTACAAACGGCGACTTCAAATCCGGAGGACGTCAGCGAAGAGCTTCTCGAGCAGCTGGTCGACCTCTGGCGGACATTGCTCAAGAATCCCGATCTGGGGCCGTCAAGCCACTTCTTCCGCAATGGCGGGCATTCCCTCCTGGCCACTCGGCTCGCGGCCAGACTGCACCGGTTGGTCGCGCTGCGACTGGCCATTCGGGAGATATACGACGCACCGACCCCCCTGGAACTGGCCAGGTACATCGAAACCATTCAGTCCGACGTGGATCACGACAAGTAGAAAGGCTGCCAATCGGATGCGAATCCTGGTGACGATTTCCGACCAGGTCTGGGGCGGAAAGCACCGGTACATGTTCGACACCGTGCTCGGCCTGCACCGAGCCGGACACACGGTGATCACGATGGCCGAGCGGAACAGCCCGATGCTCGCGGCCGTCCGGGCCGCCGGACTACCGACCGTTACGGCCCCCGTGTTCGCGGACTCCCGTGAGGAGGCCGCCGCGGTACTCGAAAGCACCCTCCGCGCCGAGGGAGTGGACATCGTCTGCGTCAGCGGACGCCATGACTCGGCCGCCTGGCTCCAAGTGGATGCCGACCTCGCCGACGGCCCTGCGCTGGTGCTCTACCGTCATTCGGCCTTCCCCCTGCCGGACGCGCCCGACACCGACAGACTCCTGGAGCGCACGGACCTGGTCATCGCCACATCCCGTGAGCAGGCCGACGCCCAGTTCGGTGGCAGAGCGGCCCGAGTTGCCGGCCTGACGGAGCGGGTCGAGGTCATCACCAGCGGCGTCGGAACCGAGTTCCTGGAGCGCACGGCCGCTGCCGACCGCTCCGCGATGCGAAGGAGCCTGGGGCTGGATGCCGAGGACTTCGTCTTCGCCGTGGTTGCCCGGCTCTCCTGGGAGAAGAACATCGAGCAGGCCATCGAGGCGTTCGCCAAGGCGGCCCTCACCGAGGGCGAGGCATCCGCCAGCTTGCTGGTGGTGGGCGACGGACCGATGCTCGACGAGCTACGCCGGCTGTCGCGCGAACGGGGTGTCGCCGACCAGATCCATTTCCTCGGCCACCGGGAGGACGTCCCCGAGATACTCGCGGCGGTCGACGCCGTCATGCTCACCAGCAGCGTCCCGGAGACGGGACCGCTCGCGCTCAAGGAGGCCATGGCGGCAGGCCGCCCGGTGATCGCGGCGGCGGTCGGCGGCATTCCGGAATTCGTCGAGGACGAAGTCAGCGGACTGCTCGTCAAGGACACCGATCAGCTGATCCGCGCGATGCAGCGCCTGATCCTTGACGAGGCGTTCGCGGCGGAGCTGGGGCGGCAGGGCCGCGAGGCCATCCTGACCGGCCACCTCCTGGAGCGCCGGATCGAGTTCCTGGTGTGGCGGCTCGACCTGATGGCGATCACGGCGGGCCCGTTGCGAACCGTTCTCGACGAGATCGAGTGGGACGACATCAAACTGCGGGCCGAGGCGGAGGGCGGCTTCGTGTTCGTCCCTCGTACGTCGCAGATCCTCCCGGTCGACGGCCCTGCGTACGAGTCGGTCCAGCGCGCTGTGGCAGCGGGTGACCCGCGGCTGCTGATCACGGACGACGAAGCGGAATCGAGGAAGTTCATCGGGACGCTCTTCCGGATGGGGGCGCTCGTTCGGCGCGGACGGTTCTCGGAGCGGGACCGATGAGGGCGCTGGTGATCGCCGCGCACCCGGACGACGAGGTGCTGGGGGCCGGCGGCACGATCGCGGCCATGTCGGCGGCCGGTGTCGACACCACGGTGTTGATCGTGGCCGAAGGAGTCTCGCTGCGGCACACCGAGGTGTCCCTCGACCGGGCGCGCGCGACCTGCCGCGCCGCGGGGCGGGTGCTCGGTGTGGACGACATCAGGTTCGGCGGTCTCGCCACGGACGGGACCCTGATCGGCGACGGCCCGCAGAGTGCGGTCGTGTCGCTGGTGCGTGAGGTCGTTGACGACGTCCAGCCTGCGCTCGTCCTCACCCACCACGCCGGTGACATCCATGTGGATCACCGGGTCGTGGCCCGGTCGGTGGAGTACGTCACGCGCGTCATGGGCGGCGGGCCGGTGCGCAAGGTCCTCCACTTCGAGGTGCTCTCCTCGTCCGAGCAGCAAACCGGTCAGACCACACCGTTCGTGCCGAACGTCTTCCATGACATCGCGGCCTTCGTCGAGCGCAAGTGCGAGGCGCTGGCGGTCTACGACTACGAGATCTTCGACGGGCCGCATCCCCGCTCTGCGCACGGCGTCCGTGCCCTCGCCGGCTATCGCGGAGTCACGCTCGGAGTGACTGCGGCCGAGGCGTTCGTGCTCGGGCGGGAGTTCCGGGACGCCGCGGCGTGGACGGGAGGTGCGCTGTGAAAGTACTGCTCACCGGCGGGGCCGGGTACATCGGGTCATTTGTGGCGCGCGAGCTGACCGCACGTGGTCACGCCGTGCTCGTACTCGACAACCTCTCGACCGGTCGTCGCGAGGCGATTGCGGACACCGCGCTCGACGTCGCCGACATCCGGGACGGGGATGCCGTGATGCGCTCCTTCGCGAGGTTCCGTCCCGACAGTCTCATCCACTTCGCCGCGCTCAAGTCGCCCGAGGAGTCGATGAGTGATCCAGCGCGCTACTTCGAGGTCAACGTCTCCGGCACCGTCAACCTGCTCGCGGCCGCGGCTCGGTACGGCGTGGAGCGGTTCGTCTTCTCGTCGTCGGCAGCCGTCTACGGCACCCCGCAGGTCTGTCCGGTCGACGAGACGGCTCCGGCCGGCCCGCAGAGTCCGTACGGTGAGTCCAAGTACCTGGGTGAGCGGATGATCGAGAGCCAGTCCGCCACGACCGGGATGAGGTTCGCCTGCCTGCGCTACTTCAACGCCGCCGGCGCCGCGACGGACGGCTCGCTGGGCGAGTTCGCTCATCAGGGTTCCCGCCAGTTGGTGCCTCAGGCCGTCGCGGTCGCCCGTGGCCTGCTGCCACGGCTGCAGATATTCGGCGCCGACTACCCCACTTCGGACGGGACGGCCGTCCGGGACTACATCCATGTGGAAGACCTCGCCGAGGCCCATGTCCGCGTCACCGAGGGACTTGACCGCCCCGAGCGTTCCGGGACCTACAACCTCGGTCAGGGCCGGGGCACCAGTGTCCTGGAAGTGATCGAGGAATTGCGGAGGATCAGCGGCGCCGAGATACCGATGGAGTTCGCAGCCCGCCGCGCCGGAGACCCCGCGGTCTCCTGGGCGGACGTCGGACTGGTGCAGCGCACCTTCGGCTGGGCGGCGCGTCGTGACCTCCAGGACATTCTCAGCTCGGCCTGGGCCTGGCACACCGGCGTGACCGCGGAGGCCTGACGTGCACATCTTTCTGGTCCGGCACGGCCGTGACAGCCGTGTTCCCGGTTCCCGGTCGCTATCGCCCGAGGGACTGCGGCAGGCGTGCTCGGTCGGGGCCCGGCTCTCCGGCGAGGGCGTGACGGAGCTGTGGACCTCGTCCCTGGAGCGCGCTCGGGCCACCGCGCAGGCGATCTCCTGGGCGGTCGGCCTGGATCCCGTCGTCGACCGGCGTCTGGACGAGATCCGAGCGGGAGCGGCGGGCATCCCGGACCTGCCACCGCCCCGGGAACGCCGCCGCGGACCGGCGCCGGACGGCGTCGAGAGCTGGGGGGAGTTCCTCGAACGGGTCGGCTGCTTCCTCTCGAGCCTCTGCGGCGTCCCCGACCCGAGGCGTCGGATTGTCCTGGTGACGCACAGCGGGGTGTTCGACGCCGTCTTCGAGATCCTGTGCGGCACCGGAGCCCGGGTGGAACTCGCCGTCGAGAACTGCGCGGTGACGCGATGGGAGTACCGCCCGGGCTCCCCGGCCGGCGCCTGGCTGCTGCACGGCCACAACGACACCGCCCACCTCGCGAACACATCTGGGCGTTCCGAGAGACCGAGGGAGACCGCGTCATGCCAGTGACCAAGGCCGGCACCCGGCGCAAGCTGCTCATCTTCTGCGTCGACGGCGGCGTGCCGGGACTCGTGGCCGAGCACGACTTCTTCGCCCTCGACCGTAGGCTGCCCGCGTTCCGGAGCAGCGCGGTCTCGGCGCTCCCCTCCGTCTACCCGTCCTCGACCGCTCCCGCGCACGCCTCCTTCCTCACCGGCCGGCACCCGGTTGGCCACGGCATCGTCGGCAACCGGTTCTTCGGGACGGAGACGGTGGCGGAGATCAGGGAGCGGGCGAGCAACCCGTTCGCTTCGGTGCACCCGTACGAGACCACCTCGCTGACCTGTCGCTCCCTCATCGACCGACTCGCCGAGCGCGGTCTGTCGACCGCCGCGGTCCACTTCCCGCAGACCTTCTCCCGGACAGCCGGGGACGCGGGCATACCCAGCGTCTACTGCCTCTACGCCCCCGCGGCGGACGGGGCGGCTGTTCCCGGCATCCCGGGCGAACAGCCGGGCTCGGCCGTCGAACTCACCTACTTCCAAAGAAAGGTGGCACTCACCTTCTCCTTGACCGAACAGGGCGGCATCACGGTCACCGGCGCTCCGGGCGCACCGCCGGTGCCGCTGGAGCGGGGCCGGACGCGGCGACTGGAACTGAAGCTCGACGGTGTCGGGAGGCTGTCCGTGCCCCTGACCGTGCACCGGGCCGACCGGAAGCAGGTGGTCTTCTCCGCGGGAACCGCTGTGCTGACAATGGCGTTCGGCGCAATGGCCGACGTCGTGGAAGCGGCGGACACGGGAGGCGGCCCGTCCTCTCTCACGGTCGACTACACCGCCAACCCCGAGCACCGGTTCCACGAATCACCGCGGGCCCCCTGGGTGAAGAGCGTGGCGCTCGGCGCTTTGGAGCGGCTCGACCCGGACGTACTCCTGATCCGTTTCAACCAGGCGGACCACGCACAGGAGTTCCTGTACTGGCATGCGGTGCGGGGGGATCCGGCCGAGCGCGCGCAGGCCGGCGAGCAGATCCTGGACGCCTACCGGCTGATCGACCGCCAGATCGGCGACATCGTGGCGACCGTCGGAGACGCGGCCGACTACCTGTTCTTCTCGGACCACGGCATCGACTACGTCGACACGCACATCGCCCTGAACACGGTGCTGGCGGAGCTGGGTTGGGACGACCGAATGGTATTCCAGGGGGACAGCAACATCGCCTACCTCTACGCGGACACCGGGCTCTCCGAGGGCGAGCGGCTCGAACTCACGGAGACGCTGGCGGCGCTGGACTCCACGACGGAGGTTCTCACGAGGGAGACGGCGGACGTCTGGAAGCTTCCCTGGGGCGATCCGCGGCTCGGAAAGCTGGCGGTGACCTGCGGGCCGCACCGGGAGTTCCAGTACGGCGGGGGAGCGCCTCGCCAGACCGTCCGCTCGGCGTCGCACGGATACTTCCCGACCGCACCCAGCATGAACGGCTTCTTCCGGATGTACGCCCGCGACTCCGCAGCGATCTCCCGCCCGCACCATCTGGTGGACGTGGCGGCTGCGATCGAAAAGCTGTTGGTCGGGTGAATTCAGCTCTCCATGTATTTCTCTTGCCATGATGTTTTCGCCTGTGCCAGGGTATCCGCCCGATCAGGTGAATTCTTTTCCGACGCCGTCGTAAACCGTCGGCGAACCCAGTTGGGAATCAACTCAGATGCCGTTCGAGTCACCGGTGGTCAGCCGGGTTCTCACGACAGGTGGTGCCGGATTCATAGGCAGTCATCTGGCCGATTGGTGGGAGGCCCAGAATGTCCAGGTGGTTACTGTCGACGATCTCCGGGCAAAGCCCCTCGTATCCGTCCGGGGATCGTTCAAGGAAAAGTCCGTCCTGGACATGGAGCCAGAGGACCTGGACGGCGTCGACGTCGTCTACCACCTGGCATCGCACAAGAGCGTGCCTGAATCCTTCAGCCAGCCGATCGAGTATCTGGAAAACGTCGAATCGGTGAGCCATCTGCTTCGCCTGGTCGCTGAGGCGGGGACACCTCGTGTGATCATCGCGAGTACGTGCGAGGTCTACGGCCAGGCCACCGCGCTGCCCTCCGAGGAGGGGGCGCCGCTTGCGCCGCGCTCCCCGTACGCGGCGACGAAGGTCGCGCTGGAGATGATTGCACGGGCTTATCAGCAGGCAGCGGACGTCGGGGTCGACATCACTCTCGTCCGCTTCTTCAACGTCTACGGTCCCAGGGAACGCCCGGACGCACTCGTCCCGTCCTTCTGCAAGAGCGCTCTGGAGGACGGCCGGCTGCTCCTGGAGGGAAGCGGAGACCAGCGCAGGGACTTCACTTACATCTCCGATCTCATCCCGCGGCTGGCCCGACTCGCCTCGGTGCGCTCGGTTCCGACACTCAATCTGGGCAGCGGTGAGTCGCATTCGGTCCGGGATGTGGCGCAAATTCTGCTGGAACTGCATCAGGGTGCGGTTGTCCAGCAGATGCCGGAGAGACAGAACGAAATCCAGGAATTCCGCGCCGACGTCACGCTCGCGCGCAGGCTGCTCGGTGCCGAGCGCACCCGTGTCGGCCTGCGCGAAGGAATCGGCCTGACGTACAAGTGGTGGCAGGACCGGCTCCGCGATGAGGTTTCGCTGCGGCATTCAGAGAGGGAATTTGTGTCATGAGCGGTTACTATGCTCCGGTGCGGGCCAGCCTGGATGTCACCTATGCCTGTGACCTTCGCTGCATTCACTGCCGCACCAACACCGGCGAGATCCCGGTGCACATTCGGCGTCGCATGCTGTCCATCGAGCAGCTTCAGGAGGTCATTCTCGATCTCGACCGGATGAAGACCTTCGAGATCACGCTGACCGGCGGCGAGCCGACCATCCGGAAGGGGTTCTGGGATCTCCTGGACGTCGTCCCCCGGCTCGAGCACTCGACCGTCACGCTGATCACCAACGCGGCCAATCTGACCCGCGACCAGATGGACCGCATCATCGACAGCGGCATCTCGTCCATCAGGGTCAGCATGGACGGAACCAGGGAGACCTTTGCCGCGGTGCGGCTGACAGACCGTTTCGACCAGGTGATCGAGAACTCGATCTACCTGCGCGACCGGGTCGAGAGCTTCAAGGTGCTGACCACGGTGATGAAGACCAATCAGCACAACGTCTTCGCGCTGGCCGACTACCTCCGGCGCCACGGTTTCCGCCGCCAGGATCTCATCCTCGTCCGTTCCCATGGACGCGGAGGGCGCAACGGGCTGCTGCTGACCGAAGCGGAGACCATGGCCATCCACGAGAGGGTCGAGGAGTTTCGCCGGCGAGTCCCGTCGATCGACTTCGACCTCAATCTCAACGCTCCTTACCTCGTGCCCGGCGTCGAACCGACCGAGCATCAGGACGTCGTGATGTTCCCCTACTTGGTGAAGGACACCAGCGTCGCGATCTCGGCCACGGGGGACGTCACGATGAGCCGTCTGTACAGTGCGCATCCGCTCGGAAACACCAAGGACGCGTCCGTTTCCCGGATCTGGGCCGCGGGACAGGAGCAATTGGCGCGTGAACAGGAGGAGTTCAGCGACGAGAAGCTGCGCCAGATCTTCTGGGACTTCGCGGCGGCCGAGAACCCGAACGCCGCTCCGCCGGTGCTGACCTCACTGCTCGACCGGCAGCTCTTCGAGGGCTACGAGGTTCGTTGAGACCCGGTGAAACGAACGGAAGGACGGAAAGCCATGCTTGATCAGCGTGACCTCATAGAGATGCTGAAGCTTCGGGGGAAAGAGCAGGAGCAGCTGTTCGAACAGGCTCGGAAGGCCCGGGAGAGCGTGTTCGGGAACAGGGTCGTCGTGCGGGGCGTGACTGAGATCGGCAACGCCTGCCGGGTGAACTGCGAGTTCTGCCCCATGCGCCGCGAGAACACGCGTATGAACGACCGGTTCCTGGCCGAGAGCGACGATCTGGTCGAAGCTGCGCAATCCATCAAGGAGAGCGGCATCAATGTCGTCTTCTTTCAGGCGGGAGAGGTCCCTCAGACGACGAAGATGGTGGGCGAGGCGATCCCCAGGATCCGGGCTCTCTACAGCGACGACGTGGAGATCCTGCTCAATCTGGGGAACAAGACGAGGAGTGAGCTGGAATACCTTCGGGAACAGGGTGCCGACAGCTACATCCTCAAGCACGAGACGAGCGATCCGGAGCTCAATGCGCGTATGCGGCACGAGTCCCTGGTAAGTCGCCTGAAGTGCATGTCGGACCTTGTCGAGCTCGGCTTCAAGGTAGGAACTGGCGGAATCGTCGGCCTGCCGGGTGACAGCCTTGAGTCAATCGCCAACGACATCATTCTGGCCTATGAGATGGGTGCACACATGTGCAGCTTCTCTCCGTTCGTTCCTGCGCCGAACACCCCGATGTCACATGTCCCGCCAGGAGATGTGGACACCACGCTCAATGCGATAGCGGCAACGCGGCTGTTCAATCCCGAGTGGCTCGTGCCCTCGGTCAGTGCGCTGGCGAAGAACAAAGAGGGGGGTCAGCGCCGCGGGTTCGAGGCAGGGGCCAATGTCCTGACGATCAACTTCACGGGCGAGCGTAATAGTGAGCGTTATCTCATCTACGGAAAGAACCGTTTCGTGGTACGCAGGGACTACGGCACCCGGCTGCTCGATGACCTGGGTCTGACGGCCGGCCCGTCCGTCTTCGTCGGATCCCAGGCGCTCCCGGTGTTCCGGTGATCGAAGGTGGTCCGGATCATCGAGGGCGACCGGAAAAATGGGCGGTCCCGTAGGACCGCCCATGGGACGACTGCCGCGAGGGGTGCCCGGTCAGAGGGCCGTCGTCATACGCTGCTCGCTTGGTGGGAAATCGACAAGGCCGCCCGTGTCAGTTCGGCCTTGTTTCCCAGATCGAGCTTCTGACGAATGCGCTTCACGTACGTGTCCACGGTATGTGAACTGATGCCGAGTTCCCGGGCGATCTGGGAGTGCGTCAGCCCGCGGGAGATGTACAACAGCACCTGCCTTTCCCGCGGGGAGATCGGAGCGCGTTCGTTGGCGGGGGCCTGGGGTGGCCCCGGTGTCTCACCGGCCTCGCCCCAGAACTGCCCGCCGGAAGCCACGGTACAGATCGCCTTTACCAGGGTATTGGGCGGGATTTGACGGTGAACGACACCCTGCACTCCGTATCGGGAGTATTGTTCGAACGACGTGTCCTTGAGGTTCTGGAGGAGCATGACCACCGGCGCAATCCGTGCGGCCTCTGTGATGAACTCGGGCAGCGGCACCTCTTGGACCGCTTCCGGATCGACGACGAACACATCGGCTCGCCAATCCATGTCTTCCGCCGATGACTCCTTGACCGTCGGCTTCAGACCGTTACTGGTGAGCACGGTCATGAGGCCGGTGGTGAATATGGGTGATCGGTCGAAAATCCCTACTCTGAGCAACGAATCCCCCGTTGTGTGATGATTTTGGTGAAGTGAAGTCGCACGGTCGATGTGTGGATTGTGCCAGGACCGGTCTGGTCCTCGGCATCGGCCGGCGACTGATCGTCCTCGAGCATAGCGACGAAGACCTTCAGCGAAGGTAAAATATTGTTTACCTGGGACCGTGCAACGGTGCCGAGGGGGATGACCTCCTCCCTGTAAGGGGTGTCTCGTTGGAGCTTTGACCATGTGTGTCCGATCTGGCGGTTATGGCGTCTTGTGAAATATGAGCTTGCTGTTGGTGAATTATTGTGCTTGTCTGTGTCATCCGCTGCCTCTCGCCCTATTCATGGTGCTGATATTTCCGGCACGGTCTCTCTTGTTCCGTCGCCAGGCATGCGGGCTATTTTTAGTGGGAGCGACTGCCGCCATCGGGCGTGCAGGCCGGTATTCAGTTGGGTGTGCCCGTGAACAACGACAGTAGGAGCGGATCGTCCTCGGCTGCGGTGACGGAGCTGGTGGCGATCTGGCGTGAGGTGCTGCAAGATGATTCGCTCGACGCGTCGAGCCACTTCGAGCCGAACGGCGGGACTTCACTGAAGGCGGTGCGCATCCGGGCCAGGATCCGCAAGAGGCTCAACAAGGACGTCAGCCTCCTCGAGATCTTTTCGCAGTCGACTCCGAAGGCGCTCGCCGCTGCCTTGAACTCGGCGCCCGACTGGTCGGACGAGGAGTGACGAGACCCATGTCATGGGATGTGACCGGCTATCGGCTGCTCGGCGACGTCGAGTTGAGCCCGGATGGTGCTCGGGTCGCCTTCACCCTCAAGGAGCCGGCTCCGGCAAGGGACCGCTGGGTCTCGTCCATCCGTGTCACAGGCACTTCGGCGCCCGGTGCGGCGTCCGAACAGGTGGGCCCGGTCGGCGCCGCATCGCCGCGCTGGTCGCCCTGCGGGCGGGCACTCGCGTATCTTGCGAAACCCGAGGATCCAAGTGACGGGCCCCTGTGGGTTCAGGCGGAAGGCGGTGCGCAGGCCCGCGCGTTGCTGCCCGGGTTCCGTGGCGTGAGCCAGATCTCCTGGTCACCCGACGGGCGGCGGATCGCCTTCGTCGCCCCCGTCACGGCCCCGCGCCAGCCGGTCCCAGGAAGTGCCGCCCCGCCGGCCGTCATTCGCCGCCTCACCTTCAAGGCCGACGGCATCGGCCTGCTCGGCGACAGCCGTCTCCATCTGCATGTCGTGGACGTCGAGACAGGTGAAGTTCGCCAGCTCACCCGCGGCGACTTCGACGTGAGGGTCCCGTCCTGGTCACACGACGGCCGGCGGATCTGCTTCAGCTCTGCCATGCACGACGGCCGGGAGATCGACCGGGTCACGCATCCGTTCATCCTGGATCTCGCCGACGACAGCGTCCGCCAGGCCGCCGATTGGGCAGGGACCGTCAGTTGGACCGGCTGGGACCGTGACGGTCGGTCACTCATCCTGGCCGGTCAGCACCGGCCCGGGCCCAACCGGCTGACCACGCTGTTCCGGGTGGGGCTGGATGATGCGAGCGTGACCGATCTGCTGCCGGGCTTCGACCGCCGCGTCCTCGTGCCGTCCTCGGGCGGCCCTGGGGCCGTCATCCAGACGGACCGGGGAGACCTCGTCTTCTGCGCCCGCGAGCGCGGGTGCACCTGGCTGTACCGGCTGCCGGCTGGGGAGACCGTGCCACAGCCCCTGGTCGCCGGGCCCTCCACAGTGGTCACAGCCGTCAGCCCGGCGCGGAACGGGAAGTTGTTCGCGCTGGCCGTCTCCGACCGGACGAACGCGGGCGACGTGCACCTCCTGGACCCGGCCGACATGTCGCCCCGTCGGCTGACCGACCTCAATCCCGGACAGGACCCCGACAAGATCCATGCAGCGGAGGACTTCGCCTTCCGCTCGCCCTCGGGGACCGTGCTCCACGGCTATCTCATCCGCGGCGTGCCGGCTGCCGACGGAGCACCGCCGCCGTTGCTGGTGGACATCCACGGCGGGCCGGACAACGCGTGGCGGCCCAACTTCTCCCCCTACTACCTGTACCGGCAGGAACTCGCGGACCGCGGATGGACCATCCTCCTGCTGAATCCCCGTGGCAGCGACGGTTACGGCGAGGGCTTCATGCGCAGCGCCATGACGCGTCTCGGGTTCAGCGAGGAGGAGGACTTCCTGGCCGCCATCGATCATCTGGTCGAGCAGGGGTCCGCCGATCCGGAGCGGATCGCGGTCATGGGTTCGAGCCACGGCGGCTTCATGACCAACTGGCTCACCGCGCGCACCGATCGCTTTGCCGCAGCCGTATCCACGGCGTGCGTCTCGAACTGGCTCAGCCTGTACGGCACATCCTCGACCGGGTCGGGCTTCGTGATCGAGCAGATGGGCGGCAGTCCGTACGACGTCCCGGCCCGTTACACCGCGTCTTCGCCGCTCACCTACGCCGACCGGGTGCGGACGCCGACGTTGATCGTCCACGGGGAGCAGGACATGCTCAACCCGATCGGCCAGTCCGAGGAGTGGTACACGGCACTCGTCCGGCAAGGCTGCGAGGTGGAGTTCGTCCGCTACCCCCAGGCCGATCACCTCTTCATGTACAACGGACGCCTCTCGCACCAGGTCGACTACGCGCGCCGCGTGGTCGACTGGCTGCAGGAGCACACGCGGAACGACAAGGGGTGGGCGAGGAACCCGCCAGGGGAGTGCCCACACCCCATCGGCAGTCCGGCGGCCCCTGTCCCAACCCGCCCCTGACACGCGTCCGGACGTGCGAGTGGCCGACGGGAGGGAACGCGGGCGGCGCCGCGGGCAGGAGCGTGGTCGCCCGGTCCGTCAGCGCCCGCAGTCCCCGGGGCGCCCCTCCCCGGCCCCGTGCACGCGCCGCGGTCCAGTAGCCGACCTCGGCGGACGACGCCCGCGGGGTGATGCTCTTGAGGACCACGTGACCTGCCAAGCGAGATCACGGGCGACGGCGACCATGTCCGGGCGCGGTCGGGCGCCCGGCTGCGGCTGCTTGTAGTCGCGGATGACCGTGACGCCGGGCCGCGACCGCGCCGCAGCCGGCCCTCCCCCCAAGGCCGCGGCCGGCACCGTCATGCTGCTGCCCCGCTACCGCCACCCGTGCCGCGAGCTTCTGAGGAGTCAGGTCAGTGCCACGGCTATCTGGTCGCAGATGTCGATGACGGCTGTCGGCTCCGCGTGCCGCCGAGTCCAGAACGCCTCGACCACCGCGCGGGTCTGGGTCCACCGGCGGACGCTCTCCGGATCGAGCCCGGCACCCTCGGCGAAGGCTTGGAGCCGGGTCATCAACGCACGACGGATGCTGGACTCCGAAGCAGCCTCCGCCCACCGGGTGCGGATCAGCGCGATGCCGTCATAGGCGGGGTCGCCGACGAAGCCCTTGGGATCGATGGCGAGCCACCGCTGACGCCGTGCGCGCAGCACATTGCCGAAGTGCAGGTCGCCGTGGACCATCGTCTCCGGTTGGCGCGTGCTCAACTCCCGGGCGGTCGCGACCGCATGGTCGATGACCCGACGGGGCAGCGGTTGCCCGAGGGAGCGGGCTTCCGCAGCGAGCTCCGCGCTCCACCCCGCCAGGACCGCCTCCAGTCTCGGCAGTCCCGACGGTGGTGCAACGGCCATCTGCCGTGCCAGCAGCCCGGCCTCAGTGAATGCTTCGATCGGGTCTTCGACTTCGTGCAGCGAGTCCTCTTCCAACGCCTCGATCAGCATGGCGAAGTTGTCGTCGTCGCGTTCCAACAGGAGGACGGCACCTCGTCCTCGCCAGGCGGCCAGCGCGCTGGGCTCGGAGCGGTTGCCGGGGTGCGGCCAGGAGACCTTGAGGATGGCGTCCGTGCCGTCGGCCCGGCGCACGGGCAGCGCGATCGCCACCATTCCGTGGCGCATGGGCCCGGCCGGGACACAGCCCCAGGTTTCCAGCAACCGGTCCAGGAGCGCCGGTAGTTGCTGGGCCCACAGAGAGCCGTCCCGGCCCTCCCTGGCGACGGTGTTCCGGACAAAAGCCTCAGGGAGACTGATCACGCGATGACCCTCCGACTCGGCTGCTCGTTTGCGGCAGTCGTCAGCGGTTTCAGTCCCCTGGCCCGTTCCCGCAGCACGAACTTCTGCACCTTGCCGGCCGCGTTCCGCGGCAGCTCCGTGATGAACTGCAGCTGTTCGGGCCAGTAGTGCTTGGCGACCCCCGCTTCGTTCAGATGGCGCTGCATCTCCGGGAAGTCCAGCTGCCGGCCCCGCTTCTCGACGACGAACGCGCAGGCTCGTTCACCGAGTCTGTCATCCGGCATCGCCACCACCGCGACATCCTCGACCGCGGGGTGCCGATAGAGGACCTGCTCGATCTCGCTGACCGGGACCTTCTCACCCCCGCGGTTGATCACGTCCTTCACACGTCCGGTGATCCGGAGGTAACCCGACGGCTCGAGCACCGCCAGGTCTCCGGTGCGGTACCAGCCGTCCGTGGTGAAGATCTCCGTGTCCCACTCGGGGCGCTGGAAGTAACCGGTGAACGCGAAGGCACTGCGGACGATGAGGTTCCCCTCGATGCCCCGGGGAAGTTGCCGGTCGAGGCCGTCGACAATCCGAAGCTCGACACCATCCAGCGGCCGCCCGTCGGTCCCCCACACGAGAGCCGGGTCGTCGTCGGGGGCGGACAGGGTGCCCATGCAGGTCTCCGTGCTGCCCCAGGCTGTGCACACACTGGCGCCAAGGACCCGCGAGGCCCGTTCCGCCAGTGCACGTGGGACCGCTGCCCCGGTCACCACGAACATCCGCAACCCGCTCGCCGGCTCGGCACCGCGCTCCACGGCGGTGACCAGATCCATCAGGAACGGTGTCGCGGCCTGGATGAAGGTCCCGCCCCATTCGCGCAGAGCCCGCAGGGCCGTCCGGGCCTCCCATACGGGCTGCAGCACCTGGGTGGTGCCGAGCAGCAAGGAGAGCCACATTCCGTAGAGGAACCCGCTGTGGTGGGCCATCGGCGCGGCCACGTGGACACGGTCGCGCTCGGTCAAACGGAGCCGGGCGGCCGTTGCGGCGGCGGCCCGGCTGAGAGTGTCCGCCCGATGGAGCACGCCCTTGGGTTCTCCCGACGTCCCGGATGTGAACATCAGCTGGGCGAAGCAGTCGTCCGCGGGCCGTCGGTCGTCGAGTATCGAGGCGTCGGCCGGCGGCTCCGCCAGCAGCGTGGTCAGTGAGTGCCAAGCCGGGCCCTGATCCGGCGCGGGGAGCGCGCGGTGCCCGGAGCCTTCAGCAGCTACGACCACGACGTGTTCGAGGGACCCGCCCCGGCCCTGCTCCCCACGACCCGGTTTCCGGACCAGCTCCTCGGTCTCGTCCATGTGGTCACGGCCGCGGAACTCGTCCGGAACGACCAGCACCCGGGGGCGGGCACGCCGCAGCACCTGCTCCATCTCCCGCTCACGGAAGATCGGCATCACCGGGCAACACACAGCGCCGATCCGAAGGATGGCGAGACACAGGACGACGAGCTCCCCGATGTTCGGCAGCTGCAGCATCACGGGCTCGCCGGGGCGGACACCGAGCCGCAGCAGGGCGGAAGCAGCCCGGTCGGTCTGGTCGGCCAGCTCGTGCCAGGTCCAGGTCCGGCTCCTCCCGTCGGTGACATCCACCACCGCGAGGCCGTCGGGGTCTGTCAGGGCCCGCTGCCGCACCAGATCCGTCAGAGCCGTCACCGCGATTCCCCTCCGCCCAGATCGGCAGTGTCCTCGTAGACGGCCTGACAGAGGAGGTTCAACCGGAAGCCCGCCACCGCGGAGCTGACGTAGCTGTTGAAGGAGAAGGTCAGCACCAGCCCGATGGCAGGGTCGGCCAAGGCCATCACCGTCCTCTCGCCCGGCTGACCGAACACCTGGCGGGAAGCCTGAGGACAGTACATGTCCCGGTCGGTCACAAAGCCCCGCGACCAGGTCATGCTGTTGATCGACCAGCCACTCGCCCAGTTGTCCCAGTCCTCGGACGGCTCCGGGATGGGGTGCTGCTGCCGGAGGATGTCCGAGACCCGCGCCCATACGGCCCGGTCCGGTACGTCGCCGCAGCCGAGCAGAGCCTCATAGAGCTTGGCCAGGTCGCGCATGGGGCCCATGCCGCCGATGCCGGGGATGCAGGCCGCCCGCAGCCGGGGATCGCCGGCCACGAACCCGTCGTGGCTGGTGGACGAGCCGGCCTTCCTGGTGCCGCCGTAGGTCATGGCGACGAGGTCGCTCTCGACCCGGGAGTATTCGTCCGGCGTCATCCCGACGAACGTGCGGTCCATGCCCAAGGGGTCGAGCACCCGGGTCCGCAGGAAGTCGCGGTACTCCTGCCCACTGGTACGCGCGATGACCTCGGCGAGCACCTGCGCGTTGATCCACGTGCTGTAGGTGCGGACGGCGCCCACCCCGACCGAGTCGTCGATCTCCGCCAGGCAGGCCGCCCGGAGGTTCTCCCGCCAGTCCAGCGAAGGTACGAACTGGGACGATCCGTCCCGGTAGGGCACCGTGTGGCTGAGCAGATCCCCGATCCGCGCGCCCTCCTTGCCCGCGGCACCGAACTCGGGGACATGTCGGGTGACCGGATCGGACAGGGCGATCGCACCGTCGTCGACCAGGAGTGCGATCGCGACCGAGTTCAGCGGCTTGGTGGCGCACAGCCAGTGCAGGAGGCTGTTCGCGGTCACCTTGTTGCCGAGTACGCGGCCGTAGGCGAAATCCGCGACCGGGCTGCCGTGCACCGAGGCGTAGAGCTGGAAGCCGTGGTGAAGGCCCTCTGCGAAGTCCTTCTCCAGGAACTGCCGTGTCTTCGCAAGCCGTTCGGGTACGGCAGCGGCTATGCCTGGGTCCAACACCGCGTCGAGCGGCTCGGACATTCCATTCACGTGGGTCCTCCGGGATGATCTGTTGCGTTGGCTCCGTGCCAAGACGGACGACGGCACGGCGACCGGTCAGGCGCGGTCACTGGACGGCACGGTGGCCGGCAAGGCCCCGATGATGTCCTTCCCCTCGTGCACCCGGAGCGGAGCGGTACCCGAAGCTCGGAGGGCGTCCTCCAGGCGGGGCCGGTACAGCGGGCTCAGCAGAGTCCGGGCGGTGTCGATGTCGGCCCACCGGACTTCGCTCGCCTCCGCGCTCGGTCGCGGGGCGCCTCCCACGGGCGCGGCGACGAACACAGCCGCGAGGATGCCGTGGCTCGGGTGCTGGTAGACGCCGGCCAGGCCGGACACCTGCACGGTGACCCCGGTCTCCTCCTCGGTCTCCCGGGCAGCGGCCTCGTACAGCGCTTCACCGGGGTCGACGAGCCCACCGGGCAGCTCCCACCGCACGGGGGAGCGCCGCAGCTGGATCAGTACTCGGCCCTGGTCGTCGAGCACGACGCAGGTGGCGCCCAAGCGGTACCAGCCCGCTGCCACGTGCTCTCGCTGCGAGCTGTTCATGGTGTGGTGTCAGCCAATCGTGTGTCGTGGGCACAGGCCAGTTCGAACCGGCAGTCGGTCAGCAGCCTGCGGAGTCCCGGGTGCGGCTCCTTCTCCAGGAGCTCGTCCACCAGCCTGAGCGTAGCGGCGTCCGCGTGGAACCGTGGGAATGCCAGGGTGGACAGCCGAGCGGCCGACCAGGCGTCACACTCCGTCCACAGCCGGGGGAGTGCGGCGAGAGCCGGCTCGACGTAGGGGGCGCAGAGAGCGAGCTGGTCCGCTTGGAACAGACCGGCCGTGTGGGCGGCGAGCAGGGCGGGCGGCATGGATCCGGGGTTGTGCAGCAGGTCCAGGGCGTGTTCCTTGGCCTCGGCCGTCGCACGGGCCGTCATCGCCGTGGCTGCCGCCAGCTCACCCGTGTGTGTCGGGTCCCGCGAGAGTTCGTCCAGGATCTCGTCCCGGCCGTACCGCCCCAGTACCGCAAGCCGTCCGACCGCGCGCCAGCGGAACTTCCGGTCCAGCTGCACACCTGAGGGGACGTCGGCCCCGGACAGCCAGCTCGCCAGCACCTCCACGCTTGCGGGGGTGTCCACGGAGTCGACGAACGCCGCCGCGAAGATCGGCCGCAGAGCGCTCTCGCGGCCGTGGGCGGCGTCCAGGAAACGGCGCGCGGTCAGGCGCTGGCGGGCGGCGCGGAGGTCGGTCCGGCCGAGTATGTCGATGCTCGCTCGGACCCAGTCGACGGCTAGCCGTGCGAGGTTCGGATCGGTCTCCGCCGCGAGGGCGCTCAAGGAAGCGGCCAGGAAGTCGCTGACGGGAAGCTCGGCGTCTTGAGTCAGGTGCCAGAGCGTCCGCCAGGCGACCGCTCTGGCGAGTGGATCCGCCACGTGACCGAGGGAGGTGAGCGAGGTGGTCAGCGAGTGGGGGTCGAGCCGGACCCTTGCCCAGGCATGGTCGCCGTCGTTCAGGAGCAGGAGAGCGGGAGTGCGCCGTCCGGCGAGCTCTGGCACTTCGGTACGGGGACCGGTGAGCCGGACGACAGCGCAGTCGCGTCGCACCAGCCGGGTCCCGTCCCGGTCGAAGAGGCCCACGGCGACGGTGTGCGCGCGCAACAGCGGACGGTCCGCAGGCGCCGTCTGCTCGATCAGCACGCGGTCGATCCTGCCGTCGGTCGTCTCCACCACCGGGCGCAGCACGTTGACGCCCGGTGAGTAGAGCCATTCCTCGGACCAGTTCTCGAGGCTCTGCCCCGACGCGCGCTCCATCGCCGTGATCAGGTCGTCGAGCGTCGCGTTGCCGTACGCGCGCTGCCGCAGATGGTCCCGGAGGCCGTCGAAGAAGTTCTCGCGGCCCACGGTGGCCATCAGCTGCTGGAGCACGCCCGCACCTTTGGCATAGGTGATCGCGTCGAGGTTCAGGACGACCCCGGCCGTGCTGAGGACATCGAAGGCGACGGGGTGCGCGGCCGGCCGCCGATCGGCCCGGTGTCCCCACTCCTTGCGTCCGGCGCAGAAGGCCGCCCAACCGGTCTCGTGGCGGGTCGCCTCCGACACCGCGAGGACGGCCAGGAGCTCGGCGCAACTCTCGTTCAGCCACAGGTCGTCCCACCATCGCGGGGTCACCAGGTTGCCGAACCACATGTGAGCCAGCTCGTGCGCGACGATGACGGTGCGGAGCTGCCGCCTGTCGTCGCTTGCGGTCGGGGCCAACAGGTATTTCTCATTGAGGGTGACCAGCGCCGGGTTTTCCATTCCGCCGTGGTTGAACTCGGGAACGAAGACGTAGTCGAGCTTCGGAAAGGGATAGGGAATACCGAAGAGTCGCTCGAAGTGGTCGAGAAGTTTGCGCGTGGTTTCGAAGAGGTCGGCGGCTTCGGATTCCATGAGCGGCACCGCGGACCGGCGGCAGTGTATTCCCAGTGGCAACCCGTTCCTCGCCCCACTCACCTCATGGAAGTGCCCCGCCGCCAGGGCCGTGAAATATGTGGAGAAAGGCTGTGTCCGAGCGAACTCCCAGCGCCCTTCGGAAACCTTTCGCCCGGCCGCCTGGCCCAGCACGGTCCAGTCGTCGGGAGCGGTCACATGGAGGCGGACCGGTGCCTTGAGGTCCGGCTGGTCGAAGCAGGCGAAGAAACGGTGTGCGGCATAGGGCTGCGCATCCGAGTAGACGTAGACCCCGCCGTCGTCCGGATCCGTGTGGCGCTGCAGCCCGAGGCCGTCGTGGGAGTAGGAGAACACGGCATCCACCTCGAGGGTGTTCTCCGCGGCGAGGTTCTCGAGCCGGATCCTGCCTTCCGTGAAGACCTGACCTGGACTCAGTTCCGTTCCGTTGAACCGGATTCTTCCGATCACGTCGGCGGAGCACTCGACGAAGGAGTCGGCACCGGGCCGCGTGCAGGTGAACGAGATGCGGGTCCGGGACGAGAACGTCTCGCCACTCGACCTCAGATCCAGGTCGATGCCGTACTCCTGCACCCGCAACAGCCGTGCACGGCTACGGGCCTCGGTGTACAGCAGGTCTCGAACCTGCGTCATTGGCCGGTACCGGCGGGTGACGGTGTGGCGGAAGCCCCGGCGCGCACACAGGCGTCGACGAGCGGTTTCGCGTACCGGTCGATGCTGGATTCGGGAAATGTGACGTCACGCCATGACGCCGCAGCCTTGCTGACCCCTTTGTCCGAGGTGTTGACCAGGGCTGCCGCAGCCTGGTTCAGACCGTCCTTGGTCACCGAGGTGCGGTCCGTCTCGTACGAACGGTATGTGGCGATGAATTTCTCGCATGCCGACTTGTCGGCCTTGCTGAATTCCCCTCCGGCGCAACCGCTCAAAGTGGTTGCGGCGACGGCTCCTGTGATCGCCATCATGAAGAACCGGTGACGTCGGTAGTGCGCAGGGTGCTCGATCACCGGGCGACTATAGCAAGCGACCGGGACGGCGGGAGTAGGGGTGTTGTCCCTGAAAGACGGGACCTGAATATTTCCCGAGCTGGTGGAAGTATTAAGGGGTTCGGCTTGAGTTTTCCCGAAAGGTTGAGACGTGGAGGCATCCGCGGGATCGGTCGGCGGCCTCTACGCCATCAGCGACCTGCATGTGGGGTACGAGGAGAACCGGCGGCTGATCGAGCGCATCCACCCCCGCTCGCCCGCGGACTGGCTGATCGTGGCGGGCGACGTGGCCGACACCGTCGCGGATGTCGAGCGGACCCTCGGCCTCTTGCGGGAAAGGTTCGCAAAGGTCATCTGGTGCCCGGGGAACCACGAGCTCTGGACGCCGGCCAGGGACCCGGTCCGGTTGCGTGGCGTGGCACGCTACGAGCACCTGGTCGACATCTGCCGGAAGTTGGGCGTCCTGACACCGGAGGACAGCTACCCGGTCTGGCGTGCGGGCAGCACCGCGCTGCGCATCGCGCCGTTGCTGCTGCTGTACGACTACACCTTTCGGGTGGCCGGGACGGATGACAAGGAGGAGTCGCTCGCCCTGGCGTACGAAGCCGGCGTCGTGTGCACCGATGAGCGCCTCCTCCACCCCGATCCCTACCCGAGCCGTGAGGCATGGTGCCGCGCCCGGGTGGCCTTGACCGAACGGCGGCTGGCGGCCTGCGGTTCCGATGTGCCGCTCGTGCTGGTGAACCACTGGCCGCTGGTTCGCGAGCCGACCGAGGTGCTGCACCACCCGGAGTTCGCGCAGTGGTGCGGAACCGTTCTCACCGCCGACTGGCACCGGCGGTTCAACGTCGCGGCGGCGGTGTACGGGCATCTGCACATCAGACGCTCCACCGTCTATGACGGGGTTCCTTTCGAGGAAGTGTCCCTGGGCTACCCGCGGGAGTGGCAGTCTGCGGGACCGCCCACGCCGCTGCTGCGGCGGATCGGTTAGCGAGGCACACAGCGCCGCCTGAGCGTTCGGTGGATTTCCGGCCAGGACACCTTCCGTGTCGCCCTGTTTCCCTGCACGTCCCCCAAACCTGCGACAGGTTGCGTCTGGCGGCTGTCGTTAGGGTCTTGGTCAAACGACTATCCGGCCGAATCTGTTTCCGTGGCCGCTATTTGAGAATGCGCAAGCTGTACTGGGAAGGATCGTCCATGCTCATCGACGCCGCCAAAGCGGCGACGGGCCGGGTCGCGATAGCCGAAGACTGGCTGCTGTGGAAGCTGGCGGCGCTGCGGTCCGCCGGACTGCCGTTCCAGCGCCTGGACGCCTTCGCCGTGGCGGGGGAGCCGGAACGCCCTTCGGGAACGGAGCGCGACGCCGAGGCCCGGGCCGCGACCAGGGCAGCAGTGAACGCCTTTCTCCTCGACGAGACCTTCGCCTCGGCTTTGACCTGGCAGAACCCCGAGGTCATGGCGAACTGGGCGGCTGACTACGCCGCTTCGGTGCGGGCCGGGCGACCGGCCGAACTGCCGCGGATGGCGCGCCGCGAGACACTGATCGCCCGTTACGCGCAGCGGTACTGCGCGAAGAACGACACGGTCGGCTTCTTCGGGCCAGTCGCCTGGGCCGAGTTGGGCGGCACCGACACGGTGGTGTCCGGCAGCGGCGGGATCATCCGAAGCGCTGTCGGCTTCGAGATCTGGGCGCTGCAGGCGGTCGCGCGCCACTGGAACGCCGACCCCGAGCTGCGCCCCTTCCTGCCCGTGCGGATCGACCCGGCCGTCACCGTCGCCGGTGACGCGGCCCGGCGCCCACGGCGTCCGCTGCTTGCCCTACCCCCCGGCGCTGCCCGTCTGCTGGCGGGTCTGCCCGCATCGGTCGAGGAGCTGACGGACCGCCACGGCGAAGGTGCCGGGGCGCTCATCGACCAGCTCGCCAGGGAGCAGGTGGTCCGGGTCGGCTTCGCCGTACCCATCGACGGCACTCCCGAGCGTCACCTCCGTGAGCAGGTTGAGCAGATCACCCATGCCCCGGTGCGCCGACGCCTGCTGGCCGTACTCGGGGAACTCGAGGCAGCGCGTGCCGCGGTGGCGGCTGCCCGCGGTTCCTCCGCTCTCGCCGAGGCACTCGGCCTCGCGGACACGGCCTTCGGCGGAGCCATCGGCGCCCTGCCGGCGTCCGAGGAGCGGGGAGCCGCCGAACCGACGCCCGTCCGGCGCCGACCGGCTGCCCAAGAACGCGCCGCCCGCTCTTCTGCCTTGGCGGCCGGCGGCCGCACACCTCTCTACACCGACTGCCGCCGTGACCTCGACGCGGTCATCGGGGACGACGCCCTCAACGCGCTCGCCGGGCCGCTCTCCGTCGTTCTCGACGCCGCCCGCTGGCTGGCGGCGGAGATCGGGCAAGCGGCGAACGAGGAGTTCATCCGCCGGTACCGGGAACTGCGCCAGGGACGTGAGGTCGTCACGCTGGCGGAGTTCCAGCTTGCCTGCGCCGATGTCCTCGACCCGGCCGCCGAGCTCTATGCGGAGGTCCGCACCGACTTCCAGCTGCGCTGGGCCGAGATCCTGCCCGAGGGCCCGGATGACGCCGTCGTTCCGGTGGACCGCGCCCGCGAGCTGGCCAAGGTGCTCTTCAAGCCCCGTGGCCGACTGTGGGCGGCGGCCAAGGTTCACAGTCCCGACGTCCTGCCCCGCGTGGCGGAAGACGGCAGCCTGCACTGGGTTCTCGGAGAACTCCACGTTGCCCTCAACACCCTGGAGAGCCGGGTCTTCGCCACCATGGCGGACGACGCCCGGGCACTGACGCAGGCGGTCGCCGACGACGCGGTACCGCATCGTGTGGTGCCCGTCTATCCCGCCTCCGCCGCGGAGATCAGCTCCCGGACGTACCCGCCGCTCGCGCTCGATCCTCCGGGGATGTACCGCTACTGGTCGTACGGGTCCGACGACGGGCATCCGTCCGGTGCCCCCAGTACACCCGCGAGCGACCTCGTCGTCCACGAGGCGGACGACGACCTGCTGGCCACGTCGGCTCAAGACGGGTGGCAGGCCCCGGTGGTGGAGTGTTTCGGCGAATTCCTCACCGCGGTGGTCGTCAACATGTTCAAGATCAGGTCGCCCCGGCGCAGCGCTCCCCGGGTCGCCATCGGTGACCTCACGGTCTGCCGTCGGCAGTGGCGGGTCGATGCCGCGGAGACCGGTCCGCTCCCCGAGCGCAGCAGGGACCCGGTCCAAGGCGCGCTGCGCGAGTGGGCGGCGCGTCGGGGGCTGCCCCGGCATGTGTTCGTGGGCAGTCCGCTGGAGCCCAAGCCCTTCTACGTGGACTTCCAGGCACCCGCGCTTGTCGACAACTTCGCCCGAGCAGTCCGCCGCGTCGCCGCCCTTCCACCGGGCCGGGCGCACCTCGACATCGCCGAGATGCTTCCTGCGCCGTCGGAGCTCTGGCTGAGCGACCCCGAGGGGGGCCGCTACACCTCGGAGCTGCGGATCGTCGCGGTCGACCAGCACATGTACCCGGCGGCGTCCTGGGCGGTGGACGGGGCGCGCCAGCACCAGGAGGGGGTTGGACTTGCCGCCCGTTGACGGCACCGATGAGCTGCTGCTGCACCGGCTCTTTGCCCGGGCCTGCCGCAGATTCCCCGAGCGGACCGCTGTCGTCGCCGGTCGGCAGCGACTGAGCTATGCGCAGCTCGATGCAGCGTCCGACCAGCTGGCACAGCGGCTCATCGCGGCCGGGACCGGTCCCGGCGTGCCGGTCGCCGTACTCGTGGACAAGGAGCGGGTGGAGTCCGCCGTCGCGGTCGTTGCCATCTGGAAGGCGGGCGGTTGCTACCTGCCGATCGACCCGGCGACACCGACCGCCCGGATCCACGCCATGCTCACCGCGGCCGAGCCCGCGGTGCTGATCGGCGGGGCGGAGGACAGCGCCCCGCACGCTGAGCTGGTCGGCCGGGTCGAGCCATGGCTGCCGTGGTGGGAGAGCGGGGAAGCACCGTGCCCCCCGCGGACGCGCGTGTCACCCGACGACCTGGCCTACCTCGTGCACACCTCGGGTTCGACCGGCCTTCCGAAGCCGGTCGCCGTTTCGCACCGTGCACTGGCGACGATCTACCACGCCTGGGCCCACTGCTACCAACTGGCCCCGGAGCCACGCGTCCACCTGCAGGCGGCGGGACCGGCCTTCGACGTCCATGTCGGGGACATCGCCCGTGCGCTGCTTTCCGGCGGCTGTCTGGTGCTCTGTCCCAAGCGCGTCCTGCTGGATCCGCCGTCGCTCGCCGATCTCATAGCCGCGAACGGCGTCGACACCGTCGAGTTCACCCCGGCCGTACTGCGGCTCTTCGCGTCGTGGCTCGCCGCGGAGAAGAGGGCGACGCCGTCACTGCGGCTGCTGATCTCCGGTGGCGAGCGGTGGACCGTCCGCGACTACCAGGCCGTGCGCGCGGCGTTCGGCCCCCGGGTGAGCATCGTCAACTCGTACGGGGTGGCCGAGGCGGCCATCGACAGCACCTGGTGCGAGGTCGACGACGGACTCCTGCGCAGCCTGCCCGACGGATCGGTCCCCATCGGCCGGCCCTTCCCGGGAGTCCACGTCCGAGTGCTCGACCGGACCGGCCGGGACGTCGGCGACGGAGAGACCGGCGAACTGTGGCTCGGCGGTGCCACCCTGGCGGCCGGCTACCACCGCAGACCCGACCTCACCGCGGAGCGGTTCGTCGCCGCCCCCGACGCTCCCGGCGGCCGTCTGTACCGGACGGGCGATCTGGTACGGCGCGTCGGCGGGATGCTCGTCCACGTCGGACGGGCTGACGACGAGGTCAAGGTCCGAGGCGTGCGGGTGCAGCCGGCCGCCGTGGAGGCGACCCTCGCCGCTCACGAGGCGGTCCAGGCGGCCGTCGTCGCCCGTCACGAACAGGCGGGGGAGGCGGTGCTGATCGCGCACGTCGTCGCGCGCAGCGACGAGGAGCCGCAGGCACTGGCCGACCGATTGCGGCGCCACTGCGCCGAGACCCTGCCCGACGCCATGGTGCCGGCCGAGGTCATCCGCCACGACCGACTGCCGCTCACCCCCTCGGGCAAGGTCGACCGCGACGCCCTGCGACGGTCGCGGGGCGGGGACGAGCAGGCGTCCGCCGACGGCACGTCGACCGAGGAACTGCTCGTCGCGGCCTGGACCCGGTTGATCGGCCGCCCGCCGCGCGATCTCGACGAAGACCTGTTCGAGGCGGGCGGCAGCTCCCTCACCGCGGCGCTCCTCGCCGTCGCCGTACGGGAACGGACGGGCGCGTGGATCCCCATGGCGGCGGTCTTCGCCGCACCGACCATCAGAGCACTCGTCAGGGCGGTCCATGACCAGGCCCGTGCCGACACGCCCCTCCCGGCCAGTGACGCCGAGGTCGGACCCCTCGACCCTGAGCAACGGCGGCTGTGGCTGTTGCACCAGATCCGTCCCGACGACCCCACGTACAACCTCCCGACCCTGTTGCACGTCGACGGGCCCCTGAAGACCGACGTCCTTCGTGAGGCGTTCACCTACCTGGTGGCCCGGCATGAGGCCCTGCGCACCGCGTTCGAGAACGGACCGGACGGACCGGTGATGCGGGTGCTGTCGCAGGTCCGCGAAGAATGGGAGGTCGTCGACGCCGCATCGGACACCGCGGCGTCGGTGGTCGAGGAGATCGTCCGGCGGCCCTTCGACCTCGGCCTCGGACAGGTGGTCCGGGCCGCCGTGGTCCGGCATGGCGCGGACCGCTTCGACCTCCTCCTCGTCGTCCACCACATCGCTTTCGACGGTTGGTCGGAGCGCATCCTGGTGGAGGAACTGGGGGCCGTCTACAACGCCCTGCTGGCGGACCGAAAGCCCGACCTGCCGGAGCCCGCGGTGCGCCCGCTCGACCTGAGTGCCCGGCGCAACGCTCGGCTGGCCGGAGAGCCTGGTGACACCCAGCGGGCCTACTGGAGGGAGCGGTTCGCCGATCCGGTACCGACGCTGCCGCTACCGGTCCGCGATCCCGGGCCGGAAACGGCGACGCCCCGGGCCGCGACGCTGCGCCGCGAGCTCGGTCCGGTCGCGGCCCGGGCGGTGTCCGAGACGGCCGCGGCGCGCCGGACCACCGAGCACGTGGTCATGCTGGCCGCGTTCGCCCTGCTGCTGAGCCGGTGGTCGGGCCGCCGGGACCTGGTGGTCGGCGTGCCGTACGGCGACCGGGACCTGCCCGAGACGCAGCGACTGGTCGGTTTCGACGTCGCCACGTTGCCGCTCAGGTTCTCCGTCGCCCCGGAGACGGACTTCGACACGCTGCTGCGTGAGGTGCAGTCCGGATTCACCGACGCCCTCGCCAACTCGGAGATCCCGTACGACGAGATCGTCCAGCAGGCGCGTGGGCCGGAGACGGACCAGGCCCCGCTGTTCCGCGCCTGGTTCAACTGGCTCGGGCGCCCGATGGAGCCGCCGTCCATGGCCGGCCTGCGGGTGACGGTCGGGGAGCCGCCGATTCCCGGCGCCCTGTTCGATCTGTCGATGTACGTGACCCGGTACGACTCGGGTCACCGGATCGATCTCGTCTATGACGCCGACCGCTTCGACGAGGCAATCACCGAGGAGTTCGCGGACCAGTACCTGGCGCTGGTCGCCGCAGTGTGTGCCGCGCCGGGCGAGCCGGTGGGCAGCCACCGCCTTGCCGCGCCGGAGCCCGCCTGGCCCGATCTCCGTGACGACGTGCCCGACCTTCTGGCCGGCCTGACGCGGGTCGCCACGGCGTCTGCCCGGGAGACCGCGGTCGTCGGTCCCGAGCTGGAACTCAGCTATGCCGAGCTGTACGCACGTGCCGGCGCCTTCTGCGCCGCCGTCACCGCTGCCGGGGCCGGGCCGGGAACAACGGTCGGAATCTACGCGGCCCGCACGCTGGAACTGGTGCCCGCGCTCCTCGGAGTGCTCGGCGCCGGTGCCGCCTTCACGATCCTCGACGCGAAGTACCCGGCGGCACGCCTGGCGGCTCAGTGCCGGTCGGCGGACGTGAGCGTCGCCTTGGCGGTCGGAGCCGATGCCCCGACCGAGCTGCGGGCCGCGGTGCCGGACTGGCCCGCCGTCCCGGCGGATGCGCAGATGCCGTGGCCGTTGGCACCGTCGAGTCCGCAAACGCCGGCCTATGTGGCGTTCACCTCCGGTACGACGGGCGAACCCCGTGCCGTCGTCGGCAGCTCGCGCCCGTTGGCGCACTTCCTGCACTGGTACGTGAGTGCCCACGCCATCGGGCCCGCCGACCGGTTCGCCATGCTCTCCGGCCTTGGTCACGATCCGCTGCTGCGGGACGTCTTCACGCCGCTGTGGACGGGTGCGACGCTGTGTGTGCCACCCGCCGGGCTCACCAGGGCGTCCCGTGAGTTGCGGGAGTGGCTCGCCGTACAGCGGGTGACGATCGCGCACGTCACTCCCGCGATGTGCCGGCTCGTCGCACTCGCCCGGCAGGCTCCGGTCCTCACCGATCTGCGGCTGGTGTGTTGCTCCGGTGACGCTCTCACGGCGGCCGACGTCGCGGCGATCCGGGACTGGGCCCCGCGGGCCGTCGTGGTGCACGGATACGGCACGACCGAAACGCCGCAGCTGGTCAGTGCGCGCGTGCTCGATCCCGGAGAGCCGCAGTCGGATCCGGTCACGATCGCTGCCGGGGCTCCCGGTGCCGAGGTGCTGGTCCTGGACCGGTACGGCAGGCGCGCGGCGGTGGGGGAGCTGGGCGCCGTGGTGGTGCGCAGCCCGTACCTGGCCTTGAGCGCCGGTGCGCGAGGCGAGCAGGCCGAGGTGTTCGCGCCCGATCCGGTGCCCGGCCACCGTCGGTTCGCCACCGGGGACTTGGGCCGCTACCACTCGCAGGAGCTGATCGCGCTGGCCGGACGCGGCGACGACCAGGCCAAGATCCTCGGAATCCGCACCGAGCCGGCCGAGATCGACCGTGCGCTGCTCGCCCACCCGGCCGTCCGAGACGCAGCGGCCGCCGTCCGGCGGGGTCCCGACGGAGCGCCGAGACTGATCGCCTACGTCGTGCCTGCGGCGGACGGCCCGGCCCCGAGCGTGGAATCGGTCCGTGCCTTCCTGCGGGTCCGCCTGCCGGAGCACATGCTGCCGGTCGCGGTGGTACCGATCCCCCGTATCCCTCTGACCCCGAACGGCAAGACCGACCGAGCCGCACTGCCGGCGCCGCCCCCGGCAACGCCGACGCCGGCCGCAGGGCCGCAGACCGAACTCGAGCGCCTGGTGGCCGAGGTGTGGGCGCGGCTGCTGGGTGTGGACTCGGTACCCGTCGACCGCACCTTCTTCGCTCTCGGCGCCAGTTCCCTGCTGATCGCCCGAGCCCATCAGGAACTCGAAGAGACACTCGCGCGGGAATTCCCGGTCGCGGCCTTGTTCGAGCACACCGGAGTCCGCGCCCTGGCGGCCTACCTGTCCGGCGCCGTCTCGTCGACCCCGGCCCGCTACCGGCGGGAACCCGTCACCCGCTTCGCCGATCTGCGCTCCCGCCGGCTGGCGGCGCGAGCATCAGCGCGACTGAAGGAGAGCAACGCGTGAACACGTACCCGGACGACAGCATCGCGGTGATCGGGTTGGCAAGCCGCTTTCCGGGTGCCAGCAACACCGCGGACTTCTGGGACAACCTGACCAAGGGTCAGGAAGCAGTGACGTTTCCCGAGGATGCGGAGCTGCTCGCCGCGGGCGTGCGCCCGGAGCTGCTCGCCGACGCCTCATATGTGAAGGCGTACGCCGAGACACCCGACATCGAGGCGTTCGACGCCGAGTTCTTCGGGTTCACCCCGCGGGACGCGGCCGTACTGGACCCGCAGATCCGGATGTTCCTCGAGGTGGCGCACGACGCCGTCGAGAACGCCGGATACGACCCCCAGCGCATCGCGGAGGGGGTGGGCGTCTTCGGCTCCACCGGTGTCAACACCTACCTCGATGTGCATGTCCGTGCCGGCGCGGGCTACCAGCTGCTCTCAGCCAGCGGCCTGGCGTCCAGCACGCTGAGCTACCCGGACTTCCTGGCGACCCATGTCGCCTACCGGTTCGGATTCCGCGGACCGGCGCTCACGATCTCGACCGCGTGCTCCAGCTCGGCCGTGGCCACCCACCTGGCCTGCCAGGCGCTCCGGGCCGGAGAGTGCGACTACGCCATCGCAGGCGGATCCGAGGCCGAGATACCCGTGCACCACGGCTACCAGTGGGACCCGGGCGGCCCGATGTCGTCCGACGGCCACTGCCGGCCGTTCGACAAGCATGCCAGCGGAACGGTCTTCAGTACCGGGGCAGGTGCGATCCTGCTCAAGCGGCTCTCCGACGCCATCGCCGACGGCGACCACATCTGGGCGGTCATCCGCTCCTCCGCGGTGAACAACGATGGCGCCACCAAGGCAGGCTTCTCCGCCCCCAGCGTCGTCGGACAGGTGGGCGCGATGGCCGAGGCGATGGCCCTGGCCGGAGTCACCGCCGCCGACATCGACTTCGTCGAGGCTCACGGCACGGGCACCTCACTCGGCGATCCGATCGAGGTGGCGGCGCTCACCGCCGCTTTCGAAGCCGCCGGGGCGGCTGAGCGCACCAGCCCGGTGGCGCTCTCCTCGGTCAAGGGCAACATCGGCCACCTCGGTCACGCGGCCGGGATCTCGGCACTGGTCAAGGCGGTGCTGTGCCTTGCCCACGAGCAGCGCGTGCCGACGGCCAACTTCACCGAGCCCAACCCACGACTGAAGATCGAGCAGTCTCCGTTCAGGGTGGACGACGCCCTCGTGCCCTGGCCGCGCACGCCGGACCGGCCGCGTTTCGCAGCGGTGAACTCGCTCGGTTTCGGCGGCACCAACGCACACCTGATCCTGCAGGAAGCGCCGGTGCCGACCATCGGCGAACCCCACCAGCGGCCCCAGGTGATCGTCTGGTCCGCGCGCTCCGAGCAGGCTGTCCGCGACTACGAGCCGCAGCTCGTCGAGCACCTGAGCGGCGATGCCGCCGCCCCGCTCGCCGACGTCGCGGGCACCCTCCAGGACGGCCGTACGGAGCACCCCGTCCGAGCGGCGGTGGTGGCCGACGAGGCGGCGGAGGTCGCGGAGGCCGTGGCCCGGGACAAGGTGGTCCGGTCGACCGGCGGACAGCGGCGCCCCATCGTCTTCGCCTTCCCGGGACAGGGATCACAGCATCCGCGGATGGCGGCGGGCCTCCACGGTGCGGACCCCGTCTTCACCCGGACGCTGGACGAGTGCTTCGAGCGGTTCGAGCGTCTCGGCACCTCGGGTACCGCCCTCCGCGAAGCGTGGTCGGCGGGAGACGCCGAGGCGCTGGTGGACACGGCGGTGGCCCAGCCGCTGCTGTTCGCCGTCGAGTACGCGCTGGCCGCCATGTGGCGGTCCTGGGGCGTGGAGCCGGCCGGGGTGGTGGGGCACAGCGTGGGCGAGATCACCGCTGCCGCCGTCGCCGGCGTTCTGGAACCCGATGACGCGGCCCGCCTGGTGCTGGCCCGCGCCACGGCGATGGCGGCGATGGAGCCCGGTGTCATGGCATCCGTCGCGGCGACCCCGAGCGAGGTCGCGGCGTTGCTCCCCGACGGCGTCACCGTCGCAGTCGTCAACGGGCCGCGGCAGACCGTGGTGGCCGGCGCGGCCGACCGAATGACCGAGGCGCTCGCGGTGCTCGACGAAGCCGGCCTCTCCTGCCGCACGTTGGCGACGTCGCATGCCTTCCACAGCCCGTCGATGGCCGCGGCCGTCGACATGTTCGCGGCGGCGTTCGACGGTGTGGTGCTGCGCGAGCCGCAGGTGCCGATGGTGTCGGCGGCCACTGGCGAGCAGGTGTCCACGCAGGCGCTCGATCCGATGTTCTGGGCGCGCCAGCTGGTGGAACCGGTCCGCTTCGATCTGGCGCTCGACCAGGTGCTCGGTGACTCGGGCGCGCTGGTCATCGAGGCCGGGCCCGGACGCGTGCTGACCAGCCTGGTACGGCAGTATCCGGCGGACCGGTCCGTCCTCGCCGTGCCGACGCTCACGCGTACGGGCGAGGGGGACGATCTGCGGGCCGCGCTGTCGGCGGCCGCCACCGTGTGGGTCGAGGGCCACACGGTCGACTGGGAAGCGATCCGCGGCCGGCGACCGGTGCGCCGGGTGCCGCTGCCGGGCTACCAGTACCAGCGCTCCAGGCACTGGCTGGAACTACCGGGCACCGCCGAGACCTCCGCCCCCACCGAGTCCCCGCGTCCGGAACCGAATCCCACGGAGGAGCCCGTGACCTCTGCCGGAGCCGATCCGTTCACGACCTTCACCTGGGTCGAACGCCCCCACCTGGAGCCCTCCGTCCACGGCGAGGATCTGGGGACGGCGCTGGCCCTGCTGCCGGAGGAGCCCGAGGACGCGCTGCGGGTCCTGCTGAGCCTGCGTCAGGCCGGTTACCGGCCCGTCGGGGTGCGGACGGGCAACGTGTTCGAGGCGGCCGACGACGAGTTCCGGGTACGCCTCGCATCCGAGGACGACCTGGACCGCGTTTTCGAGGCTCTGGCGCATCGCGGGGAAGTGCCGCGGTTGCTGGTGCACGCGCTGACGGTGCCCGCCTGGCCGCAGCCGACCGCGGGCAATGCCGCGGGACAGTTGGACGAGGCCTACCACAGTCTCACCGCGCTGGTCCGCTGCGGCACCCGTCATGTCGGGACCGGGGGCGTGCTCGTCATCACCGGCCGCTCGGCGGATGTGACCGGTGCCGAGCCGGTCGACCCCGTGAAGGCCGCACTGCACGGCGCGGTCCGCACCCTGGCGCTCGAGGCACCGGAGCTGACGTGCCGTCTGGTGGACGTCTGCGACTCCTACCGCGAGGAGGACCTGGCGGCCGAGATCGCCTCCCCCGCGCCGGAGCCGGTGGTCGCACTGCGCGGCCGGGGGCGGTGGGTCCGCGCAGAACGGGTGTACCGTCCGGCCGCGTCGCCGGCTCCGGCACTCCGCCGCTGCGGCGTCTACGTGCTCACCGGCGGATTCGGCGGACTCGGCGGCGCTGTCGCCCAGGCCCTCGCCGGCACCGGCATGCGCCCCCACCTGGTGCTCGCCGGACGCAACCTGCCCTCCCCGGAGCGCCTCAAGGCGCAGACCGCGCAGCTGGAACGCCTCGGTGCCACGGTGCAGGCGGAAGCCTGCGACATCGCCGACGGCCGGGCGGTCCGGCGGCTGTTCGACAAGGTCAGGGCACGGCACGGAGCCGTCAACGGCGTCGTGCACCTCGCGGGTATCGCGGGAGACGGCCTGCTGCTCGGCCGGCGCCGAGAGGAGGCCGAAGCGGTACTGCGGCCCAAGGTCCAGGGGACGCTCGCGCTCACCGAGGCCTTGTCCGACCACCCTCCGCTCGACTTCATCGTCCTCTTCTCCAGCCGGGCCGCCCTCAACGGCCTCGTGGGCAGCGCCGACTACTCGGCGGCCAACTGCTTCCTCGACGCCTATGCCAGGTCCTTGACCCGTGAGGGCGTCACGGCGCTGAGCGTCAACTGGCCCTCATGGCGTGACGCCGGCATGGCGGCGCGGGACGACCGCCCCGCGGGCACCCGTGTGTGGACCGGCCGGCTGGACGCGGCCACCGACCCCATGCTCGACGAGCACCGGGTCGGTGCCAAGCCGGTCATGCCGGGCACCGGCCACCTCGACATGGTGGTCCGCGCGTTCCGTGAAGCGATCGGCCCTCGGCGCACCCCCGTGCGCCTGAGCGATGTGGTGTTCCAGCAGGCCCTGGTGGTGGAACGTCCCCGGGACGCCGAGATCGCCTTCGAGCCGGACGGAGCGGGCTGGCACTTCACCCTCTCCTCGCGGACCGCGGAGGGCAGCGGAGCCGCGATCACCCACTCCACCGGGACGATCGCCGTGCTCGACACGCCCCGGCTGGCACCCGGCAGCGACCTCCCGGCTCTGCGGGCCAGGCTCAGCACGCCCGCGGTCTTCGAGGTCGCCACGCAGATGAACGACGCGTTCTTCACCTTCGGGCCGCGCTGGGACAACATCGAGAAGGTCACCGTCGGCACGGACGGGCACCTGGAGAAGCTTGTCGACATGGTGCTGGCGGCGCCCTTTGCGCACGAGGTGGCCGACTACCCGCTCTACCCGACACTGCTGGACAACGCGACCGCCGAGGCCCGGACCTCGGGCATCGACGCAGCTCATCTGCCCTTCGGGTACGACGTGTTCGAAGTCTACGAGGACCTCCCGGCCAGGCTGACGAGCCACATCAGGCGCCGCCCGGCCGGTGACGGGCTGATCGTCGCCGACATCGGTCTCTACGCGGCGGACGACGGCCGGCCCGTCGGCAGGATCGACGGCTACACCATGCGCCGGATCAGCGACGACGGGTTCGTCGCGGGGCCGCCGGCCGGGCAGCGTCCGGCTGACAGCGGCACCACGGCGGCTACCGGTGTCGAGGGCATCGCACCGGCAGCCGGCGGACGGCTGTTCCTGGCGCTTCTCGGGGCCGGCCGACCCTCCCAGGTGGCCGTGCGCCCGTACGTCGACGACAGCCCGGTGCCCCTGGCCGAGGCAGAGCCGGCAGGCGCCGTAGCGGTACCTTCGGTTCCTCTGCCGGTCGCCGTCGTACGACCGGCGGTGCCGGCCGCGGATCAGGCCCCGACCGTCGCGCCGGTGCCGGTGATGGTGCCGGCACAGGCACAGGCACAGGCACCGGCGGCCCAGGGCGGCACGGTCCTCGAGCGGCTCGGCGCGCTCTGGACGAAACTGCTGGGCCGCGAGGTCGCACCCGACGACGACTTCTTCGAGCTCGGCGGGTCCTCGCTGACCGCCGTGGAGCTGATGGCAGGCATCAGGGAGGAGTTCGGAATCCGCGTCGGAATCGTCACCATGTTCGACAATCCGACCCTGCGTGCGTTCGCGGATGTGCTCCAGGCCCAGGGGGCGAGCTGACGTGTCCTCGGCCTTGGCGCACGAGCGCCAACTCCCCGTCACCGCCAAGGAACGAGCCCAGTGGATGCTGCACCGGCTGGCGGCCGGACGCGGCATCTGCAACATCGGCTTCGCCCTGCGCGTTGACGCGCCCCTGCGCTGGTGGCCGCTGCAGGAGGCACTGAACCAGATCGCTCGCCGCCACCCGGCGCTGCGCACCACCTTCCCCGGCAACGGCTCACGGTTGACGAGGCGAGTCCTCGATGCCGGCCGGGCACGCATGGCGCTGGAGACGATCGCCTGCGCCGAGGAGGAACTGGACGAGACGCTCACCGAGCTGATCGCCACACCGCTCGACGTCGAGAACGGGCCGCTGGGCAAGGCCTATGCGGTCATGCTTCCCACCTCGACCGTGGTCTGCTTCGTGCTGCACCACCTGATCGCCGACTGGACCACGGCATGGGTGGTCATGCGCGAGACGAGCCTCCTCTACGACGCCTTCGCATCCGGGGGTGAGCTGCCGCCCGAGTTGGCGGGCGAGGTCCCTGCATCCCCGGAATCCGCCCCCGACCAGGAGGCGCTCGACTACTGGTGTTCTCATCTGGCGGGAGCCGACCCGGCCGAGTCGGTCCTGCCCGGGGCCCGGCAGGTCCCCGCCCGCCCTACCTTCGCGGGCGGGCGGCTCGACCGGTCGCTGAGCCGTGAGGCGGTGGCCGCCGTGTCCCGGCTGCGGGCCCGGACCCGTTCCACCGAGAACATCGTGATGCTCGCCGCGTTCTACCTGCTCCTGGTCCGCCACGGCGCCGGCCCTGACCTCGTCGTGGGCGTCCCGGTCAACACGCGCCGCAGCGGCGCGGGAGAGACGCTCGGCTATCACGTCAGCACCCTGCCGCTGCGGGTACCGGTCGACCTGGACGCTCGGTTCGACGACCTGGTGAAGACCGTGCGTTCCGTGTTCCTCACCGGGCTGGAACACGGCGAGGCGTCCTTCGAGGCCGTGCAGCCGATGCTGGAGAACCGGTCGGGGCACTGGCGCACGCCGCTGTTCCACCACTCCTTCAACTTCCGTCCGGCCATGCCGGACGAGGAGCTCAGCATGACGGGCCTTCCGGTGACGCTGCTCGACGTGGGCCACGGACTGAGCCGTCTCGACCTGGAGTTCATCGTCTTCGCCGGGCCCGACGCCATCGACGTCCGCGCCGTCTTCAGCACCGAAGCGCACGACGCCGACGACATCGCGGCACTGCTGGACCGCTACGAGAGTCTGCTCATCGGTCTGGGCGGCGACGCTGCGGCACCGGTCGGCGCCGTGGACCTCACCAGCGAGGACGACCGGAGAATCGGCACCCGGCTGAATGCCACCGCCTGCGACTGGCCGACCCACTCCCCGGTCACCGTTCCCGAACTCGTCTTCGCACAGGCGCAGCGGAGCCCGGACACGCTCGCCGTGGGTGACTGGAGCTACCGTCGGCTGCTGGAGACGGCGGCCGGGGTCGCCGAGCGTCTGACCGAGGCCGGCGTGGGCCCCGGCGACGTGGTCGGTCTCTTCGCGGACCGCGGGCCGCTTGCGGCAGCCGCGGCGTTGGGCGTCTGGACGGTCGGAGCGGCCTATCTTCCGCTCGACCCCGGCCATGCGGCACAGCGCATGGCGCACCAGATCGCCGATGCCGGGGTGAAGGTGCTCGTCACCGACCGGCCGGCGCCGGCGGACTGTTCGGCCGGCCTCGTCGTCGTGCCCGCCGACACCGTCGGCCGGACGGCTCCGCGCGCGCCCGTCCCGGGCCCGTTGGCCTACGTGATCTACACCTCGGGTTCGACCGGCCGCCCCAAGGGGGTCGAGGTCGATCACCACGCCCTCGCCAATGTGGTCAGGCACTTCGCCGACGCCCTGGCACTGACGGCCGAGGACCGGGTCCTGTGGCTCACCACGTTCTCCTTCGACATCTCGGCACTCGAGCTCTTCATGCCCCTGTGCCGGGGCGCCCGCGTCGTCCCGGTGCCGGACGACGTCAGGCTGGATGCCGCCGCACTGGCCGCCGTCATCGACACGGAGAACGTCACGGTGGCCCAGGCAACCCCCACGACCTGGCGCCACCTGGCAGCGGAACCGACCGTCCGACTGCGCGGCATGCGTGTGCTGTGCGGCGGCGAGCCGCTGACGGCCGCGCTCGCCGACCAGCTTCTGAGCCACGGCTGCCGACTGTTCAACGTCTACGGCCCGACCGAGACGACGATCTGGTCGACCGCCGCGGAACTGCACCGCCCGGTGCCGGAACGCGTGCCCATCGGCACGCCGATCGCCAACACGACGGTGACCGTCCGGGACGTCGCCGGCCGGCCGGTTCCGCCCGGCGTGCCCGGGGAACTCTGCATTTCGGGCGTGGGCCTCGCCCGTGGCTACCGTGGCGACGAGGAACTGACGGCCGCACGGTTCCGGCACGACCCCGACCAGGGCCGCTACTACCGCACCGGCGACATCGTGCGGTTGCGTACGGACGGCGTCCTCGAGTGCCTCGGCCGCGACGACCGGCAGGTGAAGGTCCGCGGCCACCGCATCGAACTCGGCGAGGTCGAGACAGCCCTGGAGGAGCACAGCGAGATCGCCACCGCCGTCGCCCTGACCCTTGCCGGGGCGGACGGCACGGTCATCGCCGCCGCCTGCCTTCCCGCGGCCGGCCCCTTGCCGCCCGAGCAGGCCGACGCGCTCGTCGTAAGGCTCCACGCGCACGCCCGCGGACTGCTGCCGACGGCGGCGGTGCCGGCGCGCTACCTCGTGGTGGACGAGCTCCCGCTGACCGGCAACGGAAAGATCGATCACCGCGCGCTGGCCGAGCGGTTCACCCTGCTCCCGACCGCTGAACCGGCCCAGCTGCCCGATGACCCGACGCTGCGCGTTCTGGTCGAGGCCTGGCGCGAGATCCTCGGTGATCCCCGGCTCGGCGTGTCCTCCCACTTCTTCGCGTCCGGCGGCCACTCCCTGGCAGCCGTCCGGCTGGCTGACCGGATCGGGCGCGAACTCGGCGAGGACATCGGTTTCGATGCCGTCTTCCAAGCACCGACCCCCGCGGACTTCGCCGTCTGGCTCGGCGAGAAGAGACCACAGACATGACCTACACCATTGACGACACGGCGTGGTTCCTGCCGCTCGCGGCCGACAGCGAACGGCGGGTCTTCGGATTCCCGCACGCAGGTGCCGGATGCGCCCAACTGGTGCCACTGGCCCGTGAGCTGGCGGGACACGGCCTGGCACTCTGGTCGGCCAACTTGCCGGGACGCCAGGCCAGGCTGGCCGAGCGGCCACGCACCGACCTCGCGGAACTGGCCGGGGAGCTCGCCGACGCGCTGGCGGACCTCTTGGACGGCAGGCCGTACAGCCTGTTCGGCTACTGCGGTGGCGCGCTGGCCGCCTTCGAAGTGACCCGCATACTCGCCGACCGTCAACTGCCATTGCCCCGCCGGCTGTTCATCGCCTCCTTCGAGGCGCCCGACATCGCCCGCCGCCCCTACCGGCTGCCGACGATGCCGTCGAGCGCGCTCTGGTCGCATCTGGCCGAGGAAGGGGGCGTCTCGGGCGAGGTCGCCACCGACGAGCGGCTGCGTCGGCTCGCGGAACCGGCTGTCCGCGGCGACTTCACCTGGCTGGGGCACTACCGGTACCAGCCGGGGCCGGCCCTGCCCGTACGGATCGTCGTCCTGCACGGCCGACACGACACCGCCACGCCACGGGGCGCACTGCTGGGGTGGCGCAGACACAGCACTTTTCCGGTGCAGCTCCGCCCGTTCGACGCCGGGCACTGGCTCCTGGAGGACACCTGCCCGGGTGTCGCGCAGGCGATTGCGGAGGGTTTCCCCGCGGACGAGAGGAGCTCCCGATGACCGGACCGGTGGACGAGGGCGCGCAGGCCCTCTGGATGCTCCAGCAACTGGTTCCGGACATCGGTGTGTCGAACGCGGCTGTCGCCATCGAGCTGGAGGGACCCGCACGCTGGTGGCCGCTGCAGGAGGCGCTGAACCTGCTGACCGCGCGCCACCGGGCGCTCCGTCGGGAATTCCTGCTCCGGGACGGCACGGTGGTCAGCCGCGAGCTGCCCGTCGACGGCATCGGCCTCGAACTGGACATGCTCGCCAGCGACCCACAGCGGATCGAGGCGGATCTGCGGGCATACGCTGCCCGGCCGTTCCGGCTCGACCAGGCACCGTTGGTGCGGGTCGGTCTGTTCACCGTCACCGCACAGCGGCAGGTCCTGTGCCTCGCCGCTCATCACATCATCGTGGACGCCGCCAGTCTGGGCCGGCTGACGGCGGAACTCGGCCGGGCCTATCTGGAGATCGCGGAGAACGGCGAGCCGTCCCCACTGCCGGAACCGGTCGAGGTGTCCTCCTTTGACGCCGAATCCGCCCGCGAGTACTGGCGCGAGCACGTGGCCGGCTTCGACCCGGTGGCGATGCGCCTGGACGGCGCCCGCGAGCCCGGAGCGGAACCGACCTTCGCAGGGGACCAGCTCGAGCGCGACCTGTCGCCCGAGGCCGCACGAGGTCTGGCGGCGTTGCGCGGCACATGCAAGGCCACCGACGCCATCGTCCTCCTGGCCTGTTACTACCTGCTGCTGCGCCGCCACGGCGCGGCCGCCGACCAGGTCATCGGGGTCATGGCCGACACCCGCGGCGGGCGGGAGGCGGATGCGATCGGTTACCACGTGGCCACCCTGCCGCTGCGCGTGGAGGTTGCCGACGAGCTGCCCTTCGTCGACCTCGTCGCACGAGTGGCCGCCGCCCTCGTCTCGGGCCTGGAACACGGCCGGACCTCCTTCGAGACGGTCACCGCCTCGTCCGCCGGACCGGTCGACGGCCCGGCGTGGTGGCGCTCCCGGCTCGTACGGCATCAGTTCAACTTCAGGCCGGAGCACCCGACGCACCATCCCGCCGGCCAGGGGTCACGGCTGCGTGAGGTGGCCACCGGTCTCAGCCGGTTCGATCTGGAGCTGACCGCCCAGCCGGTGGGTTCCCGGCTCACCGTCAAGCTGCTCTACAGCAGCGAGGCCCACAGCGCGGCATTCGCCGAGGCCTTTCTCGACCGCCTCGACGCGGTCCTCGTCCGGGCCGCGGCCGATCCCGGGTGCAGGGTCGGCGACATGGACCTGCGCACGGAACGGGACCGGCGGCTGGCGGAGGCCGTGAACCGCACCACGGTGCATTGGCCGGGGCCACAGAGCGTGCTCGGCCTGTTCTCCGCGGCTGTGCAGGCCGCACCCGATGCCACGGCGGTCGTCGACGGCGCGCACAGCGCCACCTACCGGGAGCTCGCCGCCGCGGCGGCCGGCTGGCGCGCCCGGGTCGAGGCGGCGGTGAACGGTCCGGACGCGGTCGTCGCCATGGCCTTGCCGAGGGGCATCACGGCGGCGGCGGCCGTCCTGGGAGTGTGGGCCGCCGGAGCCGCCTACCTGCCCTGCGATCCCGGACACCCCGCTGATCGGCTGCTTCACCAGCTTGACGACGCCGGATGCCGGACCGTCATCGGCGCCGAGTACCTGCCACCCGCGTGCCGTGAAGGCCGGGTCCTGCTGGACGCTCCCGAAGGGCCCGAAGACGACGCCGAGCTCGTGGTCGGTTCCCGACCCGGTCATGAGGACTGTGCCTATCTCATCTACACGTCCGGGTCGACCGGTCGGCCCAAGGGCGTTCGCCTGTCCCACGGCAATCTGGCCAACGTGGTACGGCACTTCGCTGCCGATCTCGGCGCCGGACCGGACACCAGCACGCTGTGGCTCACCACGTTCGCCTTCGACATCTCCGCTCTCGAGCTGTGTCTGCCGTTGGCCGTCGGCGGCCGGGTGGTCGTCGCCCCGGACGAAGCCCGGGGCGAGCCACGGGTACTGGCCGAGCTCGTCGAGCGAGAGCGGGTCTCGGTCGTTCAGGCCACACCGACCACATGGCGCCTGGTCGCGCGGCACCTCGAGGGGCGCCTGTCCGGTCGTACGGTCCTGTGCGGCGGTGAGCCCCTGACCAGGGCGCTGGCCGACCAGTTGCTGCGGACCGGCGCGCGGGTCCTCAACGTCTACGGCCCCACGGAGACGACCATCTGGTCGACGACGGCGCCGATCGAGGCGGGGGCACCGGTCACAGTGGGAACACCCCTGGCCAACACCTGGATCCGTGTCCTCGACGAACGCGGCCGAGAGCTGCCGACCGGACTCACCGGGGAACTCTGCATCGGCGGCGCCGGAGTGGCGGCCGGTTACCACGAGCGGCCGGAACTGACCGCTGAATGCTTCCGCGTCGACCCGGAGCTGGGCCGCTACTACCGCACCGGCGACCTTGCGCGCCAGCGGCCCGACGGCACGCTGGAACTCGTGGGGCGGGCCGACCGCCAGGTGAAACTGCGCGGCCATCGCATCGAGCTGGGCGAGGTGGAGAGCGCCCTGCTGCAGCACCCGGAGGTGGACGGGGCGGCCGTTCTCCTGCTGGGCGATCCGAGCGGCACCGGGTCCCTCGTCGGCTATGTGGTGGCGGACGACCGTCCCGGCCTGGTGCAGGACGTCTGGACCCATGCCAGTCGCGTACTGCCCGGCTACAGTGTGCCCGCCCGCCTCGTGATCCTGTCCGAGCTGCCGACCACCGCCAACGGCAAGCTCGACACGGCCGCCCTGGGGCGGTTGGCCGCCGCCGAGCCCGAGCAGCCCGCCTCCGCGGAGGAGCCGGGCGACGAGCTCGAGCACACGCTGCGGGACCTATGGCGGGAAGTCCTGGATCGCCCCGGGACCGGAATGCAGTCCAACTTCTTCCTGTCCGGCGGAAACTCACTGCTCGCGGTCAGGCTCGCCGCCGAGGCGGCGAGCCGCTGTGGCACGCCGGTCACGATGGCGATGGTCTTCCGCGCCCCGACCCCGGCGGCGATGGCCCGGCTCATCCGCGAGTCCGGGCAGCAGCATCAGGCCGACGGCGAGGCCGAACTCGTCTCCCGGGTCGTCCGGGAGACAGTGGGATTCGAGATCCCGGAGCGGGCGAGCTTCTTCACGGTGGGGATGACCTCGGCGCTCGCCGTACAGGTGCACGCGCGTCTCCAACAGGAACTGGGGCGGGACTTCCCCGTGACGGACGTCTTCAAGTACCCCACACGCCGCGCGTTGGCGGGGCACCTCGCCCGACTCGCGGCCGCACACCGCGCCCAGTGAGGCCATCGATGTCAGGAACTGCAGAGAACAACAGGACGGAGAGGCACGCGGTGACGCAATCCCCCGAACCGATCGCGGTGATCGGAATGGCCTGCCGGCTGCCCGGGGCACCGGACCTGGAGCGATTCTGGTTCAACCTCGTCTCGGGCACGGAGTCGATCGCGTTTCCCGATGCCGAGACGCTCACGGCGGCCGGTGTCAGCGAAGCCGAACTCGCCCATCCGGACTATGTCCGGGCCGTGCCGCTCATGCCGGACGCCGACCGCTTCGATGCCGCACTGTTCGGGATGACGGCCGCCGAGGCCGAGGTCTGCGATCCGCAGATCCGGGTGTTCCTCGAAACGAGCCATGCCGCACTGGAGAACGCCGGCTATGACCCGTTCGCCGTCCCGGGCCGGGTGGGCGTCTACGGCACCACCAGCCCGAACAGCTACCTCCGCCATGTCGTCGCCAGCCGGCCGGAGCTGGTCGACGGGACGCCCGGGATGGTCCTGTTCACCCTCAACAACGCCGACTACCTCGCCACGCTCGTCTCCCACAAGCTGGACCTGCGCGGACCGAGCATGACGGTGCTGACCGCATGTTCCAGCTCGCTCGTGGCCGTGCACGTGGCGGCGCAGGCGCTCCAGGCGGGCGACTGCGACGTGGCCGTGGCCGGCGGCTCGACGATCGAGCTGCCGCTGGGACACGGACACCTCTGGACGCCGGGAGGAGTCCTGACCGAAGACGGGCACTGCCGCCCGTTCGACGCCGCGGCCTCCGGCACGATCTTCGGCAGCGGTGCCGGCGCGGTCATTCTCAAGCGGCTGGGCGACGCCCTCGCGGACGGCGACCGGATCGCCGCCGTCATCCGTGCCACCGCGGTGAACAACGACGGGGCCGACAAGGTGTCCTTCAGCGCTCCGAGCGTGACCGGGCAGGCGGCGGCCGTCGCCGCGGCGCTGCGCCGCGCGGACGTGGCCCCGTCCTCGATCGACTACGTGGAAGCCCACGCGACCGGCACCGACCTGGGCGACCCGATCGAGATCGCGGCCCTCACCGAGGCCTACGCGGCGGCCTCTGCCACACCGCTGAGACCGGGCCGGACGGGGATCGGCTCGGTCAAGTCGAACATCGGCCACATGAATCCCGTGGCAGGGGTCGCCGGACTCATCAAGACCGCGTTGATGCTGGACCGGCAGACCATGGTGCCCAGCATCAACATCACCGAACCCAACCCGAAGCTGGAGCTGGACCGGACACCGTTCGAGGTCGTCACCGAAGTGCGGCCCTGGCCGCGGCGGGAGGACCGGCCGAGGCTGGCCGCCGTCAACTCCCTCGGTATCGGGGGGACCAACGCGCATGCCGTGCTGACCGAGGGCCCCGTCCCGCCGCGGCTGCCCGACGACGGCCGGCCCCGCATCGTCGTCTGGTCGGCGCGCGACGACGCCGGTCGGCAGCGGCTCGGGCTGGACCTCGCCGAGTACCTGGCGGGTGTGGACGAGCAAGAGTACGCCGACGCTGTCGCCACCCTGCAGCACGGGCGCACGCCGCATCCGGTCCGCGCGGCGGTGGTGGCTCCCTCGGCCGCCGCGGCCGCCGCTGCGCTGGGGCGTGGCGGGCCGGAGGTGGTCCACGGCCGGGTCCGTGCCGACGCCACGACGGCGTTCCTCTTCCCCGGCCAGGGCACCCAGCACGCCGGTATGGCGGCCGGGCTCTACGGCACCGTGCGACCCTTCAGCGTGGCCATGGACGAGTGCCTGGAGCTGTTCGAGGAGCAGGGCCTGCGACTGGACGAGGTCTGGCTCGACGGCACCGGCCTCGACTCCCCGGAGGTGGCCCAGCCGCTGCTGTTCGCCGTGGAGTACGCCCTCGCCGAGATGTGGCGGGCCTGGGGCGTGCGCCCGCAGGCGGTCCTCGGACACAGCCTCGGCGAACTCGTGGCAGCCACGATCGCCGGCGTCTTCGACCTGCCGGATGCGGTCTCGCTCGTCGCCGCCCGGGGCCGGGCGATGGCCGCCCACCCGTTGTCCGGCGGGATGCTCGCCGTCGCCGCACCGGCCGAGGAGATCACTCGGCTGCTCCCGACGGACATCGCCGTCGCGGCCGTGAACACCGCTGCGCAGACCGTGGTCAGCGGGCCCGCGCAGGCCATCGACGACTTCGCAGCGACACTCGCCGCCGACGGGCGCGCATGCCGCCGCCTGGAGGTCTCGCACGCCTTCCACCACCCCGGCTGGGCTGCAGCGGCCGAGCGGTTCGCCGAGGCCTTCGGCTCCGTCACCGTCCACGAGCCGACGCTCGCGCTGTACTCGGGCCGGACAGGCCGGCGGATCGGCTCGGCCGAGGCGAAGAGCCCCGAGTTCTGGGCGGGACAGCTGACCCTGCCCGTGCAGTTCGGTTCCGCACTCGACACGATGCTGGCCGAAGGCCCCCGGATCCTGGTGGAAGCCGGCCCCGGCGACACACTGGTGACGTTCGCCCGCCGGCACTCCGCGGTCGCCGAGGAGGACGGCCTCGCGGTGGCCAGTCTCGCGGGCTCCGGGGACGACGCGTCCCGTGCGTTGGGAGCTGCCGCGCGCCTGTGGACCGCGGGGGTTCCGCTCGACTGGGAGGCGGCTGACCAGCCCCGGCCGATGAGCCGCAAGCCGGTGCCGGGCTACCCGTACCACCGCGAGAGGTACTGGGTCGACCCCGTACCGGAGAGCCAGGTGGTCCCGCAGCCTCGCCACCGACCCGCGGCGTCGGCCGACGCGGAACAGCAGCGGGAGGGCACGGCGGACGTCGCCGACCTCTCCGGCGCCGTGGCGAGCTTCGTCGTTTGGGAAGCGGGCCACGAGGTGGACACCGCTGCCCCGGAAGCCGGCGGCACGGCCCTCGTCCTGCTGCCGGGCGATCCCGAGCCGGCGCTCGACGTACTGCTCGCCGTGGAGCGCGCGGGCTACCGCACCATCAGGGTGCGACCGGGCGAGTCGGCGATCGAGACAGCGGGCGAGTTCCGCGTGCGGCTCGGGGCGCCGGAGGACCTCACGGCCGTCATCGCCACCCTCGAGCGGCGGGGGATCGAGCCGGAGCTCCTCGTTCACGCGGCAGGGACGGATCCGGTCGCCGAGTTCTCCTCCTCACGACTGCAGGACGGGCTCGACGCCGCATGCCTCAGCCTGATGACGCTCGCCGGTTTGGCGCAGCGGCGGCCGGCGGGACAGGCCCCCGAGCTGACCGTGCTGACCCGGGGGGCGGTGGACGTCTCGGGCAGTGACCCGCTCGACCCCGCGCGCGCGACCGTGCTCGGACTCGTGCGCACCCTGCGGGACGAAGCGCCGGCGCTGCGGGCCCGGGTCATCGACGTCGCCGACCGGGTGAGCGCCGCCCGGCTGGCGGCCGAACTCACCCAGCCGGACGCCCCCGAGCTGGTCGCTCTGCGCGGGCACCGCCGCTGGACGCCGACGGAGCGCTCCCTGCCGGTACCCGCACCACGGCGGGAAGTGCTCCGTGAGGGCGGCGTCTACCTGATCACCGGCGGGTTCGGCGGGCTCGGTCTCGCGCTCGCCCGCCATCTTGCCGCGGCAGGCGTGAGGCCGCGCCTGATCCTCATGGGACGCCGTGACCCGATGGCGCCGGAGGCCGCGGCCGACGATCCCTACGTGCGGCGCGCCCGCGAGGCGGTCGCCGAGCTGCACGCCCTTGGGGCGCAAGTGCTCACCACGGCCGCCGACGTGGCCCGGCCCGGTGCGCTGGAGGACGTGGTCGCTTCGGTACAGGAGCGGTTCGGACCGGTCAACGGGGTGTTCCATCTCGCGGGCGTGGCCGGTGACCGCATGGTCGCGTTCCGCGATCCCGCCGACGCCAAGGCCGTGCTGGCACCGAAGACGGCCGGGACGGCACTGCTCGCGGAGGCCTTCGCCAACCGGCCGATGCTGGACTTCGCGGTGTTCTTCGGCAGTCGAGCGGCGGTGGACGGTCTCGTGGGCGGCGGTGACTACGCAGCAGCCAACGCCTTCATCGACGCCGCGGCGCAGCTGGCGCCGATCCGCGCCGCCCGGGTTCTGAACATCGCCTGGCCGGTCTGGCGGGGCGACGGCATGGCGGACGCCGACGGGCCCGACCTGTCCGGTCTTCCCGACCTGATCAGCGATCTCGCCGCCGGCACCCGCCCCGGCCCGGTCGCTCCACCGGCCCTTGTCTGGGAGGAGGAGTACGGCCCGGCGCACAACTGGGTCCTGGACGAGCACCGGATCGGCCGCGTTCCGCTGCTGCCGGGGGCGGCCTACGTCGATCTGATCGTCACGCTCTTCACGGCCAGGCTCGCCCCGCCCGGCCAGGCCACCGAACTGACCGACGTGCTGTTCAAGGCCCCGTTCTCCGACGAGCGACCGCGCAAGCTGCGCGTGGTCTTCACCGCCTCCGGGAACGGTTACGCGTTCACCGTGTCGTCAACCCCGGCCCAGCAGCCGGACTCGGCTCCCGTGGAACACGTCACCGGTCGGGTCGCCGGCATCACGGCATCGGCGGACCCCGTGGACGTCGACGGACTGCGCCGCCGACTGACGGCGGCGGGCACCGCCCACAACAGGGTCGCCGTCGACGATGCGTTCACGATGGGCCCGCGCTGGCGCAACATCGCGGAAGTGTGGCAGGCCGGCGACGAGAAGCTGCTGCGACTCGCCCTGTTCCCGGGCTTCGTCGGCGACCTGGTCGAGCACCGGCTTCATCCGGCGTTGCTCGACACGGCGACCGCGGGGGTGCGCTCCTCCGGCGAGGGCGCGTACGTGCCGTTCCTCTACCAGCGGCTGGTCTTCCACGCGGACCTGCCGGCGGAGCTGTACAGCCACACCCGCCGCCGGCCCGCGCAGGCCGACACCGCCGTCGGCGACATCGACCTGATCGCCCCGGACGGCACGCTCCTCGCCCGTGTCGAGGGCTTCACCATGCGACGGGTGGAGTTCCGTGAGGGCTGGGACCGGCCGCCTGCCGAGCGGGCCCCGGCCGACCACGCCGGACCGCGGCCCGGTGAGGTCAGGCCCCACCGCCAGGGGATCGATCCCGAAGCCGGGCTCCGGCTCCTGATGGCCCTGCTGGCGAGTGACACGCCACCTTCCGTCCTGGTCCGTCCTCGGGAGGCCGCCGCACCCGCGACCTCTCGTTCGGTACCGACCGCAGAACCGACGGCGGAAGCGGCGGATGCGGCCCCGCTGCCGACGGCGCCCCCCGTGCGCCCGCCCGAGCACCTGCTGGCTCAGCTCTGGCAACAGACGATCGGCACCGCGCCGGGCGGGGACGACGACGACTTCTTCGATGCCGGCGGCAACTCGCTGTCGGCCGTGGAGCTCATCGGGCGGATCCGCACGGTGTTCGGAGTCGAACTCGGGATCGGCCTGCTGCTGGAAGTACGCACCTACGGCGGGCTCAAGAAGCTCGTGCACCTCGAACAAGGAAACAGGGCTGACGCATGACGAGCACAGGGACGACCGAGCAGGGAACCGGCACCTGTCTGCGGCGCAGGACGGCGCACCCCGACCCGTCCGTGCGGCTGTTCTGCCTGCCGCACGCGGGATCGGGGGCGCTCGCCTACAGCGAGTGGCGGTTGCCGGAAACCCTCGGGGTGGAGATCTGGGCGGCCCAGCTTCCGGGCCGCGAGGATCGGCGTGCCGAGCAGCCGCTGCGGAGGATCGAGCCGATGGTCTCCGTTCTGGCGGACGCGGTCCAGCCGCTCCTGGACCGGCCGTTCGCCTTCTTCGGGCACAGCATGGGCGCCTTGCTCGCCTTCGAGGTCACCCGGACGTTGCGCCGGCGTGACGCACCCGCGCCGGCCCACCTGTTCCTCTCGGGATTCAGGTCACCCGATCTGCCGCCGTGGCGCCCCGCGGCCAGCACCCTCGACGAGGAAGCCCTGCTGGAGAGACTGGACGAGATCGCGGGACCGTCCCGGTCGGCGATCCGGGATCGTGACCTGTTGCTCTTCCTCGGGCCGACCATCCGCGCGGACTTCGAGGCCGTGGAGAACTACGAGTACCGGCACGGCGACCTGCTCGATGTGCCGATGACCTGTCTCGGGGCCGTCGACGACGCGGAAGTGCGAACCGACGAGATCAGCCAGTGGTGGCGGCTGACCAACCAGGCCTGCTCGGTACATCTGTTCGAGGGAGGCCACCTCTACCTCCTGGACCACCGCGCCGAGGTGCTGGACCTCATCGGGCAGGAACTGGCACTGCTGGGCTGAGTGCCCCTGTCACGGCTGCTCCCACGGCAACGCGTCTGCCGTGGGAGACGGGTCCGGGACGCCGTGGCGGCGCGCGGCTTCGGCCTGAAGCAGCCGCAGCGTGGGATGACGGAACATGTCGACCAGCGTGAGTTCCACGCCCTTGGTGACCAGGTCGGCGAGTACGGCCGTCAGCAGGACCGACGTGTATCCGGCTTCGAAGAAGTTGGTGTCGTCGCCCAGCTCCGAGCGTCCCTGCGGTCGGTGTGCCCGGAAAGAACGCCTCAGCAGCTCGCTCAGCTCCAACTGGTCCGGCATGTGTCCTCCACTGCGCGCGCGATGTCGTCGGGGGCGGAATCCAGCAGCCAGTGGTCGCCGTCGACCATGTGCACCGTGCAGGTCGCGGTGGTCTGGGCTCCCCAGCCGAGTACGGCCGCCGGATGCAGGCCGTGGTCCTGTTTTCCCACCACGACGGTGATGGGAGTGTCGAGCGGTGGCTCGGGTGTGTACCGGTAGCCGGCGAGCAGCTCATAGTCCGCACGCAGGGCTGGTTCGAAGATCTCCCGGAACTCCGGCTGCGCCGAGAGCTGCTCGGAGAAGCCGCCGGAAGCGACGATGTGCGACCAGAACAGCTCCGACGGCAGAGTGTGCAGGTCGGTGTCGGGCTCGGTGTGCTGCGGAGCCGAGAAGGACAGCGCGACCAGGCCCAGTGGCGTTGGCTGTCCGGCGGCACGCAGTGCGAGAGCGGTCCGGAAGGCCAACGCCGCGCCGGAGCAGTAGCCGAGGAGCACATAGGGCCGGTCCAGGAGCGGGCCCAGGCCGACGACGAGATCGTCGACGAGGGAGTCCAGATCCGTCCTCGGCGGCTCGCCGAACCTCGCCTGACGACCCGGCAGATTGAGTCCGTAGACCGCGATCCGGTCGTTCAGCCGCGACGCGCAGTCGCCGAAGGTGGCGCAGCCGCCGCCGGCCTGGGGAAAAGCGAAGACCCGGACCGGACGATCCGGATCATCGACGAGGGGCACGAACCACGGCTGGAGCATCGCCCTGACACCCGTTCTCGCTCGGTGATACATCCAGGGCCATCATGATCGCTCGCCACCGGACGCTACACGTCCCAGAAAACCGCGACGAGTGGCGGACGGCCTCACTCCACCACGACCCGGTGCGGCATGGTGTCCACGGCCAGGACGCGCAGCTCGGACGTGTACCGGCGGCCCTGCCGGTCGCTGAGCCACAGCTGGTCGAATCCGGGAAGCATCTCCGAGACGGTGACCACCGCGTCCTCGTCCTGAGCGAGGGCCCGGCCGACCGATCGGGTCAGCTGCCGCTGCAGTACCGGATTCGCCTGGTCGCACAGGAACGGCTTCGCTTCCCCGGGCACGAGGACGAAGCTGTGCCGTGGGACACCGAGCTCCGCGAGAGGGGCCGACGTCCCGTCGAGCTCCCGGGCGCGGATCCGCCATGTCTCGCGCTGGACGACGAGACGGCCGAGAGTCACCCGGGGCAGGTGGGCCCACTCCGTGGGCAGCATCCCGAAACGCTCCGCCACGGCCTCGGAGAGGAACTCGCCGAGGACCTCTACGGCGTCGGCGTCGAAGGCCCCGTTCGACGAGACGACCCGCAGAGCGCCGGTGCCGTCCCGGAGCAGCCAGAGGTCCGCACCCGGCGTCCGGGGCTGTTCCGGGGCCAGCGTGTCCTTGTCGCTCCAGCTCCAGTAGCGGTACCGGCCGGGCACGTCCCAGCTCAGCGGTGGGTACACCCGCTGGTTCATCAGGGGCGAACGGCGGGGGAAAGCCGCGAGGACGCGGCCGCCGGCGAAGTCCTCGGCGACCGCGGCGGCAAGCCGGTCCGGATCGGAATAGCCCGTGGTGAAGACACGGTTCTCCAGCGTGCTGATGGCGGTGTGCAACTCGCCGAGCACCCAGTGGAAGTCGGCCGGCTGACCGTCCTTCCAGCGGTCCACGGCGAGCATGAGGTCGGGAGTGTGCTGACGGGCGGCGGCCCAGCCGTAGCCGTCCGTCGCGAACGCCGCCCGCACGCGTTCGGTCAGCAGCCCGAGGTCGGGGCGGACACTGCGAAGCTCCGGACTGGCTCCGAGGAGTTCGGCCCACGTGGTACGCAGCCGGCCGACGAGTTGGTCCAACGGCCCCCCGGGCTCCGGGCTCAGGACCGCTACGATGTCCGGATACGCCGCGAAGAGGGGACTCCTGTCCGAGTCGGCGCGGTCCAGGTGGCCGTGGAGCGCCGATCTGACGAGTTCCGCGACCTCGGCGGTCAGCCAGCGCGCACTGTCGAGGACGAGGCCGAGCGGCTCCGCCAGCGCCTCCCGCAGTCGCGGACCGATGACGACGCGGACGTCTCGTGTCGAGTCCATGTACAGCACCCTCCGGCCGTGCCCGGTCCGACGGCCGGTCGCGCGACGCAGCGGTGGGGCGCCGGTGTGAGCGGTGAAGACGGCATCCATGTGAGAGAGGGCGTCGACCAGCGGCAGGGGGTTCCGCGCCACGGCCGTCACCTCGGCACGCGCCGATTCCAGGGCGTCGAGCGGAGCGAGGAGTTCCGCGCGGACCGCCGGGTCCGCGATCCGTGCCACCTGCTCGCGCAGTGACACCTCCGGCTGGTTATGGAGCGGAACCGTGAAACGCCAGTCGACGATCTTGCGGCTCGCCAGGTCGGACAGCGACTTGACGAACCCGGCGCGGGCCGAGGCGGTCCGCGGGGCCAGCCCGGATGTGACGGCTTCCTCGAACAGCTCTGCGGCGGTCTTCACCCCGTCGGCGCTCCGGTGGATCGCGATTTCCATGCGGTCCAGTTCCACGGGGTAGTTACTGCGGAACAACCGTGTGCCGCGGAGCACGGAACTCGGATCCCGTTCGACGGGCATGTGCCAGCGCAGCCGTTCGTCGGCCGCCCAGCGTTCGACCAGCTTTTCCAACGCCCAGGGCTCGAAGCAGACCCGAGGCTCTCCGGTGACGGAGGCGCCTGGCTCGACGGTGAGGTCACGGTCGGCGTGATCGTCCCATTGCGCCGAACCTGTCGGCCCGGAAAAGCCGATGACGTCGTTCTTCGATGCGTATCGCTGGAGGTAGGAGCCGATGATCCGCTGATGCGACGGCTTCAACGGTCGACGGGGTTCACCGCGCAGTGCCGCCTGATGCCGTGCGCCGAGCCAGTCCCGGACCAGGTCGGGGTTCTGCCAGGCGACCGCCGCGACGAACCACGGATCGCTGATCGCCTGGTGCAGGAGCTCCTCGCCGTCACGGCCCGGCTCCACAAGGACGCGGTCGGCCGGGGTGCCGGCGCTGCGGAGACCAGAGAGGTCCCACATGGACCAGTTACCAGTCAGCCGCAACCTGCGGATGGGCTCACGCGCCTTCATGTCGATCCGCTCTCACCTGGTTGATACAAGTCTTCCGAGGGCGACCGACTCTAGATGGTCCGCCGCCCGCGGACACGACACTTAAACAGGTGACTCGACACCCGACCAGGGCGGCATCAGGCTGTGCTACCAGTGATACACAGCGAATTTCGGAGGCCTCTGGTGCACGACGTGGCCTGTCGGCGCGTGCGAATCCGGCGACTTGCCTCCACCGGATCCGAATTCGCGCCTTAGGTCAGCCGCCCGAATCGGCGCTCCCGGTACCGCATATCGGCGCCGTCACCGTTCCCGGCAGGTCGGTGCGTGGCGGGTACGTCCTTCCCGAACCCTGAGCCCTTGAAGGGCGCGAAGTGGGCTGGCCTCCCGGTCCCGCAGCGTAGCCCTCTGGGTCAAGCGACGAAGAAAGAAGGCCGTGGTGGAGAACCACACTTGGACGCCGCCGGTCCCCAGCGACAACACGGCCCTCCCGAGGGAGGTCGGGCTCTGGCTTGAGGCCAAGGCGTGCGCCACGGTCGCCACGGTCGAACCCGACGGCCGCTCGCAGCTCTCTGTGGTCTGGGCGCACTGCACCGAGCGCGACGTGCTGTTCGCCACCGTCAAGGGCCGCCGCAAGTACGAGAACATTCTGCGTAATCCCTTCGTTACGGTGCTGATCACGCCGCCGAACGATCAGGATCACTATGTGGAGATCCGCGGTACAGCGCAGATCGAGAGCGGCGGCAGGGAACTCATCGATTTCCTCCACGAGCGGCACCGTGGTACGCGGCCCTATCCCTGGGACGGCCCCGACGACGAGCGTGTGGTCGTACGAGTGCGTCCTGACCGCGTGCTCCTCTTCCACGGCTGAGCGGGGTGGCACCGGTGTGGCGTCTCGCGGTCATCCGCATCAAACGACCGCAATTCCTCAATCATGTTCGAAGGGGCACGGCACTGTGATCATCAGTGACTCGGAGAGGGGCGCGGGTCGTCTTTCAAGGGCGCATGTCGAAGAGAGCCTGACCCAGGTACGGGATGCGGGTTACACCGTACTCGAGGGGGCCTTGGCGCCCGACGAGGTCGAGGCGATGAAGCGTCAGTACATGAGTCTCTTCGAGAGTCTCAGGGACTCCGGCGACAGCGAGCGCATCCAGACGAGCCACAGCGGAACCGGGCACTACCAAATTCAGCCTCGATTTTCCGGGCTGCTGGGCGATCCCCATGCTTTTGCTCATCCGCTTGCCCTTGACGCCATGCGAAGGATCCTGGGCGACGAACTCCGTATTGCCTACTACACATCGAACGTGTCCGAACCCGGGTCCGACCATCAGCAGGTTCACCGAGACACCAAACTGCTGTTCGGGGCTGAAACGGATGTGCCCACGCCCCCGTTCATGGTCGTGCTGAACGTCCTGCTGCACGACTTCACGACGGAGAACGGCAGTACAGAGGTGTGGCCTGGCACCCACCTCCTGTCCGACAAGAATTTTGAGCAGTATCCACACGAGCTGGACCGCCGGTCCAGAGCGCTTTCGTCGCTCCGGGTCAACGCTCCGGCCGGATCGATCATCATTCGTGACGTGCGGCTGTGGCATCGGGGTATGCCGAACAAGTCGGCGGAGCCTCGGGCGATGCTCTCCGTGGTGTACAAGAGGAAGTGGTATCGGATGCGGTACGACGCATCCCTTGAAGCACCCGTTGACACTTTCAAGAGCTGGTCCTCCGAGATTCAGGACCTGTTTGTTCCGTGAGCCGGCAGTGATTCGGCGAGCCGAGGTCCATAGCCTCGATCCTGCATGAGGGTCCGTCAGCTTGCTGACGGGCCCTTTCGGCTCGTTCGGGGCGGAGAGGGCAACTGGGCGCCGGAGTTCAGGGCTGCGGATGGACCACCTGAATGCCCCGCTCCCGCATTGTCTCCACCACCGGGTTGTCCGGTGCCGCGTCTGTGACGACGAGGGTGATCTCCTCCAGTGAGCAGATGCGCCCGAGTGCGGTGCGGCCGAGCTTCTCGGCCGTGGCTACCAGGATGACCCGCTGGGCCGAATCGAGGGCGGCCCGTTTCACCCGCACGTCGTCGAGGTTGTAGGCGGTGGCTCCGCGTGCCGGGTCCACCCCGCAGCAGCCCAGCACGAAGGTGTCGAAGCACAGGTCCTTGAAGGTTTCGGCGGGCGTGTGGCCGTAGAAGGAGAGCTCTCCCGAACGGACCTGGCCACCGGGCAGCAGTAGTTGGATGCCTGGATAGGAGGACAGGGCGAAGGCCGCGTGCAGCGACAGCGGGGTGACCGTGAAGTGCCGGTTCTCCATGGCCTTCGCGACGGCCACCAGGGTCGTACCGGTGTCCAGGGCGATCGTCTCGCCGTCCGTCAGCAGCGACAGCACCGTGCGCGCGAGTCGCTCTTTCGTCTCCGCTCCCGACATGGCGCGGATCGCGTACGGCGGCTCGACCCCGCCCGGCACGTTGCTCAACGCGCCGCCGCGCACTCTGCGCAGGGCGCCGCGCGACTCCAGGAGCTCCAGGTCCCGGCGGATGGTCATCTCCGAGGCCCCCGTCGCTCGGGCGAGGTCCGCGACGGTCGCGCGGTTCTCGCGCATGAGCAGCTCGATCACGAAGTTGTGTCTCTCCATCACGTTCATGTCAGCGAGGGTATCGGCTCCGCACACCTGCCGTGTGTTTGTGAACATATAGTCTGTTCGAATCAACATGAATCATGAGAGGATCGGGGGGCGACTCACATGGCCGAGTTATTTGTGCCCACGATCGATGTCCGTTCAACCATCCTTGGAGGATTCCGATGTCCACAGCACACAGACCCGATCCGTCCGGGGTCCCGCAACCGCGGCTCACGACTTTGGCGATCGCCGCGTCCTGCGTGGCGTTCGTGGTCATCGGAGCCCTCCAGGCGCTGTACGGTCCGGCGATCCCCGCGTTGCGCAAGGACTACGGCATCAGCCCCGCCGTCGCCGGACTCAGCCTGAGTGCACACTTCGCCGCCGCGGTGGTCGGCGTGCTCGTCTACCACGTGCTGTGTGCGCGACTGGGCCACCGGGTCCTGCTCGGCGCCTCGTACCTGCTCATGGCGCTGGGAGCCGTGGTCTTCGCCACCGCGCCCGACTGGCCCCTGGCCCTCGTCGGCACCTTCGTCATCGGCCTCGGCTTCGGCGGCGTCGACTACGGCCTCAACCAGTTGTTCGCCGCCGCCTTCGGCCGCCGCAGCACCGCGATGCTCAACCTCCTCAACGGCCACTTCGGCGTGGGCGCGATCGCGGGGCCCGCCCTGGTGGGGTGGCTCGGCGCCGAGCACTACCCGGGCATCTTCGTCGGCGTCGCCGCCGTCTGCGTGCTCATCCTGTTCACTCTCGGCGGCGTGGCCACGCGGGAGCCCGAGCCGGTCACCGAGGCCGCGTCCGGCGGGGGTGCGAGAGTCGCCCCGATCATCGCCGCGTTCATCGGCATCTACGTGCTCCACGTGGCGATCGAGACCGGGGTCGGCGGATGGGAGCCCACCCATCTGGAGACCGTGGGCTATGCCGCCGCGACCGCCGCCACCGCCACGTCGGCGTACTGGGCGGCCATGACCATCGGCCGATTCGTCGTGGTCCCGCTCTGCCTGCGCTTCTCGGCGCCCGCGATCCTCACCGTGTGCTGCGCGGGCATGGCGGGATTCCTGCTGCTCGCGACCGTTCCCTCCGCGGCGCCCTACGCCTACTTCGGAGTGGGACTCGCCATCGCCCCGATCTTCCCCACCTGTCTGCCCTGGCTGAACCGGGCGGTGCCGAGCGTCGCGGCGGCCGGTGCCTATGTGATGGCCGCGTCGATGATCGGCGGCGTCGCCTTCCCGCCGCTGCTCGGCGTGGTCATCGACAGCCTGGCCGTCAAGGCGCTCCCGGTCGTCCTGTTCGCTTTGGCCGGCGTCTGCCTGCTGCTCAGTTTCTGGCTGCGCAGGAACGCCCCGGATCCGAACGGACTGTCCACGTCGAGCCCCGGCTCCGCCGGCGCCACCAGCCCCTCGGAGGTGCAGGCGTGAAGGCCGTCCTCTTCGACATGTTCGGAGTCCTGGCACGCGTGCAGTCCCTGGAGTCCCAAGCCGTGATCGAACGAACAGCCGGTATGAGCGGAGAACGGTTCTGGGACGCCTATTGGTCCCTGCGCCCGCCGTACGACCGCGGCGATGTCCATGGCCCCGCCTACTGGAAGAACGTGGGCGAACGGCTCGGCACGCCGTTCACCGGCCGACAGGTCGACGACCTGATCGCCGCCGACCTGGCAAGCTGGAGCGAGATCGACCAGGAGAGCGTGGACTTCCTGGCCGAGCTGGCCGGCCGGGGGCTGCGGCTCGGACTTCTGTCCAACATCCCGGAGGAGCTCGCCGTCCACTACGAGGCCACCCATGAGTGGCTCGGGCACTTCAGCGTGGTCGGACTGTCCTGCCGGATCGGCAGCGCCAAACCGGAACCGGCGGCCTACGAGTGGTGCAGCCGCGAACTGGGGCTGCCCGCCGAAGAGATCCTCTTCGTGGACGACCGCTCCGACAACGTTCTCGCGGCCCGTGAGGTCGGCATGCGCGGCCATGTGTTCACGGGCGTCGGTGCCCTCGCTGCGGCCCTGGAGGAGGGGAGAGCCGGGTGACGCGGGCCCCTCTCCTGCTGGCCCTGTGCGGTGTGGGAGAAGGCGGGTGCTGGCCCTGGCCGTCCCGGAGCGAAGCCGGACGCGCGGTGGTCGGGGCGGCGCTGTTCGAACTCGCGCTCCAGCGGCGGCTGGAGCTGTCCGACGACCGTGTCGTGCCGTGTGGCGGCGGCGCGACGGGTGACGTGGTCCAGGACCAGGTGCTCCGCCGCGTCGGCACGGCCGGCCGAGCGCGGGCGCCCTCGGTGTGGGTGGAGCGGCTCGGCCCCGATGCGCTGCGGTACGTCGAGCAGGAATGCGCCGGCGCTGCTGCGCTCGGCGTGCTGGGTGAGCGGGTCGGTGAGGCGAGGGCGCGGGTGCGCCGCGCCGCCGAACGGCCCGACGTCTCGGACACCTCGGCCCTGGCGGTCGCGGTGCTGCTGATCGCCGTCCGCCGCGGACACCTGGTGCGGCCCACGGTCCCGCCCGAGGTCATGGTCCGTCAGGCGGCGGACGCGGTGGCCCTGCTGGAACGCCGTACGCCGCATTCCGGCCAAGCGCTGCGCTGCGCCTCGGCCGCGGTGCGCCGATCGATCGCCGCATCCGCCGTCGCTCTGGCTTTTCCGGGTTAGAAATCGCTTCCCCATGGTGAGACATTGCGTGGCCGATTTCCGCCCCTCCTTGCCAGTGAGGGACTCGATATGATCTTCTTGTTGTGGGCACGTTGAGCGAATCCCGAGCGACTCGGATTCCCCTCCGTCCCACCTAATCTTCGCCGCATTCCGTGTGGTGCGGCTGTGTTCAGTAGTCGGATTTCACCGGCACAATTCCTCGGCCGCGCAAATGAACAGACATGTGATTTGTGTCTGCCCGGGAGGGAAACGATGGATAGCAAAACTGTGACCGATCACCTCTATTACCCCGTCAGTGCACTCAAGATGGAGCGGGGTGAAGGCGTCTATCTGTACGACTCCGACGGAAAGCGCTACCTCGACTGCGCCTCGGCGACGTTCAACCTCAGCCTGGGCTACTCCCACCCGGCCGTGATCGCGGCGATGAAGGACCAGCTCGACAAGGTGGTCCATCTCACGTCCTCGTACCAGAGCGATCCGATCAACGGGCTCGTACAGCGGCTCGTGGAGACCTCGCCGGCCAATCTGACCCGCGTCCACCCCAAGGTCTCCGGCGGGTCGTCCGCCAACGAGGGCGCCATCAAGATGGCGCAGCACGCCACCGGGAAGTCCGAGGTCATCACGCTGTTCCGCAGCCACGTGGGACAGACGATGATGATGGCATCGATGTCAGGAAACGCGTTCCGGCGTGAGCCGTTCCCGCTGCTGTACCCGGGCAGTCTGCAGGTTCCCGACCCGTACTGCTTCCGCTGCTTCTACGGGCAGAACAAGGAGACCTGCGGCCTGATGTGCGTCGACCGCATCGACGACTTCATCGAGTACGCGAGCAGCGGCCGGGTCGCGGCCGTACTGATCGAGCCGATTTCCGGAAACGGCGGGAACATCATGCCGCCGGAGGGCTACATGCAGAAGCTGCGGGCCTTCTGCGACGAGCACGACATCGCCCTCATCTTCGACGAGATCCAGACGGGCATCGGCCGTACCGGGCACATGTTCGCGGCCCAGTATTTCGATGTCGAGCCGGACGCCATCACCACGGCGAAGGGCCTCGGTGGTTCCGGTGCGCAGGTCGCAGCCATTCTCACCAACGACCGCCTTTCCGGGCTCCCCGCGCATCACCACTCGTTCACCTACGGCTCGAATCTCCTTGCCGCTGCGGCCGCGAACGTCACCCTCGACATCATCCGGCAGCCGGAATTCCTCGCGAATGTCAGGAATACCGGTGACTACATTCTCGAGCGGCTGCGCGACATGCAGCTGCGCTATTCGGCCATCGGCGATGTCCGCGGCGTCGGTCTGATGATCGGCTTCGAGATGTGCCAGCCCGACGGCGCGCCGGCCGTCAAGCTCACCAACCACCTGGCGAGCGCGGCCATGGACCACGGCCTGATCCTGCGCACCTCGCGCTACGGCTACGGAAACGTCCTGAAGATCCGTCCTCCGCTGATCCTGACGATGGATCAGGCCGAGGAGATATGCGACAAGCTGGAGAATCTGTTCATGGCGGAGCTGGCCCAGTGAAGAATCTACTCAAGGGTCTCGGTGAACACGTCCGCGCCGAGCTGCTGACCTACGGCCAGCGGGGCCTGGCCCGCCAGGTGCACGGTGACTCCCCGGGAGGCGACGCCCAGTTCGACGTCGACGAGGTGGCGGAGAAGGCCGTCCTGGACTACCTGCGCGACCAGGCCGAGGTGCCCGTCGCCGTCTACACCGAGGACGGCGCCTTCGTCGAACTCGCCCCCGACCCGCAGTACTTGCTCGTCGTCGACCCCATCGACGGCACTCGTCCCACGTCGGCCGGCCTCGAGATGGGCATGGTCTCCATCGCGGCCGCCCCCTACGGCGACGGCAAGCCGACCCTCGCCGACGTCACGGCCGCCTGCCTGCTGGAGATCAAGAGCGGCGCCTGGATCTACGGTGACGACACGGAGGGGCTCTCCAGCGGCGGTCACCCCACCGCCGTACCGCGGTTGAGCCGGACCACCGACCTGGCGAAGATGTTCTGGTCCATCGAGTTCAACGGTCACCCCATGCACCTGATGGACGCGGCCTACTCCCACCTCGTGGACCAGTCGGCCAACACCGGCGGCGTGTTCGTCTTCAACAGCGCCAGCTTCTCCATCTCCCGCATCATCACGGGCCAGCTCGACGCCTACGTCGACATCGGCAACCGGATCCTGCGCGACCACCCCGACACCGAGGCCGAGTTCCTGCGCGTCGGACGCGGCTCGATCCTGCACCTGTTCCCGTACGACATCGCCGCGGCGGTCTACCTGGCCCGGCTGGCCGGTGTCGTGATCACGGACGCGTACGGCGACGACCTTGGTCCGACCTCGCTGGTCGACCTCGGGCCGCTGAACCAGAAGTCGTGCATCGCCGCCGCGACGCCCGAACTGCACAAGCAACTGCTCGACTCCATCCGCTGGGAACTGGGCCGTGGCGCCGCCTCGGCCGCCAAGGGGGACGCATGAAGGCGCTGACGCTGACCGGGGACCGCTCTCTGGAACTGGTCGACCGGCCCAGGCCGGAACCGCGCGAGGCGACCGATGTCGTCATCCGCATCGTCCAGAGCGGTATCTGCGGCACCGACCGCAGCGTGCTCGTCGGCAAGTTCCCCGCCGAGCCGGGGGTCGTGATGGGACATGAGGCCGTCGGCGTCGTCGAGACCACCGGCCCCGGCGTGACCCGCTTCGCACCCGGCGACCGGATCATCGTCAACCCCACCCTGTACTGCGGCAGCTGTGCCACCTGCCTCGAAGGGCACTGGAACTTCTGCAGCAACAAGGCCGGAACCGAGGTCGGGCTCGACTACGACGGCTCCTTCGCCGAGTTCATGCGCCTGCCCGAGCTGTTCTGCCACGCGATACCCGACGGGATGAGCTTCGACCGGGCGGTCGTCGTCGAACCGCTCGCCTGCGCCCTCAACAACATCGAGGCCGGCCGGCTGCAGCCCGGCGAGATCGCGGTGATCGTCGGTGGCGGGCCGATGGGCGCCGTCACCGCCATGGCCGCCGCCCGCTACGGCGCCCGGGTCCTGGTCGTCGAGCCCGACCCGGTCCGCCAGTCACTCGACCGGGAGATCTTCGCCGCCCCCGAGTTCGAGGGCCGGATCAGCGTCCACGCCCCGGACGACGTGGAGCTCACCCACCGCGCGCACCTGGTCGTCGACTCCGTGGGCAACCTCCTCGAGCAGAGCCTCGGTTACGCCGCCCAGCGCGGCCGGGTCGTCGTCATGGGCTTCAACAGCAACGCCACCGCGACCGTGCGCCCGCTGGAGATCCTCCAGCGCGGACTGCAGATCATCGGTGCCGGCGACTACAACAGCATGATCTTCCCCAAGGCGGTGGAGCTGGCCCGCTCCATCCCGCTGGAACGGTTGATCACCCACCGCTTCCCGCTGGAAGATCACGCCGAGGCCTTCAAGGCCCTCGCCGCCGTACCTGGCGCCGACTACGCCGCCCTCAAGGTCGTCCTCGTCCCGGACCACGACGGGAGCACCTCGTGAACACCCGGTTGAACACGGCCCTGATACCCGGCACCGACCGCCCCGTCGTCATCGGCGAGTACCCCTACTACCGGGCCGACCCGGGCAACTGGGCCGGCAACCTGAGGGAGTTGCGGTCCCTCGGCGTCGACGTCGTCTCGTTCTACCTGCCCTGGCGGTTCCACGAGACGGGTGACGGCGAACAGCGCGCGTTCGACTTCCACGGCAAGACCGACCCCCAGCGCGACGTCGTCGGGCTGATCGGCCTCGCCGCCGAGGCCGGCCTGGCCGTCCTGGTCAAGCCCGGCCCCTTCATCCACGCGGAAGTACAGCTCGGCGGGCTCCCCGACCGGTTGTGCGGCCCGGGCCACACGCCCTACCGGGGGCTGAACGGCGACCTGCTCACCTCCCAGGCCAAGCCGTTGCCCAGCCTCCACGACCCGGCCGTCAAGGAGGAGGTCGCCACCTGGCTGCGGGCGGTGGCCGACGAGGTCGTGTCCCCCACGGCCGCCCCCCGGGGTCCCGTCGTCGCGCTCCAGCTCGGCAACGAGGGCATGTCCGGCGACGTGCACATCGCCATCGACGCCCAGGACGCCTCCCCGGCGGCCCGCGAGGAGTTCGCCCGCTGGCTGTCCGCCCGCGGACTGGCCGACGAGGCCGCGCGCACCGGCGACGACCTCGCCGACTGGCCCAGTGGACTGCGGCTGCTGTGGGCGCGCTGGTCCGGCGAGGCCATCGCCGGCCTGTGGGACTGGATCTCCGACCTGTTCCCCGCGGGCCCCGCCCGTGTGGCCAACGTACCCCTGGCCCGCGCCACGGGACCGGACGCCACCATCGACGCCTGGGCCGCCCGCCACCGCGCCCTCAAGGGCTCCCGGCACCTGATCGGCCACACCGAATGGGTGGGCAACCCGGCGCAGAGCCCGGAGGCCTTCGCCACGCACCTCGGCGAGATCCTGCTCGGCGACACCGATGTGCTCGAGGCCAACTGGGGCTTCACCTGGGACGACGACACCTTCGCCGGTCCGCGCACGCCTCTGTTCAACGCCCTGCTGGCCCTGACGCTCGGATCCACCACCGTCAGCGTCTACACCGCCTGCGCGGCGGGCACCTGGGGCGAGCTGATCGACATGGACCCGGACGGGCTGCGCGCCGAAGGCGTCGACCCCGCCCTGCACGCCCCGCCGTACTGCCCCGGAGCGCCCCTCACGGAGGCCGGCGACCACAACCCGACCAGCGAGAGCCTGCGACTGCTCGCCCGGTTCCTGGAACGCCATGGCGCCGCCCTGGCCGGCAGCCGGCTCGACCGCGACGCGGACCTGCTCGTCGACCGCGCCCTGGCGGAGGCGGGCGCGTGGCAGCGGGAGGGCAGGACCGTCCTTCGGGAACTCACCGAGGCCGTCCACGAACAGCTACGCGACACCCACCGTCTGGTCGGGCTGCGCTGGCTCGACGAGGTCCCGCAGCGGACCGCCCAGGACGCCGCCGAAACTCTCGGTGTGCTCCGCGCGGGCCACCCCGGCGCGAGCACCGCACCCGGCGAACTCACGGTCGCCGCGGGCGTCGCCGCCCACGGCGCCGTCGCCGGCTTCGTCGCCGGGCTGGTCACGGACGCCCCCCGCTGGACGTCCGCCCACCGGCGGGCCGTTGCCATCACCCGGACGGCCCCCGACGGCACGCGCTTCATCGGCGTCTTCAACCCCACCGGCGCGGACGACCGGGTCACCGGCGCCGACGGGGACTGGGCCGTCGAGCTGCCCGCGGGGACCGCGGCGCTGGCCGTCTCCCAGGGCGACACACTCCTGGGCTGGCTGGCGACGCCCACGGCACCCGCCACCGCCGCCGTCACCCTGAGCTGGGGCGGCGAGCAGGCCGACGCGCTGCGCGTGACGGCCTCCTGAGAACGCGGGCGGCGGGGGAGCGCACCTGACCTCGCTCTCCCGCCGCCCGCCCCTGGATCAACGAACACGCCCGAACCCGCTTCGAGCCCAGGTGTCGCCTTGTCCCAGAACCACGACGTCGCATCCGCCACGGCCACCACCCTGTTCCGCCCAGCGGGCCGCGACACCCTCGCCACCCTCTCCGACCTCATCGAACAGGAGCATCCGATCTTCGCGATGCCCTCCTGGTTCGTGACCGTCGACTCCGCCCACGTGGGCCACCTCGTCAGCGAGTTCCTGCGCGAACTCGGTGAGCCCGAGAAGCCCGCCGCCTACCGCTGCTTCTTCGCCAACTCGCGGTACGAGGCCCTCCACGGAGCGGTCAAACTGCTGCGCCACCGCGCGGCCGGTTCCGCGGCCCGGCACCGCGGACGCGTACTCGTGCTCGACCCCGACGGCACCCTCACCCGCCGCGCCGACCCGCTCGGCGATGGTCCCGAACGAGCGCTCGCCCCCGGGCTCCACAGCCACCCGACCATCGCCGACCTGCGCACGGCGGCCGCCGGTGCCGACCACTGCGCCCTGGTGCTGCGCGGCACGGAGCGACTCGGCGCGGACGACGTGGCCGATCTGGCCGCGCTCGTCCGCGACCTCCGGGGCCGCGGCACGCGCATCGCCCTGGACCTGTCGGACGTCGACCCGCTGGCCCCGCCGTCCGACACCGTTCGCGCCCTGCGGCCCGACCTCTTCGTCCTCGGCGAGTCGCTCACCGGCTACGAGGTGCCCTTCGGCGCCTTCGCGGGCAGCCCCGACCTGTTCGCGCCCTGGTCAACCCCCTCGACCGGATTCCTGCACTCCAACACCTACGGGGGCAACACCGTCGCCATGCGCGCGGTCAAGACCCGGTTGCTGGGGCGCTGGCACGAAGGGCACCCCGTGCACCGCGTCCTGGCGGCCACCGCCCGCGACTGGCAGCGCACCCTCGATCTGTACGCCCGGCACGTCAACCCGATGACCGTCCGGATGCACCGCAAGCTGCGCGGCGCCCTCCACGTCGTACGCGCCAAGGGTTCGCGGCTCACCGTTCAGCTGGACTCGGGCCGCCGCCTGGATCTCGTCGACGGGCTGTGCGGGGCGGGTCTCGGGGTGGGCGGCCACAATCCCGTCGACGCGCTCACCGACGTCGTCCGCAGACACGACACGGAACGCGACTACGTCGCCGAACTCCAGCGCGTCCTGGCCCGGGACACCGGGCTGCCCCATACCTTTCCCGCCGTCAGTGGCGCCTCCGCGGTGGAGAGCGCGCTCATCCTGGCCCGGCTGGCCCGCCCCGAGCGGCGCCGGATCGTGGTCTTCAAGCACAACTACGGCGGCAAGACCCTGGTGTCCCTGCTGGCCACCGCGGCCGAGCGGACCCGGGCCCCGTTCGGGCCGCTGTACGAGGACATCCGCTACATCGACCCGTACACGCCGCACGCCGCCGAGGAGTTCCGCAAGGAGGCCGCGACCGGAGAGGTCGGCCTGGTCTGGATCGAACTTGTCCACGGCAGCTCCGATTCTTACGCGCCCATCCCCTCCCCGCTGCTCGAGGCCGTCTCCGAGGGCCGCGAGCGGCATGGGTACCTGGTCGGCGTCGACGAGGTCCTCACCTCGTACTACCGCTGCGGCACCCGATTCGCGCACCAGGGCAGGCTGGCCGAGATCGACCTGATGAGCCTGTCGAAGGCGCTCAGCTACGGCTGCTTCCCCACCGGGGCCGCCCTCGTGTCCGACGCCGTCCACGAGGCCGCCCGCCGCGCCAACCCGCAGCTCGTCGAGGAGCTGCGCACCGAGCACGCCCACCAGCTCGGCGCTCACTTCTCGCTGCAGGCCGTCGCCCAGGTCGACGCGCTGCACCTGGACCGGCGGGTGGCGGCCCTGTCCGCCCTGGTGGACGAGGGGATCGCCGCCATGGACACCGGCCCCGCCGGCGTCGTCGGGCGCCGCTTCGCCGAGGGCCTGCTGGGCCGCTTCGAGCCCCGCGTGCCCGGACCGCTGCGCCGCATCATCGAGCCCGAGGGCGAGTGGATGACCTTCGCCCTGATGATCTGGTGGATCACCCGGGCCAGGGCCTTCGTCGTCTACGACGTCTTCCTGCTGCCGCTCGTCGCCACCGAGGACGAGATCCGCCAGGTGATGCGCGCGGCCCGGGAACTCTCGCGCACCTCCCCGTTCCGCCTCCTCGCCCAGGTGGGCCTCTTCCACCTCGGAGAGCGGGCACGCGCCTTGGTGCGCACCCCGACCACCGCAAGGAGCACCGCATGAGCCAGCAGAACGTCGACGTCGTCCGCCGTTTCTTCCAGCTCTTCGACGAGGGACGGCTGGCGGACATCGAGGCCCTCCTCACCGACGACTTCGAGTGGGTCTACCACGGCCCCAAGTCCCTGCCCTGGGCGGGCACCTACCGGGGCGTCGAGGGATTCCGGCAGTTCTTCGTCATCGTCCGTGACCTGATCCAGGTGCAGGAGTGCGTGCCGTACGACTACCTGGACGCGGGTGACCGGGTCGTCGTCCTGGGCATCAGCCGCACCCGGGTGCTGGCCAACGACCGACGCTACGAAGCCCAGTGGATGAACGTCTTCACCGTGCGCGACGGTCTGATCTCCCGCTACCTGGACCTCTACGACACCGCCAGCGTGGTCGAGGCCCTCGGCCGGGAGCACTGAGGCAGAGCACATGAACGCAGCCATGGCCCACACCCTCGGCGACGCCTTCGCCGACGTCGTACGCACTCGCCCCGAGCACACCGCGCTCGTCCACGGTGACCTGCGCCTGACGTACCGCCACCTGGCCGGCTGGGCCGCGTCCGTCGCGGCCCGGCTCGGGCGTGCCGGAGCGGCCGGCGAACCGGTCGGCATCCGCGCCCCGCGGTCCGCGGGGACTGTCGCCACGGTCCTCGGCGCGGTCCTCGCCGGATGCGCCTACGTGCCTCTGGACCCGGACGCGCCCGATGCTCGGATGCGCGGCCTGGTGGAGGACTTCGGGCTGCGCACCCTGTGGGTGGCGCACACCGAGGCCGACCGGCTGCGCACGCTGCTGCCGGGGGTGCGGATCCTGACCGTCGACGAGGAGCTGCCCGACCCGGAACCGCTCGCCGTCGCGCCGGGCGGCCCGGACACGCTCGCCTATGTCATCGCCACCTCGGGCACCACGGGGCGGCCCAAGGGCGTGCAGGTGGAACACCGCAGCGTCCTGTCGCTCGCCCGGGCCCCGGAGGCGGGGTTCAGGCCCGACGACACGGTGCTCCAGCTCGCCCCCCTCCATGTGGACCCGTCCGTCTTCGAGATCTGGGGCGCCCTGCTGAACGGGGCCACACTCGTCCTGCCCGAAGCCGCCCGGCCCGGCGTCCACGAGATCGGTCGGGAGGTACGGCGGCACGGGGTGACCGTGCTGCGGCTCGCCGCACCGATGTTCGGACTCGCCATGGAGTACATCACCGACGCACTGCGCGGACTGCGGCTGTGCGTGTCGGGTGGTGACCGGGCCTCGGCCGACGCCGTGCGCACGGCGCTGCGCGAGCTCCCCGGCTGCCGGGTCGTCAACGGCTACGGGCCCACGGAGACCACCGTCTACGCCTGCTGGCTGGTGCTCGACGCGGAACACCCCTACGCCGACGACTGGCCGGACGTGCCGATCGGCCGTCCCTTCGCCGACGCCACCGTCCACGTGGTCGACCGCGACCGGCACCCCGTCGCCCCCGGCGAGGAGGGCGAACTCTGCGTCGGCGGGCCGGGCGTGGCCAGCGGCTACCTCGGCCGGCCCGACCTCACCGCCGACCGCTTCATCCCCGAGCCCGGCCGTCCCGGCCGCACCGCCTACCTCACCGGCGACCGGGTCCGCCTGCTGCCGGACGGCAACCTCGCCTTCCTCGGCCGCACCGACGACCAGGTGAAGATCCGGGGCCACCGGGTGGAACCGGCCGAGACGGAACGGGCTCTGCTGGGCCTTCCCGCGGTCCGCGAGGCCGCCGTGGTGGCCCACGGCACCGGCGAACGGCGCAGGCTCGCGGCGTTCGTCGTCCTGCGGGAACCCGCCGCCGAGGCGGACCTCGTCGCCCACGTGGCGTCACTCCTGCCGTCGCCGCAGGTCCCGGCCACCGTGACGCTGCTCGCACAGCTGCCGGTCACCCCGAACGGCAAGACCGACCGCCCCACCCTCGCTCGACTGGCCGGGCGGACGTACGGCACGGCCGGGCGCGACCTCCCGGACACGCCCGTCGAGCGCCTCGTAGCGGACCTGTGGCAGGACGCGCTCGGCGCCCCGGTCGGCACCGACACCGACTTCCTCGCCGCGGGTGGCGACTCGCTCACCGCCATGGTCGTACTGGCTCGCCTGGAGAGCGCCACCGGCGTGGCCCTGTCGGTCGGGGACCTGTTCCGGGCGGCCACGGTGCGCGGGCTCGCCGCACTCCTCGATGCCGCCGCTGCGGCCGGGACCGGCGCGTCACCCGCCGTGGAGCGGCAACCCGACGGCAACGCAACGGCACCGGCCGCCGAGCCGCGGTCGGGGCCGCCCGCCCGGGTTCCGCTGCTGCCGGGGCAGGAGGGCATCTGGTTCGAGCAGCAGGCCACGCCCGGCAAGCGGTACGTCATCTCCCGCACCTTTCTGGTGCAGGGGCAGGTCGACGTACCCCGGCTGCGTCGCGCGCTCACCCTGCTCGGGCAGCGCCAGACGGTTCTGCGCACCGTCGTCCGACAGGACGCCGACGGCTGGTGGCAGACGCCGGACGCGGATCCCGGTGCCGCCGTGGACCACCACGACATGACCCGGATGCCGCCGGCGGAGCAGCAGCACCGGATTCGCGCGCTCGTCGCCGCCTCGGCAGCGGCCGACGACGCCTCCCCGCTCGTCCGCACCCTGGTGGTCACCCTCGACGGGTCCGCCACCGTCGTGCACTTCGACATCCACCACGTCATCGCCGACGACTGGTCCCTCGACCTCTTCTTCACCGAGCTGTCGGCTCTCTACGACGATCCGGCAGCACCCCTTCCACCGCTGCGGCTGACGTTCGCCGACCATGTGCGCGAGACCCTGGCCCGGCTGCCGGAACGCGAGCACGCCGCGCTGGAGTTCTGGCGGGGCGCCCTGGAGGGCGGCGCGGCCGCCCCCGACCTCGTCACCGATCATCCGCGGCCGGCCGTACTCAGCGGGGCCGGTGACCGGGTCCGGCTGCGGATCGAGGCCGCCGAGGCCACCCGGTACGGCGAGGCCGCACGCCGTCATGGCATCAGCCGCTTCATGTTCTGCCTGGCCGGTGTGTACACCGTCCTCGCGGCGCACGCCGAACGCGACTCCCTGTGCCTCGGCAGCCTGGCGACGGGCCGCGGGCGGGCCGGCACCGAGGACCTCGTCGGCTACTTCGTCAACCTGCTGCCGATCCGGGTCGAGGCCACCGCGGACACACCGGTCGCCACCCTGTTCCGGCGGGTCCGGGAGGCCTGCGCCGCCGCACACGCCCACCACGACGTGCCGTTCCAGACGGTGTGCCGGGAACTGGGCGCCGCGGGTGTCTCCCGCGGGTCCAGCCCCTTCCGCGCGGTCGTCAACCACCAGCAGCGCCCGCCCCGCCCGCTCCGCCTGGGCACCGCCCCGGCCGAGCCCTGGCCGCCCGCCGACGACGACACCGCCAAGTTCGAGCTGACCTTCACCTTCCAGGAGTCGCCGCGGGGGCTCGACCTGGAGGTGGAGTTCAGTACCGACCTCTACCGCCGGGACACCGTCGAGCGACTTGCGGGCCAGCTCGTCGCCGTGCTGGGCCGGCTCGCCGACGCCGAGCGGGACACCGTTCTGCGCGACATCGAACTGCTCGAACCCGGCGAGCAGGGACGGCTCTTGGCCACACCGGTCACCGAGGGGCCGCCGGCCCGTCCGGACGCCACGCTGACCTCGCTGTTCGCCCGCACGGTGGCCGCCCACCCCGGCAGGACCGCCGTGGTGGGGGACGACACCTCCCTCACCTACCGCGAACTCGACCGGCTCTCCGACGACGTCGCCGCCCGGCTCCTCGCGGAGGGGGCACGACCCGGTGAGCGCGTCGCCCTCTGCCTGGAGCGCACGCCCCTGCTGATCGTCGCCGTTCTCGGCGTGCTCAAGACCGGGGCGGCCTATGTCCCGCTCGATCCGGCGTATCCGGCCGAGCGGCTGCGGTACGTTCTCACGGACGCCGGGGCCCGGATCCTCGTGACCGCGAAGGACATCTCCGACCGGCTGTTCCGCCCCGGCCCGGACGCCGACGGCCTGCCACCCGTCCTGGACATCGACCGGCTCGTGCGCCCCTCGGCCGAGACCCCGCCCGCGCGGCAGGCGGCCCGCGCCAGCGACGCCGCCTACATCATCTACACGTCCGGCAGCAGCGGGCGGCCGCGCGGCGTCGTGGTCTCTCATCGCTCGGTCGTCAACACCCTGCACGCCAGTCTGGCCCGCCACCCCTTCACGTCGGACGACGTCTGGCTGCAGCTCACCTCGCCCGGCTTCGACGTGGCGGCCTACGAGCAGTTCATGCCGCTCGTCTCCGGCGGCACCCTGGTGTACTGCGGGGACGCCACCCGCGGTGACGCCGCCGCACTCGGCCGAGCGCTGCGCGACAACGGTGTGACCGTGATGGTCATCGTTCCCTCGCTGCTGCGTGCGCTGGGTCGCCCGGACCTGGCGTCGGTACGGGTTCTGGTCGTGGCCGGCGAACCCGCCGACCCGCACGACACCCGCCACTACGCCCAAGGTCGCGTCGTCATCAACGGCTACGGCCCCACCGAGGCGGCGATCCTCGCCACGACCCACGAGGCCGGTCCCGACGAGGACCGCGGCAGGATCCCGATCGGGCGGGCGCTGCCGGGAACCACCGCGCATGTGATCGACCGGCACGGCCGGCTCGCCGCCACCGGAGTCCCAGGGGAACTCTGGCTCGGCGGCGCGGGGGTCGCCCTCGGCTACTGGAACAACCCCGAACGTACCCGCGATTCGTTCACCACGGTGCCCGTCCTCGGCGACCGGCGCCTGTACCGCACCGGGGACCGGGCACGCCGGCTGCCCGACGGCACCCTGGACTACCTGGGCCGGCTCGACGGGCAGATCAAGCTGCGCGGCTTCCGCATCGAACTCGGCGAGATCGAGGCGACACTGACCCGCCATGAGCGGATCGGTGAAGCCGTCGCCGTGCTGGTCGGCGAGGGACCCGACGCCGATCTCGGCGTCGCCTACGTGGGCACCGCCGACGAGCAGGAGGCGCGCGCCCATCTCGTCCGCCACCTGCCCGGCCACATGGTGCCCCGGCTCATCGTGCCGGTCACGCTCATCCCCACCAGCAGCCACGGCAAGGCCGACCGCACGGCGCTCGCCGACCTCCTCGCGGCCCACGCGCGGGACCACGGCCCCGTCGAGGAGAGCGACTCCGCCGCCAGCCCCCTGGAGCGGGGGCTGTCGGCCCTGTGGCGTCAGGTCCTCGGCACGGGCCCGTCCATCGGGCTGTCGGACGACTTCTTCGCGCTCGGTGGTCACTCGCTGCGCGTCATCCGGCTGCTCGGCGAGATCGAAAGACGGTACGGAGTGCGGATACCCGTCCGGGACTTCCTCGCCGAGCCGACGGTCAGGGCCACCGCGCGCGCACTCGCCCGCCCCGACGTCGGCACCGAGACGGCGACGGTGCTCCCCGAGGACGTCGTGCTCGACCCCGGCATCACCTTCGCCGGCCCCGCCGCAGCCCCGCGCCGCGCGGACTCCGTCCTGCTCACCGGTGCCACAGGGTTCGTCGGCATCCACGTCCTGAGCGAGCTGCTGGACCGTACCGAGGGACCGGTGCTGTGCGTCGTGCGCGCCGCGACGCCCGAAGCGGCCCGCGCCCGGCTGGCGCAGGCGGCCCGCCGCAACGCGCTCGCCCTGGACGCCGCCGATCCCCGGATCGTGCCGCTGCCCGGCGACCTCACCCTGCCCGGCCTCGGACTGACCGGAACTCCCGCGCACGACGCGGCGCGTTCGGCGACCACCGTCCTGCACCTGGGCGCGGAGGTCCACCACCTGTCCGGCTACCAGCACCTGGCCGCGGCCAACGTCGGCGGCACGCAGGAGCTGCTGAGGATCGCCGCCGAGGGCCCGGCCGCCCGCTTCCACCACATCTCCACCCTCGCGGTGCTGCGCGAGCACGCCCCGGACGGCCGCCGACGCACCCTCAGCGAGTCCACGCCGGCCGAGCAGGAACGCCATCCGCGCGGACGCGGCTACGCCGCGGCGAAGTGGGCGGCCGAACACCTCGTCCGCCAGGCCGTCGCGCGCGGGGCCGACGCCCGGACGTACCGGCTGGGCCGGGCCGCAGGCAGCGCGACGACCGGCGCGGTCAGCCGCGACGACATGCTGACCCGGCTGATGGTGAGTTCCGCCGCCCTCGGGTGCTACCCCGACCACCCGGGCCTGGCCTCCGACGCCCTGCCCGTCGACGTCATGGCCCGTGCTCTGGTGGCGCTGGCCTTCGCCGACGCCCCGCCGGGCACCGTCCACCACCTGCACCACCCCCGCCGTACGGGGCTCGGTGTCTTCCTCGCCGGCCACGACCGGCGCTCCGGCTCCCGCACCCGCCCGGTCGGCCTGCGCACCTGGCTCGAGCGGCTGGACGACGCGGTGGCCCGGGGCATCGAACTGCCCGCCCTGGCCTACCGGGAGCACCTGCGCGAGCTGTGCGACACACCCGGCCCGGCGCGACCGGCCCGCTACCGCAACGAAGCCACTCTCACCGCCCTGCACGCCCACGGCATCACCCCGCCCGACTGGGACGACACCGTGATCGACCGCTGGTGGCAGTTCCTCGCACCGACCGGAGAGACCAGCGAATGACGGAAGTGCTGTATCCCATGGCCCGCCAGTGCCCGTTCGCCCCGCCCGAGGAGGTCACCCGGCTGCGCGACGAGCCGGAGGTGCCCCGCGTCCCGATCTGGAACGGGGTGCGTCCCTGGCTGTTCACTCGCTACGAGGACGCGCGGGTGGTGCTGAGCGACCCCCGGTTCAGCGCCGACAAGCGCCGTCCCGGCTATCCGCTCTCCAGCGCCGTCGCGGCCGCCGAGACGGCCGTCGAACCGACGCTGCTCATCATGGACAACCCCGAGCACGACGCGCTGCGCCGTCTGGTGCTCGGCGAGTTCACCGTGCGGCGTGCCGAGTCCTGGCGCCCGGCCGTGCGCGCCGTCGTCGCGGGCTGCCTCGACCGGATGCTGGACGGACCGCGTCGCGCCGACCTCGTGGCCGGTCTCGCGCTGCCCGTCGCGCTCTCGGTGATCTGCGAGTTCCTCGGCGTGCCCCTGGAGGACCGGGAGCTGTTCCGCTCCCTCACCCACACCATGAACGCCGTCTCGGGCACGACCGAGACCGCCGCCGCAGCCCGTCAGGAACTCCAGGACTACCTCGAATCCCTCGTGGCCGTACGGGAGAAGGACCCGGGAGACGACTTCATCGGGCGCATGGTGGTCCGGCATGTGCGCACCGGGGCGATGAACCGCCGCACACTGAGCGCGATGGCCCTGCTGCTGCTCACGGCGGGGCACGACACCACGGCCAACATGATCTCTCTCGGCATCCTCACCCTGCTGCGGCACCCCGGCCGCTTCGCCGCCCTGCGCAGTCACGAGGACCCCCGGCAGCTCGCGGGCACGGTGGAGGAGCTGCTGCGTCACCTCACCATCGTCCAGCGTGGCATTCGCCGGATCGCCACCGAGGACGTCGACGTCAACGGCCGCCTGGTGAAGGCGGGAGAGGGGGTGATCGCGGCAATCAACGTGGCGAACCGCGATCCCTCGCGTTTCCCCTCCGGCGAGGACTTCGACCCCGGCGTACGCGCCCACGGCCACCTCGCCTTCGGTTACGGCCCCCACCAGTGCCTGGGCCAGTCCCTGGCGAAGGTCGAACTCCAGGAGACCTACCACGCCGTCGCCCACCGCCTGCCGGAGCTGCGGGTCGCCGTGCCCGTCGAGGAGATCCGCTTCAAGTCGGACATGGCCGTCTACGGCGTCCATGAACTGCCCGTGACCTGGTGAATCGCCGCTCCCGGAGCACCCGTCCGCCCTCTTGACCGCCAAGGAGCCAACCACCGTGAAGATCACCCTTGAACCCGAGCGATGTGTCGGAGCCGGGCACTGTGTCCTGTCGGCACCCGAGGTCTTCGACCAGGACGAGGCCGACGGCATCGTCGTGCTGCTCGACACCGAGCCGGGCGCCGCGCTCACCGACGCCGTCCACGAGGCGGCGGACCTCTGCCCGGCCCGCGCGATCCTCGTCGATGCCGAGGACGGCACCGCGTGAGCCTGATCGACCGGCTGCGGGACGCGGTGGGCAGTGCTGCCGTGCTCACCGATCCGGACGTGACCGAGGGCTACGCCCGCGACATGATGCCGATGGCCCCGGCGGGCCGCCCGCGCGCCGTGGTGCTGCCCGCCGGCACCGCCGAGGTGCAGGCGTGCGTCCGCGCCTGTGCCGAGGCCGCCGTGCCCGTCGTCCCGCGCGGTGCGGGCAGCGGTCTGACCGGCGGCGCCAACGCGGTGGACGGGTGCGTCGTCCTGGTCACCACCCGGATGGACCGGATCCTCGAACTCGACGCGGACAACCGGCTGGCCGTCGTGCAGCCAGGGGTGATCAACCGGGCGCTCCGAGACGCCGCCGCCGAACACGGCCTCTTCTACCCGCCCGATCCCTCCAGCCTCGAATGGTGCACGCTCGGCGGCAACCTCGCCACGGACGCCGGCGGCCTGTGCTGCGGAAAGTACGGCGTGACCAGCGACGCCGTCCTCGGCCTCGAAGTCGTCCTGGCCGACGGTTCGTTGCTCACCACGGGCCGCAGGACCGTCAAGGGCGTGGCGGGCTACGACCTGACCCGGCTGTTCGTCGGCAGCGAGGGCACGCTCGGCATCATCACCGAGGCGACGCTCAAGCTGCGTCCGCTGCCGGCCGCGCCGGGCACGATCGTCGCCGCCTTCGACTCCGTGGAGCGGGCCGGGGACGCCGTCAACCGTGTGGTCCGGGCCGGTCTGGTGCCCTCCCTGATGGAGATCATGGACGCCACCTCCCTGCGGGCTTCCGCCGAGTACCTGCGGGCGGACCTCGGCGCGGGCGACGGCAGCGCCCTGCTGCTGTGCCAGTCGGACGCCGGCGGAGAGCCGGCCGCCGCCGAACTGGACGCCATGGAAGGGCTGTTCAAGGAGGCGGGCGCCGACTGGACGCACGCCACCCGGGACCCGGCCGAGGGCGGTCTGCTGCTCAAGGCCCGCCGGGTGTCCCTCCCGGCCCTCGAGGCGCGGGGAGCCTGCATGACGGAGGACGTGGCGGTGCCCCGCACCCGGATCGCCGAACTCATGGCCGGATGCGAGGAGATCGGGGTGGAGGCGGGGCTGACCGTGGCCGTCGTCGGCCACGCGGGCGACGGCAATATGCACCCCACCGTCCTGTACGACGGGGCGTCGGCGGCACAGTACGCCCGTGCCCGGGAGGCCTTCGACGCCATCCTCGCCCTGGCCCTGTCCCTCGGCGGCACCGTCACCGGCGAGCACGGCATCGGCAAGCTGAAGACGGAGTGGCTGGAACGGGAGCTGGGCCCCGTCTCGATGCGGGTCCACCGGCAGCTGAAGAACGCCCTCGACCCCGCGGGTCTGTTCAACCCGGGCGCCCTGTTCGCCCGGCGCCCGGCGGGCGGGCGCACCCCGTGACCCGTACCGTCCGCACCGTCGCGGGGCTCCCCGCGCCGCTGCGCACCCTGTTCCTCACCACCCTGATCTTCCGTACGGGCACGATGGCCTATCCGTTCCTCGCCGCCCACCTGCTGGTGCACGAGGGGCTGGGCAAGGGCCCGACCGGCACCGTCCTCGCCTGCTTCGGCGTGGGCGCCCTCGCCGCCGACCTGGCGGCGAGCGTCCTGCTCGGCAGGGTCACCGCCCATGCGCTGATGCTGGGCGGCCTGGGCCTCAGCGCGGCGGTGCCGGCCGTGTTCCCCTTCTTGCACGGCGTGGCGGCGCTGGTCGCCGCCGTCCTGGTGTGGGGGTTCGCGTACGAGATCGTCACGCCGGCCGCGTACTCGGCGACCGTCGCCGCCGCGGACCCCGACGAGCGGAAAGTCGCCTTCTCCTGCTACCGGCTCGCCATCAACCTCGGCATGGCCGCCGGACCCGTCGTCGGCGGGTTGCTCTTCGCCGTCGACGCGCGGCTGGTGTTCTGGGCGAACGCCGGCTGCGCCCTGGCTGCCGCCGGACACCTCGCGCTGCGCTCCCGCGGAGTGCCGGCCGCTCTCCCCTCGGGGCGAAACGCACCGAAGAGCGGCATCGTCCGCCGCACCTCGTACGAACGGGCCCGGTTCTGGACGATTTTCGGCCTCTCGCTGCCCGTCCAGCTCGCCTACTCGCTGCCGTCCGTCTTCCTCTCCACCTACGTCATCGTCGGACGGGGCATGCCCGGGTACTGGGCGGGCGTCGTCTTCTCCGTCAACGCGGTGGGCATCGTCCTGTTCGAGGTCCCCCTCAACGTGCTGATGGCCAGGACCCGACACCTGCCCACCCTGCTCCTCGGCTACGGCCTCGCGGGCACCGGCTTCCTGCTGATGGCGCTGTCCGGATCGGGTCCGTCACTCGTCCTGTCCACGCTCGTGTGGACCGCCGGGGAGATCGTCGTGTTCCCGGCGCTCCTCGGCTACGTCAGCGAGCTGTCCAGCGAGGCCTCGGCGGACCGCAATCTCAGCCTCTACTCCACCGGCGTCAACATCGCCTTCATTCTGGCTCCCCACCTCGCCCTGCTGCTCACCCGGCCTTCCGCCCCCGGTATCCCGTGGGCCGTCGCAGGCGGCGCCCTGTGCGTCGCCTGGGTCCTGCTGACGGTGGCCCGCAGCAGCCCCTACACCTGGTACAAGGAGGAACCCTCATGCACCGACGCGATCTGACCCCGTTCATCGGCGTCGAGTACACCGGAGTCACCCACGAGGACCTGCGGAGCGAGGAGCTCTTCGCGGACGTCGTCGATTCCGTCCACCAGCGGGACCTGGTGGTGCTGCGCGGCATCCGGCTGACACCCGAGCAGCACATCGGGCTCGCCGCCCGCCTCGGCAACCCCGTGCCCTTCCTGCTGAGCGACTGGCGCCACCCGAAGTTCGCCGAGATCCTCGTCTCCTCCAACGAACGCCGGAAGAACAGGCCCGTCGGCGTCCCCCGGGTCGGAAACTTCTGGCACCAGGACTCGTCGTACAACGCGCGTCCCGCCGAGTACACGGTGCTGCACGGGGTGAACGTGCCCGAGGAACACGGCCACACCCTGTTCACCTCCGCCGCCGACGTCTACGACCGGCTGCCCGAGGAATGGAAGACCCGCCTGGAGGGCCTCACCGGACTGCACACCCTGACCAGGCAGCAGCGCATCGAGCCCCGCCACGTGGGCCTGTCCATCGCCGAGATGCGGGCTCTGGTCGCCCACGAGTTCCCGGCGGTCGAGCACCCCGTCGTCCGCCGCGACACCTTCACCGGCCGGCGCTTCCTGTACGCCGCCCGCGAGTACATGGACTCGGTCGTCGGTCTCGACGCCAACGGCAACGAGGAGTTCTTCGACCTCGTCGACTCCCTGGTGCAGGACCCCGCGCACGTCTACGAGCACCGCTGGACGCACGACGACCTGCTGATCTGGAAGACGGCCACCACCTACCACCGGGCGACCGACCTTCCTGAGGGCGTCGGCCGGACCGTGCACCGCATCAGCGTCGCCGCCGCCTGACCGGCAGCGCGCGAAAGGACCAGACCTCCCATGAGCCACCCCGCCCCGAGCCGTCCCGTCGGCGTTGTCGTCGACGGGTACTCGATCGGCAAGTTCCTGCCCGCCGCCTTCCAGCGGCTCGGCGCCGACGTCGTCCACCTGCAGTCCACCCCGGAGTTCCTCGCCTCCGTCCCGCCCCCGGACCTCGAGCCCTACGTCGCGAACGTGGTGCACAGCACCGGCGACTGGGACCGCACCGCCAAGGAGCTCGCCGCCTACGCCCCCGTCGGCGTCCTGCCCGGACAGGAGACCGGCGTTCCCCCGGCCGACGCCGTCGCCGAGCGGCTGGGCCTGCCCGGCAACCCGGCCGCGACCTCCGCCGTGCGCCGCGACAAGTACCGGATGATCGAGGCGCTGCGAGCCTCCGGGCTCCGCTGCGCCCGGCAGCTGAAGTCCGCGGACGCCGCCGAGATCGTCGCCTGGGCGCAGCGCGAGGCCGGCTACCCCGTGGTGGTCAAGCCGCTCAGCTCGGCCTCCACCGACGGCGTCTCCATCTGCCGCAGTGCCGAGGAGATCCGCAGGGCCGTGGCCGCCGTCCTCGGCACGTACGACATCTTCGAGCGCCGGAACACCGAGGTCCTCGCGCAGTCCTTCCTGCTGGGCCCCGAGTACATCGTGGACGTCGTCCGGGGCCCCGGCGGCGGGCGTCACGTGTGCGGGGTATGGCGGTACGAGAAGACGGAGACCGGCACCAAGCGGATTTACGACAAGGACATCCTGCTCGACCCGGACAGCCCCGAGGTGCCCGTCCTCGTCGACTACGTGGACCGCGTCCTCGACGCCCTCGACATCCGCTTCGGCGCCGCCCACGCAGAGGTCGTGCTGACCCCCGAGGGCCCCGCACTGGTCGAGGTCGGCGCCCGGCTCAACGGAGACATGGTGCCCGCCGTGCACGACACCTGCATGGACGGCAACCAGGCGGACCTGCTCGCCCTGGCCTGCGTACGGCCGGAGGAGTTCCAGCGCCGGTACGCGGGGCGCACGATGTACCGCAAGCGTCGAGAAGCCCTCGTCGTGCACGGGCAGACCACCCGGAAGGGGATCGTCGAGGAGATCGACGAGGAGGTCCTGGCCCGGATCGCCGCCCTTCGCACGGTCCGGCTGGCCGTGCCCCGGCTCCGCCCCGGCGACCGGATGCGCCCCACGACCGATCTGCTCTCCAGCCCGCTGCGGGTCTTCCTGGTGGGGGACCGCCACGAGGACCTGCTCGCCGATCACCGGCGGATCCAGGGCCTGCAGGACGCGCTCTTCCGGCTCGCCCCGTCCGACGAAGCCGCGCGCTGACGCGGGCGCCGCTTCCCTCAACGCACGTCCGAAAGGAAAGTTGCCCCATGGGTGTGCCCACGCGGGCCGATCTGGCCGGCATCCCGGACTACATCATCCCGGGTCGCCCGCCCGGCGCGATCCTGCTCAACTCGAACGAGAGCTCTCTTCCTCCGCTGCCCGCGGTCGTCGAGGCGGTCGCCCGGGCGGCCTCCCAGGGGAACCGGTACCCGCAGTGGTTCTCCGAGGACCTGGTGGCACGGCTGGCTGCCGAGATGGAGGTTCCCGAGTCATGGGTCGCGATCGGTTGCGGCTCGGTGAGCCTGTGCCAGCAGCTGATCCAGGCTTACTGCGCACCGGGCGACGAAGTGCTGTGCGCATGGCGTTCGTTCGAGGCGTATCCCGTCTTCGCGCGGGTCGCCGGAGCGCAGTCCCGTACCGTTCCGCTGGACCCCGGGCACCGGCACGACCTGGCCGCCATGGCGGACGCCGTCTCCCCGGCGACCCGCGTGGTCTTCGTCTGCAACCCCAACAACCCGACCGGCACCGCGGTGGGCACCCGGGAACTACGAGACTTCGTGGAGCGCATCCCGGGCGACGTGCTCGTGGTGCTGGACGAGGCGTACCGGGAGTTCGTGACGGACCCGGATGTGCTCGACGGCCTGTTGCTCGCCCGTGAGCGCGAGAACGTGGCTGTCCTCCGCACCTTTTCGAAGGCCTACGGGCTCGCCGGGATCCGGGTCGGCTACTGCGTCGGGTCGCCCGCCGTCGTCTCGGCGGTGAACAAGGTGGCGGTGCCCTTCGCGGTCAGTGGTCCGGCGCAGGCGGCGGCGACGGCCGCGCTGGATCACACCGCGGAGGTGACCGAGCGCTGCCTGGCCGTGGCCGCGGAGCGGGAGCGCGTCCGGCACCGGCTGCTGAAGGCCGGTCTGTCCGTCCCCGCCTCCCAGGCGAACTTCCTCTGGCTTCCGCTGGGCGGTCGGTCGGAGAGCTTCGCCGAGTTCTGCGCGGACCGCGGTGCGCTGGTCCGGCGCTTCGGCGACGAGGGAGTACGGGTCACGGTCGGGGCGCGCGAGCACAACGACGTCTTCCTGCGGGCGGCGGAGGAGTACGCGGCCACCGGATGGCCGAACCTGAGCCAGGCTGCCCGGCGATGACGGTCTTCGGCACCCCTGGGGGCATCCGACACTGAACGGAGGCGCGTCAGTTCCACGACCCCCGTGAACCACCGGTGGGAAACCCTGTGGAAGCGGTGTCGGTGGTGCCGCTTATGCTGCGCCAAACGATCACGCGGAACCCGGGGAGGGCGCGGCATGTTCGGCAGACTGTTCGGCAGGGGCGGGGAGAGACCGGCGGCGGATCCGTACGCCCTTCCCGTCCCGCGCAGGCAGAAGAACGGGATGTACAGGCTGCGCGCGCTCGGGGACGCACGGGTGCTCGCGCTGGTGGAGGCGGCCGGTGCGGGTGACTGGGCGGCGGTCAAGGCGGCGCTGGCCCCCTTCGATCTCGGCCGCGACGATCAGGTCCTCGGTGAGCTGGCCGACCTGGACGGTGTGCAGGACTGGATCGGCCGGGCCGTGGAGGAGGACAAGGAGCACCGGGCGACGGCCCTGCTGATATCCGGGGCGCGCCACATCGCCTGGGGCTGGGAGGCCCGCACCCGCGCGCTTGCCGTGGATGTCACGCAGGAGCAGTGGCGGGTTTTCCACGAGCGGCTCCACATCGCCGAGGAGCAGCTGTTGGAGGCAGCCGAGTTGCGGCCGGAATGGGTCACGCCGTGGCGCCGCCTCCTCACCTCCGGCCGCGGCATGTCGCTGGGCCAAGCCGTCAACGAGGCCCGGCTCGACGCCGCCCTGCGCCGCGAACCGCTGGACCTGGAGACCCACGTCGAGTGGGTTTCGCAGTTGCAGCCGCGTTGGGGCGGCGAGCCGGGCCAGGCCCTGGCGTTCGCCCGTGCCGCGTTCGCCGGGGCGCCCGATGGCCACCGCCTCGGCTGTGTGATCGCCATCGCGCACATAGAGGACTGGGTCGAGTCCGACCGTGAGAACTGCCTCATCACCCCCGAGATCCAGGACGAGTTGCTGGAAACGGCCGAGCGCAGCATCCTCCACCCCGCCTACGTGCGTCGCCCGGGCTGGCAGCAGGACTTCAACGTCTTCGCCATGGCCTTGTCCCTGGCCTCCGCACGCCTCGTGCTGCCGCGCGTCTTCCGCGAGCTGCAGGGCGCCTACACCTCGTGGCCCTGGAGGTACATGGCGAAGCCGGAAGAGATGTACGCCCGCGCCCGGCGCAACGCCTGAACCCGCCACCCCGCCCGCCGTTCGTCGCTCACCTCACCCCGGACTGCCCGATGACTCTGCCCGCAACCCCTTCGAACCCGGCCGGCGCCGACCGCACCTTCCAGGTGGATCTGCGCGGCCTCGTCGATCTCCTCTCCCACCACCTCTACTCCAGCCCCCGCGTCTACCTGCGCGAACTCCTGCAGAACGCGGTGGACGCGCTGACCGCGCGGCACGGCCTCGAACCGGCCGCACCCGCCGACGCCTTCGGTATCCGCCTGTACGCCGACGGTTCGGTGGTACGTGTCGAGGACGACGGCGTCGGTCTCACCGAGGCCGACGTGCACACCTTCCTCGCCACGATCGGCCGCAGCAGCAAGCGCGCCGACCGGATCGCCGAGCAACGCGGTGACTTCATCGGCCAGTTCGGCATCGGCCTGCTCTCCTGCTTCCTGGTCGCGGACGAGATCCATGTCCTGAGCCGCTGCGCCCGCACCCCCGACGCCCCCGTCGTGGAGTGGCGGGGACGCGGTGACGGCAGCTACTCCGTCCGCACCCTGCCCACCTCCGCCCGCCCCCGGCCCGGCACCACTGTCACGCTCACGCCCCGCGCCGACGCGGGCGAGTGGACCCGGCCGGCCCAGGTGCACGCGCTGGCCCGGCACTTCGGCTCCCTGCTGCGCCACCCGGTGACCTTCGACGACGGCACGGGCGGCCCGGGCGCATCCGTCAACCCCGAGCCCGCACCCTGGGCGCGTACGTACCCCACGCCGGGAGCCCGCTCCCGCGCGCTGGCCGCGTACGGCGAGGAGGTCTTCGGATTCGCGCCGCTGGACACCATCGAGCTGGACCTGCCGGCCGTGGGCCTGAAGGGCATCGCGTGCGTGCTGCCCGAGGCGGTGCCGGCCGGGCGCCGCCACGGCCACCGCGTGCACGTCAAGGGCATGCTGCTGTCCGAGCAGGCCCCCGAGATCCTGCCCGAGTGGGCGTTCTTCGTCCGCTGCGTCGTCGACGCCGAAAGCCTGCGCCCGACGGCGTCCCGCGAGTCCCTGTACGAGGACGACACCCTCGCCGCCGTACGCGACGCCCTCGCCGAACGGCTGCGCGAGTGGATCGCCCAGACCGCCGCCAGCGACCCGGACCTCCTCGGCCGCTTCCTCCAGGCCCACCACCTGGCCGTGAAGTCGCTGGCGGTGCACGACGACGAGATCCTGCGGATGCTGCTGCCGTGGCTGCCGTTCGAGACCACCGACGGACACGCCACGCTGGACGAGTTCGCGCGCACCCACCGCACCGTGCTCGTGACATCCAGCGTGGAGGAGTTCCGGCAGGTCGCGGCGATCGCCTCGGCCGCCGGGCTCGGCGTCGTCAACGGCGGCTACACCTACGACCGTGAACTGGTCCACCGGCTGCCGGAGATCAGGCCGGAGGTCAGCGTCGCCGACCTCGATCCGGCCACGCTCACCGCCCACCTCGACCCCGTCGACCGGGAGACGGAACTGGCCGCCGCGGCCTACCTCGCCCTGGCCCGCGACGCCCTCGCCGTCTTCGACTGCGACGTCGCGCTGCGCACCTTCCAGCCCGCCTCCGCCCCCGCCCTCCTCCTCGACAGCCGCGAGGCCCGGCACGAGCGCACCCGTTCCCGGCTCGCCCGCGAGCAGCAGGGAGGCCTGTGGGGCGACATCCTCGGCCACCTGCGTCAGGAGGCTCCGCGGGCCCAGCTGATCCTCAACCAGCTCAATCCGCTGGTCCGTACGGCCGTCACCATCGACGAACCCGAACTGGCCCGCACCAGCGCCGAAGCCCTCTACGGGCAGGCCGCGATGCTGTCCCGGCGCCCGCTCAGGCCCGCCGAATCGAGCCTCATCAACCGCTCCTTCCTCGACCTCCTCGCCCACGCCCTCCGCAAGGACAGCTGACGATGCCGACCGCACCCCAGACCACCGACGAGCTGTACCAGGCGCTCCAGGAGAACGACCGGCGCCCCTACGGCCGTACCCGCACCGTCACGGCCGAGGAACTGGTCGACGCCGCCGAGCAGTTCGCGGAGCCCGTCCCGCTCGTCCACGCGCTCCTCGAACTCCAGGAGGCGTACACCTACGGCTCCGAACCCCGGAAGTCGCCCGTCGTCTTCGCTCGCCTGCTCACCCTCTTCGACGAGCAGCCCGACGTCTTCGACGAGCGCCTGCGCCACATGCTGTTCTGGCGGTTCAAGTGGGTGGCCAACGCCCTGGTCGCCCTGCCCGAGATACCGCTGGCCAGTCTGCGCCAGTGGCTGACCGAGATGCGCGACCGGTACGAGAAGGCCGGTCTCGCGCTCCAGCCCTACTACGGACAGGCCTACCGGCTCGCCGCACATGTCGGCGAGGACACCGACCTGGCCTTCGAACTGTGGGCGGGACGGACCCGCACCCAGCTCAGCGACTGTGAGGCCTGCGAGATCTGCGAGCGCGCTCTGTACCACCTCGCGGCGGGCGACGACGAGCGGGCGCTGCGCACCTGGGAGCCCGTCCTGGCCGGGAAGGAGTCCTGCCAGGAGGAGCCCGCCCGCTCCATCTCGTACGCGCTGCTTCCCCTGCTGCGCACCGGCCGCACCGACCGGGCCCGCGAGCTGCACCTCGCCGGTTACCGCGGCTGCCGCCGCAACCCCTCGATGTCCGGGGAGGTCGGTCGGCACCTGGAGTTCTGCGCGCTGACCGGCAACGAGGCACGCGGCCTGGAACTGCTCGCCGAGAACCGGAGCCTGTTCGACGAGGTCGACTCGCCGCTGGACCTGCTCAGCTTCCTCACCGGCGTGGAGGTCCTCCTCCAGCGCGTCGAACTCCTCGGCCACGGCGAACTGCCTGCCGCCGGATACGCGGGCCGCACCTGGACGGTGGCCGGCCTGCGCGCCGAGGTGCGTGGCCGCGCCGACGACCTCGCCGCCCGTTTCGACGCCCGCAACGGAACCACGGCCCACACCGACCGGCGCAGGGCCCGTCTCGACCGTGCCCCCCTCCTGGACGCACTGGAACTGACCCTGCGCACCCGCGGCCTCGACGACGTGGCCCCGGCCGCGCCGGCTGCCGCGCCCGCCGCCCGCACGGCCGCCGCCGTCCCCGAGTCACTGCCGGAACTCATCGCCCGGGCAAGGACGTTGGACGAGCAGGGGCATCCGGACGCAGCGGCCTGCTGGGCACGGCTGCGCACGCTCGTCGCCGCCCCCGACTACGCCCACCCCGACGACCCGGCCGTGGGACCGCTCGTACTGCTGCGCGCGGACCTGCTGGCCGACGAGGCGGACCGGGCGGGCGAGAAGGACGAGTTCGCCGACGCGGCCGCCCTCCACGAGCAGGCAGCGGCCCTGTACGACGACGCCGGAGAGCCGGGTCACGCGGCGCGCTCCCGAGCCTGGGCCCTGCTTGCCACCGCCCAGGGCGCCGACGGGGCCGAGACGCAGGCCGCCGCGCTGACCGCGGCCCACGCGGGCCTCGTCCGACTGCACGAGGAGACGCCCGGTCTCGCCCCCTTCCAGGAGGCCCGTCTGCTACGGCTGCGGGCGACCGCCCTCGGCCTGCGTCTGCAGACGTCGAGGAACGATGAGCACATCGCGCCGGTCTTCGCCGAGGTGGACCTGCTGCTCGACTTCGCCACCCGGCACGACATCGCCGGACAGGTCTCCGGCGCCCTCATGCTGCGCGCCAGCACGTACGCCCTCTCCGGCGATCTGCCCGCCGCGGCCACGGAGATCGACGCCCTCCTCGACCGGCTGAAGGCGCACGGCCCCGCCTGGCACCTGCCCCGCACGCTCGGACTGCGCGCCCGGATCCAGCTCGGCCTCAGGGACGCGCAGGCCGCGCACGCGGACCTGACCGAGAGCCTGCGCCTGGCCGCCGACTGGCCGTCCGACGCCGTCGACACCGCCCGCCTCCACGGTGACCTGGCCCAGGCCTGCATGCACCTGGGCCGCCCCGACGAGGCACTGCGGCACCTGACGCGCTCCGCGGAGCTGGAACTGCGCCACGGCAGCCGGACGGACGCGTTCTGCACCTACAGCAACGCCGCCCAGCTCAGCCTCGACCTGGGCCGCGTCGAGGACTGCATCGCCCTGCTCGACTCCCTCCTGGCCGAACCGGACGTCGCCGCCGGAGAGCTGGACGACCGGCTCGTCGCCCAGCTGCGCCTGACCCGCGCCCGCGCGCTGCACGCGGGGGAGGACCTCAAGGCCGCCACGGCGGAGTTCGCCGCCCTCGCGGCCGAGTCGGCCGGCTGGGACGACGACCCCGGGAGCCACGCCGTGATCGCCGCGGAGACCGCCGTACTCCTCGCCGAGTCCGGCGACTTCGGCCGGGCCCGCGAGGCCGCGGACCAGGCCCTCGCCGCCCACGTCCGGGTTCCGCGCTACGAGCAGCTCAGCAGCTGCCTGCGCGAACTCGCCCGCCTCCAGGCCCAGCAGCAGGGTCCCGAGGGCCTGGCCGACGCCCTCGCCTTCCTCGCCGACGCGGGCGGGATCGCCGACGAGGCCCGCGCTGCGGGATACGAGGCCCGGGGCCGCGCCCTCGACCCTGCCCTGGCCTACGAACACGGACGGGTCAACGCCTACGGCCGGGAGTACGAGACCGCCCTGGCCGCCCTGGACAAGGCCCTCACCCTGCTCGGCGAACCGGGATCCGACGAGGACCACGTCGGCGAGTGGGCCGAATGCGTCCGCCTCGCGGGCGTCGTGGAGGGCATCTACCTGGAACGCCCCGCCCCCGCCCGCACCCGCCTCGACGCGGCGGTCTCCCGCCTCACCGCCCTGGGCCACACCGAGGAGACCGAGCCGCTGACCTCCCTGGCGGCCCGGCTGCGCGACAAGGGGTGAGCGGGCGGGTGAGGCGCGGGTCACGGTGATCGATCCGCGCCCCTACATGACGTATCAGCCGTTCCTGCCGGAGGTCACCGGCGGGTTGGTCGAGGCCCGGCATGCCGCCGTGTCACTGCGGCGGCATCTGAGCCGCAGCCGGCTGATCGCGGGGAGCGTGACGGAGATCCGGCACGCGGACCACAGGCTCACCGTCCGGTCGCTGCACGGCGCCGAGCGCGACTGCCCGCGCCCACTGCCGGGCTCTTGACTGCGTACGGCCTCCTTGATGTGCGTGACGCAGGCCACTACCGATGGTGCCGCCCGGTACGACTCATGTCCGGCTCCCGGCGACCGCCGGCCCCGCCGTGGTCTGCCTGATCTGGAGGGAACTGCGCAGCACCACGGTGCGCAGCGGCTGCTCCTTCCCTGCGATCCGCTCCAGCAGCAGCCCTGCCGCGGTCCACCCCAGGTCGTACGAGGGCACCTGGACCGTGGTCAGGCCGGGCTGCACCAGTGGGGCCCAGGGCACCTCGCCGAACGACAGCACGCCGATTGCCGGTGGTTCCAGACCCGCCTCGCGCACCGCCTGCAGCGCCCCGACGGCCATCAGGTTGTTGGCCGCGAAGACCGCGTCCGGCGGCTGCGGCAGTGCCAGCAGGTCGGCCATGGCCCTGCGCCCGCCCTCGACCTTGAAGTCGGCGTAGCGGGTGTAGTCGCGCAGCAGGTCCACGTCCACGTTCTCGTCCGGAGCAGCCGGAGCAGCCGGAGCAGCCGGAGCCCCCCGGCCGCCGGCGAGGAACTCCTGGAGCGCCCTGCGGTGGCCGGCGAGCCGTTCCTCGGCGGTGGAGGCGCCCTGTGGACCCGTGATGCAGGCGACCCGCCGGTAGCCGCCGGCCAGCAGGTGTGCGGTGGCGGCCGCGCTGCCCTCCTCGTTGTCCACCAGCACGGCGTCCACTCCGGCCCCGCGGGGGCGGCGGTCCACCGCGACCACGGGGATGCGGCGGCTCAACAGGCCCGACACGTCGGTGCGGCTGCGGGATGCGGCGGCCACGATGACGCCCGCCATCCGCTCGGCGATCGCGATGTCCAGATAGCGCCGTTCCTTGTCGACGTCACCGTCGGTGTTGCACAGCACCACCGAGAAGCTGGTCCGCTGGGCGGCGTCCTCGACGCCGCGGGCCAACGCCGTGAAGAACGGGTTCTCGATGTCCGGGATGAGCAGTCCGATGAGGCTGCTGCGCTGCATCCGCAGCGAACGGGCCACCCGGTTGGGGGCGAAGCCCAGCTCGGCCGCCGCGCGCCGGACCCGTTCGGCGCGCTCGGCCGTGACGCGGCCCCCGTTCAGGACTCGGGAGACCGTGGCGGGGGAGACCCCGGCGGCCCGGGCCACGTCGTTGATCGTCGTCATAGGTCCTCCGACCTCTTGCCCGACCCGTACAGGACTCTTGACACCCTCGGAGATCAAACCCTACGTTCCTTCTGAAAAGGATTTCAAGGGCGCCGTCGAGCTCCCGCCGCTGCAAAGCAGCCTTCCCTGAACCAGCCTGCCTTTGTCGGGGGAGACTGGCGTGCGATCTCTTGAAATCGATTTCTACTCGATTCTTCCTGCACCACCGGAGGCCACTCCATGGCACGCATCGGCCCGCCGTCCCGCTCCGACGGCCGGGACGCCGTACACCGGGCCCACCGGGTCCACGGGACCCGACCGGCGATCCACGAGGCGGCGCACGGGCCGGCGCCCCGTCGGCCCGCGGGCTCCTGACGGACTCGTCGGCCGCCCCGGTCCTCACGCGCGCGTCCCCGGCCTGCCCGGGGACGCCCGAAATCCATTCCTATTACGTCACCTGTGCAACATGGAGGTCCGCAATGGTGCGGATGAACGCGGACGGCGCGGCATGAGCGGCGCACCGCCCGCCCTGCTGCGAATGCGGGGCATCAGCAAGGAGTTCCCGGGCGTCCGGGCGCTCAGCGGCGTCGAACTGACCGTCCACCCCGGCGAGGTGGTGGCACTGCTCGGCGAGAACGGCGCGGGCAAGTCGACGCTGATGAACATCCTCGCCGGGGTGCACGCCGACTACGAGGGCACCATCGAGATCGACGGCGAGCCGGTACGGATCCACTCACCGAAGCACGCCCAGCAGCACGGGATCGCGATGATCCACCAGGAGCTCAACCTGGTGCCCGAGCTGTCCGTGTCCGACAACGTCTTTCTCGGCCGCGAACTGCGCACCGCACGCGGCACGCTGGACCGCTCGGCGATGCACGCCCGCACCGCGGAGCTGCTGGCCGACCTCGGTCTCACCCTGTCCCCGGGGCGGCTGGTCCGCGACTGCCGCATCGCCGAGCAGCAGCTCGTCGAGGTGGCCAAGGCGCTGAACGGCACCCTGCGGATCCTGGTGCTGGACGAGCCGACGTCCGCGCTCGCCGAGGCCGAGGTGGAGCGGTTGTTCTCCGTCATCCGCCGGCTGGCGGCCCGCGGCGTCGGGCTGATCTACATCTCCCACCGGCTGGAGGAGCTGGAGGAGATCGCCGACTCGGCGACCGTGCTGCGCGACGGCACCTTCGCCGGCCACCGCCCGATCGCCGGCACCGACCGCGCCGAGCTGGTGCGGCTGATGGTCGGACGGCCGTTGGGGGAGCTGTTCCCCAGGGCCCCCGAGCAGCGGTCCGACGGCCCGGTACGGCTGCGCGTGCAGGACCTGACGACCACTCCCGCGCCCGCCAGTACCCGTACGCCACTGCACTCGGTGGACTTCGAGGTGCGGGCCGGGGAGATCCTCGGTGTCGCCGGGCTGATGGGCGCCGGGCGCAGCGAGGTGCTGGAGGCCCTCTTCGGGGCCGGCGACCGGGTGCGCGGCGAGATCACGCTGAACGACCGCCCGTACACCCCGCACACCCCTCGTACGGCGATCCGCCGGGGCATCGCCCTGGTCGCCGAGGACCGCAAGGCGCAGAGCCTGGTGATCGGCAATACCGTACGGTTCAACACCACCCTGGCCGCCCTCGACCGCTACCTCAGGCCGTGGCGCACCGTGGACGCCCGCCGGGAGAAGGCGGCCGCGGCCGGCAAGGTCGCGGAGCTGCGCACCAAGACGCACAGCCTGGACGCCGTGGTCGGCACCCTCTCCGGCGGCAACCAGCAGAAGGTGGTGCTGGCCAAGTGCCTGCTCACCGAGCCCTCGGTGCTGCTGCTCGACGAGCCGACGCGGGGCATCGACGTCGGGGCCAAGGCGGAGATCCACGCCCTGATGGACACCCTCGCCGGCCAGGGCACCGCGATCATCGCCGTCTCCTCCGAGCTTCCGGAGCTGATCGGCATGTGCGACCGGATCATCGTCCTCTGCGAGGGGCGGCTGACCGGCGAGTTCCATCGCGATCCGGCCCACGGGCCGGCCGCGACCCAGGAAGCCATCCTCACCGCGGCGATGGCACGGCAGAACGTTGTGGCCGGACCACCGGCGGACGGGAACGAGGCAGAGAAATGAGCAAGACACTCCCACCGGCCGACACGGCCACCGGGACCGGTGAACACCTCCAGACACTGCGCGGGCGTCTGTCCCGGGCCCTGCCGGCCCTCGGCTCGCTGCAGAGCTACATCGGACTGCTGCTGGTGGTCGCCGTCGGCATCGTCACCAAGGGCCAGATCTTCTGGAACCAGGACAACCTGACCAACGCCGTCACCGCCTTCGCCTCCCGCGGCATCCTCGCCGTCGGTGTCACCCTGGTCATCCTCACCGCGGGCATCGACCTGTCCGTGGGGTCGGTGCTCGGCATCGGCTCCATGACCGCGGCGATGCTGCTGGTCCACCACGGCCTGTCGCCCTGGGCGATCGTCCCGCTGTGCGCGCTGGTGGGTGCGTTCTTCGGCTTCCTCAACGGAATCGGCACCACCTGGCTGCGCATCCAGTCCTTCGTGATGACCCTGGCCATGCTCTCGGTGGTGCGCGGCATCGACCGGCAGCTGAGCAACAACGTGGCCGTGGGCGTGCAGTTGGTGGACCCGCACGGCCATCTCACGCCCAAGGCCGCCGCGTTCGCCGCGCTGGGCACTCCGGGCCACACCCTGATCGGGGGCATCGGCTACCCGGTGATCGCGTTCGTCGCGGTCTGTGTCGTGGTCCAACTGCTGCTCTCCAGGACCCGGTTCGGCCGGCACGTGTACGCCGTGGGCGGCAACCCCACCGCCGCCCGGCTCTCAGGGGTCAATGTCAACCTGGTGATCATCGCCGTCTTCACGCTGTGCGGCCTGCTGGCCGGCTTCGCCGGTCCGATCGACGCCGCCTACAGCGCCTCGGCCGACCCGATGGCCGGCACCTCCTACGAGCTGGACGCCATCGCCGCGGCCGTCATCGGCGGCACCAGCCTGGCCGGCGGCAAGGGCACCATCACCGGCACCGCCATCGGCGCCCTGATCCTCACCCTGCTCGACAACATCCTCGGGCTCAACGCGATCAGCGACAACATGCAGATGATCATCAAGGGCCTCATCGTCGTCGCCGCCGTCGTGCTGCAGCGCCCGGGCTTCCTCCAGCCGCTCACCGAGCCGCTGCGCCGCCTGCGTGCCCGCGCCTGACCCTTCCCCGCATCCCCCCGCACCACCGCTCACCCTCACCCACGCAAGGAGTCCCCTGTGTCCGCTGTGTCCCTGAGCCGCACCGCTGTGGCCGTCGCCGGCGCGGTCGCCACCGTCGCCGCCCTCACCTCCTGCGCCGCCCACGCGCCGAAGACCGCCGCCGCCGGCTCGGGCAGCGGCAAGAAGACGTTCGTGGTCGGCTACTCCCAGTCCAACAACGCCGAGCCGTACCGCGCCCAGCTCAACGCGCAGCTCCAGTACTTCGTCAAGAAGTACCCGGACCTGAAGCTGCTGCCCATCACCGACGCGCACCAGGACAGCGCGACCCAGGTGAGCCAGGTGCAGAACTTCATCCAGCAGAAGGTCGACGTCCTGATCCTCTCGCCCAACGAGCCGGCCCCGCTGACCGCCGCGGTGCAGCAGGCCTGCAGCGCGCACATCCCGGTCATCGTCCTGGACCGCACCGTGAACACCGACTGCTACACGTCCTTCATCGGCGGCGACAACTACAAGATCGGCAAGATGGCGGGTGAGGCGGCGGTACAGGCCCTGCCGCACGGCGGCAACGTGGCCGAGCTGCAGGGCACCCTGTCCGACCAGCCGCAGATCGACCGCGACAAGGGCTTCAGAGACGCCATCGCCGGACACGACATCAACATCGTGTACCACCAGGAGGCGAAGTGGCTGAAGGCCAACGCCACCGCGATCACGCAGCGTTGGCTCGACCAGAACAAGAAGATCGACCTCGTCTACGGCGAGAACGACGACATGGCCCTCGGCGCCGTGCTCGCGGCCCGCGGCGCCGGCAAGGCCGACGGCATCAAGTTCGTCGGCATCGACGGCCTCGCCATCCCGACCGGGGGCATCCGCGCCGTACAGCTCGGCCAGATGTACACCACCTTCATCTACCCGACCGGCGCCCAGCAGGCGGCGGCCACCGCCGAGGCCATCGTGCACGGAAAGACCGTCGGCAAGAAGCAGACCCTGCAGACGACCAGGATCACCAAGGACAACGCCGCGGACATCTACAAGCAGTACGACATGTCCGCCAAGCTCGGCTGATCCGGGCCGCCCCGGACACCACCAGGAACCCATGGCCCCCGCCATGGGTTCCTGGTCCGCGACTCCGCCGTTGTCAGTGGCGGGCGCTACGGTCTGCCCCGTGAACGCAGTACGCGCGGCGCTCGATCACGTGCTCGGCCTCATCGCGGACGCTCCCTGGAGCGCGAGCCTGGTCCTGCGCGGCAGCATGGTGATGCCGGCCTGGGTGGGGGACGCGGCGCGCCAACCCGCCGATCTGGACTGGGTGGTGCTGGAGGACGCCGTCGGGGTCGACGGGCTGGACCCGTATCCGTACGTCGACCGGCTCGACGTCGTGCAGCAGTGGCCCGAGGCCGCCGACGGCGCGGCGCGGTACGAGATGTGGACGTACGAGGAGTTCGACACCGGCGGACAGCGGCCGCTGCTCCCGCCCGAAGGCCTGCACTGGCTGCCCCAGGAGGACGCCGTGGAGACCGAACCCCCGTACCTGGACCTGCTCGAACGCGTGGCACGAAACCCGGAGGCCGCCCCCGGGCTCCTCCTCGACGCGGACAAGGCCCGCGTCGACGGCACGTGGACCTATGCCGCCTACGACACACCGGGCGTGCGCCTGCTCATCCCCTGGCACGCCGACGGCCTGTCCTCCGGCGAGGTACGGCTGGACTTCGCCCGCGACGAAACACTGCCCGAACCCCCCGTCTGGACCCTGATACCGCGCGGCGACGGCGGCAGCCCGGTCCCGGTGCGCACGGCGAGCCGGGAGCTGTCCCTGGCCTGGAAGCTGCTGTGGCTGCACAACGACAGCCGGGACGGAGGCCGGGTACAGGGCAAGGACCTGTACGACGCGGTCCTCCTCGCCGAGACGGAAGGCGCCGGGCTGCCACCGCGCCTGTTGCGGAAGGTCTTCGACCGGGCGGCCGGCCCCGCGGACCCGCACACCGCCCTCGATCCGGCCGCGGTGCTGCGCTGGGACGTGGACTGGGCCGCGTTCCGGGACCGGTACCCGGCCGTCCGGGGAAGCGCGGAGGACTGGCTGCGCCGACTCGCCGGGGCGCTGGCTCCCTCCTGAGGCCGCACCGGAAAACCAGGTGCCCCCGGCCGCGTTCCTCCCCTACCGTCATCCCGTACCGAGCGCCGCGACGACCGTACGGCGGCGCCTGTCGTCCGACACAGAGGGGAGCCCGGCCGTGCGCGCACGTACCGCTGTCGTCGCTCCCCGTTCCCGGTACGAGGTGATCCTCGTGTCCCGCACCGTCCGGTGCCCGCTGCGCGGCCGGCACCGGATGCCCGTGACGTCTCGCTGACCTGGGACGCACGGCTGATCGCGCTGCCCTTTTCCTCGATTCAGACCTGGACGTCAGGCTGATCCCCAGAAAGGCCCTGGGCCGTGCGCACGAACCTCACCACCCTCGCCGCCGTCCGCAACCTCGGCATCCTCGCCCACGTCGACGCGGGCAAGACGACCGTCACCGAGCGGATCCTGTACGCGACGGGTACCACCCACAAGCGGGGCGAGGTGCATGACGGCACCACCGTCACCGACTTCGACCCGCAGGAACGCGACCGCGGCATCACCATCTTCGCCGCCGCCGTCACCTGCGCCTGGGACGGGCACCGCATCAACCTCATCGACACCCCCGGCCACGTCGACTTCGCCGACGAGGTCGAGCGCTCACTGCGCGTCCTGGACGGGGCGGTCGCCGTGTTCGACGCCGTCGCCGGGGTCGAGCCGCAGAGCGAGTCGGTCTGGCGGCAGGCGGACCGGCACGGCGTGCCGAGAATCGCGTTCGTCAACAAGATGGACCGGGCGGGAGCCGACCTGGACCGGGCCGTCGAGTCCATCCGGCAGCGGCTGCATCCCGTACCGCTCGTCGTCCAGCTCCCCATCGGCGTGGAGGACGGGTTCACGGGTGTGGTGGACCTCGTACGGATGCGCTCGCTGGTCTGGGCCGACGGCGCGGGTGCGGCCGTGGCGGGGCCCGTGCCCGAGGCGCTGGGGGAGGAGGCGGTACGGCGGCGCCGGGCGTTGGCGGAGACGGTCGCGGAGCTGCACCCGGTCGCGCTGGAGGAGTTCTGCGACCGGGGGACACTCGGCGCCGACACGCTCGCGCTCGCGCTGCGCGACCTCACCCGCACCGGGGACGGCGTGGTCGTCCTGTGCGGCTCCGCCTACCGCAACCGCGGTATCGAGCCGCTGCTGGACGCGGTGGTGGCGTATCTGCCCTCGCCGCTGGACGTCCCCGCCGTGCGTGGTGTGCACGAGGGCGCCGGTCAGGAGCGGGCCGCAGATCCCGAGGTGCCGTTCGCGGGGCTCGTGTTCAAGGTCAGCGCGAGCGCCACCGGGCGGCTGGCGTACGTGCGCGTGTACTCGGGCACGATCGAGAAGGGAGACACCGTGTGGGATCCGGGAACCGGGCGCACCGAGCGCGTGGCGCGCATCCTGCGGGTCATGGCGGACCGGCACGTCCAGCTGGACCGGGCGGTCGCGGGTGACATCGTCGCGCTCGCCGGTGTGAAATCGGCTCGGGTCGGCTCCACGCTGTGCGAGCCCGGCGCCCCGCTGCTCCTGGAACCGCCGGTGGCCGCCGAGCCTGTGGTGTCCGTCGCGGTCGAGGCCCGGCGCGCCACGGACACCGACCGGCTGGCGACGGCGCTGGCACGGCTGGCCGAGGAGGACCCCTCGCTGGTGGTGCGCACCGACGCCGAGACGGGACAGACCGTGCTGTCCGGCATGGGCGAACTCCACCTGGAGGTCGCGGTGGAGAAGATCCGCCGTGCCGGGGGACCGGAGCTGAGTGTGGGCCGGCCGCGGGTCGCCTGTCGCGAGACGGTCGTCGAGGGCGTGACCGGGTTTGTGTTCCGGCACGTCAAACAGGACGGCGGGGCCGGGCAGTTCGCCCATGTCGTGCTCGACGTGGAACCGCTCGGCCCCGAAGTCGGCGCCACCGGCTTCGAGTTCCGCTCCGCGGTGGTCGGCGGAGCGGTGCCGCAGGAGTACGTGCGCGCGGTGGAGGCCGGTTGCCGGGACGCGCTCGCCGAGGGTCCGCTGGCGGGGCACCCGGTGACCGGGCTCCGGGTCACGCTCACCGACGGCTCCACCCATGTGAAGGACTCCTCCGACACGGCCTTCCGCACCGCCGGCCGGCTCGGCCTGCGCGAGGCCCTGCGCGCCTGCGCGACGGCCGTGCTGGAACCGGTCGCCGAGGTCACGGTGACCGTGCCGGAGGACGCCGTCGGCTCGGTCCTCGGCGACCTGGTGTCCCGGCGCGGCCGGATCGGCGGCTCCGAGACCCGTGGCGGCGCGGCCGTACTGACCGCGACCGTGCCACTGGCCGAACTGTTCGGCTACGCCACCCGGTTGCGCAGCCGCACCCAGGGCCGCGGCACCTTCACGACCCGCCCCACCGGCTACGCCCCGGCCCCCCGACCGGTGCCGGTCCGGTAGCGGGGCGGGGCCCGCACCACCGCCCGATGCTGTGGGTGGTGCGGGCCCCTTCGGGAAACACGCCCCGCGCAAGCGGGTGGCGAGCCGGCCCCTCACGCCGCCCCCGGCCCGCGGTTCTCACACCGGCCTCCCCTCCACCGCCGTCCGCCGAGCGGGTCCCGTCGCCCCCTCCGGCGCCGGGCGGGGCGGTGGCCGCCGGCGGCGAAGAACGCGGCGAGGGGTGGACCGCCGCGCCGATGTGGTGACCCCGTCGGGGCCCAGCCGGCCCAGCCGGCCCAGCCGTCCGGCCGTGCACGACCGCACCCTGCCCGGCGTCCTCGACGATGCCGCGCACGCCGACGCCGAGCAGCTCGCCGGGTGCGAGCCCGGCCCTGCGCAGCACGTCCCCGATTCCGACGGCGACATGACGCAGGCGAGTTCGGTGAGGCCCGAGGTCGAGCAGCTCCACCCGGACCCGGGTCTCGCCGACGTCCACCCCGATCAGCCGTCCGCTGTCCGGCCGTATCCGCAGCAGGCGGCCGCGTGCCGGCTTGTCGGCCCGTCGACATACAACCGTTGCAGAACGGCGCTCCGGCTCTCCCGCCGCAGGTCACGCACCGTACGGCCGCCCACCGCTGCCACCTGGCCTCCCCGTTTCCGGACCGTTCGGCCGTTTGCCGCTGCCGGATCTCTTGACGAGCGTTTCTCCCGAGGTTTAACTCACGTCCTAAATTAAGCCATGAGGGGGCTTCGGGGGCGAACGGGTGTCGACCCCCGTGAGCAGCCTCGGGTCCTCGACTCCCGGAAAGGGACACCAGGAGCCATGCGCAGCATCCGAGCCGCGGCCACAGGCGCCGTCACCCTGTCTCTCGTCCTCGCGGCCACGGCCTGCGGAGGCGGCTCGTCCAGCGGCGGCGGGTCCAACGACTCGCCGAAGACGCTGACGTACTGGGCCTCCAACCAGGGCGCCAGCATCGCCGTCGACAAGCAGGTCCTCCAGCCCGAACTCGACAAGTTCCAGAAGCAGACCGGAATCAAGGTGAAGCTGGAGGTCGTGCCCTGGTCCGACCTGCTCAACCGGATCCTCACCGCGACCACCTCGGGTCAGGGCCCGGACGTGCTGAACATCGGCAACACCTGGAGCGCCTCGCTGCAGGCGACCGGCGCGCTGCTGCCGTGGGACGCGAAGAATTTCGCGAAGATCGGCGGCAAGGACCGGTTCGTCGACTCCGCGCTCGGCTCGACCGGCGCGGCGGGCAAGGACCCGGCCGCGGTCCCGCTCTACTCGATGGCGTACGCCCTCTACTACAACAAGAAGATCTTCGCCGACGCCGGGATCAAGCAACCACCCGCCACCTGGTCCGAGTTGATCGCCGACGGCAAGAAGATCCAGGCCAAGGGCAAGTCCGCGCTCGGCGCCGAGGGCTCGAACCCGTCGGAGAACATCCACCACGTCTTCGTCTTCGCCAAGCAGCACGGCGCCGGCTTCTTCACCGCCGACGGCAAGCCCGACTTCACCAACCCCAAGGTGGTCGAGGCGGTCAAGAGTTACGTCGACCTCATGGCGAAGGACAAGGTCATACCGACCGGCGACGCCGAGTACGCGCAGAACCAGTCCGTCAGCGACTTCGCCAAGGGCAAGCAGGCGATGCTGCTGTGGCAGTCCGCCGCGGCCAACCTCAAGTCCCAGGGAATGAGCGAGGACGCCTACGGCATCGCGCCGGTCCCGGTGATCTCCGGCACCCCCGGCACCGGCACCCAGGTCAACTCGATGGTCGCGGGCATCAACCTCGCTGTCTTCAAGAACACCCACAACCTCGACGGCGCCACGAAGTTCGTGAAGTTCATGACCTCCGACGACGAGCAGAAGATCCTCAACACGGCCTACAGCTCCATCCCTCCGGTCAAGTCGGCCCAGTCGGACGCCGCGTTCAGCGCCCCCGCCACCGCCGTGCTGAAGAGCACCCTCGCCACCAGCGCGGCCGCCCTGCCGCAGGTCGCGTCCGAGTCGCAGTTCGAGACGGCGGTCGGAACGGCCGTCAAGGACCTGTTCGCCGACGCCGCCGCCGGACGCGCGGTGACCACCGACTCGGTCAAGGCCGCGCTGCAGAAGGCCCAGCAGCAGATGCCGGCGGCGTGAGCACGAAGATGACGACCACCGCGTACAAGGAGCCGGTGGCGCAGGCACCGTCCGGTGCGGCGAAGCGCGAACCCCGCCGCCGCGCCGGGCGGCTCCGCCGCGTCTCCCTGCCGTATCTGCTGCTCCTGCCCGCCCTGCTGCTCGAACTCCTGGTCCACCTGGTGCCGATGGTCATCGGCATCGTGATGAGCTTCAAGGAACTCACCCAGTTCTACATCCGCGACTGGAGCACCGCCCCCTGGTCCGGCCTCGGCAACTACAAGGTGTCGGTGGACTTCAGCGCGCCCGTCGGGGACGCGCTGCTGCACTCCTTCTTCGTCACCGTCGGCTTCACCCTGCTGTCGGTCGGCCTGTGCTGGCTGATCGGCACCGCCGCCGCGATCTACATGCAGGACACCTTCCGTGGCCGCGGCCTGCTCCGGGCACTGTTCCTGGTGCCGTACGCCCTGCCGGTCTACGCGGCCGTCATCACCTGGGTGTTCATGTTCCAGCACGACAACGGCCTGGTGAACCACGTCCTGCACGACCAGCTGCACCTGACCGGCAAGCCCTCCTTCTGGCTCATCGGCGACAACAGCTTCTACGCGCTGCTGACCGTGTCGGTGTGGAAGGGCTGGCCGTTCGGCTTCCTCATCGTGATGGCCGGACTGCAGAACATCCCCCGGGAGCTGTACGAGGCCGCCGCGCTGGACGGCGCCGGGATGTGGCAGCAGATCCGCCGCATCACCCTGCCCTCGCTGCGCCCGGTCAACCAGGTGCTGATCCTCGTCCTCTTCCTCTGGACCTTCAACGACTTCAACACGCCGTACGTGCTGTTCGGCAAGTCCGCCCCCGAGGCCGCCGACCTCATCTCGGTCCACATCTACCAGGCGTCCTTCGTCACCTGGAACTTCGGCACCGGTTCCGCCATGTCCGTCCTGCTGCTGCTCTTCCTGCTCGTCGTGACGGGCGTCTACCTGCTGTTCACCTCACGCGGACGGAGGGCCGCCGATGTCTAGCCCGCCCCTCGCCCCGTCGACACGCAACTCGCCCATGGCGCCACCGCGTTCGTTCCTCTGGTCCCGCCGGATCTTCCTCACCCTGCTCACCGGTTTCGTGCTGATCCCGGTGTATGTGATGGTCTCCAGCTCGCTCAAGCCGCTCGCGGACGTCACCGGCAAGTTCCGCTGGCTGCCGAGCGGTCTGACCATCCGCCCGTACATCGACATCTGGTCGACGGTCCCGCTCGCGAAGTACTTCATGAACTCGCTGATCGTGGCGGGCGCGGCGACGATCTGCTCGGTCGTCATCGCGGTGTTCGCGGCATACGCGGTCAGCCGCTACGACTTCCGCGGCAAGCGGGTCTTCACGGTGACGGTCCTGTCGACGCAGATGTTCCCCGGCATCCTCTTCCTCCTCCCGCTGTTCCTGATCTACGTCAACATCGGCAACGCCACCGGCATCGCCCTGTTCGGCTCCCGAGGCGGCCTGATCCTGACGTACCTCACCTTCTCCCTCCCCTTCTCCATCTGGATGCTGATCGGCTACTTCGACTCGGTGCCCCGCGACCTGGACGAGGCGGCGCTGGTGGACGGCTGCGGCCCGCTCGGCGCGCTCCTCAGGATCGTCGTACCGGCCGCGATCCCCGGCATCGTCGCGGTCGCCGTCTACGCCTTCATGACCGCCTGGGGCGAGGTGCTCTTCGCGTCCGTCATGACCAACGACACCACCCGCACCCTCGCCGTCGGCCTCCAGGGCTACTCCACCCTCAACGACGTCTACTGGAACCAGATCATGGCCGCCTCGCTGGTCGTCAGCGTGCCGGTGGTCGTCGGATTCCTCCTCCTGCAGCGCTATCTCGTCGCCGGTCTGACGGCAGGCGCCGTCAAGTGACCCGAGCGACCAACACCCCTGATCCCGAAGGGACTTCCGTGTCCGAACGCATCGACCTCGCCGCACTCCCGCACGACTTCCTGTGGGGCACGGCAACAGCGGCGTACCAGATCGAGGGAGCCGTCGCCGAGGACGGCCGTACGCCCTCGATCTGGGACACCTTCTCGCACACCCCGGGGAAGGTCGCGAACGGCGACACCGGCGACATCGCCTGCGACCACTACCACCGCTGGCGCGAGGACATCGGCCTGATGCGGCAACTCGGCGTCAACGCCTACCGGTTGTCGGTGGCCTGGCCGCGCGTGCTCCCCGGCGGCACGGGGGCGGTCAACCCCAAGGGGCTGGCCTTCTACGACGAGTTGGTGGACGCCCTGCTGGAGGCCGGCATCACCCCGGCCGTCACCCTCTACCACTGGGACCTGCCGCAGGTGCTCCAGGACCGCGGCGGCTGGCCCGAGCGGGACACCGCCTTCGCGCTCGCCGAGTACGCCTCGGCCGTCGCCACCCGCCTGGGCGACCGGGTCAAGCTCTGGGCGACCCTCAACGAGCCGAGCTGCTCGGCCTGGATCGGCCACCTGGAGGGCAAGATGGCTCCCGGCTGGACGGACCTGACCGCCGCCGTACGGGCCTCCGTTCACTTGTTGCTGGGCCACGGCCTCGCCACCCAGGCGATCCGCGCCGCAGCGCCCGGCGCCCAGGTCGGCATCGTCAACAACCTCTCCACGGTGCACGCGGCCACCGAGCGCCCCGAGGACATCGCGGCCGCCCGCCGCCACGACGGCCATGTCAACCGCTGGTGGCTCGACGCGGTGCACGGCCGCGGCTTCCCGTCCGACATGGTCGAAACGTACGGCGTCGAACTCCCGCTCCGCACAGGCGACCTGGCGACGATCGCGACCCCGCTGGACTGGCTGGGCCTGAACTACTACTTCCCCGCGTACGTCGCCGACGCCCCGGACGGCCCTGCGCCGTACGTCCGCGCGGTGCGCCGCGAGGGGGTTGCGCGCACCGGCATGGACTGGGAGATCGACGCGAGCGCCATCGAGACGCTGCTGCTGCGGCTCACCGAGGAGTACGGCGCCCGGAAGATCTACGTCACCGAGAACGGTTCCGCCTTCCCGGACGTGGTCCGGCCGGACGGCAGCATCGACGACCCCGAACGCCAGGACTACCTGGAGCGCCATCTCGCCGCCTGCGCCTCCGCAGCCCGCAAGGGCGCCCCCCTCGCCGGCTACTTCGCCTGGTCCCTACTGGACAACTTCGAGTGGGCGTACGGCTACGACAAGCGCTTCGGCCTGGTCCATGTCGACTACCGCACCCAGGTGCGCACGATCAAGGGCAGCGGACACCGGTACGCGGACATCGCCCGCGTCCACCGCGGCCAGGCACGCCGGGCCGCCTGAGCCGGGCCCGGCCGGCCGGTGGGCACGGGAAGGGAGCCCGCGCCCACCGGCCCCTGGAACCGTCCCGCCCCGCACCGTCGCCGCTTCCCCCTCGAGGCCTGGGAGACGCTGCTCTGGAGGCGGGCCTTTGTGCACGTCTCCGGTCGCCCGGCCCTCAGGATCGCTTCATACCGCAGCTTGCCAGGTCAGGACGGGGTGCGAGACCCGCCGCCGTCGAGATCCAGTCGGATCACGGCCAGCGTCTCGGCCACCTCGGCGGTGAACTCGTCGTCCGGGCCGAACACCATGCACAGGTCCGCGTGCAGCGGCTCCAGGATCTCGAACGCCTCCGCCGCGCGCCCCTGCGCGAGCAGCAGCATGCCGATGTCACGGCGTAGTTCGACGGCCTCCTCGCTCATGTCGCCGTCGACCGAGCGGACGACGGCGAAGACGTCCTGCAGCCCGGCCAGTGCCTCGGTCACCTGGCCGAGTTCACCACGGCAGCGGGCCGCCTGGGCCCGGCTGGCCAGCGCCTCCTCGCTGCTCGGGCCGCTGACGCGCGCGTAAGCGTCGGCGAGCGCCTCGAACTCGGGCAACGCGGCCCGGTGGTCGCCCGCCAGCTGGCGGCTCACCGCCCGCCACGTTCGCAGCCGCAGGACCGCCTTGCTCTCCGAGCCGAGGGCGCGCGCGGCCCGCTCGATCATCTCGTCCACCACCTCGGCGGCCTGCGCGTACCGTTCCTCCTCCATCAGGGCGAGGTAGTGCGCGTGGACCTCGTGGATCTGCTCCCGCAGCGCCTCGCGCTCGGCCGCGGGGACGGCGGACGGCGCGGCGGGCGCGGCGGCGGAGGAGGCGGTCCGCGCGCTCGCAGTACCGGCGCGCGAGCGGGGAGCGTAGGGGCGGCGGAAGATCCCCGTCGGATCCGGCGCCCCAGCCGGCCCCGCTTCCTCCGGTGCGGCCTCGTCGCCGGGCGGCGGCAGGAAGGGCCGCAGCCGCTCGTACACCTCCTGCACGTCCGCCGGACGCGCCTCGGGCGCCTTGCGGAGCAGGCGCAGGACGAGCTCCTCCAACTCCTTCGGTACGTCGGCACGCAGCTGCCGCAGGGGGGTCGGCGTCGCATTGACGTGCTGCGTCATCAGCTGCCACTCGCTGTCCCCGCTGAACAGGGGCCGTCCGCAAAGCAGTTCGTGCAGTACGCAGCCGAGGCCGTAGAGGTCCGTGCGCGGCGTGACCCGTCCGCCGCGCACCTGCTCCGGTGCCATGTACTGGTGCGTCCCGATGGGGCTGCCGGTCGCGGTCAGCTTCGTGACGTCCGTCCGGAGGATGGCCGCGACGCCGAAGTCGAGCACCTTCACCGTGCCGTCCCGGGCGACGAGGATGTTGCTCGGCTTGAGGTCACGGTGCACCACCGGAACGTCGTGCGCGTACGACAGCACGGTCGCGACCTGTGCCGCCACGGCCACCGCCCACCTGACGGGGAGGGCCCCGTCCGGGTGCACGTACGCGGTCAGCGGCACGCCGTCGACCAGCTCCATCACGAGGAACAGCTGCTCGTACGACTCGTCGAGCACCGCGTCGTACACCTGCGGCACACCCGGGTGCTGGATACGTGCGGTGATCCGTGCCTCGCGCCGGAACCGCTTCTCGAACTCCTCCGCCAGGTGCGGGGACGTCACGGCCTGCGGACGGATCAGCTTCACGGCGACCGGCCGGTCAAGTACGGCGTCGTAGCCCCGCCACACGTCTCCCATGCCGCCGTGACCGAACTGCTCCAGCAGTTCGTAGCGGCCCGCGATCCGTCGTACGTCCGGCACCTGGTCCCCGCCCCCGTCGAGTGTCCGAAGTGGTCTTCGATGTGGTGGGGATCAGTTTCTCTGGTGAGCGTTTCATGCGTCCAGCCAGGTGGGGGACTACGCCGACGATTCAGGCGGGGCGGCGGCGCACATGGCGGCGCTGCACTCCGCCCAGACCGTTTTGCCCGGTCCGCCCGTGGCGCGGGGTGAGCAGCCCCAGCGGTCCGCCAGCGTGTCGACGAGGAGCAGACCGCGCCCGCCGTCCGGGGGGCAGTCCTTGGGTGCGGCGGAGGGGATGCGGGGGAGGCGTTCACCTCTTGTGTCGCTGACCTCGATCCGTACGGTCCCCGTGGCTCGGTCGGCGGTGAGGAGGACGTGGAAGTCCCGGCCGGCCACCTGCCCGTGCCGTACGGCGTTGGCGCACAGCTCCGCCACGACGAGCGTGATCGCGTCGTGCGTGTCGCCGCCGTACGGGATGCCCCAGGTGTCGAGCCGGTTGCCGCACAGTCGCCTGGCGAGGCGTGCGCCGCGCGGGGTCGAACTGAAGCGCATCGCGAACTGGTGCACCGTGAACGGTGGTTGTGTTGCGGTCATGCACACACGGTCGCGTCCGGTGGCGTAGCGTGACCAGCGGTGACGCGCTGACGCCGACCTTCCGTACGTGGCGGGCGCGGGCCCTGTACGTGGCGGTACGCGGGGAAGAGGCGGTAGTGCGGTGACCGTGAGGGACGTGGAGACGGGGCAGCGGCAGCAGGGGCCGGAGGACGACCCAGGAATGGGCGTCCTGATCGCGTTCGGACGGCAGTTGAAACTGCTGCGGCTGCGGGCGGGGATGGACCGGGCGGAGTTCGGCAGGCGGGTCGGCTACTCGGCGGACATGGTGGCGTCGATCGAGCAGGGGCGGCGGATCCCGCAGGCCCGCTTCATCGAGAAGGCGGATGAGGTGCTGGGGGCGGGTGGGTTGCTCATCGCGCTGAAGGAGGAGGTGGCTCGGGCTCAGTATCCGGCGTTCTTTCGCGATGCGGCCCGTTTGGAGGCGGAGGCACACGAGTTGTTCCTGTACGCGGTGCAAGCCGTTCCAGGACTGCTCCAGACCGAGGAGTACACACGCTCCTTGCTTGCCATGCGGCGTCCGCTGCTGGACGAGGACACGATTGAGCAGCGAGTCACAGCACGACTGTCGCGCCAGGACGTCTTCAACCGCTGGCCGGCGCCGCTCATGAGCTTCGTCATCGAAGAGGCCGTCCTCCGCAAGCCGTTCGGCGGCAAGTCGGTACTTCGTGGAGTGCTGGAAAGCATCCTGCTGATCGGCCACAAACGCAACGTCGAGATCCAGGTCATGCCGAACGACCGTGAGGACAACGCGGGCGTGGACGGGCCGTTCACCTTGATTACGCCGAGGAAGGGCGACCAGATCGCCTACCTGGAAGTGCAGGGCCGCAGCATCCTGCTCACGGACCAGGACGAGGTACGGTCTATCTCAGCACGCTATGGGATCATCCGAAGCCAGGCTCTCACCCCCCGAGAGTCTCTGGGATTCGTAGAGAAGGTGCTGGGAGAGCTATGAACACCGGCGAGTCGTGGCGCAAGAGCAGCTACAGCGGTGCGGAGGGGGGCGAGTGCGTCGAAGTCGCGGAGACGAGCGGAGCCGTGTGGGTCCGGGACTCCAAGCGACCCATGGATGCCAGGCTGTCCTTCGGGGCGGAGGCGTGGGCCGATTTCGTACGGTTGGCCGCCCGGCACTGAGCTCACGGACGTTGTTGGGGCCCGGTGACGCAATGCGCACCGGGCCCCAACCCTGTCAGATGTCCTCCAGCCCCTCCTCCCGGCGGATCATCCGCCAGGCCGCGCGGCGGGCGCTGCGGTCGAGGTTGGACTTGAAGTCGCGGTCCGTACCGAAGTACCGCTTGCCGAGGGTCTCGATCGTGGAGACATGATCCATCATGTTCTCCTCGAACTTCTTGTCGAAGACGATGCCGAAGTTCTCCTCGTCGTTGACGAGGGCGGCGGCCCGGACCTTGGGGTCGTCCTTCGTGGCGTTGAAGGCCGGGAGGACGTCCTCCTCGGTGAACTCCGTGCCGAACTTGGCGTTGAACTTCTCGATCAGCTCGGACAGCAGCGACTTCTCGGCGTCCTTGGCGCCGCCCACGCCGTCGCCGAAGCCCTTGAGCTCGGCGGGCCCCTCGGAGGAGAGGGACACGTCGTGCTCGCCGGTCTTCTCGACGCGCAGGTGACTCAGATCCACCTCGCCTATGTCGACTCCGCCGTCCGCGAGGCGGGGGAGGCGGTTGAGCAGGTAGCGGCCGTAGAGGTACAGGCGCTCCAGCTCGGGGTCGTGGTACGGGACGATCTGTGCCAGGAAGCCGTACTTGCGGACGTAGTCGTTGAGGTTGGCCCGGAAGTCCTCGGCGGTCTCGACGTCGTCCTCCTCCTCGCTCTGCAGAAGGTGAGTGAAGCGGGTGACGGCGGGGGACAGGAGCCGGTACAGCTCGGCGTGCAGCTTCTCCCACTTGGACTGGGAGCCACCCGCCTTCTCCTGCGCCTCGAAGTACGCGGCGACGAACTCGTCCATGTCCTGCTCCGAGACGACCGGGGCGGACATGACGCGGCTCTGAGCCGTGTAGAGGAGGTTGGGGTCGGACGGCAGGGTGTGCGCCTCCTCGAAGTACGGGCGGAAGGCGTCCTGGATGTCCTCGGCCTCGTTGACGAAGTCCAGGACGGCGAGGTCGGCCTGGGACTTGCGTTCGGCGGTGCGGTTGAGGCGGGAGAGGGTCTGCACGGCGGCGATGCCGGTCAGTGTCTTGTTGACGTACATCGTGGTCAGGAGCGGCTGGTCGAAGCCGGTCTGGTACTTCTCGGCGACGACCAGGATGCGGTACTCCTGCTGGCCCTTGCCGCCGGCCTTCGCGGCCTTGTCGTCGGCTCGGGTGTAGCCGAAGGCCTTCGGCAGCGCGCTCTCCGGCAAGCCGCCGTTCTCCTTGCTCTCGGTGGTCTCCTCGCCGTCGATGGTGAGGGACCCGGAGAAGGCGACCAGGACACCGAGGTCCGGGTACTTCGTGTCGTATTCGCGGTCGGCGAGGTAGCTGCGAATGGCACGGGCCATCTGTACGGCGGAGTGGCGGGAGGCCGTGACCACCATGGCCTTGGCACGTCCGCCGAGCCGGCCGCGGGTGTGGGCGACGAAGTGTTCGACGATCACCTGGGCGTGCTGCGACACCGTGTGCTCGTGCATGAGCGCGAACCGGGCGAGCAGGCTGTTCGCCTTGGAGGGGTCGACCTCCTTCTCGTCGCGGTTGAGGTTCGCGAGCTTCCAGTAGGTGTTGTACGTGACGTAGTTGCGCAGCGGGTCGAGGATGAAGCCTTCTTCGATGGCCTGGCGCATGGAGTAGGTGTGGAAGGGGCGGTGGACGGGCTTGCCGTTCTCGACGCCTTCCGTACCGAAGAGTTCGAGCGTCTTGGCCTTCGGCGTGGCGGTGAAGGCGAAGTAGGAGAGGTTGGCGGCGCGGGAGCGTTCCACCGCCTTCGCCTTCAGCTTGTCGTCCACGGTGACCGTGGTCGCGCCGTCGTCGTCCGAGTCGGCGTCCAGGCCGAGGTCGCGCAGGGCGGACTTCACGGCGGTGGCGGCGTCGCCGGACTGGGAGGAGTGCGCCTCGTCCACGATGATCGCGAAGCGGGTCCCCTTGATCTCGGTGGGGTTGCGCTTGATGTAGTCGAGCAGGGCCGGGAACGAGTGCAGCGTGACCGTGACGATCTTTCCGGTGTCCCGCGAGAGGGCCCGGGCCAGCTGCTCGCTCTTCGCCCCGTGCTTCTCGTCGACCTTCACGACCAGGCCGTCCGTCTGGGAGAAGCTACCGACGGTTTCCCGGAGCTGGGCGTCCAGGTTCCGGCGGTCCGTGATGACGATGACCTTGTCGAAGACGGGCTCGCCGGGCTTGATGCGGTTGGCGGCGCGGGCTTCGGGGTCGAGGGCGTTCGGGTCGGTGTCGGCGTGCAGGTCGCTCAGGCGGTGGCTCAGCCAGCCGATGGTGTTCGACTTGCCGGAGCCTGCGGAGGCCATGATCAGGTAGTTGTGGCCGGCGCCGTGCGTGGCCGCGTGGGCGGTGAGCTTCTTGACCACGTCCCACTGGTGGAAGCGAGGGAAGATCGTGGACTTGGTGGTGCCGCCGCCGGGCGTCTTGTGCTTCTGCTGGTGGACGAAACGCTGGAGGAGGTCGAGCCAGTTGTCCCGCTGCCAGACCTGCTCCCAGAGGTAGGAGGTCGCGTACGTGTCGTGGGCGGTGGGTGCCGGATTGCCGGCTCCGCCGGGCTGACCCGGGCCGTTCGAGCCGGTGTTGAAGGGCAGGAACTGGGTGCTCTTGCCGCGCAGTTGCGTGGTGACGAAGACCAGGTCCGGGTCGACGGCGAAGTTCGCGATGACACGGCGCGTGAAGATGAGCTCGGTCGGGTCGCGGTCGGTCCGGTACTGCTCCTTGGCGTGCTCGACGCCCTGACCGGTGAGCGGGTTCTTCAACTCGGCGGTGGCGACCGGGATGCCGTTGAGGAACAGGGTGAGGTCGAGGCGGTGGCCCCAGTCGGCCTGCTTGGTGGCGTAGGGGAGTTCGCGGACGACGGTGAGGCGGTTGGCCCGGTAACCGTCGAGGACGGAGTCGGCGGAGACGAGGTTGGGCTTGAAGTAGGCGACCCGGATACGGACACCGCGGTCCTTCACGCCGTTGCGGAGGACGTGGAGCAGGCCGTCCTCGGCGATGGCCCGGTCGAGACGTTGCGCGAAACCGCGCTGGGCTTCGTCGGGGTCGCCGCCGTAGACGGTGAGCAGTTCGTTCCACTCGTCGGGCTGGGTCTCGCCGATGAAGGTGCGGAGCTCGTCGGTGTCGAGCCCAAGGTCGGCCTGGTAGTCCTCGGCGTTCGCCTCCCGCCAACCGCGCTCGCACAGGGCGGCAACGATGGCGGATCCGAAGGAGGACTCGTCGTGCACGGGACTCATACGGCGACTCCTTCGGTTATGTTGCGGCCGCCGGCGGTGGATACGTCGAACTGACCGGTAACGGCGGCGGTGATCAGAGCTTGGCGGCGCTCGGCGGCGATCGCTGCGGAACGTTCGATTACTTCCCGCAGGGGGCGTACGTCGGCAATCCACTCCCCGATCTCGTACTGCTCGTCAGTCGGTACGACGGGAACGGGAATGCGGCCGAAGAGATCCCAGTTTCGGAAGTCAACTGCGCGTTCGCGCGTGCTTGTTGCGAAGTTTCCCAGGTACCCTTGAAGAGCCAGAACGCGGAGCAGCCTCCCCAGGAATCGAGGATCTCCGGAATTGCTGGGAACGCACACATGGTACACAGGACTGCAGTTTCCGTCCGCTTCTGCTGTCCCAATGGCTCCGGCGAATCCGTCCAGCCCGTGTACGACGACGTCGTTGACCCTGACGTGCTGACCTTGTGGCTGAGTGGAGGCTGAAAGTGTGTACCCGTCAGCGCGTCGGGCCGTTCGGTCGGTGACCTGGCCGTCACGGTAGGCGGTGATGACACCTGCGCCTGGTACGGCGGGCCGCACTACCTTGTTCAGCATTCTCCGAAGAGGGAGCGTAGGGCCGCCGCTCTCCGGGCGTACCAGACGGCTGGCGCCCACGTGTTGCAGTACGCGACTGTCGATGCGTTCGTTCAGCAGGGTGATGAGACGGCGCTTGGTGGTGACAAGATTATCGATTCTGTCGATTTCTGTATCCAGATAGTCGGCGATTCTGCGTTGCTGGTCAGGCGGGGGAAACGGGATGCGCAGGTCGCGAACTTGGCCTTCATTGACGTACGGCAGTACGCCGCCGGCCGCGATCTCCCCCAGGTCGATCGTCGACAGAGCGTAAAGCCAGAAGCGCGGTTCCCCCACCATGGGAACAGCAGCCATCAGGTTGTTGTCCATGGCTGCGGGACGTCCGAGGATACGACGATGGTTCTTCAGCATCGCGGCGCCCACCTTCGGGAAAACGATGGACCCCGCAGGTGCCAGGCGAGCACCAAGTGACGACAAGTCTCCGTGACTGACCCAGTTCTGCGCCGTGAGTACGGGTCGTCCGAAGCTCCCAGAAACGAGATCGGAGACCTTGAGGAAGGGGAAGGTCCCCGAGTCCTTCCCCTGGTACTCGTGGGGGAACCCGACACCACTGATCAGGCGGGCTGCACGCCCAACCTTCATGTCAGGCCAGAAAGTCACTTGGTGACCTCCCTCAGCAGGTTCTGAATCTCCGCCTCCAGCGCCTTCAGCTCCGCATCGATCTCCCTCAAGGGGCGCGGCGGCTGATAGACGTAGAAATGTCGAGTCACTGGGATCTCGTACCCGACCTTCGTCTTGCTGTGGTCGATCCACGCGTCCGGCACATGCGGGTGAACCTCCCGCGCCAGGTACTCCTCGACGTCCTCACCCAACGGCACGTTCTCGTAGTCCCGAAGCTCGGCGTCGGGCTCCGGCTCGCCCTTGACGAGCTGCACCTCGCCCTCCGGGTCCCGCACCCCGATCACGTCCCGCAGCGCCTTGTTGAACGGCGCCCCCGTGGGCCACGTCCCGCCGGCCTGCACCACCGCGTCCTTCAACGCGAGCCAGGCCTCCTGCTTGGTACCCCAGCTCGCGCCCATCAGGGACTTGAAGGCGTCTGCCAGAGGCGAAGCCTGCGGAAGCTTCTGAATCGCCTTGGACGCCTCCAGCGCCGCCAACGCCTCCTCCGTGACCTCGAACCGCAGCTTCAGCGGACGCTCGACCGTGATCCGCTGGTACCCGAAGTCCTCGTTCCAGAAGACCTTCACCTTGCTGTGCAGCGGGTGCTCCGGATCGCCCGCCACGGCCAGGGCCTCGCCGTACAGCTTGACCACCGCGGCGATGTGCTCCTGGCCCAGCTCCTTGCGCTTGTCGCCGAGCGACTTCCGCATCTTCTGCCACTGGTCGCGGGCGTCCAGCAGTACGACCTTGCCCTTGTGGTCCGGGCTCTTGCGGTTGGTCAGGATCCAGAAGTACGTCGAGATGCCGGTGTTGTAGAACAGCTGGTCCGGCAGGGCGACGATGCCCTCCAGCCAGTCGTTCTCCAGGATCCAGCGGCGGATCTCGGACTCGCCCGAGCCGGCCGCGCCCGTGAACAGGGGCGAGCCGTTGAAGACGATCGCGATGCGCGAACCGCCCCCGCCGTTCACGTCCACCGGCTTCATCTTCGAGATCATGTGCTGGAGGAACAGCAGCGACCCGTCGTTGATGCGCGGCAGCCCCGCCCCGAAGCGGCCGGCCTCACCCAGCGACCTGTGCTCGTGCTCGACCTCCTCCTTGACCTTCTTCCACTCCACGCCGAACGGCGGGTTGGCCAGCATGTAGTCGAAGGTCTTGCGGGCGTGCCCGTCGTCGGAGAAGGAGTTGCCGAAGGCGATGTTCTCCGGGTCCTGGCCCTTGATCATGAGGTCGGACCGGCAGATCGCCCACGACTCCGGGTTGAGCTCCTGCCCGTACACCTCCACCGTGGCGTCCGGGTTCAGCTCCGTGATGAGGTCGTCCATCGCGGAGAGCATGCCGCCGGTGCCGCAGGCCGGGTCCAGGACCGTACGCACCACACCCGGCAGGTGCAGCCCGTCGCCGTCCGGAGCGACCAGCAACCGCACCATCAGCCGGATCACCTCACGCGGAGTGAAGTGCTCACCGGCCGTCTCGTTCGACTGCTCCGCGAAGCGGCGGATCAGCTCCTCGAAGATGTAGCCCATGTTGTGGTTGGGCACGATCTCGGGCCGCAGGTCCAGGTCCGTGAACTTGCCGATGACCTTGTAGAGGAGCCCCGCGCTGTCCAGCCGCTTGATCTGCTGGGCGAACTCGAACCGGTCCAGCACGCCCCGCGCGTTGTCCGAGAACGCCCCCACGTAAACCTGGAGGTTCTTCGCCGCGTTCTGCGGGTCCGCCGCGATCTTCTTCAGCGTGAGACGGGACTTGTTGTAGAAGGAGTGGCCGGAGGCCCGGCGCAGGAAGCGGTCCGGGTCGATCCCGCTGTCCTTGTGCTGCTCCGCCACCTCCGCGGCCTTCTCGCGGGTCGGCTCCAGCACGCACTCGAGACGCCGCAGCACCGTGAACGGCAGGATGACCTTGCCGTAGTCGGACTGCTTGTAGTCCCCCCGCAGGAGGTCGGCGACGGACCACGCATGGTTCGCCAACTCCGTGTGCTTACTGCTGTTCAACTGGATCCCCGGATCCCTTCCGAAACGTCCCAAACCCCACCATCCCGGTCAGTTCACCAGCCGGGACGGTCCGCCAATTGTGGTCCATGTGTGAAGGCTCGCGTACCTAACGGGGTGAAACGCCACCCCGGCCGCCACCCGACCCCATCTCCCGTGACGGGAGTAGCTGGCCTCCCGTGAGGCCCCCCGACAGCAGCCGGGCCGTCTCCTCCGCCAGCCGCGTCGCCCGCTGCGCCTCCGCCCGCAGCGCGTGCACCCGCCGGAACGCCTCCCCGTACCGCCGCTGCTCCTCCAGCGGCAGCAGCGGTACGCGCAGCCGGCCCGGGGCGACCGTGAGGACCGTGCTGCCCGTGGACGCGGCCGCGATGTTGTCCTCCGCGCCCAGGAACCCGGCGAGGAACCACGGGTCCAGACGTGCCTGGTCCGGCCGGAAGAGGTGGACGTGGTGACCGAGCAGCGCGCCGGCCTCCACCTCGCCCGCCACCCGGGCCATCGGCCCGCCGCCGCTCGCGACCGCCCGCACGAGCACGTCCCCGACGGCGATCACGGGAGCCGCGTCGGTGCGCAGCTGCGTCGGGTCCCCTGTCGGGCCCGACCCGCTTGCGATGTCCGCGCCGGTGAGGACGGGGCGGTCCGCCGGGCCTTCGCCGCCGGACTCCGCGTGTCCCCGTGATCCCTCCGGGTTCGTACGCAGCAGCGTCAGCGCACCACCCCGAGCAAGGTCCGACGCCGTCGCCGTACGCCACTGCCGGACCGAAGCGCCCGCCGCGCTCCAGTCGTCGTAACCCGCGGCCCTGCCGAGGGACTTGGCGGCTTTCGCGAGGTCCTGGCGGGTCGCGTCGACTTCGGCCGACAGCTGACCCGGGTCCACCTCGGCCCGCGAGGCGCGTACGAGGCGTGCCGGAGCCAGGTCCACCACGTCGTCCAGGAGGTCGACCACTCCCACTGCCCGAGAGGTCCCGGGCTCGCCCTCGAACGCGTCCGGGTCGCTGGTGAACGCCTCCCACGCGCCAAGGACCTGTCTGGTGATCCGGTCCCAGTCCAGCGTGGTGGAGCGAGACCCGGTCCGAGTGCGCGTGCCCGCCGCCCTGCCCCGTGCGGATTCCGTCTCCGCTTCCGCTGCGTCGACGAAGAGCACCGACTTGCGCTCCGGACCGCCCGGTTCGGGCCGCTGCAGGACCCAGATCTGGAGTCCGATGTGCAGCGGCACCGCGGCGCCGGCCGGCAGCGCTATCACCGCGCGCAGCGCGCCGCTGCGTACCAGCTCCGCCCGTACGCGGCGCCCCGAGGCGCGGCCCGCCGTGGCGGGAGGCAGGAGCAGGGCCGCGAAGCCGCCGGGCGTCACATGGGCGAGGGCGTGCTGCACCCAGGCCAGTTCGGACTCGGCGCGGGCCGGAACGCCGTACGCCCAGCGGGGGTCGTACGCCAGCTCGTCGTGGCCCCAGTCCCGGACGCCGTACGGCGGGTTGCTCAGCACCGCGTCCGCGACGAGGTCGGGGAAGGCGTCCGCGCGGAGGCTGTCGCCGGCGCGCACGGTGACCGTGGCGTCCGGTGCCGTCAGCATCAGACTCATCGCGCTCCGCTGGGCCTGTACGGGCAGCACGTCCTGGCCGTACAGCTCGCGCGCACCTCGACGGGCGGCGGCCGCCAGCAGGGAGCCGCTGCCGCAGGCCGGGTCCAGGACGCGGTCCGGGGTGCCGGGGATCAGGCGCGCGAGAAGATCCGCGAGCGCGGTCGGCGTTCGGTAGGCCCCGCTCGCCGCGCTGTCCTCCAGCTCCCGCTCCGCGAGTACGCGCAGGGCGGCTTGGCCGCCCTCCTCTCGTACACACGCGTACAGCGCACGCAGTACCTCCGCGTCGGCCGCCTGGAAGCGGACGGCGTCCACGTCCGGTACGGCTTCGGCGACGGCGGCCGCGTCGCGTTCGGCGCGAGCGGTCAGGTCCGCGTCCGGCAGCCGGGCGGCGGCGGTCAGCTCATCGGGTGTGCGGCCGGCTGCCGCGAGGACGAGGAGCAACAGGTCCGCCGTGCCGCCGCTGGTCGGCGCGTGCAGGCGGAGAGTCGTCCGAAGCTCCTCCGAGGGGGTGGCCGCGGAGGCGTGGCCGCGTGAGGAGAGCCATTCGCGCACGGCCTGGAGGTCGTACAGCGGGCTGGTCTCCGTACCGCCCGAGGGTGCGGGGAAGTCGTCGTGCCGACGGCGCCAGTTGCTGACGGTGGCGCGCGTGACGCCCGCGATGCGGGAGATCTCGGCGGCGGTCACCTGGGCGGATGGCTGGGGCATGACGGACGTCCTGGGCCTCTGGGTGGGGGACACGGTAACAACCTAGGGCACTCGTCAAATCTGTCAACGTGTTTGACGACGCTTTCAGCATTGTGCTTGTCTGGCGTTGCTTCCGGGTGGGGAACGCGTATCCACTACTCGATACCCACATGGGGGAGAACCGCTTGACCGAGACGGACGAGCCCGAACTGACCGTGTACCGCCGCCACCTGGCGCGGCTGCTGCATCGCGACGATCGGGAGAACTTCGGGGCCCTGCTTGTTCAGGCCCGCCACATCACCACGACGTCCTACGAGACCACCCTCTACGACCACCAGCAGACCTTTCGCCTCCTGTGGCGTCATCTGCAGCGCAGCGGCTACCTGGACCACGCCCATCGCGAGGTCCGGGCGCGTCTCGCCTCTGGTCAGGCTTCGCCCGACGAGCGCGCCGACCTGGAGCTGTTCCTCACGGTCCACGCGCAGGTCCGCCCCGGTGCGTGACTGCGCCCTGCGGGCTGACCGCCCTGAAGGCCAGCCTGAACAACGAGCCCCTCCCGCGCCGCTGAACAGGACGTGCGTACCGCACGTATCACCCACCCGTGGGAGGATCCCTCACCATGAGTGCGTCCCCGGCGGTGAGAGGTCTGCGTGCCGCGGTGTTCGCCGCGGTGTGCGTGCTGCTCGCCGCCGCCGGGCACGGGCTGGCCATGGGCGCCTTGCCGCCGTTGTGGGCCGACGCCGCCGGGTTCGCCGCCGTACTCGCGCTCGGCTGGGTGCTCGGCGCACAGGAGCGGTCGTCGGCCGGTGTCGGCATCGCCATGCTGCTCACCCAGGCCGGGCTGCACCTCGGCTTCGACGCCGCTCACCCGGCCACCGGGCGCGCGGCCATGCTCGGCCACACCATGGCCGCGAGGCACGCCCACGCGGCGGCCATGAGTGACGTACACACGACCGTGCACCCGCACCTCACCGCCCACGCCACGGCCGCCCACCTCCTCGCCGCGCTGGCCGCCTCCTGGTGGCTGGGGCGGGGCGAGGCCGCGCTGTGGTCGTTACTGCGCCGGGCCGGAGCGCTCATTCCCGGCCTCCTCGCCTGGTGGCGCGACACCTCGCTGCCCGCCCCCGCCGGTCGCGTCCCGCGCGTCCCGGGCACCCTCGAACCACCCCGGCTGACCCTGCTGCGGCACGCGGTCAGCAGACGCGGACCCCCGACCCCGATCCCGTACTCGCTCTGACCCTGAACAACACGTCATCCGTACGGAGATCGACTCACCCATGTCCATGTCCGCATCACATCTCACCGCGCGCCGCGCCGGCACCGTCGCCGCCCTCGCCGCCACGACCGTCCTGCTCGCCGCCGGTGCCGCCGCCGCGCATGTCACCGTCCATTCCGACAACAACGCCAAGGGAGCCACCGACGGCGTGCTGACCTTCCGCGTCCCCAACGAGGAGGACAGGGCCTTCACCACCAAGGTGCAGGTCTTCCTGCCCACCGACCACCCCGTGCTCGGCGTGCTCGTGCACCCGCAGGACGGCTGGACCGCCAAGGTCACCACCACCAGGCTCAAGACGCCCGTCAAGACCGACGACGGCACCATCACCGAGGCCGCCTCCGAGATCACCTTCAGCGGCGGGAAGATCGGCGCAGGGCAGTACGAGGACTTCAGCGTCGCCTTCGGTCAGCTTCCGGACGACACCGGGCAGTTGGTTTTCAAGACCCTGCAGACCTACTCCGACGGCAAGGTCGCGCGCTGGATCGAGGAGCCGACCGGCGGAGACGAGCCGGAGAACCCGGCGCCGGTGCTGAAGCTGACGGCCGGTGACGCGAGCGGCGCTCCGGCGTCCGCCAAGACCGCCACCGCTGCCACCGGTGCCAAGGCCGCCGACGCGAGCGACTCCACGGCCCGCGGGCTCGGCGTCGCCGGACTGGTCGTCGGTGTCCTCGGCCTCGCGGCCGCCGCGTTCGCGCTCGTACGGAGCCGGAGCGCGCGGTCGTAACCAGCCAGAACACGAGGAAGGGCCCGGACCGGCAACCGGTCCGGGCCCTTCCCGATGCCAGGGGCCGTCGCTCAGCGCCCCACCAGCTCCAACACCTTCCCCCCGGCCGCCGCCTCCACGGAGATGCGCGAGGTGCGCCACAGCCACCGCACGTCCCGGCCGAAGGACCACAGCAGTGAGCCCAAGGCGACGAGTACGACCGCGAGGTTCGCCAGGTGGGGCAGGAGCTCGGCGCCGGCCAGGAGCAGGGCGATGCCCTGGACCGCGGCGACGGTCTTACGGGCGAGGGACGGCGGCAGCGGGGCGTTCAGCCAGGGGGCGATCCGGGCCGCGGCGACGAAGGCGTAGCGCATGCCGCCGATCAGCAGCACCCACGGGCCGAGTTGCGTGGACACGTACACGCTCAGGACCAGGATCAGGAACGCGTCGACCTCCATGTCGAAGCGCGCGCCCAGCGCGGTCGACGTCCCGGTGCGGCGGGCCACCTTGCCGTCGACGCCGTCCAGGAGCAGGGCGACCGCGGTCAGGCCCACCAGCAGAGTGACCGGCGGCGCGCTCTCGAAGGAGTCGGCGACCAGGGCGGTCACTCCGCCCACCAGGGTCGCCCGGCCGAGCGTGACACGGTTGGCGGGGCCGAAGGACCGCAGGCAGGAGCGGTGCAGAGCGCGTGCCAGCACCGCCCAGGTGGCGAACGCGAACGCCAGCCCCGTCAGCCAGCCGACCGGCCCCATGCCTATCGCCGTTCCGAGCAGGGCCAGCAGCAGGAGCTGTATGCCCGCTCCCACCGCCGTCTCCTGCTGGGGCCTGGCGTCATACGTGTTGTTCAGGGCCACCGCACACCCTCCGGCCGAGTGACAGAGTCGATCAACGCCGCGTACTGTGCGCGGCCTGTGCACTTCTCGGTACGTGAACAACTTCCCTACTGTTCAGGAGGATGCCGATGAACCGCTCGGCCCGCGCGTTCTGGCTGCGCTCACCGGGCCACGGCGAGCTGCGCGACATCACCCTCGCGGAGCCCGCCGAGGACGAGGTCGTGGTGCGCGCCCTGTACTCCGGGGTGAGCCGTGGCACGGAGACGCTCGTGTTCCGTGGAGCGGTGCCGGAGAGCCAACACGCGGCGATGCGGGCGCCGTTCCAGGAGGGCGAATTCCCGGGCCCGGTGAAGTACGGCTACCTCAGCGTCGGCGAGGTGGAGGAGGGGCCGGCCGAGTTGATCGGGCGTACGGTCTTCTGCCTGTATCCGCACCAGAGCCGTTACGCCGTTCCGGTGAACGCCGTGACCGTCGTGCCGGAGGGGGTGCCCGCCGAGCGGGCCGTGCTCGCGGGGACCGTGGAGACCGCCGTGAACGCGCTGTGGGACGCGGCGCCGCTGATCGGCGACCGGATCGCGGTGGTCGGCGGCGGCATGGTCGGCTGCTCGGTGGCCGCCCTGCTGGCCCGCTTCCCCGGCGTGCGGCTGCAGCTCGTCGACGCCGACCCGGAACGCGCCAGGACCGCCGAGGCGCTGGGCGTGGACTTCGCGACGCCCGACGGCGCCCTCGGCGACTGCGACCTCGTCGTGCACGCCAGCGCCACCGAGGCCGGCCTCACCCGCGCGCTGCAACTCCTCGCCGCCGAGGGTACGGTGGTGGAACTGAGCTGGTACGGCGACCGGCGCGTCGCGCTGCCGCTCGGCGAGGCCTTCCACTCCCGTCGGCTCACCGTGCGCAGCAGCCAGGTCGGCACCGTCTCCCCGGCCGCCCGCGCCGGCCGCGGTTACGCCGAACGGATGGCGCTCGCCCTCGACCTGCTCACCGACCCGGCGCTGGACGCGCTCATCACCGGGGAGAGCGCTTTTGAACAACTCCCGGACGTCATGCCGAGGCTCGCCTCGGGCGAGATCCCCGCTCTGTGCCACCGGATCCGGTACGCCGAGACGGGCCTGACCTGAGAAAAGAGTGAGAGAGGGCTGAACACGGGGAACCGAAGAGCCGTACTACACGGCATCCCCCGGCGGGTAAGGACAGGGGGGCCAGACGCGTCGTACCTGGAGGGTCGTCCGTTGTTCAGCATCACCGTCCGCGATCACATCATGATCGCCCACAGCTTCCGCGGCGAGGTGTTCGGGCCCGCACAGCGACTGCACGGCGCCACGTTCCTGGTGGACGCCACCTTCCGCCGCGAGCAGCTGGACGAGGACAACATCGTGGTCGACATCGGCCTGGCCACACAGGAACTGCGCCTCATCACCGCCGAGCTGAACTACCGCAACCTCGACGACGAACCCGACTTCGCCGGCGTCAACACCTCCACGGAGTTCCTCGCCAAGGTCATCGCCGACCGGCTCGCCGAACGCGTCCACAAGGGCGCCCTCGGCGAGGGCGCGAAAGGCCTTGCGGGCATCTCCGTCACCCTGCACGAGTCGCACATCGCCTGGGCCAGTTACGAGCGTGGCCTGTGACCGGGGCGACCACGGAGCGGTCACGGCTCTCCTACGTCCCGGCGCAGCTCACCGCCGTTGCCGTCGAGAAGGCCGGAATCATCCCCATGTCCCTGCGCACTGTGCACTTCGTCCTGCCGGGCGGCATCGACGACCCGGCCGCGCCCAGCGGCGGCAACGCCTACGACCGCCGGGTCTGCCTGGACCTGCCCGGCTTCGGCTGGCAGGTCACCCGGCACACCGCGCCCGGCACTTGGCCGCGCCCCGACCAGGGCGCCCGCGACCACCTCGCCCGCACCCTGAAGGACCTGCCGGACGACGCGGTGGTGCTGCTGGACGGGATCGTCGCCTGCGGCGTCCCGGAGATCGTCACCCCGCACGCCGACCGGCTCCGCCTCGCCGTGCTCGTCCACCTCCCGCTCGGCGACGAGACGGGCCTCGCCCCGGCCGTCGCCGCCGACCTCGACGCCCGCGAACGCGCCGTGCTGCGTGCCGCGCCCGCCGTCATCGCCACCAGTGACTGGGCGGTACGGCGGCTCGTCTCCCATCACGGACTCGCCCCCGAACGGGTGCATGTCGCCGCGCCCGGCGCCGACATCGCGCCCCTGGCACCCGGCACCGACGGCGTCTCCCGGCTGCTGTGCGTGGCCGCCGTCACCCCGCGCAAGGGCCAGCACCGGCTCGTGGCGGCCCTCGCGGCGGTACGGGACCTGCCGTGGACCTGCGAGCTGGTCGGCGGACTCGGCCACGACCGCGCGTACGTCGCACAGTTGCGCGAAACCATCGCCAAGTACGGTCTCGCGGACCGGCTGCACCTGACCGGCCCGCGCTCCGGCGCGGACCTCGACGCCAGTTACGCCGCCGCCGACCTGATGGTCCTCACCTCCTACGCCGAGACCTACGGCATGGCGGTCACCGAGGCCCTGGCCCGCGGCATCCCGGTGCTCGCCACCGACGTGGGCGGACTGCCGGAGGCCGTCGGCCGGGCCCCCGACGGCGGCGTACCCGGCATCCTCGTCCCACCGGAGGACCCCGCCGCACTCGCCGCCGAACTGCGCGGCTGGTTCGGCGAGCCCGACGTACGCCGCCGGCTCAAGTCCGCCGCCCGCGGCCGCCGCGCCGCGCTCGACGGCTGGGCCACCACCGCCCGCAGCCTGGCCGGAGTCCTCGCACGGCTGCCCGAAGCTCCGAGGAGGGCGGCATGACCGCGCAGGAGACCACGACGAACGCCATGGCGTCGATCCCGGCCCAGGCCGGACCGAAGGAGGTGGGGCCGGTGCGGAGGGCCGAGGGCGAGGGCAACCCGGCGCGCGAGGCCGGCCACGAGGAGGCCGGCGTCCCGGCCGGCGTGGCGTCGGACGCGTCCGGTACGGGGGAGGGGGGCGGCGCCGGTGCGGCGGACGCCAACGGGGCCCCGGGCCGAGAGGCGTTGTCCGGGGGGCGCCCTGTGCCGCGGGGAACGGCGGCGGGTGGTGCGGGGGCCGGATCCGGGAGGGACGCTGTGGCCACGGGGACGGCAGCGGACGGTGTAGGGGCTCTGGGTCGAGACGCCGGGGCCGGGGCTGGGACGGACCGGGGGTCTCAGAGGGCAGCGGGCGGTGCCGGGCAGTTCGACGGTGCCGCCGAACACGGGGAACGTGGCGCGGACGTCTCGGTCGTCGCCGGGGCCGGGCCCGTCGGCCGGCCCGGTGAACGGGCCACCGTACGGCTGCGGCACGGCGAATCCGAGGAACCGCCCCGGTACGCGCCCGAATGGCTCAGGCTGCGGGAAGGGGCCGACGCGGTCGCCCGCGCACAGGACCTGCTGGACCCCTTGCGGATCCGGCTGGCGAACCTGCCGGGCCGCACCGGCGCGTTCGCCGTGCACGACCTGGGCTGCGGCACCGGCTCCATGAGCCGCTGGCTCGCGCCCCGCCTGGACGGCGCCCAGCACTGGGTCCTGCACGACCGCGACCCCTACCTGTTGCACTTCGCCGCCGTGGGCTCGCCGCGCTCCGCCGCCGACGGCAGCAGCGTCACCGTCGAGACCCGGCGCGGCGACGTCGCCCGGTTGACGCCGGACGCGCTGGCCGGGGCCGCGCTGGTCACCGCCTCCGCGCTGCTCGACGTGCTCACCCGCGAGGAGATCGTCACCCTCGTCGACGCCTGCGCCGGGGCCGGCTGCCCCGCGCTGCTCACCCTGTCGGTCGCCGGGCGCGTCGAACTCACCCCCGCCGACCCACTGGACGCGGAGATCGCCGAGGCGTTCAACGCCCATCAGCGGCGCGCCGGGCTGCTCGGCCCGGACGCGGTCACGGTGGCCTGCGAGGCGTTCGCCGCGCGCGGGGCCGCCGTACGCGTGCACCCGAGCCCTTGGCGACTCGGCCCCGAGGAGTCGTCGCTGACCGAACAGTGGCTGCGCGGCTGGGTGGGTGCGGCCGTGGAACAACGGCCCGAACTGCACGAGAGCGCCGAGCGGTATCTGCGGGACCGGCTCGCCGCCTGCGCGGCCGGTGAGCTGCGGGTGGTGGTCCACCACAGTGACCTGCTGGCCCTGCCCCGGCCGACGGGCGGCGCGTCATGAACTCGCGGTCGGTGACGCCCTCCGGCACGGCGCACGCACGCGTGCACGATCCGGAGTGGGGTCACGCGCGTGGGCAGGACGGCGGTCCGGCCGATGCGTGCGTGTACGGTGCCGGCGCCCTTCACGCGCGCGTGCCGGGTGGGGGCAGGGCGCAGGCTGCCCGCGGGACCCGAACCGGGACCGGGACGGGGATTCCGGAACGGCCGTCCCCGCACCCGGAGTCGCCGTCGTCCTCGCCCTCCGAACCGCCGGCCGCCGAATCCACCCCCGAGCCCTCGCAACCCCCGCAGGCCCCCGCCCCCCGGCGCCCCCGCTTCCGCGCGCTGCGGACGCACTTCGGCACCGCCGCCGGTGCGGTCATCCTCGGGGCCCTGTTGTGGCGGCTGGGTACGGGCGTGCTCGTCGACGGACTGCGGCGGATCGACGCCGTGACGGTGCTGGCCGCGCTGGGCATCGGCGTGGTGACCACCGTGCTCAGTGCCTGGCGCTGGCAGTTGGTGGCCCGAGGTCTGCGCATCCGGCTCCCGCTGGGCCCCGCCGTCGCCGACTACTACCGGGCGCTGTTCCTGAACGCCGCGCTGCCGGGCGGGATCCTCGGCGATGTGCACCGGGCGGTCCGGCACGGACAGAGCGCAGGCGATCTGCGGCGCGGGGTGAAGGCCGTGGTACTGGAACGCGTCGCCGGGCAGATCGCGCTGGCCGTGCTCGCCGCTGCGGTGCTGCCGACGCTGCCGTCCCCGGTGCGCGCCGAGGCCCGCGACTTCGCCCCGCTGGTCGCCCTGGGGTTGGCCGGCGCCCTCGCCGTCGCCCTGGCCGTGCGGATGAACCGCGCGTCCGCCCGCCGGGCCGGTGGTCTGCGCACCGCCCTCGGCGAGGCGCGCCAGGGCCTGTTCTCCCGCCGGGGCGGGCCGGGCATCGCGCTGTCCTCGGCCGTTGTCCTGGCCGGGCACGTGGCGATGTTCGTCGTGGCGGCCCGGGTCGCCGGCTCCGCCGCCTCCGTCGTGCAGCTGGTGCCGCTCGCGGTCCTCGCCCTGGTCGCCATGGGGCTGCCGCTGAACGTCGGCGGTTTCGGGCCCCGCGAGGGCGTCACCGCCTGGGCGTTCGGCGCGGCGGGGCTCGGCGCGAGCACCGGAGTCGCCGTCGCCGTCGTGTACGGCGTGCTGAGCTTCGTGGCGAGCCTGCCCGGTGCCGTCGTCCTCGCCGTGCGCTGGTACGCCGGCCTGCGCGCCGACCCCGCCACGGCGGACCAGGTCACGACGGACCCTGCCAAGACGGACCCCGCCGACACGGACCAGGCCGCACCCGAACCGACGGACCACGCCCCGGTCTCCGCGCCGGACGGTCCGCGGCCCGCGCAGCACCCCGCGCCCGCGCACGACCCTGCGTCCGGACAGGAGACCGCGCCCGGACAGCACACTGCGCCCCCGAGGAACTACCCGCGCCCCGCCCCGGACGTGAGCAATGCGAAATATGACGCGAAGGACTCCGCCAGGCTCGCCAGCAGTTCCTTCCCCTTTTCCGCCGAACCCAGGGAAGGACGGCCGATGACGCCCGATTCGGTATAGGCGGACATTCCCACGGTGAGCAGCTGACGGCGGTCGTCAGCGGTGAAATCGGCGGACTCGTAACCAGGGCGGACGAATTCGGGATGAGCATGCAGCAGAATCGAGGTCTCGATTTCCCCCGCGTGCATGTCGGTGAGCAGCGAGGTGCGGACCCCCGCCCGTTCCCGCGCCGACTCCCAGTCCTCGGCGGCCGGGAACAACGCCATCCGCTCACCGCGCGCGGAGGCCTCCTGTACGACGTTGCCCAGAACGTAGTTGCCGCCGTGCCCATTGACCACGACGAGCGTGTCGACACCCGAGCGGCGCAGCGACGCCGCGATGTCCGAGACCACCGCATGGAGGGTCACGGCGGAGATGCTGACGGTCCCCGGCCAGTCCGCGTGCTCGTGCGAGCAGGAGACCGTCACCGGAGGAAGGAGGTGCACCGGGTACGCGGCGGCGATCTCCCGCGCCACGGCGCAGGCGACGAGCGTGTCGGTCGCCAGCGGAAGGAACGGACCGTGCTGTTCGAAACTGCCCACGGGAAGGACGGCGACCTGTGCTGAAACGCCCGCCCCCCGCGTCCGTACCGTTTCGGTGGTGTCCGTCGGCAGCACGCCGTACGCCACGCCGTTTGTCTCCCCACCTGCCGCCGCACGCGCGCCCGAACCACTCATCATTTCACGGCCTTTCGTCTCTGCTTAGGAATCAGATCATGACAGAAAACTCCGGCGTCAACATGGGCGTACTCGGCAAGAAGTCCCCGCGGCGTTCGGGCGCGGAACGCATCGTGAATGCACCGCTGCCCACCGTGTACGGGAAATTCCAGGCGATCGGCTACCTGGACCACGACCGCGGTGAGGAACAAGTGGCCCTGGTGTACGGGGACATCGGCACCGAGAACGTGCTGACCCGGCTGCACTCCGAATGCCTGACCGGGGACGCGTTCGGCTCCCGGCACTGCGAGTGCGGCGACCAGCTGGCGTCCGCGCTGCGTGCCGTCGTCGCCGAAGGCAGCGGGATCGTCGTCTACTTGAGGGGCCACGAGGGCCGCGGCATCGGACTGCTCGCCAAGCTGCGCGCGATGGCCCTGCAGGCGGAGGGCCTGGACACGGTGGAGGCGAACCTCGCGCTCGGCCTGCCCGTCGACGCCCGCGACTACGGCATCGCGGCTCAGATCCTGCACGACCTCGGGGTGCGCTCGGTCCGTCTGATGTCGAACAACCCGCGCAAGCGGGAGGCGCTGGTCCGGCACGGCATCCAGGTCGCCGAGCAGGTGCCGCTGCTGATCGAGCCGTGCGAGAGCAACATCACGTATCTGCGCACCAAGCGGGAGCGGCTGGACCACATCCTGCCCCATCTGGACGCCGTCGCCCACGGCTCCTGAAGCCGGCCGCTGCGGCGTCCGCCGCCTCCCCCACGGGCGGTGGGCGCCCCGCGGTCAGTCCGTCAGCGCCTCGTGCACCAGCCGCCGCAGCTCCGGGAAGATCTTCAGCGTCTTCGGGCGTACCTGCGTCATGAACTGGACCGTCAACTCATGGGCCGGATCGACCCAGAAGGCGGTCGTGGCGGCGCCGGTCCAGCCGTACGTGCCGAGGCTGGAGGGGGCCAGGGTGCGGGACGGGTCGGTCACCACCGAGACGTTGAAGCCGAAGCCGAGCCCGTCGTTGCCGGGCTCCTGGTGGGCGGGGGCGCCGAAGGAGCGCAACGTCGCGCCGCCGGCCAGCTGGTTGCGGGTCATCATGCCGACGCCGTCCGCGGACAGCAGCCGTACGCCGTCCAGTTCGCCGCCCCGGCGCAGCATCTCCATGAACCGATGGAAGTCGTACGCCGACGAGACCAGGCCGCCGCTGCCGGACAGGAACCTCGGCCGGCCGTGCACCGGCAGCCCCGGCACCGGCTCGATGCCGCCTTCTTCGGTCTCCCCGTACAACTCGGCGAGTCTGACCGCCTGTTCGGGCTCGATGTGGAAGCCGGTGTCGGTCATGCCGAGCGGGCGCAGGATCCGCTCGGCGAAGAACGCGTCCAGCGGCTGCCCGGACACCACCTCCACGACCCGGCCCAGCACGTTCGAAGCGACCGAGTAGTTCCACTGCGTGCCCGGGTCGAACTGCAACGGCATCCGCGCGTACACCTCCACCGTCTCCGGCAGATCGGCACCCGGCGGCACCGAGTACTCCAGGCCGGACTCCCGGTAGAGCGCGTCGACGGGGTGCTTGTAGTAGAAACCGAAGGTCAGGCCGGCGGTGTGGGTGAGCAGATGCCGGATCAGGATCGGGCCGGCGGCCGGGCGGGTGCGCATCTCGGCGCCCGAACCGCCGTCGTACACACGAGGGTTGGCGAACACCGGCAGATGACGTTCCAGCGGGTCGTCCAGGGACAGCCTGCCCTCCTCCACCAGCAGCAGCACCGCGACCGCGGTGACCGGCTTGGTCATGGAGTAGATCCGCCACAGCGTGTCCGCCTCGACCGGCAGCCCGGCCGCGACATCGCGCCGGCCGTACGCGGTGAGGTGGGCGACCCGGCCGCCACGCGAGAGGGCCACCAGAAAGCCGGGCAGCCGCCCCTCGTCGACGTAGCGCGCGACCTGCCGGTCCAGGCGCTCCAGCGCCTTGACGTCCAGCCCCGCCTCGCCCGGGTCGACTTCCTGCCGCAGCCGTGCCATCGCTGTCCTCCCGTCGCCTGCAACGCGATGCACCCGGCTGCCCGCCGGGACGCACCCGGTCCTCATCGTCGCCCAGGAACACCACCATGGACCCGTTCATCAGCGGTGTTTGTGATCGACGCGACGCCATCGGTCCCGAGCCGTGGTCCGTCGCCGTCGGCCCCCGGCAGCGCACGGGTCAAGGGCACGCCGAGCGCCGCGACGCAGGCGAGAGTGAGCAGGGCGGTCGCGGTCCCGGAGCCCATGAGCGCGGTCGCCGTGGCCACTCCGATGGCCGGGCCGACGTTCAGCGCCGTCTGCTGCAGCCCGCCGGCGACTCCGGCCACCGCCACCTCCGCCCGTCGTACGACCACCTGGGTGGCCGCCACCATCACCGTCCCGAAGCCCGCGCCCAGCAGGGCGAACGCACAGCCGAGCGCAGGCGTGGAGCCGGCTTCGGACAGCACGAGGACACCGAGGGCAAGGAGCGCCGTCGCCCCCGCCGTCGTACCGCGCGCCCCGAACCGGCGCAGCAGCAGCGGGCACAGCGCGGCGGACGCCACCATCAGCACCGCGAGCGGCAGACTGCACAGGGAGCTGTCCAACGGGTCGAGGCCCAGGCGGCGTTGCAGCACATAGGTGGCGACGAAGAGGGTGCCGAACACGGCCGCGGACACGACCACCAGCACGCCGAGCGCCGCCCCGACCGCCCGCGAGCCGATGACCGCGGGTGGCAGCAGCGGGCTCGCCGTGCGCCGTTCGTGCCGCACGAGGACGGCGGCGGTGACCGCGGCGACGGCGAGTCCCGCCCCGGAGGCGGGCCGCGCGGTCAGCGAGTGCACCAGACAGCAGAGGGTCACCGCGAGCAGCACGGCACCCGGCACGTCCAGCGGAGTCCCGGAGCCCGCGGCGGGCCGCTGCGGTCGCAGCAGCGCCGGCAGGCCGAAGACGAGCGCGGGCAGCACATTGACGAAGAACACCGCCCGCCAGCCCAGACCGGTCACCAGCGCCCCGCCCACCAGCGGGCCCGCTGCCGCCGCCAGCCCGATCGCGGCGGTACGCACCGCGAGGGGCTGCGCGAGCCGGTCCGGCGGGTACGCGGCCCGCAGCATGCCCAGCGTGGCCGGCTGCAGCAGCGCCCCGAACACCCCCTGCACCGCCCGCAGTCCGATCACCCACCCCACGCCGGGCGCGCCACCGATCGCCGCCGACGCCGCCCCGAACCCCAGCATGCCGAGCGCGAACAGCCGCTGCTGCCCGTACCGGTCACCGAGCCGCCCCGCGAACACCAGCAGACTGGCCACGGCGACGAGGTACGCGGTGCTGGTCCACTGCACCTCGGCGTACGACGCCCCCAACTCCCCTTGCAGACGGGGCTGCGCGACCGTCAGGACCGTACCGTCCAGCGCCACGACCACCGCACCCGCCACACTGCTCGCCAGCGTCCACCGCCGGTTCACCGGCCGTCCTCCGGGCCCAGATGGGCCAGCAGCACCGCATCGAGCAGGGGCCCGAAGTCGTCCTCAGCGATGGCGAGTTGGAGACTGCGCCAGCGCCACAGCTGGGCGATCCCGTGCAGATTGGCCCACAGGGCGCCCGCGACCCGCCGGGCATCGGCCCCGGGCCGGACCTCGCCGACGCGCCCGGCGAGCACGCGGAACAGGGGAAGGCTCGTCTCCCGCAGTCCCAGATGTCCGCTCTCCAGCAGGTCGTGACGGAACATCAGCTCATACATGCCGGGGTTGGCGAGCGCGAACTCCAGATACGTCCGCGCCAGCGCCGCCACCTGTGTGCGCGGGCCGGCGGAGCCGGGTGCGGGCGTCACGCGCACCCGCTCGGCCAGGTCGGCGAAGCCCCGGCGCGCGATGGCCGACAGCAGCTCAAGGTGGGTGGGGAAGTGGCGGCGCGGGGCCCCGTGCGAGACGCCGGCGCGCCGGGCGATCTCCCGCAGGGTCAGCGCCTGCAGCCCCTCGACGGCCAGCAGCTCCACGCCGACGTCGACCAGACGCTCCCGCAACCCCATGTCGGACTCAGTCATGGGCAGTGTCTACCAGGTGCACGTAGACACTGTCTACCGATGGGTCGATCGCGGGAATGCGGGGACCCCTCCGGTGAGTTGACCCTGCCATGAGCGAAGACTCCACCCCGGCCCCCACGCAGGACGCGCTGCTCGAACTGCTCGCCGAAGGCGACGCCGGCGTCCTGGTCACCCTCAAGCGCGACGGCCGCCCCCAGCTGTCCAACGTCAACCACGCCTACTACCCCGACGAGCGCGTCATCCGGATCTCCGTCACCGACGACCGCGCGAAGACCCGCAATCTGCGCCGCGACCCGCGCGCCTCCTACCACGTCACCAGCGCCGACCGCTGGGCGTTCACCGTCGCCGAGGGCACGGCGGAACTCTCCCCGGTCGCCCGGGACCCGCACGACGACACCGTCGAGGAACTGATCCGCCTCTACCGGGACGTGCAGGGCGAACACCCGGACTGGGACGACTACCGGGCGGCGATGGTCCGCGACCGCCGACTGGTGGTGCGGCTGCACGTCGACCGGGCGTACGGTGTCCCGAAGCGCTGACCCGCCCGGTTCCCGGCTACGACGCCGTGGCGGTCCGTGTCTCGATCGCTCGCAGTACGGCGACCATGTCCTCGCCACCGTACCCCTGGGCCACCGTCTCCTCGAACAGGGTGTGGCACACGTCGAGGAGCGGTGAGGCCAGGTGTGCCTTGCGGGCCGCCTCGGCGATGAGCCGGTTGTTCTTCAGGACGTCCAGCGCGGCCGCCTGCACCGCGAAGTCCCGGTCGAACAGCTTCGGCGCCTTCATCCGGGAGACGCCGCTGGCCATGGGGCCCGCGTCCAGGACGTCCAGGAACAGCCGCCGGTCCAGGCCCTGCCGCTCGGCGAAGTGGAACGCCTCGGTCAGCCCGGTCACCTGGGCGATCAGGAACAGGTTCACCGACAGCTTCATCAGCAGCGCGCTCGGCGCCGGGCCGCACACGAACGTCTCCCGGCACAGCGGCGCGAGCAGCGGCCGTACGGCGTCCACGGCGTCCTGCTCCCCGGCGAGCATCGCCACCAGCTGACCCTCCTCCGCCGGTACCCGTGACCCCGACACGGGTGCCTCGACGTACCGGCCGCCGGCGGCCCGGATGTCCGTCTCCAGGGCGTGGGAGTACTCGGGGGACGTGGTGCCCATGTGGACCACGACGCGCCCGGCGACCCGCGCCGCCAGTGCGGCTGTGCCCCGGCCGAGGACCGCGTCGACGGCGGCCTCGTCGGCGAGCATCAGCAGCACCACGTCCGCCTCGGCGAACACCTCGTCGGCGTCCGCGGCGACCGTGGCCCCGGCCGCGCGCAGGGGTGTGGTGCGCTCCGGGGTCCGGTTCCAGACCACCAGGGGAGTGCCGGCGGACACCAGGCGCTGTGCCATGGGCCGGCCCATCACTCCGAGACCGATGAAACCGACGTTCACGGGGACCGTCCTTCGCTGCGGCAGCCGACTATGACCGCTGTCATAGTAGCGGGCGTTATGACGGCGGTCATAGAGTGGGGCGGCGAGGATCGGAGGTCGGCGATGAGCCAGGCACCACACGGGCCGCGGGAGCGGATGGTCTTCAGCGCGGCCCAGCTCATCCGGCGTGACGGTGTCACCGCGACCGGCATGCGGGAGGTCGCCGCGCACGCCGGCGCACCGCGCGGCTCGCTCCAGCACTACTTCCCGGGCGGGAAGGAACAGCTGGTCAACGAGGCGGTCGGCTGGGCCGGCCGGTATGCGGGCAAGCGCATCGCGCGCTTCCTCGCCGGGCTGGAGGAGCCGACGCCGAGCGGACTGTTCGCGGCGATGGTCGCGCAGTGGACCGAGGAGTTCGCGGCGCACGGCTTCGCCACGGGCTGCCCGGTCGCCGCCGCCACCGTCGACTGCGCCTCGGCCGACGGCTCGACCCGTGCGGCCGTGGCCGCCGCGTTCACCACCTGGCGGACCCCGCTCGCCGAGGCCCTGACCGGCATGGGCGTCCCCGCGGCCCGCGCCGAATCCCTGGCCACGCTGATGATCAGCACCCTGGAGGGAGCGATCCTGATGGCCCGCGCCGAACAGGACGCCGGTCCCTTGACCACGGCGGTACGGGAACTCGGGCCGTTGCTCGACGCGGCGGTGTCCCCGCCGGGGTGACGCGACGGGGCCACTGGCTGGAGAGCACGACGGTGGCCATCGGTCCGGGCGAGCGCGGCCGGGGTGGCGGGTCGTGGGCGGTCAGGGTGATGGCGCGGTGGCTGCGGCGGGAAGCTCACGTGGCGGATGCGGCGGGTCGTGCCTGGACGCTGAGCCAGTTGGGGCGGGTGCGGTCGGCGTGGCCGGGCGGCAGTGACGTCGGTGCGTGGGTGGGTCTTCCCGCCGAACGAGATTGCAGGAGCGCTGCTCCACGGGAGGTTGTCAGTGCTCCTTCATACGATCACGGCATGTCTGATGCCTTCACCGTCTTGTGGACCCATGACACGTGCCGTGCCCTGCGCAAAGCGGGTCGCGTGGGAGAGCGGCCGCCGGTCGCCTTCAGCGGCGTCCATTCCTCGCTGCCCGCCTGGTCGGGGGCCCGAGCCGGGGACGCGGTGTACGCACTGCACGTCAACCGGTGCGTCGTGCACGTCGTGAGCCGGATGCGGGTGATCGACATGGAGCGGCGCGACTGCTGCGGCACCGCCCCCGGGACGTGGCAGGACCCGGCGTTTCCCGGGCACGGCGGCTGGTCGATGCTGGGTGCCGGCGGCTGCGGCGCTGCGGCAGTGCACGTGGACGCGACGCCCGTGCGCTTCGACATGCCGATACCTGGTGATCTTTTGATGAGGCTCACCTGGCGTAATCGCCGAGGCCGGACCCGCGGTCTGAAGTACGTGGTCGACGGCCGCCTCGAGCGCTCGGTCAGCCTCCAGGGCTTCTACCGACTGACTTCCGAATCGGCCGACGAATTGGCAGAGCTCGTCGGCAGCACCGCCCCTTGATCCGACGAACGAGGGGGCAACCGGATCGCATCGGCCACGTCCGCCGGTGTGGTTCGTGCGGTCGGTGTGGCAGTACACGGGGTGCGGTCGGCTCGGCGGATGTGGAGGGCGTGCGGCGGGTCGCGGGCTGCCGGTACTTGTCCGGCCCCGCTTGCCGCACTACCCTCCGGCCGTGATCAACGGTGCGCATGTGGTGCTCTACAGCCGGGACGCGGAGGCAGACCGGGCCTTCCTGCGCGACACCCTCGGGTGGACGCACGTCGACGCGGGCCACGGATGGCTGGTCTTCCGGGCGCCGCCCACCGAGGTGGCCTGCCACCCCACCGACGGCGAGCCCGCGCACGAGCTGATGCTGATGTGCGACGACCTCGACGCGACGCAGCGTGAACTCGGCGCGCAGGGAGTGGAGTTCACCCGGCCGGTAGAGGAGGCCCGCTGGGGCCGGGTGACCGCCCTGCGCCTGCCGGGCGGCGGCGAACTCGCCCTGTACGAGCCGCGCCACCCGACACCCTGAGCAGACAGGTCCCCGGCCCCGGACCTGGGCGGACTAGGCCGCCGTGACCCGCTCCGCCCGGGCCGGCTGCCGGCCCGAGCGTTCGCCGAGCAGTTCCGTCGGGACCCTGTGCGTCTCGCGCGCGGTGAGTGCGGCCAGGGTCGGCGGGAGGCACAGGGCGGCCGTGAACAGGGCCACCGCCGACCAGTCGTCGCCGCCGGGACCGGCGATCTCGGCGGCGAAGGTGACCGCGAACCCGGCCACCGCGAAGCCGATCTGCGTGCCGATGGCGATGCCGGACAGCCGCACCCGGGTCGCGAACATCTCGCCGTAGAAGGCGGGCCACACACCGTTCGCGGCGCTGTAGACGAGACCGAAGGCCACGATCCCGAGGAGCAGCGTCAGCGGGCGGGAGCCCGTGGAGATCGCCCACAGATAGCCGGCCATCGCGGCCGCGCTGCCCACCGCCCCGATCAGGAACACCGGCCGGCGCCCGATCCGGTCCGAGAGCGTGGCCCACAGCGGGATCGCGGCCAGCGCGAAGAGGTTGGCCAGGGCGCCCACCCACAGCATGAACGTACGGGACATGCCGACCGCGTCACTCGTGGCGTACGCCAGGGCCCACACCGTGAAGATCGTGCTGACCGAGGCGACGAGCGCGCCCGCGATCACCCGGAGCACATCCGCCCAGTGCTCACGCATCAGCACCGCGAGCGGCAGCCGGACCACGCCCTCGGTCGCCGCCTGCCGCGCGAAGACCGGGGTCTCGCGCAGCCGGCGCCGGATGACGTAACCGGCGACGGCGACCGCCACGCTCAGCCAGAACGGCACCCGCCAGCCCCAGGAGAGCAGCTGGTCCTCGGGAAGCCTGGAGACGGGGATGAAGACCAGCGTGGCGATGAGCTGGCCGCCCTGGGTGCCGCTGAGGGTGAAGCTGGTGAAGAACCCGCGCCGGCCCGGCGGCGCGTGCTCCAGGCTCATCGAACTCGCGCTCGCCTGCTCGCCTGCCGCCGATATGCCCTGCAGCACGCGGCAGAGCACGAGCAGCACCGGGGCGAGCGAGCCGGCCTGCGCGCGGGTGGGCAGACAGCCGATCAGGAACGTCGACAGGCCCATCAGGATCAGTGTGAAGACCATGATCTTCTTGCGGCCGAGCCGGTCGCCGACGTGTCCGAGGACCAGCGCACCGAGCGGCCGGGCGGCGTAGGCGACGCCGAACGTGGCGAGCGACAGCAGGGTCGCCGTCGCCGGATCGGAGGAGTCGAAGAACACCTTCGGGAAGATCAGTGCGGCGGCGCTGCCGTACACGAAGAAGTCGTAGTACTCGAGCGCGCTGCCGATCCAGGCGGCTGTCGCCGCCTTCCAGGGCTGGCCGGGCGGGGCGTCGGCGGCGGGCGCGGGGGTGGGGACGGACACGGCGGTGCTCCTTCGGGGAACTCCACCCTACGGAAGGGCGGGGTGAGCGACGGGGGAGGGAGCGGGCGAGGGCCGGATCTCGGCTGCTAATTAACCCACTGGATAGTTAGTTGTGGTGGGTGGGATGTTGCGCCCGCGTTTCCCCGCTGTCAAGAGTCCGTGCGGCAGTCCGTACGGCGGCGCGCGCCTGCCGGGTCAGCCGGCCGCGCGCTCCGCCGTCAGGTAGGCGATCACCATGTCGCCGAGCATGGTCCGGTAGTGCTCCCGCTGGGCGGGGTCCACCAGGTCCCGGCCGAACAGGGCGCCGAAGGTATGCCGGTTGGCGACCCGGAAGAAGCAGAACGAGCTGATCATCGCGTGCAGGTCGACCGCGTCCACGTCGGCCGTGAACAGCCCCGACTCCTGTCCCGCGGTGAGGATCCGGCGGATCACCTCCAGGGCCGGGGAGCCGATCCTGCCGAGCTTCTCGGAGGCCGCGATGTGCTCGGCGCCGTGGATGTTCTCGATGCTGACCAGGCGGATGAAGTCCGGGTGCTGCTCATGGTGGTCGAAGGTCAGCTCGGCCAGGCGGCGGATCGCGGCGACGGGGTCCAGGTGCTCGACGTCCAGCTCCTGCTCGGCCTCGCGGATCACTCCGTACGCCCGCTCCAGCACGGCCGTGAACAGCTGTTCCTTGCCGCCGAAGTAGTAGTAGATCATCCGCTTGGTGGTGCGGGTGCGGGCCGCTATCTCGTCGACCCGGGCTCCGTCGTAGCCGGCCCGCGCGAACTCCTGCGTGGCCACATCGAGGATCTCGGCCTTGGTGCGGGCCGCGTCGCGCACCCGTCCCCCGGGTCGTACGGGTTCTTCGACGCTGGTCATCGCTGTCCTTCGGGCCGGTGGACGCCTGGGCGGCACGCTCGCTGTGCGTGCCGGTGATTGTAGAAGCAGGACCCCGGACCGTCGCCGAGGTCTTCCTCACGGCGCCCACGACTGATATAGCTAACGTACTAGTTCGTACATTAGCGCCGCCTCGGGAGGCCCACATGGCCAAGGACTCGTATCTCGTCGGGCTGATCGGGGCCGGGATCGGCCCCTCGCTCAGCCCCGCCCTGCACCAGCGGGAGGCGGACCGGCAGGGCCTGCGCTACCTCTACCGGCTCCTCGACATCGACGTCCTCGGCCGCGCGCCGGAGGCGGTCGGTGACCTGGTCCGCGCCGCCCGCGATCTCGGCTACGACGGGCTGAACATCACCCACCCCTGCAAGCAGCTGGTCATGGACCACCTCGACGCGCTCGATCCGCGGGCCGAGGCGCTCGGCGCGGTCAACACCGTGGTCTTCGAGGACGGCCGGGCCGTGGGCCACAACACCGACGTGACCGGTTTCGCCGCCTCCTTCGCCCGCGGCCTGCCGGACGCCCCGCTGGAGCGGGTCGTCCAGCTCGGCGCGGGCGGCGCGGGCGCAGCCGTCGCGCATGCCGTGCTCACCCTGGGCGCCGGGCGGGTCACCGTCGTCGATGCGCTGCCCGAGCGAGCCGCGGCGCTCGCCGAGTCGCTGGTCCGGCACTTCGGCCCCGGCCGGGCGGTGGCGGCCACGGTCGACCGGTTGCCCGGACTGCTCGCCGAGGCCGACGGCGCCGGGGGGCTCGTTCATGCCACGCCCACCGGTATGGCCGCGCACCCCGGGCTGCCCCTGCCTGCCGAGCTTCTGCATCCCGGGCTGTGGGTCGCCGAGGTTGTGTACCGGCCTTTGGAGACGGAGCTGTTGGGGGCGGCCCGCGCGCGTGGTTGTGCCGTTCTGGGCGGCGGTGGGATGGCTGTGTTCCAGGCGGCGGATGCATTTCGGCTGTTCACGGGGAGAGAACCGGACAGCGGGCGGATGCTTGCCGACTTCGAGGAGTGGGTGGGCGTCGAGCGCGCGGGGAGTGCTGTCGGATGACCACGAACACAGGCATGCACACCTCCATCGCCACCGTTTCCCTGAGCGGCACCCTCACCGAGAAGCTCGCCGCTGCCGCGCGTGCCGGGTTCGGCGGGGTGGAGATCTTCGAGAACGATCTCCTCGCCTGCCCGCTCGCTCCCGAGGAGATCCGTGCGCGCTGTGCCGACCTCGGGCTGAGCATCGATCTGTATCAGCCGATGCGGGACATCGAGGGCGTGCCCGACGATGTCTTCGCACGCAATCTGCGGCGCGCCCGGCACAAGTTCGAGCTGATGAACCGGCTCGGCGCCGACACCGTGCTCGTGTGCTCCAGCGTGTCGCCGGACGCGGTGGACGACGACGGACGAGCGGCCGGTCAGCTCGCTCGACTGGCCGGGCTCGCCGAGGAGTTCGGGATCCGGGTGGCCTACGAGGCGCTCGCCTGGGGGCGGCATGTGAACACCTACGAGCACGCGTGGCGGATCGTCGAGGCCGCCGACCACCCGGCGCTCGGCGTCTGTCTGGACAGTTTCCACATCCTCTCCCGCGGCTCCGACCCCAAAGGCATCGAGGACATACCCGGCGAGAAGATCTTCTTCCTGCAGCTGGCCGACGCCCCGCTGCTCGCGATGGACGTCCTGCAGTGGAGCCGCCACTACCGCTGCTTCCCCGGCCAGGGCGGGTTCGACGTCGCCGGGCTGCTGCGGCACGTCCTCGCCGCCGGCTACCGCGGGCCGCTGTCCCTGGAGGTGTTCAACGACGTCTTCCGGCAGGCCGACGCCGGCCCCACCGCCGTCGACGCCCACCGCTCCCTGCTGCTTCTCACGGAGGCCGTCGGCGCCGCCGAGCTGCCGCCGCCCGTCGTGCCCACCGGGGTGGCCTTCGCCGAACTCCTCACCCCGGACGCCGAACCCGTCACCGCGCTGCTGAGCGCGCTCGGCTTCACCCGCGCCGCCCGGCATCGCGGCAAGCCCGTCGACCTGTGGCAGCGGGGTGCGGCCCGGATCCTGGTCAACACCGCCGCCACCGCCCGCCGCGACGGCACCCGGCTGGCCGCGATCGGCCTGGAGTCCCCGGACCCCGCCGCTGCCGCCCGCCGCGCCGAGGCACTCCTCGCCCCCGTGCTGCCCCGCCACCGTGCCCCCGGGGACGCCCCGCTCGACGCCGTCGCGGCCCCCGACGGCACGGAACTGTTCCTCTGCGCCACCGGCGACCCCGAACTCCCCGACTGGCGAGCCGACTTCGCCGACCTGCCGGACACCCCGGCGCCCTCCGAGACCCGCATCGACCACCTCGCCCTCACCCAGCCCTGGCACCACTTCGACGAGGCCACGCTCTTCCACCGCAGCGTCCTCGGCCTGACCGCCCAGGAGAGCGTCGACCTCGCCGACCCCTACGGGCTGATGCGCAGCCGCGCCGTCACCGACGCCGACGGCAGGGTCCGTATCGCTCTCGGCGTCGGCGCGGCACCCACCGACGACACCATGCACGCGGCGCACATCGCGCTGGCCACCGACGACGTGGTGGCCGCGGCCCGCGCCTTCCGCGCCGCGGGCGGCCGGCTGCTGCCGGTGCCGGCCAACTACCACGACGACCTCGCCGCCCGGTACGACCTCGCCGACGACGAGCTGGAGACCTACCGGGAGCTCGGCATCCTCTACGACCGGGACGCGGGCGGCGCCTTCCGGCACTGCTACACCGAGACCGTCGGCCGGGTGTTCTTCGAACTCGTCCAGCGCGACCCCGGCTACCAGGGGTACGGCGCCGCGAACGCCCCGGTCCGGCTGGCGGCCCAGCACGCCGGACGGCGCTGAAAGCAGCGGGCGAAAGCAGCGGGCGAAAGGGGCGGAGAAAGAGGCGGGCGAGAGAGGCGGGTGAAAGAAGAGGTGAAGGAGCCGGTGAGCCCGCGGTGAGACCTCGGTGAGACCCGGCCCCGGCACGCGCCGCCCCCCGGTCCGGCACCCGATACTCGCACGGTCCGGGACATACCCGGTGTCCCGGACCCGAGAGTCCCGGACCGGGTGCCTGGAAGTCCCATGCCCATCCCCGCCGGCCGGCCGCTGCTGCGCCCCGACCAGCCGCCGACCGCAACCGCCCCGTTCCCGGCCGCCCCGCCCCCGGCCGCCCCGCCCCCGGCGGCCCGCGCGGAACGCCACGAGCGTCCGGTGCTCGCCGCCATCGCCGTGCTCGCCGCCGTGCTGTGCCTGTGGGGCCTGGAGCACAGCACCTACCACGCCTTCTATGCGAGCGCGGTGCGCAGCATGACGGACAGCCCGTCCGACTTCTTCTACGGCTCCTTCGACCCGGCCGGCTCCATCACGCTGGACAAGCTGCCCGGTTTCCTGTGGCCGCAGGCGCTCGCCGCGCTGCTGTTCGGCTTCCATCCATGGGCGCTGGTGCTGCCCCAGGCCCTGGAGATGGTGGGCTGTGTCCTGCTGCTGCATCTGCTGGTGCGCCGCTGGGCCGGGGTGCCCGCCGGGCTGCTGGCCGCCGCGTTCCTGACGCTGACCCCGGTGACGGTGGGCCTCGGCCGTTCGGTCACCGAGGACGCCCCGTTCGTGCTGCTCCTGCTGCTGGCAGCCGAGGCCACCTGGCGGGCCACCGAGAAGGCCCGCCCGCGCACCCTGCTGCTCGCGGGCGTGTGGGTGGGCCTCGCCTTCCAGTGCAAGATGCTGGAGGCATGGGCGGTGCTGCCCGCGCTGGCCGCGACCTACCTCGTCGCCGCGCCCGCCGCGCTGCGCCGCCGTGTCCGCCATGTGGTGCTGGCCGGAGCGGTGACCGTGGCGGTGTCGGTGTCGTGGATGCTGGTGGCCGCCCTCACCCCGGCGGGTGCGCGCCCGTACCTCGACGGCACCACCGACGACTCGCCGTTCGCCCTGGTCGTCGGCTACAACTTCCTGACCCGCTTCCACGCCGTCGGCATGGACGCGGCCGGCACCGGCAGCATCGTGGCGAGCCGCGCGGCCCACGCGGGCGCACGCCTGGGACCGGGCATGGGTGACGGCGTGGGGAAGATGTTCAGCCCCGGTCTCGCCACCCAGACCGGCTGGCTGTACCCGCTGGCCGCGCTCGGCCTCGTCGGCGGGCTGCTGGCGCTGCGGCGGCGCCGGGTGCCGCGCACCGACCGGCTGCTCGCCGGGCACGTGCTGTGGGGCGTGTGGTTCGCGACCTTCTTCGCCGTCTTCAGCTTCGGCAGCGTCACCGGCCACACCTACTACATGGGCGTCGTCGCGGTGGCCGTGGCCGCCCTCGCCGCGGCCGGCGCGGTGCAGGCCCGCCGCTCCCGCGCGCTCCCCGCCGTCCTCGCCGTCAACGTCGTCTGGTGCGCGGCCCTGACGCTGTGGTACCCGCGGTTCCAGCCCTGGTCGGTGCCCTTCGCGGTCGCCCTCGGCCTGCTGGCGCTGCTGCTCGCGGACCTGCGCGGGCGCTCCGGAAAGGCCGCCCGCCACATCCGGCCGCAGGCCGCGCTCGCCGTCGGCCTTGCCGCCGTCCTGCTGGTCCCCGCCGTCTGGACGGCGTCCGCGCTGTCCCTGCGCTACAACCAGCCCGGCTCCTTCGGCCGGGTGGGCCCCACCAGCACGCGCGTCGACACCGCGTCGACCACTCTCGGTCCCCGGCACCGGCGGCTGCTCGCCTACCTGACCGCGCACCGCGACGGCGCCCGCTACCTGGCCGCCGTACCCGGCTGGCAGAGTGCCGCGCGGTACGTCATCGCCGCCGACGCGTCCGTGCTGCCGATGGGCGGCTTCACCGGCCGCGTCCCCTACCCGGCGCCGGCCGACTTCCGGAAGCTGGTGAAGACCGGACGGCTGCACTACGTCCTCGTCCCGCGCGCCGATCTGCGTCCCAGCGCCCTCACGGCCGGCAGCCCCGTCGGCGTGCTGCTGCGCTGGACCGCCGCCCACTGCGCGCTCGTCCCGCCGGCCGCCTACGACATCCGCGACCGCACCCGGCTGCTGTACCACTGCGGCCCGGCTCACCAGGGGTGAACCGGGCCGCGTAAGAAGGGAGTTGTGCGCTCGGGGCGGTTACGGCCGTCTGTTCCACTCGGCGATCACGGGCCGCCCGTGCTCGGTGGACAGCCGGCTGACCGTGCCGGTGGCCAGCTGGAACAGCCGGCCCTCCGCGGGCGGCAGACCCAACCGGCGGGCAGTGAGCACCCGCAGGAAGTGGGCGTGGGCGACGAGGATCACGTCTCCCTCCGCGAGGGCCGGGGACAGCCGGGCCAGCACCCGGTCGGCACGGGCGCCGACCTCCTCCGGAGACTCGCCCGGGTGCCCCTGGGGACCCGGCGGCACGCCGTCGGTCCACAGGTCCCAGCCGGGGCGTGTCCGGTGGATGCCGACGGTGGTGACACCCTCGTAGCCGCCGTAGTCCCACTCGTGCAGATCGGGGTCGGGCACGACCCCGACGAGGCCCGCCAGTTCGGCGGTGCGCAGCGCGCGGCCCAGCGGGCTGGCCAGCGCCAGGGCGTAGGTCCGGCCGGTGAGGAGCGGGGCGAGGGACTTGGCCTGGTGCTCGCCGTCCTCGGTCAGGGGCAGGTCGGTGAAGCTGGTGTGCTGTCCCGACCTGCTCCATTCCGTCTCACCGTGGCGTACCAGCAGGAGGTCCCCCACGGCGGTCAGTCCTTCTTCTCGACCGCGTGGCCGCCGAACTGGTTGCGCAGCGCCGCGATCATCTTCATCTGCGGCGAGTCGTCCTGCCGGGAGGCGAACCGGGCGAACAGCGAGGCGGTGATCGCGGGCAGCGGTACGGCGTTGTCGATGGCCGCCTCGACGGTCCAGCGGCCCTCGCCGGAGTCCTCCGCGTAGCCGCGCAGCTTCTCCAGGTGCTCGTCCTCGTCCAGGGCGTTGACCGCGAGGTCGAGCAGCCAGGAGCGGATGACGGTGCCCTCCTGCCAGGAGCGGTACACCTCGCGGACGTTCTCCACCGAGTGCACCTTCTCCAGCAGCTCCCAGCCCTCGGCGTAAGCCTGCATCATGGCGTACTCGATGCCGTTGTGGACCATCTTGGAGAAGTGCCCGGCGCCGACCCGGCCCGCGTGGACATAGCCGTACGGGCCCTCCGGCTTGAGCGCCTCGAAGATCGGCTTCAGCGGCTCCACGTGCTGCTTGTCGCCGCCGACCATGAGCGCGTAGCCGTTCTCCAGGCCCCACACACCGCCGGAGACACCGGCGTCGACGAAGCCGATGCCCTTGATGCCGAGGGCGGCGGCGTGCTTCTCGTCGTCCGTCCAGCGGGAGTTGCCGCCGTCGATCACGGTGTCGCCCGGCTCCAGCAGGTCGCCGAGCTCGTCGACGACGGTCTGCGTGGCGGTGCCGGCCGGGACCATCACCCACACATGGCGGGGCGCGTCCAGCTTCTCGACCAGTTCGGCGAGGGACTTGACGTCGGAGACCTCGGGATTGCGGTCGTAGCCGATGACGGTGTGGCCGGCGCGGCGGATCCGCTCGCGCATGTTGCCGCCCATCTTGCCGAGACCGATGAGACCGAGCTGCATATCAGTTCACTTCCGATGCGTTCTTGAGCGTGCGATAGGCGGCGACGAGCGCCTTGGTGGACGGGTCGAGACCGGGAACGTCCGCGCCCTCGGTGAGCGCGGGCTCGACCCGCTTGGCGAGGACCTTGCCCAGTTCCACGCCCCACTGGTCGAAGGAGTCGATGTTCCACACCGCGCCCTGCACGAACACCTTGTGCTCGTAGAGGGCGATCAGCTGGCCCAGCACGGACGGGGTCAGCGAGCCTGCGAGGATCGTGGTGGTGGGGTGGTCGCCGCGGAAGGTGCGGTGCGTGACCTGCTCCTGGGGCACGCCCTCCGCGCGGACCTCCTCGGCCGTCTTGCCGAAGGCCAGCGCCTGGGTCTGGGCGAAGAAGTTGGCCATCAACAGGTCGTGCTGGGCCTTGAGTTCGCCGCTCAGCTCGCCGACGGGCCGGGCGAAGCCGATGAAGTCCGCCGGGATCAGCTTGGTGCCCTGGTGGATCAACTGGTAGTAGGCGTGCTGCCCGTTGGTGCCCGGCGTGCCCCACACCACCGGCCCGGTCTGCCACTCCACCGGCCGGCCGTCCCGCTGCACCGACTTGCCGTTGGACTCCATGTCCAGCTGCTGGAGATAGGCGGTGAACTTGGACAGGTAGTGGCTGTACGGCAGCACCGCGTGCGACTGGGCGTCGTAGAAGTTGCCGTACCAGACGCCCAGCAGACCGAGGATCAGCGGGGCGTTGGCCTCGGCGGGCGCGGTGCGGAAGTGGTCATCGACCAGCCGGAAGCCGTCGAGCATCTCGCGGAACCGGTCGGGACCGATCGCGATCATCAGGGACAGGCCGATCGCCGAATCGTACGAGTAGCGGCCGCCGACCCAGTCCCAGAACTCGAACATGTTGTCCGGGTCGATGCCGAACTCGGTGACCTTCTCGGCGTTCGTGGACAGCGCCACGAAGTGCCGGGCCACGGCCTTCTCGTCGCCCTCGAAGGCCTTGAGCAGCCAGGAACGCGCCGAGGTCGCGTTGGTGATCGTCTCGATCGTGGTGAACGTCTTGGACGCGACGATGAACAGGGTCTCCGCCGGGTCCAGGTCGCGGGTGGCCTCGTGCAGGTCGGCGCCGTCGACGTTCGACACGAACCGGAACGTCAACTCCCGTGCGGTGTACGGACGCAGCACCTCGTAGGCCATCGCCGGGCCGAGGTCGGAGCCGCCGATGCCGATGTTGACGACGTTCCTGATGCGCCCGCCGGTGTGGCCGGTCCAGGCGCCGGAGCGGACGCGGTCGGCGAAGTCGGCCATCTTGTCGAGGACGGCGTGCACCTTCGGGACGACGTTCTCGCCGTCGACCTCGATCACCGCGTCCCGCGAGGCCCGCAGCGCGGTGTGCAGCACGGCCCGGTTCTCGGTGACGTTGATCTTCTCGCCGCGGAACATGGCGTCGCGCAGCGCGAACACGCCGGTGGCGGTGGCGAGTTCCTGGAGGAGGGCCAGGGTCTCGTCGGTGACCAGGTGCTTCGAGTAGTCGATGTACAGGTCGCCGACCCGTACGACGTACCGCTCGGCGCGGCCGGGGTCCGCCGCGAACAGCTCGCGCAGGTGCGGCTGCCCCTCGGCGCGGTGGTCGGCAAGGGCCGTCCACTCGGGCCGGTTGCTGAGCTTCGGAAACTCGGACTCTGCCATCTCAGGCGTTCTCCTTGGCGGCCTCGCCCTTGAGGGCGATGGCGTACATCTCGTCGGCGTCGAGGCGGCGCAGTTCCTCGGCGATGAGTTCGGAGGTGGGGCGGACCTTCAGGGCCAGGGTGCGCGGCGGCTGGCCGGGCAGGGACAGCGTGGCGAGGGGGCCCTCGGGGCGGTCGATGCGGATCTCGCCGTTCTGGGTGCCCAGCCGTACGGCGGTGACGACCGGCCCGGCGGTGACCACGCGCTCCACGGACACCTGCAGTCGGGCCTCCAGCCAGCGGGCCAGCAGCTCGGCGCTCGGGTTGTTCGCCTCCGCCTCGACGGCCGCCGACGTGATCCGCACCCGGGCCTGGTCCAGGGCGGCGGCCAGCATCGACCGCCACAGGGTGAGCCGGGTCCAGGCGAGGTCGGTGTCGCCGGGGGCGTAGTTGCGGGCGCGGGTCTCCAGGACCTCCATCGGCCGCTCGACCGCGTACAGGTCGGTGATCCGGCGCTGTGCGAGCGCACCGAGCGGGTCCTCGGACGGGGTGTCGGGGGCGTCCACCGGCCACCACACGACGACGGGCGCGTCCGGCAGCAGCAGCGGCAGCACGACCGAGTCGGCGTGGTCGGACACCTCGCCGTAGGTGCGCAGCACGACCGTCTCGCCGGTGCCGGCCTCGGAGCCGACCCGGACCTCGGCGTCCAGCCGGGAGTGGGTGCGGTCGCGCAGGGTGCGGACATGCCGCTTGATGACGACCAGGGTCCGCATGGGGTGCTCGTGCGAGGCGTCCTCGGCGGCCTTGATCGAGTCGTAGGCGTTCTCCTCGTCCGTGACGATGACCATCGTCAGGACCATGCCCACGGCCGGGGTGCCGATGGCGCGGCGGCCCTGCACCAGCGCCTTGTTGATCTTGCTTGCCGTGGTGTCGGTCAGGTCGATCTTCATGGCCTGCGCCAGCTCCGTCCGTCTCGTGCGAGCATCTCGTCCGCTTCCCTCGGTCCCCAGCTGCCCGACGCGTACTGCGCCGGCCGCCCGTGTGCCGCCCAGTACTCCTCGATCGGGTCGAGGATCTTCCAGGACTCTTCCACTTCCTGGTGACGGGGGAACAAATTCGCGTCGCCGAGCAGCACGTCCAGGATGAGCCGCTCGTACGCCTCCGGGCTGGACTCGGTGAACGACTCGCCGTAGGCGAAGTCCATCGACACGTCCCGGATCTCCATCGAGGTGCCGGGCACCTTGGAACCGAACCGCACGGTCATGCCCTCGTCGGGCTGCACGCGGATGACGATCGCGTTCTGCCCGAGCTCCTCGGTGGCGGTGGAGTCGAAGGGGGAGTGCGGGGCCCGCTTGAAGACCACCGCGATCTCGGTGACCCGGCGGCCCAGCCGCTTGCCGGTGCGCAGGTAGAAGGGGACGCCCGCCCAGCGGCGGTTGTCGATGCCCAGCTTGATCGCGGCGAAGGTGTCGGTCTTCGACTGCGGGTCGATGCCCTCCTCCTCGAGGTAGCCGACGACCTTCTCGCCGCCCTGCCAGCCGCCCGCGTACTGTGCCCGCACGGTGTGCCCGCCGAGGTCCTCGGGCAGCCGCACCGACTTCAGCACCTTCAGCTTCTCGGTGAGCAGCGCCTCCGCGTCGAACGCGATCGGCTCCTCCATGGCGGTCAGCGCCATCAGCTGCAGCAGGTGGTTCTGGATGACGTCACGGGCGGCGCCGATGCCGTCGTAGTAGCCGGCCCGGCCGCCGATGCCGATGTCCTCGGCCATCGTGATCTGCACGTGGTCGACGTAACTGCGGTTCCAGATCGGCTCGTACATCTGGTTGGCGAAGCGCAGCGCCAGGATGTTCTGGACGGTCTCCTTGCCGAGGTAGTGGTCGATGCGGAACACCTGGTCCGGTTCGAACACGTCGTGCACGATCGCGTTCAGCTCGCGGGCGCTGTCCAGGTCGTGGCCGAACGGCTTCTCGATGACCGCGCGCCGCCAGGAACCCTCGGGCGGGCCGGCCAGCCCGTGCTTCTTCAGCTGCTGTACGACCTTGGGGAAGAACTTCGGCGGCACCGAGAGGTAGAACGCGAAGTTGCCGCCGGTGCCGCGGGAGGCGTCCAGTTCCTCCACGGCGTCCTTCAGCTGCTTGAACGCGGTGTCGTCGTCGAAGTCGCCGGGGATGAACCGCATGCCCTCGGCGAGCTGCTGCCACACCTCCTCGCGGAACGGGGTGCGGGCGTGCTCCTTCACGGCGTCGTGCACGAGCTGCGCGAAGTCCTGGTCCTCCCACTCGCGGCGGGCGAACCCGACGAGGGAGAAGCCCGGCGGCAGCAGGCCGCGGTTGGCGAGGTCGTACACGGCCGGCATCAGCTTCTTGCGGGACAGGTCGCCGGTCACACCGAAGATGACCAGCCCGGACGGGCCGGCGATGCGGGGGAGCCGGCGGTCGCGGGTGTCCCGCAGCGCGTTCTCCCAGTCGGCGGCCGGGGCCACCGGGACCTGCACCGCCTCGGGTGCGGGCGCCTCCGGTGCGGCCGCCTCGGCGGCGGGGGCGTTCTCGGTCATCGGGCGTCAACTCCCTTGCTGTTCAGGGACGTCGTCACGGCGTCCAGCAGTTCCTGCCAGGCCGCCTCGAACTTGGCGACGCCCTCGTCCTCCAGCTGCTGGACGACCTCGCCGTAGGAGATGCCGAGCCGCTCCACGGCGGCCAGGTCGGCGTGGGCCTGTGCGTAGCCGCCGGTCACCGTGTCGCCGGTGATCTCACCGTGGTCGGCGACCGCGTTCAGGGTGGCCTCCGGCATGGTGTTGACCGTGCCCGGCGCGACCAGCTCGTCCACGTACAGGGTGTCCTTGTAGGCCGGGTCCTTCACACCCGTGGAGGCCCACAGCGGACGCTGCTTGTTGGCCTTGTCCCCGGCGAGCGCGACCCAGCGCGCAGATGCGAAGACCTCCTCGTACGCCTCGTAGGCGAGCCGGGCGTTGGCGAGGGCCGCGCGGCCCTTGAGGGCGAGGGCCTCGTCGGTGCCGAGGGCGGTCAGCCGCTTGTCGATCTCGGTGTCCACGCGGGAGACGAAGAAGGACGCCACCGAGTGGATCGTGGCGAGGTCGATGCCGCGCTCCCGGGCCTTCTCCAGGCCGGCCAGGTAGGCGGCCATGACCTCGCGGTAGCGCTCCAGGGAGAAGATCAGCGTGACGTTGACGCTGATGCCCAGCCCGATGACCTCGGTGATGGCCGGCAGGCCCGCCCTGGTCGCCGGGATCTTGATCATCACGTTGGGGCGGTCGACCAGCCAGAAGAGCTGCTTGGCCTCGGCGACGGTCGCCGCCGTGTCGTGCGCCAGGCGCGGGTCGACCTCGATGGAGACCCGGCCGTCCCGGCCGCCCGAGGCGTCGTACACGTCACGCAGGATGTCGGCGGCGTCGCGCACGTCGGCCGTCGTCATCATCCGCACCGCCTCGTCCACCGTCACACCGCGAACGGCGAGGTCGGTGAGCTGCTCCTCGTAGCCCTCGCCGGAGCCTATGGCGGCCTGGAAGATCGAGGGGTTCGTCGTGACACCGACGGCGCTGCCGCTCGCCACCAGCTCGGCGAGGCTGCCCGAGGTGATCCGCTTCCGCGACAGGTCGTCGAGCCAGATCGACACGCCCTCCTCGGCGAGGCGCTTGAGGGCTCCCGGGGTCGCGATTGCTTCGGTCACAGTGATCATTCTTCTTTCGGGTCGTATCGGGCGTCGGTGTCAGGCGCGCGCGGCGGCGAGCGACTCGCGGGCCGCCGCGGCGACGTTCTCAGGGGTGAAGCCGAACTCGGCGAACAGGGTCTTCGCGTCCGCGGAGGCGCCGAAGTGCTCCAGGGAGACGATCCGTCCCGCGTCGCCCACGTAGCGGTACCAGGTCAGACCGATCCCGGCCTCGACGGCGACCCGGGCCCTGACGGCCGGCGGCAGCACCCGCTCGCGGTACGCGCGCGGCTGCTCCTCGAACCACTCCACGGACGGCATCGACACCACGCGCGTGCCGATGCCCTCGGCCTCCAGTCGCTCACGCGCGGCCACGGCCAGCTGTACCTCGGAGCCCGTCGCGATGATGATCACCTCCGGGACCTGCGTCGAGGACTCGCGCAGCACGTAGCCGCCCTTGGCCGCGTCCTCGTTCGGCGCGTACACCGGCACGCCCTGGCGGGTGAGCGCGAGCCCGTGCGGGGCGGGGTTCACGGCGTGCCTCTTCAGGATCTCGGCCCAGGCCACCGCGGTCTCGTTGGCGTCGGCCGGGCGGACGACGTTCAGGCCCGGGATCGCGCGCAGCGAGGCCAGGTGCTCGACCGGCTGGTGGGTCGGGCCGTCCTCGCCGAGGCCGATGGAGTCGTGCGTCCACACGTACGTCACCGGCAGCTGCATCAGCGCCGACATGCGGACGGCGTTGCGCATGTAGTCGGAGAACACCAGGAAGGTGCCGCCGTAGATCCGGGTGTTGCCGTGCAGGGCGATGCCGTTCATCTCCGCGGCCATCGAGAACTCGCGGATGCCGAAGTGGACGGTACGGCCGTAGGGGTCGGCCTCGGGCAGCGGGTTGCCCTTCGGCAGGAAGGAGCTGGCCTTGTCGATGGTGGTGTTGTTGGAGCCGGCGAGGTCGGCGGAGCCGCCCCACAGCTCGGGGATGACGGGGCCGAGGGCCTGCAGCACCTTGCCGGAGGCGGCGCGGGTCGCGACCGACTTGCCCTCCTCGAAGACCGGGATGCTCTGCTCCCAGCCGCCGGGCAGCTCGCCCTTGGCGATCCGGTCGAAGAGGGCGGCCCGCTCCGGCTGCGCGGCGCGCCATTCGGCGATCCGCTTGTCCCAGGCCGCGTGCGCCTCGGCGCCCCGGTCCAGGGCCCGCCGGGTGTGCTTGAGGACCTCGTCCTCGACCTGGAAGGTCTGCTCCGGGTCGAAGCCGAGGACGCGCTTGGTCGCGGCGATCTCGTCCTCGCCGAGCGCGGAGCCGTGGGAGGCCTCGGTGTTCTGCGCGTTCGGGGCGGGCCAGGCGATGATCGTGCGCATCGCGATGATCGAGGGCCGCTCGGTCTCGGCCTGCGCGGCCTTCAGCGCCGCGTACAGGGCGGGGACGTCGATGTCGCCGTCGGCGGTGGGCTCGATGCGCTGGGTGTGCCAGCCGTAGGCCTCGTACCGCTTCAGCACGTCCTCGGAGAAGGCGGTCGCGGTGTCGCCCTCGATGGAGATGTGGTTGTCGTCGTAGAGGAAGACCAGGTTGCCGAGCTTCTGGTGGCCGGCCAGCGAGGAGGCCTCGGCGGAGACGCCCTCCTCCAGGTCGCCGTCGGAGACGATCGCCCAGACGGTGTGGTCGAAGGGGGAGGTGCCCGCGGGGGCCTCCGGGTCGAACAGGCCGCGCTCGTAGCGGGCCGCCATCGCCATGCCGACCGCGTTGGCGACGCCCTGGCCGAGCGGGCCGGTGGTGGTCTCGACGCCGGCGGTGTGGCCGTACTCGGGGTGACCCGGGGTCTTGGAGCCGTGCGTGCGGAACGCCTTCAGATCGTCCAGCTCCAGCTCGTACCCGGACAGGAACAGCTGGGTGTACAGGGTCAGCGAGGTGTGGCCGGGGGACAGAACGAAACGATCCCGGCCGGTCCACTCGGGGTCGGCGGGATCGTGGCGCATCACCTTCTGAAAGATCGTGTACGCGGCAGGTGCCAGGCTCATCGCCGTGCCCGGGTGCCCGTTCCCCACCTTCTGCACCGCGTCCGCCGCCAGCAGACGGGCGGTGTCCACGGCACGCCGGTCGAGGTCGGTCCACTCGAAGCCATCGGAAGTCTGCGTGGTCATCTTCAAGAAGTCCTCGTTCAGTGCGGGATTGCTGGCCTGACGCGTTCAAACTTAAAAGTCTGACTTTTTCGAGGAAAGGTCGGGGTGTGTCAGCCTGTGGTGAATCTGGGACACTGATCGCGCGACAGGGACGGCACGACAAGGACATGGCTGACAGAACGCCCCAAGATGACAGATCGACCGCGGGCGGCGAGGGCATCAAGACCTTCCCCTTCCCGACCGACCTGGCCGTCGGCGGCGTCGGCATGCAGATCGGCTCCATGGGCGCCGACCGCACCTGGCACGCCGACGCCCCCCTGCACCGCGTCCACCGCATCGACTTCCACGTCATCATGCTGTTCACCGACGGCCCCGTACGGCACATGATCGACTTCGCCGAGTACGAGGCCGGCGCCGGCGACCTGCTGTGGATCCGCCCCGGACAGGTCCACCGCTTCTCCCGAGAGGCCGTGTACCGCGGAACCGTCCTGACCATGCAGCCCGGCTTTCTGCCGCGCGCCACCGTCGAGGCCACCGGCCTGTACCGCTACGACCTCCCGCCGCTGCTGCACCCCGACCCGGACCGGCGCGCCGCCCTCCAGGCGTGCCTCGACCAGCTGCGCCGCGAGTACGAGGACACCGCGACGCTCCCGCTGAGCCTGCACACGGCCGTCCTCCGCCACACCCTCACCGCGTTCCTGCTGCGCCTCGCACACCTCGCGGCCAGCTCCGCCGAGGCCGACCGGCAGCAGACGGACAGTACCTTCACCCGCTTCCGGGACGCCGTGGAGCAGGGCTTCGCCACCAATCACAGCGTCAGCGCCTACGCCGACGCCCTCGGCTACTCCCGCCGCACCCTGGTCCGCGCCGTCCGCGCCGCCACCGGCGAGACGCCCAAGGGCTTCATCGACAAACGGGTCGTCCTGGAGGCCAAGCGCCTCCTCGCCCACACCGACCTGCCGATCGGCCGCGTCGGGGCGGCCGTGGGCTTCCCCGACGCGGCGAACTTCACCAAGTTCTTCCATCTGCACACCGGGCAGACGCCGGTGGCGTTCCGGGCGGAACTGCGTAGTCCATGACGTGGTGACACTTTGGTGGTCCTGTGTCACGTCTGTGACAGGGAACGGGTGAATCCGGCGAAAACGATCAATAAGTTCGATCGGGCAAGACGCCGATTCTCATGGCCCCCGCACACGAGGAAACTGGCGACCTGCGGTTCACACCCCCTACGACTCTTCACCAAGGAGACCCGCATGTCGACATGGAAGACGCCCCGCCGCGCAGTCGTTCGCGCCCTGACCGGCGCTCTTCTGACGGCCGCTCTGGTGGCGCCCGCCGCAACCGCCCTCGCCGCGACACCGGCCGCCCACCGGTCCGAGGTCACGGTGACGGCCGCATCCACGACGGCGTCGCCCTGGCGCACCGTCAAGCTCGCGGACGGCAGCACGGGCGAGATCTACAAGCTCGGAGCCCATCACTACCGCATGAAGGTCGTCTACCGGGGTGAGGTCTACGCCGCTCTGGAGGCGAACCGGCACGACGACGGCGTGGACGAGAACGACTTGTTCGTGGTGCTCACCGCCGACGGGCAGGTCCACTCCTGGATCGGCGGCGCCCACCAGGGCCCGGGCACCTTCCGGCTCCCCGACGGCTCGACCGCCAAGGTCACGTGGACGGGGGACCGCTCCCGTGCGCAGATCGTCCACCGCGGCCGGGTCTACGCCACGCTGGAGGCGAAGCAGCACGACGCCGGCCTGGACGCCAACGGCATGTTCGTGGTGCTCACCTTCGACGGGAAGATCAGCGCGTCCATCCGGTGACGAGGTGGGGGTTGGTCCCATCGACGCGGACCAACCCCCCTTCCGCCGGGTTCGTCAGTGCCCGAAGTCGAACCAGTTGACGTTCACGAAGTCGGCGGGCTGGCCGCTGGTGAAGGTCAGATAGACGTCGTGCGTTCCGGTGACCGAGCTGATGTTGGCCGGAACCGTCTTCCACGTCTGCCAGCCCCCGGTGCTGCCGACGGCGAAGCTGCCGATGGGTGGATTGCCACGGCTGTCCAGGCGCACCTCGACCAGTCCGCTGACGCCGTCGGCCGCGCCGCTCGCCACCCGGGCGTAGAACTGGGTGGCCGCCGCGGAGCCGAAGTTCACGCCCTTGTACAGCGCCCAGTCGCCGTTCGCGATCCAGCCGATGTCCTGGCCGCCGCCGGTGTCGGTCGTGGTCTCGGTGCTGATGCCGGACTGGCCGTCGTAGGACTCGGCCTGGACGGCGCTGTAGGCGTCGCGGTTGCCGGTCGGCGGGGGAGTGGTGCCGCCGCCGCTGCCCGAGGACTGCAGGACCTGCACATAGTCGACGACCATCGGGTGGCCGGGCTCGGTGGCGCCGGTCGGGCCGCCGCCGAAGGCCGCGGGGAAGCCGCCGCCCATCGCCACGTTCAGGATGACGAAGAAGCCGTGGTTCGTGGCGTTGGCCCAGGTGGTGGCGTCCATCTGGTTCGCCGTGACCGTCTGGTAGTCGACCCCGTCGACGTAGAAGCGGATCGCCTCCGGGCTCACCGAGCGGTCCCACTCCATGGTGTAGGTGTGGAAGCCCGACTGGCAGGTGGTGTTCGGGCACGCCGTCGAGTTGCCGAGGCCCGTGGTCTCGTTGCACGGGCCGCCCGGGTTGGTGCCGCAGTGCATGGTGGCCCAGGTCTTGTTCAGGCCCTGGACGTTCTCCATGACGTCCAGCTCACCCACGCTCGGCCAGTTCTGGTAGTTGCCGCGGTAGGGCGCGCCCAGCATCCAGAAGGCGGGCCAGTAGCCGGCGGCCGCGTTCCCGGTCACATTGGGCGTCTGGATGCGGGCCTCCACGCGCAGCTTGCCGCCGGCCGGGGGCTGGAAGTCGGTCCGGGTGGTCTCGATCCGGCCGGAGGTCCAGTTGCCGGAGGCGTCGCGGCGCGGGGTGATGAGCAGGTCGCCGCTGCCGTCCAGGTCCACGTTGTTCGTGCTGGAGGTCATCGTCTCGACCTCACCGGTGCCCCAGTTCGCGGCACCGCCCGGGTACGAAGTCCCGGTGTCGTACTGCCAGTTGGTGGTGTTGACCGCGGAGCCCGCCGCGCCGTTGAAGTCGTCCGCGAAGACCTGGGTCCAGCCCGAGGGAGGGGTGGGGGCGGTGGCGTCGGCGGGCGCGGTGGCGGCCGTGGCGACCGCCACCGCCAGGCCGAGCGTGGCGACGGCGGCGATCAGCGCGCGGCGCAGGGGGCGGGGTCTGGGTATGCCGGAGGAATCGCTCATGGGGGGCCTCTCGGTAGGTACGGGGAGTGTGCGGGGCGATGTGAGAGCGCTCCCACGTCGAAAGCTGAGAGCGCTCTCAAGGTGCCGCCAATGTGCTCCCCGCCCCTGCGGTCGTCAAGATGTGAAACAAAGAAACTCGTTGATCCGCAAGGGAGTTCAGGGGGTGAAGCCGCCCGTACCGGCTCAGACCGCGCTGCCCGCCTTCCAGTCGGCCCAGGACAGATTCCATCCGTTGAGCCCGTTGGCCGGGTCGACGGTCCTCTCGCCGGAGTTCTTCACGATCACCACGTCACCGAGCATCGAGCTCTCGTAGAACTTGCAGTCGGCCACCGAGCTGTCACCCGCCCCCTTGGCGTCGTGCAGCCCGACACAGCCATGGCTGGTGTTCTGGTGCCCGAACACCGCGGTGGACGCGCAGAGGACTCCATCCGGGTGTTGAATCCGGCGAACGTCGTCGAGGCGGCGTTCTTCGAGCGTTGCTTTCCCACCGCGCACCGGTTCGCCGAGCAGCGCCTGCTCCATGTCGTCGCCGTGGACGAGGAAGTGGTGTTCGTCGAACCGGTCACAGGCACGCGGACAGGTCACCGCTCGCGTAGTCCCGGCCGCCAGCCCAGCGCCCGCGAGATCCCCCGGGCCGCCAGCCGTACCGCCGGGGCCAGGGCCGGCACCTGGGCGCCCGCCCTGGGCACCACCACCGACACCGCCGCCACCACGTCCCCGCCCGGCCCGCGCACCGCCGCCGCCAGCGACAGCGCGTCCTCCGTCACCTGACGCTCACTCACCGCCACGCCCGAGCGGCGCACTTCGGCGAGCGTACGGCGCAGCCGCGCCGGATCGGTGATCGTGTACGGCGTGAAGGCGGCCAGCGGCCCGGCGCAGTACTCCTCCTGCAGGTCCGGGTCCGCGTGGGCGAGGAGGGCGAGCCCGACACCGGTGGCGTGCAGCGGCCAGCGCGCGCCGACCCGGATGTGCACGCCCACCGCCGAACGGCCGGACAGCCACTCGATGTAGACGACCTCCGCGCCGTCCCGCACGGCCAACTGCACGTTCTCGTGCGTCGCTTCGTACAGGTCCTCCAGGTACGGCAGCGCCAGCTGCCTGAGGCCCAGGCCGCGCGGCGCGAGCGCGGCCACCTCCCACAACCGCAGCCCCACGTGGTACACCCCGGACGCGTCGCGCTCCAGCGCGCCCCACGCGGTCAGGGCGCCCGCCAGCCGGTGCGCGGTGGTCAGGCTGAGCCCCGCCCGGCGACTGATGTCCGTCAGGGACAGGGCGGGGTGCTCGTGGTCGAACGCGGCGAGCACGGCCAGCAGCCGGTCGGCCGCGGACCGCTCGCTCACGGACACCTCACCCTGTCGCCGTACGTCGTGGCCCGGATCGTAACCGACGCCTCTCTGCGTCGCTCGACCGCGGCCGGGGGCGGGGACACGGTCGACGGCCGCGCCGAGGTGGCCCGTGCCGTGGTGGTTGCGGTCGCTGCCGCGTAGGCGGGCGGGGTGTCCGAATGCACCGGGGCGGGCAGCCTGCCGGTTCCGTCGAAGTTCTGCCCGGCCGGCCGGTTGACACTCGTACGCCCTCTGTCTCGTCCCCCGAGGATGCGCCTACACGACCTTCCGCACCAGGGCGTCCGGCACCGACTCCCGTCGGCGCCGCGCGACCCCGCCCGGCTCATCGTCGGCGGGCGTTCGCCCCAGGGTGAGCACCGGCGCCGCCGACGGCGGCACCGCACGGTCCGGGGCCGCAGCCCGCAGGCGGATCCGCGGCGCGCACATCTCGGTGCCGCGCGGCGCCGAAGGCTCGTCCTCGGCCGTCACCACCCGCAGCGTCAGCCACGCCTCACCGCCGTCCGTCGGCAGCGTGAAGGGCAGCGGTACGGCCGCGGTCTCGCCCGGCCGCAGATCGGGCAGCCGGGCCGGAGCGGTCAGGGTGGGGCCGTCGGCGGGTGTCAGCTCCCAGGTCGCCTTCAGCCCGGAAAGACCCGGGAAGCGCCGGTGGTTGGCAACGACGATCCCCTCGTGCCGGTAGCACCGGATCCGCACCGGCGCCGCCATCTCCCGGCGATGGAGCAGGTCCGGCATCGGGAAGCGGTCGGTGTGGCCGGGGAGGCCCGCCAAGCCCGCTCCGTCGGCTTCTTCCGGGACGAACAAGCCGTCGTACAGCGCGTCGCAGAGGTCACCGCCGTACGCCCAGCGGCTGCCGGGTGCGGTGACACCGTTGCCGTACCGCCCGGCACCCGTGCGCCCGGCCCGTCTTTCCTCGCTCACGCGCCGCAGGATTCCATGGCCCCAGAACTCCCGGATGAAGCCGCCCTGAAGGCCCGGCGTGGACTCGGTGGCCGCCCAGTGGTCCGCGCGCTCGGTAGTGGCTCCGGATCCGGGTCACCACTCGGTGATGAGCGGCGTGTCCGGTTCGTTCGTACGCCACGCTTCGCTGAGGCGGACGAGGCGGGTGGGCGCGGCGATGCCGCGCACGGTTGCGATCCTGCCGCCTGTGATGTCGAACGTCACGGCGCCGACGACCCGGTCCCCGAGCACGAAGAGGATGGCGGGTGCGCCGTTGACGAGCGCGTAGTGGATGGCGGGCGTGCCGCCGGCAAGTCGCCGTTTCGCGGGTGTGGGTTTGAAGCCGGCCCGTGCGATGGCGGCGATGTGCTGCGGAGTGTCGTACTGCAGCAGCGTCTTGGCCAGGCCGGCGCCGTCGGAGATCGCGGTCGCGTCGTCGGTGAGCAGTGCCACCAGCCGTTCGGTGCGGCCCGAGGAGGCGGCGGCGAGGAATTCCTCGACGATCCTGCGGGCGGATGCCGGGTCGGCTTCGCCGCCGCCGCAGCGGCGGCGCGCGGCGGTGATGCGGCTACGGGCCCGGTGGAGGTGCTGCTGGCTTGCGGACTCGGTGATGTCGAGGATCTCGGCGATCTCGGCGTGACTGTAGGAGAACGCTTCGCGCAGCACGTAGACGGCCCGCTCCACGGGTGACAGGCGCTCCATGAGCGTCAGCACGGCCAGGGAGACCGATTCGCGCTGCTCGAAGGTGTCGGCCGGGCCGAGCATCGGGTCGCCGTCGAGGAGCGGTTCGGGCAGCCAGGCGCCGGCGCTGCGTTCGCGGCGGGCCTGTGCCGAGCGGAGCCGGTCGAGGCACAGGTTGGTGACGACCTTGGTCAGCCATGCTTCCGGCACCTTGATCCGCTGCCGGTCGGCGGCCTGCCAGTGCAGGAACGCGTCCTGCACGGCGTCTTCGGCGTCGGTGGCGGAGCCCAGCAGCCGGTACGCCAGCGAGGCCAGCCGGTTCCGGCTGGCCTCGAACCGGCTGGTGTCGAAGCGATCGGTGGCGGTGCTGTCCATGCGGATCACCCTAGGCGGCTACGCAACCGCCTTTTCCGTGGAGGTGCTTGGCGCGGCGGCCAGGCGGCGCCTGCTCTTGGGCACGCCGAGCGTCGGGTGCGAGGTGGCCCACAGCGATATCCTGAGGATGCCCGCCTTGATCCGTGCGGCCTTCCGGCCGCGCAAGTGCTTCGGCTTCGCCTGCCCTTCGTCGTCGACCATCTGGATGAGCCCGTCCCGCCGCCCGAGGCTGATGTGGTTGTACGTGTAGGCCAGCTTGGTGTTCGCGATCTTGCGGCCGGTCAGGCGTCCCACGATCGCCGCGATCGCCTGGTTGCCCGTGTAGCCTGCCGAGGCGCAGGACATCGGCAGCGGCCGGCCGTTGTCGCCGATGGCGTAGGCGCTGTCACCGACGGCGTAGACGTTCGGGTGCGAGACCGACCGCATGATGCGATCGACGACGATCCGACCGTTCTCGGTGACCTCCAGTCCGCCGGCGGAGGCGATGGGGTCGACCGCGAACCCGGCCGTCCACACGGTCGCGTCGGACGCCAGGGCGGTGCCGTCGGCGCACAGCACCCGCGACGCTTCGACGGCTTCGACGCTGGTGCGCTCCAGGACGGTGATGCCCAGCCGGTCGCAGGCCTGGCGCAGATGGCTGCGGGCCCCGGCGGAGAGCCGGGCGCCCAGCTCGCGGCGGGCGACCAGCGTCACCGACAGGCCGGGCCGGGATTCGGCGATCTCGGTGGCGGTCTCGATGCCGGTCAACCCGTCGCCGACGACCACCACGTTCCGGCCCTCGCCCCGCCTGGCCAGACTGTCCAGGCGCTCGCGCAGGCGCAGCGCCGAGGGCCGGGCGGCGACGTCGAAGGCGTGCTCGGCCACGCCGGGGACGCCGTGGTCGGCGCCGTGGCTGCCGAGCGCGTAGACAAGCGTGTCGTAGCCGAGCTCGCCCCCGCCGTCGGCGTCGGCCACGGCGACGACCTGGCGCTCGGGGTCGACGGCGGTGACACGGGCCAGGCGCAGCCGTATCCCCGTGCCCGCGAAGACGTCGGCGAGCTGCGGGGCCTCGATCTCCTGGCCGGCCGCGAGCTGGTGCAGCCGCAGCCGCTGGACGAAGTCCGGCTCGGCGTTGACCACGGTGATCTCGGTGTCCGCCGGGGACAGCCGGCGGGCCAGGTTCCCGGCCACGTAGGCCCCGGCATAGCCGGCGCCGAGGACGACGATGCGGTGCTTCATGTGCTGCTCCTGTCGGTTCGCTTGGTCCCGGTGAGTTGAGCGGAACGGCGCCCCGATTGCTGACAGGAACTGAATGTGGCATGGGTCACAGAGCGGCAGGAGCGCCGCCCGAGGATGCTCGCGACGCCGGGCGGCGCAGATGCAGGCCGGAGTCCGGGGCCGAAATGATGGGATGCAGGGGGACCCGGCCACCGTTCGGTCCGCCCTCCAGGCGGCCGGGGCCGAAGTGGTCGTGGTCGAAGTTCGGGGAAGGACGCAGACGTGAAGCTGACGATTCTGGGCGGCGGCGGGTTCCGGGTGCCGCTCGTCCACGGTGCACTGCTGACCGACCACGCCGAGGGGCGGGTCACCGAGGTCGTCCTGCACGACCTGGACGAGCGTCGACTGTATGCAGTACGCCGGGTACTGGATGAACAGGCCGCCGGCGTGCCCGACGCGCCCCGGGTGACCGCCACCACCGACCTCGACGAGGCGCTCGCCGGCGCCGACTTCGTCTTCTCCGCGATCCGCGTCGGCGGCCTGCAGGGCCGGGCGGACGACGAGCGGGTGGCGCTCGCCGAGGGCGTGCTCGGCCAGGAGACCGTCGGCGCGGGCGGCATCGCCTACGGACTGCGGACCGTGCCCGTCGCCGCCGACATCGCCCGGCGCGTGGCCCGCCTCGCCCCGGACGCCTGGGTCATCAACTTCACCAATCCGGCTGGCCTGGTCACCGAGGCCATGTCCCGGCACCTCGGCGACCGTGTCATCGGCATCTGCGACTCACCCGTCGGCCTCGGCCGCCGTATCGCCCGCGTCCTCGGCGCCGACCCGAAGGAGGCCTTCGTCGACTACGTCGGCCTCAACCACCTCGGCTGGGTGCGCGGCCTGCGCGTCGCCGGACGCGACGAGCTTCCACGCCTGCTCGCCGACCCCGCCCTGCTCGGCTCCTTCGAAGAGGGCAGGCTGTTCGGCGCCGACTGGCTGCAGTCGCTCGGCGCGATCCCCAACGAGTACCTGCACTACTACTACTTCAACCGGGAAGCCGTACGCGCCTACCAGCGGGCCGAGCAGACCCGGGGTGCCTTCCTGCGCGACCAGCAGGCCCGGTTCTACACGCAGGCCCTGCGCCCGGAACGGTCCGCCCTCGAGGTGTGGGACCGCACCCGGGCCGAACGCGAGGCCACCTACATGGCCGAGAACCGGGAGAGCGCCGGCGCGGGCGAGCGCGAGGCCGAGGACCTGTCCGGCGGCTACGAGAAGGTCGCGCTCGCCCTGATGCGGGCCATCGCCCGCGACGAGCGGACCACGCTGATCCTCAACGTGCGCAACGGGAACACGCTGTCCGTGCTCGACGGCGACGCCGTGATCGAGGTCCCCTGCCGGGTCGACGCGGGCGGCGCCCACCCGGTCGCCGTAGCCCCGCTGCCCGACCACGCGACCGGACTGGTCTGCTCGGTCAAGGCCGTCGAGCGGGAGGTGCTCGCCGCCGCCGAGTCCGGCTCCCGGCAGACGGCCGTGAAGGCGTTCGCGCTGCATCCGCTCGTCGACTCGGTCAACGTGGCCCGCAGGCTGGTCGAGGGCTACCTGGAGGTCCATCCTGGCCTGGCGTATCTCAAGTAAGCGTTTCCCCGGCTCGTTTCCCTTCCCGGCCTTCCCGCTTCCTCTGGAGATCTCCATGCACGACGAACGCCGCAGGATCGAGCAGCGCGTCGAACGCCTCCACAGCCAGCGCATCAAGCCCGCGATCCACGCGGCACGCGTCCCCCTGGAGGTGGAGGCCTGGCAGGCCCCCGGGGAACCGGTCTCCTTCGAGGAGGCCGCGGCCGCCCCGTACGCACCGTTCGCGATGGACACCCCCTGGGGCCCGCCCTGGGGGACGACCTGGTTCCGGATGCGCGGCCGGGTGCCCGCCGAGTGGGCGGGCGAGCGGGTGGAGTCGGTGATCGATCTCGGGTTCGTCGGCGACTGGCCCGGCAACCAGGCCGAGGCGCTCGTCCACCGCACCGACGGCACCCCGCTGAAGGCGGTCAACCCGCTCAACCAGTACGTGCCGGTCGCCCACCCGGCGGCCGGCGGTGAAGCGGTCGAGTATCTGGTGGAGGCGGCGTCCAACCCGGACATCCTCGCGAACGGCTTTGCCGGACCGACCCCGCTCGGCGATGTACGGACGGCGGGCGACCGTCCGCTGTACACCTTCCGCCGCGCCGACCTCGCCGTCCTGGACGAGCAGGTCTGGCACCTGGACCTCGACCTCCAGGTGCTGCGCGAACTGATGCTGGAGCTCGGCGAGCACGAACCGCGCCGGCACGAGATCATGCACGCCCTCGACCGGGCCATGGACCTGCTCGACCTGGACGACGTCTCCGCCTCGGCCCCCGCCGTACGGGAATCCCTGCGCCCGGTGCTGGCCAAGCCCGCCCACGCCAGCGCGCACATCGTCTCCGGCGTCGGCCACGCGCACATCGACACCGCCTGGCTGTGGCCGCTCCGCGAGACCAGGCGCAAGACGTCGAGAACGTTTTCCAACGTCACCGCGCTCGCCGACGAGTACGAGGAGTTCGTCTTCGCCTGTTCCCAGGCCCAGCAGTACGCGTGGGTGCGCGACCACTACCCGCACGTGTGGGAGCGGATCGGGAGGTCGGTGGAGAAGGGCCAGTGGGCGCCGGTCGGCGGGATGTGGGTGGAGGCCGACGGCAACCTGCCCGGCGGTGAGGCCCTGGCCCGCCAACTGGTCCACGGCAAACGGTTCTTCATGGACCACTTCGGCATCGAGACCAAGGGCGTCTGGCTGCCGGACTCCTTCGGCTACACCGCGGCCTACCCGCAGCTGGCCAGGCTCGCCGGCAACGAGTGGTTCCTCACCCAGAAGATCTCCTGGAACCAGACCAACACCTTCCCCCACCACACCTTCTGGTGGGAGGGCATCGACGGCACCCGCGTCTTCACCCACTTCCCGCCCATCGACACCTACAACGCCCACTTCAGCGGCGCGGAGCTGGCCCGGGCGGTCCGCAACTACGCCGAGAAGGGCGGCGCCACCCGCTCCCTCGCCCCCTTCGGCTGGGGCGACGGCGGCGGCGGCCCCACCCGCGAGATCATGGAACGCGCCCGCCGGCTGAAGGACCTGGAGGGCTCGGCCAGGGTCGAGATCGAACACCCCGACGCGTTCTTCGCCAAGGCCCGTGAGGAGTACCCGGACGCCCCGGTCTGGGTGGGCGAGCTGTACCTGGAGCTGCACCGGGCCACCTACACCACCCAGGCCCGCACCAAGCAGGGCAACCGCCGCTGTGAACACCTGCTCCGCGAGACCGAGCTGTGGGCCACGACGGCCGCTCTGCACGCGCCCGGGTACGCCTATCCGTACGAGAAGCTGGACCGCCTGTGGAAAACGGTTCTGCTGCACCAGTTCCACGACATCCTGCCCGGCTCCTCCATCGCCTGGGTGCATCGCGAGGCCGAGGCCGAATACGCCCGCGTGGCGGAGGAGTTGACGGCGCTGACGGGCGAGGCGATCGCCGCCCTGGGCGCCGGCGGGCCCCGCGTGTTCAACACCGCCCCCCGCGACCGCGCCGAGGTGGTCCGCACCCCCGGGGGCGCACCGGTGTACGTACAGGTGCCCGCGAACGGCTCCGCGCCACTCACGCCCGCCGAACCCCCGCACCAGGTCACGGTCGAGGGGCGCACGCTGGACAACGGGATCGTGCGGGTACAGGTGGCTCAGGACGGCACACTGTCCTCTGTACTCGATCTGCGGGCCGGCCGCGAAGTCCTCGCCGGCCCGGGCAATCTGCTTCGCCTCCACACGGACCTGCCCAACTACTGGGACGCCTGGGACATCGACAAGCACTACAGGAACCGCTACACCGACCTGCTGGAGCCCGACTCCGTCACCGTGGTCGAGGAGCATCCCCTCGTGGCCGCTATCCAGGTGGTCCGCTCCTTCGGCAAGGGATCCCGCATCACCCAGACGATCACCGTCCGCGCCGGCAGCGCCCGCATCGACGTCGAGACGGACATCGACTGGCACGAGACGGAGAAGATCCTCAAGGCGGGCTTTCCCATCGATCTGCGCGCCCCGCACTCCTCCGCCGAGATCCAGTTCGGCCACGTCCAGCGGCCCACCCACACCAACACCAGCTGGGAGGCGGCCCGCTTCGAGGTCTGCGGCCACCGCTGGGTGCACATCGCCGAAACCGGTTACGGCGTCGCCGTCATCAACGACTCCACCTACGGCCACGACGTCTCCCGCACCGTCCGCGAGGACGGGGGTACGACCACCACGGTCCGCCTCAGCCTGGTCCGTGCCCCACGCGTTCCCGACCCCGAAGCCGACCAGGGCCGGCACCGCTTCACCTACGCCCTGCTGCCCGGCGCCACCATCGAGGACGCGGTCGCCGAGGGTTATGCCCTCAACCTGCCCCTGCGTATCGCCGATTCGGCCGGGGAGCCCGAGCCGGTCGTCTCCGTCGAGGGCGAGGGCGTGACCGTGGAGGCGGTCAAGCCGGCCGACGACGGCTCAGGGGACGTGGTGGTCCGGCTGTACGAGTGCCGGGGCGGTCGGGCCGCCGGGGTGCTGCGCACCGGGTTTCCGCTGGCCGGAGCCGAGGTCACGGACCTGCTGGAACGCCCGCTGGGCGACACGGCGGCGGGCCCCGACGGCTCGGTTCCGCTCACGCTGCGGCCCTTCCAGGTCCTCACCTTGCGTCTGCGGCGAGCAAAAGCGGACCGTTCCTAAGCTGTTGGGGTCCCGCCGGGTGGACGCCGGACAGGCGGTCCCCCGTCGCTGACCGGCCGACCCACCGAGTCGGCCGGTCGCTCCCCGTGACCGCGACCGACCGACCCGTTCCCCCGTGCCCCCGTTCCCCCGTGCCCCCGGATTTCCCCCCCGTAGTACCCCCGTCGGCTTTCCGTTGCTGTCATGGAGAGCCGCGGGGCCGCGCCCTGATACACCCCGGCGGAAAAAAAAATGTCCCCCGGTCCTGGAACCGGGGGACACCGAGGGCCGCGCTCAGCCGGTGAACCCGGCCGTGATCGAGGTGAACTGCCAGTTGTTCTGGCTGATGCCGGAGCAGTTGCTCACCACGCCGCCGCCCGGGCACGGCCGGTCGCGGTTGACGGACCAGAAGGCGAGCCGCGCGATGTGGTGCGAGTTCGCCCAGTCGCGGATCTGGGACCAGATCGCCGGGGTGGTCGTCTCCTGCTGGTCGGACAGGCCGTTCATGCCCGAGATGCCGATGTGCGCGTAGGCGGTCGCGTCGTCCCAGCCGAAGGTCGACTTCAGCTTGGCCTTCAGGCCCTCCGCGGCGTTCACGGTGTTGCCGTACATGTCCGAGCCGCCGCCGAAGTCGAACGGCATGATGGTGAACACGTCGACGTTCGCGCCGAGCGACTGCGCCTGCTCGATCAGCCGGTTGCCGTAGTACGTCGGCCCGGTGGTCGAGGTGCCGAAGGTGACGATGGTCTTCAGGCCGGGGTTGTTCGCCTTGACCGTCTTCAGCGCGGTGAGGATCTTCGCCTGCACGGCCTCGTTCTCGAACTCGTCGGAGTTCTCGATGTCCATGTCGACGGCCTTCAGGCCGTAGGCGTCGATCACCTTCTGGATGGCGCCGGCGAGCGCGGCCGCGGAGGAGCAGTTGGCGCCGAGCTTGCTGCCCTGCCAGCCGCCGAAGGACGGGACGATGTCACCGCCGGCGGACCGGACGGCGTTGATGGCGCTCTGGTCGGCGCCACCGGTGAGCGGCCGGCTGCCGTCCCAGGCCGGCGTGCAGCCGCCGGAGTCCAGCACGAACGCCATCGTGAACCACTTGACCCCGGTCGCGCTCATCACCGTCGTCGGGCTCGGCGGATCGCCCCAGCCCTCGTACAGATACGGCGCGGCCTGCTTGAACCCGGTGCCGCCGCCGCTGCCCGCGTCCGTGGTCACGGAGACGGCGTTGGAGGCGGCCGAGACGTTCCCGGCCGCGTCGTGCGCCTTGACCGTGAAGGTGTACGACGTGCTGGGCGACAGCCCGCTGACCGTGGCGGACGTGCCGGAGACGGTCAGCACCTGGTTGGCGCCGCTGTAGATGTCGTAACCGGTTACGCCCACGTTGTCCGTGGCGGCGTTCCACGACAGCGAAACGCTGGACGAGGTCTTGCCGGTGGAGGTGAGGCCCGTCGGCGCGGTCGGCGCCTGTGTGTCCCCGCCGCCCCCGCCGCCCGGGCCGTCCAGGCTGATGTCGTCGGCCCAGTAGGTGCCCTGGGCGTACCAGCCGTGGACATAGATGGTGGCGGTGGTCTGCGCGGCGCCGGTGGTGAACGAGACACTGAGCCGGCTGTACGCCGTCGGCGAGGTCGTCCAGGTCGAGGCGCCGCCGTTCACGCCCAGGTACACATAACTGCCGCGTACCCAGCCGCTGAGGTTGTACGTCGTGTTCGGCTGCACGGCGACCGTCTGGCTGCACTGCGCGTTGTCGCTGTCGGTCACCGCGCCCTGCAGCGCCTTCGAGCCGCTGTGCACGGGGGAGGAGACGACGGAGCCGAGATTGCCGGTGCAGGTCCAGGGGGACAGGCCGCCGGACTCGAAGCCGGGGTTGGTGAGGATGTTGGCTGCCTGAGCGGTACCGGGAAGGGCGATGGCCCCGCCGACCGCGAGAGCGACGGAGCCGAGGAGAGCGAGAAGCCGACGTCTGTGACGTCCGAGTGGATTGCGCACGCTATCTCCCTGTGGGGATGGGGTGTTCGGGAGTGCACGGCTGTGCGGAGGTGCGCCAATGAATTTGGTATGGACCAATCCTGCTGTCAAGGACGGAAGCAGAATTGGTCCATACCGGCGGACTAGAGCGGCAGGACCTCCACCGCCGAAGCTGCCTGTGCAGGCAACACCGGAAGGGCGATCTCCGCGTCCCTCTGCCGCGGAAGAGCCGCAGGCACGGGCAGAACCGATCGCGGCCCTGCCACCACCGTGTAGTCCTGCCCCAGGAACGGCGGCTCGATCACCCCGGGATCCTCGCCCAGCGCCAACTGCACGGCGGCCCAGGGCATGTTCACCCCGCACAGCGACACCTGGTGAAGGCCCCCGGAGGGCCTCGTGTTGACGTCCAGCAGCACCGGCCGGTCGCCGAGCATGCGGAACTGGATGTTGGACAGGTGGTGCAGCCCGAAGCCCTCCGCGATCAGCCGGGCCGGCTCCAGCCACCGCTCGTCGAGGGTGAAACCCCTGCGGCGGCCGTTCTTGGTGCGGCCCACCGCGAGCCGCAGCCGGTTGTCGGGCCCGGTCAGGCAGTCGACCGACACCTCGGGCTGCTCCAGGCGCGGCATCACCAGCCAGTCCACCGGCTGCTCGGACCGCCGCAGCGCCTCGACGACGAGGTCCAGCTGGACGTAAGGGCTCGGGAACCCCTCAAGGTGGCCGAGCGAGAACGGGGCGCGGGTGATCACCCGGAAACCGACCCCGCCGGCACCCGCGGCCGGCTTGAAGCACGCCTTGTGCCCGGCCGCCTCCAACTCCTCGACCGCGGCGAGGAGTTCGTCGGCCGTGCGCACCCGCCACCACGGCGGCACCGGGACGCCCACCGAGCGGACCGCCTCGTACGCGGTCGCCTTGTCCTCGAACACGGCCACCGCCTCGGGCGTCGGCGCCAGCAGCGCCGTACCGGCCGCCGTGAACTCCGCGCGGTGCCGCACGATCGCCGCCTGGTGCAGCCGCGGCACGAACACGTCGATACCGCGCCGGGCGCACTGGTCGAGCGCGTACTCGACGTAGCCGGCCGGGGACAGGCCCTCCGGCTCCAGGTCGGCGGTGTCGGCGGCGGCCAGCACGGGGGAGTCGGGGTCCCCGTGCGTGGCATGGATCTCCACCGCGCGATCGCTGGGATTTCTGCGCAGCTGATCCATGAAGAAGACGTTCTCCGCGTACGTGCGGTTGAGCCAGACGCGTACGCGAGAGAGCATGCAGGCCGCCTTTCACGGTTTTCGGGCAGGGCTCGGCGGCCCGTGCCCGGGCAGGAGGGAGGAAGGGACGCCAAAGAACCCCTGAGAAAAGGGAGGTTGGGGTGATGGTGTCGGGGCGATCATACGGCTTTCAAGAGCCCGCGCGTGCAACGCGGATGTTACGGATTTCCGGGACTCGTCCAGTAGGCTCGCCGAGGTCCCCGAGGGCGGCGCCGGCCCGCTGCCGCGCCCCGCGACACGGCGGCCGGGGTGCCTCTTGTCGGGGTGTCCGGGAATGTGTTCTCGTGGTCCCGCGGAGGATGATCGGAAGGGGTGCAGGGTGGAGTCTGCGGCCGGGGCCGGGCAGCTGCTGGCCATCAGCGACCTGCACATCACCTATCCGGAGAACCGCGCGCTGGTCGAGGAGATGCGGCCCGCCGGCGACGAGGACTGGCTGATCGTGGCCGGTGACATCGCCGAGACGGTGGCCGACATCCGCTGGACCCTGGAGAAGCTCGCGGGCCGTTTCCGCAAGGTGCTGTGGGCCCCCGGCAACCACGAGCTGTGGACGCACCCGAAGGATCCGGTCACCCTGCGCGGCGTCGCCCGCTACGAGCACCTGGTCGCGCTCTGCCGCGAGCTGGGCGTCGTCACCCCCGAGGACCCCTATCCGGTGTGGCGCGGCCCGGGCGGCCCGGTCGTCGTCGCCCCGCTGTTCCTGCTGTACGACTACTCGTTCCTGCCGCCCGGCTGCGCCACCAAGGCCGAAGGTCTGGCCTACGCGCAGAGCACCGGCGTCGTCTGCAACGACGAGTACCTGCTGCACCCCGATCCCTATCCGACCCGTGACGCCTGGTGCCGGGCGCGGGTCGCCGAGACCGAGCGCAGGCTCGCCGAGCTGCCCGCGGACCTTCCGGTCGTACCGGTCAACCACTATCCGCTGCACCGGCATCCCACCGAGGTGCTGTGGTATCCCGAGTTCGCCATGTGGTGCGGCACCCTGCTGACCGCCGACTGGCACCGCCGGTTCCGCGTCGCGACCATGGTCTACGGCCATCTGCACATCCCCCGCACCACCTGGCACGACGGAGTCCGCTTCGAGGAGGTCTCCGTAGGCTATCCCCGTGAATGGCGCAAGCGCTCGGAGCCGCCGGGAAAGCTGCGCCGCATCCTGCCGATGGAGGTCGAAGCCGGTGATCGAGGAGCTGCTCCCGGAGTCGGTCGTGGCCGTGGAGGCACACGGTGACGACCCGCTGTGGGACGCCCCGTTCCACCCCGGGGAGGCAGCGCTCGTCGAGCGTGCCGTGGCCAAGCGCCGCCGCGAGTTCGCCGCGGTGCGCGGCTGCGCCCGGCGTGCCATGGAGAAGCTCGGCGTGCCCGCCCAGTCCATCCTCAGCGGCGAGCGGGGCGCGCCGCGCTGGCCGGACGGCCTGATCGGCAGCATGACCCACTGCGACGGCTACTGCGCCGCCGCGCTGGCCCGGGCCGGCGACCTGGCCTCCCTCGGCATCGACGCCGAACCGCACGGGCCGCTCCCGGACGGCGTCGGCGCCTCCGTCTTCCTGCCCGCCGAGGCCGAGCGGCTGGACCGGCTCGCCGGGCAGCGACCCGGCGTGCACTGGGACCGGATCCTGTTCAGCGCCAAGGAGTCCGTCTACAAGGCGTGGTTCCCGCTGACCCGCAGCTGGCTGGACTTCTCCGAGGCCGACATCATCCTCGCCCCGAGCCCCGGCGACGAGCCGCACGGCACCCTGCGTGCCGAACTCCTCGTCCCCGGGCCCCGGGTCGGCGACCGCCGGCTCCAGGTCTTCGACGGCAGGTGGGCCGTACGCGACCAAGTGGTCACCACCGCCGTGGTCGTCCCGCATCACTGAACCCCCGGCGGCGGCGCGCAGCGCCCGGCCCGGTCAGGCCTGCGGGCACCAGTCGCGCAGCAGCCGGAAGAACTGCTCCTCGTTGCCCGCGAGGCCCGCACACGCCAGGGCCTGCTCCGCCTCGGCCAGCACGGCGGGCGGCACCACGGCGGGCCGGCCGCCGTCCGGTGGCCCGTCGAAGACGGCGCGCACGGTGTGCATCAGCCGCAGATAGGCCTGTACGGCGGTGCGCTCGCGGTCGGTCAGTACGGCGGTGGGCATCGGTCGGCTCTCCCCGAGTAGGCGTCACGGTCGCGCGCCCTGCGGCGCACCTCTCCAGCTTGCCGCCCACCACTGACAACGCCGTTCGGTCCCGTTCCGGTTCGCCCGCTCAGCCGAGGCCGAATCCTTTCGGTGCGGACTGCTGGGGTGAACGGCATGTCGTCGGCGGATCGCCCCAGCGCCGTACCGCCGGATCAGCCCTGTGACCCCGGATAGCCCAGGGACGCCTCGATGCGCCCGGCCACGCCGTCGCGCTGCACCGGGCCGCGCAGGGCCGAACCGGCCAGCCAGGTACGGCACTTGCTGGCCAGCCGCAGACCGAAGGCCTCGGCCTCCCGCTCCTCGGCGAGGTCGAAACGGGTCCGGGCCGCGACCCGCTGCACCGTGGCCTGGAGCGCCTCCTGGTCGGTGTCGTCGTGCAGCAGCCGCGTGGCGACCCCGACGCCGTCGACGTGGTGTCCGCGGTGGTCGGCATGCATGTGCCACAGCTCGTGGCCGAGAATCACCAACTGGTGGTCGGGCGCGGTGCGTTCCTCCACGACGACGAGGTCGCGGTCGGTCAGGTCCAGCCACAGGCCGCTCGCCGTGCCCGGCGGGAAGGCGGCCGCACGGAAGTGCACCGGGCGGCCCCGGCGGCGGCTCATCGCCTCGCACAGCGCGCCGTACAGCTCCCGCGGCGGCGCCGGCGCGGGCAGCGCAAGCCCGCCCACCAGCTCGCTGCACAGCCGGCGCATGTCCCTGCCGATGCCCACAGTCCTCCCCCGGCTCACGACTCGGGCCGTTTGACGCTCTCCAGGAGCATGTCGAGCCACTCCGCGACCTTGTCCCGGTGCTGGTCGGTGGGCAGCTGCGCGGCCCGCCAGGCTATTCCGCGCACCCCGTGGTCCTGCAGCAGCCGCTCCAGCGGATCCTCCTCGGCCCCGGCGTCGGCCCGCTCCCGGTCGGCGAGCTTCGTCAGCAGCTCCTGCTCGGTGCGCTGCAGGGCGCCCGCCAGCGCCTCGGGGTCCTCCGCGGTCAGGAAGCCGGCGTGCACCCGGAAGAAACGCTGCAGCGCGTCGCAGTGCTCCATGGTCGGCCGCCGGTCGCCGTTGATGAGGGCGCCGGCCTGCTGCCGGGACATGCCCGCGCCGTCGGCGATCTCCTGCTGGGTGTACTTGCGGCCGTTGGGTTTCAGCCGGGTGCGCCGCAGCAGGCCCAGGCGCTGCAGAAAGCGTGCCTGGACATCCGGTTCACCGGCGGGCCGGCCGGCGAGCAGGGCCTTGACCACCGGCTCCGGCACCCCGCAGGCCACGGAGAGCCGCCCGACGTCGAAGACCTCGGCATGCGGCACGCCGAGTCGGTCGGCGAGCGCGGTGACGCGGGCGACGACGGCCGGCAGCTGGGCGGTCGCCGTGGCGCCCGGATCCTCGTAGCCATCCGTCACCGACAGAACTCCTACGTCTCTCGAGGGCTTCAGATGTGTCCGTGTTGCTGAGTCCGTGATGCTCACGAGCGATCGCCGTGAACCTCCCGGAGAGTAGCGGGTGCCTCGAACTCACATCCAGGTGTCGCCACAACTGTGGCGAATTTCGGCCGTCAACGGGCGTGGAATGCCACGATAGTTGACACGGTCTTGTCGCGGGCCGCAGGATCGCAGGGCCGCGTGAAGGCCGCAGAGGCAAGAGGGGTGACCTCCCGATGGCACATCAGGCAGGAGGGCAGCGGCCGGCACCGCGGCCCGTCCCCGAGACCTGCGAGACCCAGGCGTACCTCCAGGACTACGCCGTACTGCTGGAGTCCCACGGCTGCCCGTCCCTGGTCGTCGACCACCGCTGGGACGTGGTCATGGCCAACGGCGCGTTCGAGACACTTTTCCGCGGGGTGCGCCCGCACGCGACGGCCATGCCCGGGGACAACTTCCTGCGGTTCGTCCTGTTCCACCCGGATGCGGGCGAGGTCCTCGGCGAGCACGAGCAGGGCTGGTGCCTGCCGATGCTGGCCCACCTCAGGGCCGCCCTGGAGACCTACCCGCACGACCACGAACTCCAGGCGGTCCGCCGGGACATCGCCCAGGACCCGCTGATGGAGGCCGCCTACCGGCAGGGCCTGTCGCACTGGATGCGTGCCGTCGGCGAGACCGCCAGCCGGCTCGACGGGGCCGTCCGGCTGCTGCTCCACCCCGATCCCAGGCGCGGCCCCACCGGGTGCCGCATCGTCGAGGAGACACCGGAGATCCTGCGCGGCCTCGGCTACCGGCGCCTTTCGATGGTGGTGCGGGAGAACCGCCGGCCCGCCGCACCCGTACGCCGCCCGCGCCGGCCCCGGGGCGCGGCGGCCCATCTGACAGTCGTACCGGCCACCGAGAACTGACCCGGCGCCGCCGGCGTTCAGGTCGCCGGCGGAGCCGGGTCGCAAACTCTTACGCACATCATGTTCGTCGCCCGGGACCGGGTTACAGATCCAGCACCAGACGGACGCCCCGGCACCGGGACACGCAGATCATCATCGTGTCACCCGTCGACCGCTCCTCCTCGGTGAGGACCGAGTCCCGGTGCTCCGGGGCGCCCTCCAGCACGTCGGTCTCGCAGGTGCCGCACGTCCCCTCCGTGCAGGAGTAGAGCACCTCGACCCCGGCGGCGCGCACCGCGTCCAGTACGGACACCTCCGGCGGGACGGTGACGGTACGGCCGCTGCGGGCGAGCACGACCTCGAACCCCTCGTCGCTGCCCGGCTGCTGTTCCTTCGGCTGGAAGCGCTCCACCCGCAGTACCTCGGCCGGGCACCGCTCCTCGACGGCCTCCAGCAGCGGCCCCGGACCGCAGCAGTACACCAGGGTGCCGGCGGGCAGGTCGTCCAGCACCGGGCCCAGGTCGAGCAGGCCGGTCTCGTCCTGCGGGGCGAGGGTGACCCGGTCGCCGTAGCGGGCGAGCTCCCGGGTGAACGCCATGGACGAGCGGGTGCGTCCGCCGTAGAGCAACGTCCAGTCCGCGCCCGCCTGTTCGGCCGCGGCGAGCATCGGGAGGATCGGAGTGATGCCGATGCCGCCCGCGATGAACCGGTAGCGGGGCGCGGGCTCCTGCCGGAAGTGGTTGCGCGGCCCGCGCACCCGGATCTTCCCGCCCTCGTCCAACTGCTCGTGCACATGGGCCGACCCTCCCCGCCCGGCCGGTTCGCGCAGCACCGCGATCCGCCACGCCGACCGGTCCGATGGATCGCCGCACAGCGAGTACTGCCGCTCAAGTCCCGGCCCGAGCAGCAGGTCCACATGGGCGCCGGGCTCCCAGTCGGGCAGCTCACGGCCCAGCGGATCGCGCAGGGTCAGGGCCAGCACACCCTCGGCGGCGAACTCCCGTGCGGCCACCACGAGTTCGAGTTCGGTCACCGTACGGCCTCTTCGCTGTCGTGTCCTTCGGGATGCGCCAGCATCCACTCCCACATCAGCACCGGGTCATCGGCGGTGTGCTCCGCGCCGCAGTGGCAGGTGCCGTGCAGCAGGTCGGTGCCCGGCAGCCAGTCGATCCGGTAGACCTCGCCGGTGCCGGCGCTCACCGGAGCCCCTCGACCGGCTTGTCGCCCTCCTCGATCAGCCGGGCCAGGATCCGGCGCGCGGCCAGGCCGCCGGTGTCGATGTTGATGCTCAGTTCCTGGTAGCCGGTGCGTTCGGTGCCGAGGGTGCGCTGCAGCAGATTGAGCGCGTCCACGTCCTGCATCACCACGGTGTGGTTGTTGGCCCGCAGGAACCCGGTGACCTCGGCGTCCTCGGTCGCCCAGTCCCGGGAGACCGCCCAGAAGTCGTACACCCTGCCGTCGGCCGACGGCGTGATGGCGTAGGTGATCTCGGTGTGGAAACCGTGCGGGTCGCTGCCGTCCGGCTCCGGTACGACGCCCGCCGGCGCGATCCGGCTGTGCAGCAGATACAGGCAGGGTGCGTGGTACTCGATGTCCTGCCAGCGGGTGATCCGGCCCTCGATGCCGGTCGAACGGGCGTAGAACGGCGGGCACTCGGCATCGTCCATGTGCCGGCTGACCCGGACCACGCCCGCGCCCTCGTCCACCTCGGTGGTGATGGGGGTCTCGGCGACCTCGGGGGTGCCGATGTAACCGCCGTGCAGATACGTCTCGTGGGACAGGTCGAGGAGGTTGTCGACGAGCAGGCCGTAGTCGGCGTCGATCGGCTCCATGCCGCGCACGGTGGTCCAGCCGGGGGAGTCCAGGTGCCGGGCCCGCGGGATCGTCTGCGGGTCGGCGAGCGCCGGGTCGCCGATCCACACCCAGACCAGCGAGTCCTGTTCCACCACCGGGTAGGAGGCGACGCGCGCGGTGCGCGGGATGCGTTTCTGGCCCGGTACGTAGACGCAGGCGCCGGTGCGGTCGTAGGTGAAACCGTGGTAACCGCAGACGATCCGGTCGCCGTCCAGGCCGCTGGAGGAGAGCGGGTAGCGGCGGTGGACACACCGGTCGTGCAGGGCGACCGGGCTGCCGTCCTCCTCGGTACGGTAGAAGACGAGCGGTTCCCCGAGGATCGTCCGGCCGAGCAACTCGCGCCCGACCTCCTCGCTGTAGGCGGCGACGTACCACTGATTCCGCGCGAAAGCGGTCATGTGCGGCATGGCTGCGGCTCCCGTCTGTGGGTGGTGGCCACATCGTCGGGACGTGCCGCACGGCGCGCAACGCCGACTTCCGTCTGACGGAAGCCCGTGTGCGAACGACTGCGGCACCGCACGGACCTCCGAGTTTCACACGGGCGCCATCGGACCCTTCCCTGACGTTTGTTGCTCTTGGAACACTCGCTCCGCGCAGATTCCGTCATGTGGACGGCATCGCCTACGTCAGGACGAGAGGACCCGCAGACCCATGCCCGAAGTCAATCGGCGCCGATTCCTCCAACTCGCGGGCGCCACCACGGCGTTCACCGCACTGTCCAGCAGCATCCAGCGTGCCGCCGCACTGCCCGCGAACCATCGCACCGGAACGGTCCGGGACGTCGAGCACATCGTCGTCCTCATGCAGGAGAACCGATCCTTCGACCACTACTTCGGCACGCTCCGAGGCGTCCGCGGCTTCGGCGACCCCCGCTCCGTCACGCAGAACGGCCGCTCGGTCTGGAAGCAGTCCGACGGCACCAAGGACATCCTGCCCTTCCACCCGGACGCCGATGACCTGGGCCTCGCGTTCATCCAGGACCTGCCGCACGGCTGGCAGGACACCCACGCCGCCTTCAACGGGGGCAAGTACGACAAGTGGGTGCCGGCCAAGGGCACCACGACCATGGCGCACCTGACCCGCGAGGACATACCGTTCCACTACGCCCTCGCGGACGCCTTCACCATCTGTGACGCCTACCACTGCTCGTTCATGGGCTCGACCGACCCGAACCGCTACTACATGTGGAGCGGTTACGTCGGCAACGACGGCCAGGGCGGCGGCCCGGTCCTCGGCAACGACGAGAAGGGCTACGGCTGGACGACGTACCCCGAGCGCCTGGAGAAGGCCGGGGTCTCCTGGAAGATCTACCAGGACGTCGGCGACGGCCTCGACGCGAACGGCGGCTGGGGCTGGATCGACGACGCCTACCGCGGCAACTACGGCGACAACGCCCTGCTCTACTTCAACCAGTACCGCGATGCCAAGCCCGGCGACCCGCTGTACGACAAGGCCCGCACCGGCACCGACGCCCGCAAGGGCGAGGGCTTCTTCGACCAGCTGAAGGCCGACGTCAAGGCCGGCAAGCTGCCGCAGGTCTCCTGGATCGTCGCCCCCGAGGCCTTCACCGAGCACCCCAACTGGCCCGCCAACTACGGCGCCTGGTACGTCTCCCAGGTCCTGGACGCGCTCACCTCCAACCCCGAAGTCTGGGGCAGGACGGCGCTGTTCATCACCTACGACGAGAACGACGGCTTCTTCGACCACGTCATCCCGCCGTACCCGCCGGCCTCCGGCGCCCAGGGCAAGTCGACCGTGGACGCCACCCCCGACCTGTACAAGGGCGACGCGAGCCATGTCGCCGGCCCCTACGGGCTCGGCCAGCGGGTGCCGATGCTGGTCGTCTCCCCGTGGAGCAAGGGCGGTTACGTCTGCTCCGAGACCTTCGACCACACCTCGATCATCCGGTTCATCGAGCGCCGCTTCGGCGTGCAGGAGCCGAACATCTCCCCCTGGCGCCGCGCCGTCGTCGGCGACCTGACGGCCGCCTTCGACTTCTCCCGCAAGGACACCAAGTCGGTCACGCTGCCCTCCACGGCCGGGTACGAGCCGCCGGACCACAACCGGCACCCCGACTACGTGCCCAAGCCGCCCGCCCACCCCGCCCTGCCCAAGCAGGAGCGCGGCAGCCGGCCCACCCGTCCGCTGAAGTACGCCCCGGTGGTGGACGGTTCCGCGGACACCGCGGCCGGCACCTTCACGCTCACGTTCGCCTCGGGGGTGCACGCGGGCGCCGCCTTCCTGGTGACCTCCGGCAACCGCACCGACGGCCCCTGGACCTACACGACCGCGGCCGGCAAGTCCCTGACCGACACCTGGAACTCGGCCTACTCCGGCGGTCTGCACGACCTCGCCGTGCACGGCCCCAACGGCTTCCTGCGCGTCTTCAAGGGCAAGGGCAAGACCGCGGGACCGGAGGCGACCGCGCGGCACGTGGGCGACGACCTGGAACTCACCTTCACCAACAAGGGTTCCGGCACGGTGAAGCTGAAGGTCGTGAGCGGCTACGGCGGCGCCCCGGCGACGGTGACCGTACGGCCGGGCGCGACCGTCAAGCACACCGTGGACCTCACGGCGAGCAAGCGCTGGTACGACGTGACGGTCACCTGTGACGCCGACCCGGCCTTCCTGCGCGGCTTCGCCGGCCATGTCGAGAACGGCCACCCCGGCGTCAGCGACCCGGCGATCGCCGCGGAGTGAACGGGCGATGAAGACCGCTCCGTGCGGACTGGTCAGGTACCGGTCACATCAGGGTAGTGTGCCCCGGTGACCACGCAATCGAACACTCCGGCAGGCTGGTACCCGGATCCGCACGGAGCGCCCCAGACGCTCCGCTACTGGGACGGCGCGCAGTGGACCCAGCACACCAACCCGGCGGGGCAGCCCGCCGGTCAGGTTCCGCAGCAGCAGGCCGCTCCCCAACAGCAGGCCGTTCCGCAGCAGTACGGCGCCCCGCAGGCGCAGGCCGTCGACTCCAAGGTGCAGCGCCAGGTGCAGCAGCAGGCCGGGGTCGCGGCCGGCGGCCCCGGCGGCGGCACCCTCTTCACCGAGCCGGTCCTGGTGGTGAACCAGAAGGCCAAGCTGATCGAGGTGACCAACGAGTACAAGGTCATGGATCAGAACGGCCGGGACATCGGCTCGGTCACCGAGGTCGGGCAGGGCGTACTGCGGAAGATCTTCCGCTTCATTTCCAACTGGGACCAGTTCCTGACCCACAAGCTGGAGATCCGCGACGCCTACGGCCAGCCGCAGCTGCTGCTGACCCGGCCCGCGAAGATCTTCAAGTCCCGGGTGATCGTGACGCGCCCGGACGGCTCGCCCGTCGGCGAGATCGTCCAGCAGAACATGATCGGGAAGATCAACTTCGCGATGAACGCGAACGGCCAGCAGGTCGGCGCGATCAAGGCGGAGAACTGGCGGGCGTGGAACTTCGCGATCGTCGACCACGCGGACAACGAGGTCGCCCGGATCACCAAGACCTGGGAGGGCCTCGCCAAGACGCTCTTCACGACCGCGGACAACTACGTCCTGCAGATCCACTACCAGCTGCCCGAGCCGCTGCTGAGCCTCGTGGTGGCGACGGCCCTGACCGTCGACACCGCGCTCAAGCAGGACTCGCGGGGCTGGAACTGAACAGGCCCCGACGGGGGAGAAGAAGGCACGAGGAGCACGGCGACGGCGGCCGGTGCGCGCGGAATGCGTGTGCACCGGCCGCCGCTGTGCGCCGTGGCCGGGCCACCGTCCGGCGCTGACCGGCACCGCTCGTGTACGGTGCCGTTCGCTCAGGACGCCGTTCGCTCAGGACGCCGTTCGCTCAGGACGCTGCTCGCGTACGGTGCCGCTCGTCCAGGACGCTGCTCGCGTACGGTGCCGCTCGTCCAGGACGCCGCTCGTGCACGGTGCCGCTCGTCCAGGACGCCGTTCGCGTACGGTGCCGCTCGTCCAGGACGCCGCTCGTGCACGGTGCCGTTCGCTCAGGACGCCGTTCGCGCACGGTGCCGCTCGCTCACGACGCCGTTCGCGCACGGCGCCGTGCGCCCAGGACAGCGCTCGCCCAGGACAGCACGTACGCCTAGGCGGAGAACGCGTCGACGCCCGTCAGCTCCGCCGACAGTTCCCACAGCCGAGCCGCCTGCTCCGGGTCGATCGCCCAGTCCTTGACGCCGGTGCGCTCCTCGCCCTCCGGCGCGAGCTCGGCGATGTCGCAGTCCTCCAGATAGACGCCACCGAGCCCGTCCAGCTGCGGCGAGGTCGCCGCCCACACCTGGGTGGCCGCACCCTGCTGCGGGGTCTTGAAGCCCTCGGGGTTGAGCACGTTGCCGTCCTCGTCGATCCAGCCGCGCTCGATCATCTCCTCCTTGGGCAGGTGCCGTTGGAGCGGGGTGATGATGCCGCCGGGGTGCAGGGCGAAGGCGCGGACGCCGGCGTCACGGCCGAGCTTGTCGAGCTGGACGGCGAACAGGACGTTGGCGGTCTTGGCCTGGCCGTATGCCTCCCACTTGTCGTAGCCCCGCCGCCAGTGGACGTCGTCCCAGCGGATGCCGGAGAAGTGGTGGCCGCGGGAGGAGACGGAGACGACCCGGGCACCACCCGGTGCGATCGCGGGCCACAGACGGTTGACGAGGGCGAAGTGCCCGAGGTGGTTGGTGGCGAACTGGGCCTCCCAGCCCGGCCCCACCCTGGTCTCCGGGCACGCCATGATCCCGGCGCTGTCGATCACGATGTCGATGGTCCGTCCGGAGGCGAGGAACCGCTCGGAGAAACCGCGCACGCTCTCCAGGTCGCCGAGGTCCAGCTCGTCCAGTTCGACGCCGGGGATGTCGGCCACCGCCTGCTCGGCGGTGGCCGGGCGGCGGGCGGGCACGACCACGTGGGCGCCGGCCTTCACGAGCGAGCGGGTGGTCTCCAGGCCGATGCCCGAGTAACCGCCGGTGACGAGGGCGAGCTTTCCGGTCAGGTCGATGCCCCGCAGGACTTCGTCGGCGGTGCTGGTGGCGCCGAAACCCGATCCGATCTTGTGCTGTGCAGTGCTCATGCCTGGAACGCTATGAGTTCAAGTGCTCTCGAAGTCAAGCGCGACACCGGGCGGCACACGGGGACGGCTCGCACTCGGCATGAGGGCCGATCCTCTGGGATTCCTCAAGTGTGGTGCCGGGCGGAGGGCATGGCGGCCACGATGATCCACATGACAGCTCTCGCAGGATTCAGTAAGAAGCACGACGTCGTGCCGGTCATCCGGGACGCGGACATGGTCGCGGTCGCCCTGCGCCGGGCGCTGGCCGAGGCGTCGCCGGAGGAGCGCCCGGGTCTGGCACGCGCCGCCGCGCTCGTCGAGGCCACCGCGGCCGCCACCGAGTCCCAGGTGCGCGCCCGTTGGGTCCGCTCCCGGCTGGCCGCTGTCGGCTTCGCCGGGGACATCGCCTCGGTCGCGGCGCTGAAGGCACTGCGCCAGGCGGAGCCGAGGCTGAGCCTGCTGGCGGCGGTGCAGCTGCAGAAGGAGGCCGTGGCCCATCCGGAGTGATCCGGTCCACCCGCGGCGGAGTCAGAGTCACAGCGCCGTGAGGTGTCCGGGCTGTTCCGGCTGCCGCGGAATCAGGACCGGTTCGGCGGTCGCGGTGCCCGGCTGCAGAGCCAGTACCGCGGCCACGGGGTGGTCGTCGTCCTCGGGCACCGGCTCGGGCGTGACCCGGGTGAGCAGGATGACGCCCCAGGACGCCAGGCCCGCTCCGGCGAGGGCCAGCAGGACGCCGGCCGGGCCGCCCTGGAGGCCCTGACCGAGCAGGGTGAGACCGATGACCGCGGCGGCCACCGGGTTGGCGAGGGTCACCACGGCCAGCGGTGCGCCGAGGCCGCCGCGGTAGGCGGTCTGCGACAGCAGCAGCCCGCCGACGGCGAACGCGGCGACGAGCACGGCGACCACGACGACCTCGGTGCCCAGACCCGGGCCCGTGCGGTCCGTGGCCGCCACGGTGACCGTCTGGGTCAGCGCCGAGGCGACACCGGAGGCGAAGCCGGACGCCGTCGCGTGTCTGAGGCCGGGCCGGGCGCCGGGCCAGGACAGCATGCCGATCGCGGCGGCGGTCGTACCCGCGACCGCCAGCGCCTCGGTCAGCGACAGCACCCGCGCGGGCGCCGGACCGGAGGCGGTGACGAGCAGTGCGGCGAGCCCGAGCAGCGTCAGCGCCGTACCGCGCCACTCCACCGGGCTGACCCGGCGCCCGGCCGCCCGCGCGCCGAGCGGTACGGCCGCGACCAGGGTGAGCGCGCCCAGCGGCTGGACGAGGGTGAGCGGGCCGTATTTGAGGGCGACGACATGCAGCAGGGCGGCCGCCGCGTTCAGCCCGACCGCCGACCACCAGGCGCCGGTGCCGAGCAGCCGCAGCAGGCCGGTGGCCGTGGTGCGGGAGGCGAGGCGTTCCTGGGCGACGGCGGCCAGCGCGTAGGCGATCGCGGAGACGAGGGAGAGGGCGACGGAGATCAGGGCGGCGGCGCTCATCGGGCCGCTCCCACCAGGACGGGCTCGCGCGGGGTGAGCCGGCCGGCGCCGCGTCCCGCCGGGCCGGCCGTTCGGTGCGGCGGACGGATCACGGCGAGGGCGAGGCCCAGCATGGCCGTCGCGACGATCGCGTCGAGCCAGTAGTGGTTCGCCGTGCCCACGATCACCAGCAGGGTGATCAGCGGGTGCAGCAGCCACAGCGGGCGCCACCGGGACCGGGTGGCCACGATCAGGCCGATCGCCACCATCAGCGCCCAGCCGAAGTGCAGCGACGGCATCGCCGCGAACTGGTTGGACAGATGGTCGCTGGACGGCGGGCCGTACACCGACGGGCCGTAGCGGCGGGCGGTGTCCACCAGGCCGGTGCCGGTCAGCATCCGCGGCGGGGCCAGCGGGAACGTGAACGGAAGCACCAGTGCGGCCGTGGTGACGACGGCGAGGATCCGGCGGGCCCACACGTAGTGCGCGGGCCGCCTCAGGTACAGCCAGACCAGGAAGGCCAGCGTCGCCGGGAAGTGGACGGTGGCGTAGTAGGTGTTCGCCAGGTGGACGAGGGTGTCGCCGTGCAGCAGTGCGGACTGCACGGCGTTCTCGTGGGGGAGATGCAGCGCCCGCTCCAGGTCCCACACGCGGCGGGCGTTGTGCAAGGCGGTGCCGGTGTGTCCGGTGGCCAGTTGCCGGCCGAGCTTGTAGACGAGGAAGAGCCCCGCGACCAGTAGCAGCTCACGTATGAGTGCCGGGTGCGCGGTCGCGTCCGGCGGCTCCGCTTCTGCCTCTGCAGGCTCGGTTCGGGCATTCATCCCCCGGCCCCTTCGCTGACGGTGGTGCGTGTGGTGGTGCGGACGAGCACCGTCCCCGGGGGGCGGAGCTCATCGATACGTCATCGTACCGATACGTCAGTGTACCGATACGGCTGAGTACCGGTACACTTGCGTATCGGTTGATGTGCGACACACTGGAGACAGCGTCGGGAGCCCGGCTTGAGCGATGCTTCAGCGGGCCGTGCAGGAATGACCGCAGCACACGAGTGAGGGGAAACACCGCATGACGTCGCAGGCCGCGGAGGGACCGGAGACGGTCGTCGCCTCGCGCCGCTCCAAGATCACGGCCGAGCGTGAGCGGGAGTTCTTCGACGCCGTGCTGGACCAGATCCGCGAATGCGGTTACGAGTCCGTCACCATGGAGGGCATCGCCGCCAGCACCCGGTGCAGCAAGTCCACGCTCTACCGGCAGTGGAAGACCAAGCCCCAGTTCGTCGCGGCCGCGCTGCGCGCCAACCGCCAGGTGCGGTTCACCGGCATCGACACCGGATCGCTCGCCGAGGACCTGCGCCAGGCGGCGCGGGCCGCCGGGGACTGGTCCGGCAAGGACACGAAGCTGCTGCAGGCGCTCGGGCACGCGGTGACGGCGGACCATGAACTGGCCCAGGCGCTCCGCGAGGCGTTGGTGTATCCCGAGATCGCCGCGCTGCAGGAGATGCTCGCCCGCGGCGTGGCCCGGGGCGAGGTGCGGGCGGACAACCCCGCGCTGGAGTACATCCCCGCCATGATGTTCGGCGTCCTGCGCGTCCGGCCGGTGCTCAGCGGCCAGTACGCCGACAGCGACTATCTCGTCCGGTTCGTGGAGGCCACCGTGCTGCCCGCGCTCGGACTGACGCAGGAACCGACCTGAGACCCAGGCCGCCGTTCGCGGGATGACTGAACGGTGACCTGACCGCGCCGCACCGTGGGGACGGGGGCGGCGCGAACCCCCCGGCCGGGTGGGGCTCCTCTTGAGCGGAGGGGAGCCCCACCCGGCCGCATCATGTCCCGGCCGCCGTCGGTCAGACGTCCTGGCCGTTCCCGCCGCCGGACGACACCTTGATCCCCTTGAGGATGTCGTCGATGACCGACGTCTTCTGCCCGACGTCGATGCCGAAGCGCACCACCACGATCTGCTTGGCGTCGTCGGGCGAGGGGAAGGCGACCGACTCCACATAGCCGTCGGCGCCCTTGCTGGTGACCGCCTTCCAGCGCACCATGTAGCCCTTCTGCCCGGCCACCGTCACCGCCCCGGAGCCCAGCACCTGGTGCGAGGTGATGCTGCCGTACGTGGTGCCGCCGTAGGACTCCTTGGCGTTGGCCGCGATGTCCGCCTCGGCGACCTTCTCGGCCGTGTCGCCCTTGATGCCCAGCGCCTGGGCCGGGGCCGAGTAGGCGCCGCCCGAGGTGCAGGTCTGGGCGGAGTTGCCCGGGCACTTGTAGGAGTCGTCGGAGGTCACCTGCGCACCGACGCTGATCGTCTGCCCGGTCCAGCCCTCGGGCACCGGCAGGCTGATGCCGTTGACCGGGTCCGGCACCGTGCCGCCGCCCTTGACCTTGGGCGCCCCGGACTGGCCCGGCGACGGCGAGGCCCCGCCGGGACCGCCGGAGCCCCCCGAGCCCCCGGACCCACCCTGGCCGCCGAAGCCGCCGCCCGGCCCGCCGTTCTGCCCGCCCGCTGCGCCCTGCCGAGACCCGGCCTGGTCGGAGCCGCCGCCGGGGTCCTTGGTGAGGGCCCACACGCCGACGGCGATGCTCGCCAGGACCGCGGTCGCCACCGCGACGGCTATACCCGTGCGCACACCCCGCCGGGGCCCGGCCGGCGGCGGGGCGGGGTAGATCGGATACGCCGGATACCCGGCCTGAGCGCCGTAGGCGGGGGGAGCCGCGGGAGCGGCCGGGTGCGGGCCGCCGAACGGCGGCGGCTGCGTCGGGGGACCCCACGTGGCGGCCGTCCCGGCGGGGCGGGTCTGGTCCGTCCAGGCCTTGCCGTCCCACCAGCGCTCGGTGGGCGGACCGTCGTTCGTCTGCCCGGGGTCGGGGTACCACCCGGGAGGAGTCACCTGCGTCATGACCCCACCGTATGAGGCGACAGTGAAAGTGTGATGAGAGGATCCGGCGCCAATCGACCAGACCAGACATTTCGCCGCCGGGATTTTTCCCACTGCACTGTTCCGACTGCCGGTCACTGACTTTCGCACGCTCGGATGCCGGGCGCCCGTACCGCGCGGATCCGTTCCCGACAGGCCGTGGACGGCCGCCTGCCCGCGCGAGGCCGCCAACTCGGCGGATGCGCCGCGCAGGCCGCAGCCCCGCTCCGCGAAACCGGCGTTGGCCGGCACCGCGAACAACAGCAGGTGCAGGAGACCTGGAGACAGCCCCGCGCGGCCAGTTGGTGTCCGCTCATCAGCGTGGCTGTCAGCGCCGCCAGGCCCCGTCCCCGAAAGCAACCCCGGCACCACCGTGAACGACTGCCACGCCTCGTACAGCCCGGCCACCCCGCCGCGCGGACCCCGGAAACCGTTTCGTGCCGGGCATGGTTGACGCCCCGTCCGCTGCCGACCGGCCGTTCGGACCGGGCGTGCGTCGCCTGCCCGCGTCCACTTTCACCCGCCGGGGCAACTGCTGCCCCGACCGGCCGCCACACGCCCCACCGGAGGGCTACGCTCAGGGCCTGTACGTCATTCGGGCGACCTGGGGAGGTAACGGGATGACGGAGGGACGGCCGCCGACGGCCGCCTCGGCTTCCCTGTGGGAGCGGGACGCGGAGATCGCCACCGTCGCACAGGCACTCGACCTCCTGTGCGCCGACCAGTCGTCCGCGGGCAGTCTGCTGGTCTTCCGCGGCGAGGCGGGATTCGGCAAGACCGCGCTGCTGGCCGAGACGCGCCGCATCGCCGAACGCCGCGGCTGCGCCGTGTGGTCCGCGCGCGGCGCGGAGACCCTGAAGTCCGTCCCGTTCAACGTGGTACGGCAGCTGCTCCAGCCCGCCCTGCTGTCGTTACTGCCCGAGGAGGCCCGCGAGTACCTCGGCGACTGGTACGACATCGCCGGACCCGCCCTCGGCATAACGGACCCGCAGGAGGGCAGCGCCGACCCGCAGTACGTGTGCGACGGACTCGTCGCCGCGGTGCGCCGGCTCGCCCGCCGCGAGTGGCCGCTGGTGCTGCTGATCGACGACGCGCACTGGGCCGACCAGGAGACCCTGCGCTGGCTCGCCGCGTTCGCCGAGCGCCTCGACGACCTCTCCGTCCTCGTCGTGGTCGCCCGCCGCCCCGGCGAGGTCAGCGGCGACAGCGCCCGCCACCTCGACGCGGTGGCCGCCGCCGCGGGCCGCCCCGTCAACAACCTCAGCGCCCTCACGCCCGACGCGGCGGCGGGGCTCACCCGTGCCACCCTCGGCCGCCACGCGGACGACGCGTTCTGCCGCGAGGTCTGGGCCGTCACCGCCGGCAACCCCTACGAGACCACCGAACTCCTCGCCAAGGTGCAGGACAGCGAACTGCAGCCGGTCGAGGCCCGGGCCGGTGAACTGCGTGCCCTCAACCGCGCCGCCCGCGGCGGCGGACTGGTCGACCGGCTCAAGGGGCTCGGCCTGGAGGCCACCCGGTTCGCCTGGGCGGCCGCCATCCTCGGCACCGGCATCACCGTCGACCTGGTCGCCCGCCTCGCCACCATGGACGAGGCCATCGCCCGGCACTGTGCCGAACTGCTCTGCACCGCCCGCATCCTCACCGAACCCGAGCCCGTGGCCGGCACCGAACGCGAGGAGGGCGAGCTGGAGTTCGTCCACCCGCTCATCGCCAGCGCCGTCTACAACTCCATCCCGTCCGGGGTGTGCACCGCCATGCACGGCGTCGCCGCCCAGATCATCACCGAGCTGGGACGCGGCGCCTCCCAGGCCGCCCGGCACCTGCTGAAGGTGCACCCGGACGGCGACGAGGAACTCGTCGAGCAGCTGCGCGAGGCCGCCCGCGAACACCTCGCCGTCGGCGCGCCCGACGCGGCCCGCACCTGCCTCGAACGAGCCCTGCAGGAGCCGCCGCTCCCCGAGGTTCACGCCCACGTCCTGTACGAACTGGGCTGCGCCAGCCTGCTCACGGCACCCTCCGTCACCATCGACCACCTCCAGTTCGCCCTCGGTCTGCCCGGCCTCGACGGCGAGCGGCGGGTCGACGCGGTGGTCCGGCTCTCCCAGGCGCTGATCCACAACGACCAGCTGGAGGAGGCCGTCCGCACGGTCGAGGCCGAGGCCGCGCGGCACGAACCCGGCCCCGTGCGGATGCGGCTGCAGGCCGTGCAGTTCATGTGGGAGGGCATCCACGGCGAGACCGTCTCCTCGGCCCGCTCCCGGCGCCTCGCGGAACTCGCGAGCACCTGCACCGGCCGCGACAACGCCGAACGCGCCCTGCTCATCCTGCGCGGCTTCGACGCCATGACCCACGGCGAGAGCGCCGACGAGGTGCTCCAACTGTGCGACCGCGCCCTCGTCAACGGCCGGCTCGCCCCCGGCCTCGGCTGGACCGACCCCGAGTGGGGCATCGAGCTGCTGATGATGCTCGGCAGCGCGTACGCCTACACCGACCGGCTCGACCGCGCCGAGAGCCTCTTCGCCGAGGCCCTGCGCGTCTACACCGGTGCCGGCTGGCGCGGCGGCCACCTCTCCCTCGCCAACGCCTTCCTCGGGCTCGCCTACCGCAGGCAGGGCCGGCTGCGCGACGCCGAGGCCACCCTGCGCGAGGCCCTGTTCCTCGCCGAACGCGTCGGCCGCCGCCTGCCGCTGTACTGGTCGGCGACCTGTGGGCTGGTCGACACCCTGCTGGCCCGCGGCCGCGTCGACGAGGCCTGGTCGATCGCCGAGCAGTACGGCTTCGCGCCGCCCTATCCCTCCACGATCGTGCTGCCCGACATCCGCTGCGTACGCGGCCGGCTGCTGCTCGCCGTCGGCCGCACCGAGGAGGGCATCCACGAGCTGGAGGCCGCCGAGAAGACGGCCGCCTCGCGCGGTGGTCACAACCCGGTCCTCTCGCCCTGGTCGATCGACCTCGCCAAGGCCCTCGCCGACCGGAACCCGGAGCGTGCCGCACAGCTCGCCGCCGACGCCCGCCGGCAGGCCGAACGCTTCGGCACGGACACCGCCATCGGCGAGGCCCTGCGCTGCGCCGCCGCCCTGGAGACCGGTGGACGCGCGGTCCAGCTCGCCGCCCAGGCCGTCACCTACCTGGAGGCCTCCCCCTGCCAGTACGAACACGCGGCGGCCCGCGTCGAGTACGGCATCGCCGCCCGCTCCGTCGCGGAACTGGGCCGGGGCCTGGACCTCGCCCGGGCCTGCGGTGCGGAGGGGCTGGCGGCCCAGGCGAGGGAGGTGCTGGAGACGGGACGGGGGTTGCGCTAGCGCCCCGCGGCGGACCTCACACCGTGAGCAACTGCTCCGTGACCGCCGCCAGACGCTTGCGTACCTCCGGGTCGTACGTCTCCTCGTGCGCCCGGGCCCGCCGGGTGCCGTCGAAGTAGCCGCCGCTGCCCAACTCCTCGGTGGCCAGGGCCAGGACACCCGGTGCACCGTCGGCGACCGAGTTCCACGGGGCGATGGCGCTCTCGCGGACCATCGCCGTGTCCATGAAGGTGGCGGGGTGCAGGACGTTCACCGACACCCCGCTGTCCCCGAGTTCCTCCGCGAGCGTGAAGGTGTGCGCGGCGAGGGCGAACTTGCTGCGGCAGTACGCCGACATCCCGCTGTAGCCGCGGCTGAGTTCCGGGTCGGTGACGTCGAGGGGCTCCTGGCCGGCCGAGCCGACGTTCACGATCCGGGCCGGCGCGTTGTTCCGCAGGACCGGCAGCAGGGACCGGGTGAGGACGACGGGCGCGAGATAGTTCACGGCGAGCCGCAGCTCGTGCCCGTCGGCGCTCAGCTCCCGCCCGGAGCCGGGCGTGCCGCCGCCCACCCCCGCGTTGTTGATCAGCACATCGAGGTCGGGACGTGCCTGTGCGACCCGGGCGCCCAGCTCGCGGACCTCGGCGAGGCGGGCCAGGTCGGCGACGAAGCCCTCGGCCTCGCCCTCGGTGCGCAGCTCCGCGACCAGCCGCTCGGTGCGGTCCCGGTCCCGGCCGTGGGCGAGGACGACATGGCCGGAGCGGACCAGTTCGAAGGCCACGTAGCGGCCGAGCCCGGAGGTGGCGCCGGTGATCAGAATGGTGGACATGCTTCCACCCTAGGCACGGCCGGGCGTCGCGAGGGGGTGCTGTTGAAGCTACGACCGGCAGGGTCACCCTCAGCCCTCTGGGTCCCACTCCTCCTCGGCCAGGACCCGCTGGGCGGCCGCGAACGCGGAGTTCGCGGCCGGCACCCCGCAGTAGACGGCGGTCTGCAGCAGCACCGCGCCGATCTCCTGAGGCGTCAGCCCGTTGCGGCGCGCCGCACGGACGTGCATCGCCAGCTCGTCGTAGTGGCCGTGGGCGACCAGCGCGGTCAGCGTGATCATGCTGCGCTCGCGCCGGGACAGCGTCGGATCGGTCCAGATCTCGCCCCAGGCGTAGCGGGAGATGAAGTCCTGGAACCGGGCGGTGAACGGGGTCTGCCGGGCCTGCGCACGGTCCACGTGCGTGTCGCCCAGCACCTCCCTGCGTACCGCCGTCCCGCTCGCCGGCGGCCCGTCGAGCTGGGTGCGCAGCGCGGCCAGCACGGCCCGCGGAACCTGTGCGGGCGCCAGATGGGAGGCGTCGGGCAGCTCCACCAGCGTCGAGCCGGGCACCGCGTCGGCGATCTCCCGCAGGTGCGCGGGCGGCGTCGCGGGATCCTGCTTGCCCGCCACCAGCAGCGTCGGTACGGCGATCTCGCCGAGCCGGTCGCGCAGGTCGAACGCGGCGAGCGCGTCGCAGCAGGCGGCGTACGCCTCCGGAGCGGCCTCCCGGTGGTCCTGGACCAGCTTCGGCACGGTGAAGCCGGGGGTGAACCAGCGTGCGTCGGCACTCTCCACCAGCCACTCCATGCCCTCGCGGCGTACCCGTTCCGCCCGTTCCCGCCAGGGCCTCTCGCCGCCGAAGTGGGCGGAGGAACAGATGACCGCCAGGGAGGTCAGCCGGTCGGGGTGGTGCACGGCCAAGTGGAGGCCGACGGCGCCGCCTAGGGAGACGCCCGCGTAGGCGAACCGGTCGAGGCCGAGCGCGTCGGCGAGGGCCAGCACCAGCGCGGCGAGGTCGCCGACGGTCGCGCCCGGCCCGATCAGCTCCGGCGCCGACCCGCCGTGGCCGGGCAGGTCCCAGCGCACCACGCGGTGGGCCGCCGACAGTTCGGGAGCGACCGCGTCCCACAGGGCGTACGAGGTGCCGAGCGACGGCCCGAGCAGCAGCGGGGGCGCCGACGCGGAGCCTTCTGCCAGGTGGTTGAGGAGTTTCTCGGTCAACGTCGCTCCAGGGCACGGTCGGTGAGGGTCCCGGCGAAGCCGGTGTAGCGGGCGGGGGTGCAGAGGTCGTCCAGGTCGATGTCCTTCAACTCCGCCTGCTCCGCCAGGAGATCGTGCAGCGGGCGGTCCTCGGCGTGCGCGCGGCGGGCCAGTTCGGTCAGCAGCTCCTTGGCGCGCGCACGACCGAGGACGGGGCTGAGGGCGGCGGACAGCCGCTCGGACACGATCAGGCCCCGGGTGAGGCCGAGGTTCCGGTGCATCGCGGTGGGGTGCACACGCAGGCCCCCGGCCAGCTCGGCCGCGTGGGCGGCCGCGCCGCCCACCAGCCGGAGCAGGTCGCGCAGCGGCTCCCACTCGGCGTGCCAGGCGCCGGCCGGCCGCTCGTCCTCGGCGGCGACGGAGCCGTACAGCGTGGCCGCGAGCTGCGGGGCACGCCGGGCGGTGGCCAGGAGGAGCGTGGAGCGGACCGGGTTCGCCTTGTGCGGCATGGCCGACGAGCCGCCCCCGCTGCCCTCGCTCACCTCCCCGATCTCGGTGCGCGACAGTGTCAGCACATCCACGGCGAGCTTGCCCAGCGCCCCCGCCGTGAAGGCCAGGCACCCCGCCAGGTCGGCGATCGGGGTGCGCAGCGTGTGCCAGGGCAACGCCGGTGCGGCAAGGCCGACTTCACGGGCGTAGGCCGCCGTCAGCGCGGTGGCGTCCTGGACGCCGTACGCCTGCAAGGCCGCCAGGGTTCCGGCGGCGCCGCCGAGTTGGGCGGGGAGCGAGTCCCGTACCCGGGTGACGTGGTCGCGCGCGTCCAGGACCAGCGCGCGCCACCCGGCCGCCTTCAGCCCGAACGTGGTCGGTACGGCGTGCTGGGTGAGCGTCCGCCCCGGCATCACCGTGTCCCGGTGCTCGGCGGCGAGTCCGGCCAGCGCCCGTGCGGCGCGGCCGAGGTCGGCCAGGACCAGGTCGAGGGTGCGCACGGCGACCAGCATGGTCGCGGTGTCCATGATGTCCTGGCTGGTGGCGCCCCGGTGAACGTAGGGGCCGTACTCCTCGCCGACCGCCCTGGTCAGGTCGGCGACCAGGGGGATGACCGGGTTGCCCCCGGCCGGGCTCCGCGCGGCCAGGTCGCGGAGGTCGAACCGGTCCGGGACGGCCGCCTCGGTCACCGCCGTCGCGGCCTCGGCCGGGGCGAGGCCCAGCGCGGCCTGCGCCCGGGTCAGCGCGGCCTCGGCGTCCAGCAGCGCCCGCAGATACGCGTGGTCACCGCTCTCGGACGCGGCGCCCGACTGGGCCCACTCGGGCGCGAGCAGGCCGGTGTCGGCGTACGGAGGGAACGCAGATGTCACTGGAACTCCAGGAAGACCGTCTCGCCTTCGCCCTGAAGGCGGATGTCGAAACGGTAGGCGCCCGTCCCCTCCTCGGCGGCGATCAGCGTGTCGCGCCGGTCGCCCACCCGGGCGAGCAGCGGATCGGCGGCCAGTGCGGCCCGGTCGCCCGGCAGGTAGATGCGGGTGAACAGGTGGACGAGCAGGCCGCGCGCGAAGACGCAGACGCTCAGATACGGCGCGTTCCCCCCGCGTGCGCCGGGACGCAGCGTGCGCGCGTACCAGTGGCCGTTCGCGTCGGTCTGGATGCGGCCCCAGCCGGTGAACTCCACGCCGTTGCGGCCCAGATACCCGCCGGTGGCCGGGTCGCGCCGGATGGAGCCGTCCACCTGCGGCACCGTGCCGTCGGGGCGCGGCCCCCACAGCTCCACGAGCGCGTCCGGCAGCGGATCGCCCGCGCCGTCGAGGACGTACCCGTGCACGGTGATCGTGTCCGGGTGGCCGAGCGGGGCGATCTCCTCGCCGCCGCGGAAGGGCAGGGCGTAACCGTAGAAGGGGCCGACCGTGTGGGACGGGATGGGCAGCACCTGCTCCGGGCTGCTCGTGTCGATCTTCGTCATGGCGGTCAGCGTCCTTCCTCGGTCCAGGTGGCGGCCGGGCCGTCCAGCACGATGTCCCAGTGGTAGCCGAGCGAGAACTCCGGCACCGACAGGCCGTGGTCGTAGGTGGCGACCAGCCGCTGCCGGGCCGCGTCGTCCGTCACCGACTGCAGGATCGGGTCGTACGGGAACAGCGGGTCGTTCGGGAAGTACATCTGCGTCACCAGCCGCTGGGTGAACGCCGTGCCGAACACCGAGAAGTGGATGTGCGCGGGGCGCCAGGCGTTGACGTGGTTGCGCCACGGGTAGGGGCCGGGCTGGATGGTGGTGAAGTGGTAGCGGCCCTCGGCGTCGGTGAGGGTGCGGCCGAATCCGGTGAAGTTCGGGTCGAGCGGGGCGTCGTGCTGTTCGCGCTGGTGGGCGTAGCGGCCGGCCGAGTTGGCCTGCCAGATCTCGATGAGCTGGCCGCGCACCGGGCGCCCGGCGCGGTCCAGCAGCCGACCGGAGACGGTGATCCGCTCACCGATCGGCTCGCCCCGGTGGTGCCGGGTGAGGTCGTTGTCGATCCCGGTGATGTCGCGCTCCCCGAAGGCGGGGGAGTGCAGCTCCACCAGCTCCGGGTCCTGGGCGGTGTCGATGGCGACCAGGGGCTGCTTGGGGTGGCGCAGCACGGAGGAGCGGTAGGGCGCGTAGTCGCGGCGCGGATGGTGCTCGACGGGGGCGCCGTCGGTGACGCGCTTCTCGTACGCGGCGTGCTCGGTGGCGATTTCGAGGTCGATGTCGGCTTGGGTGAGAGTCATGGGACGTCCTAGGGTCAGCGTTCGAGGACGAGGGCGAGGCCCTGGCCCACGCCGATGCAGAGGGTGGCCACGCCGGTGCCGGAGCCGCGGCGGGCGAGCTGGTGGGCGACGGTGCCGGCGAGCCGGGCGCCGGAGGCGCCGAGGGGGTGGCCGAGCGCGATGGCGCCGCCCTGGGGGTTGAGGATCGTCGGGTCGAACCCGGGCCACTCGGCGAGGCAGCCGAGGACCTGGGCGGCGAAGGCCTCGTTCAGCTCCAGGACCGACAGATCGTCAAATCCCTTGCCCGCCTTGGCGAGGGCACGGTTGACGGCCTCGACGGGGGCGAGCCCGAAGTAGTGCGGGTCGATGGCGGACACCCCGGTCGCGGAGATCCGGGCGAGCGGTTCGCGCCCGGTCGCCTTCAGGCCCTCCTCGTCGGTGAGGAGCAGGGCGGCGGCACCGTCGTTCAGCGGGGAGGCGTTGCCCGCGGTCACGGTGCCGGTGTCCGTGCGGAAGGACGGCTTGAGCTTGGCCATCGCGTCCAGGGAGGCGTCCGGCCGTACGCATTCGTCGGCGGCGAAGGAGACCGGCCCGCCGTTGCGCTGCGGGACGGGGACGGGCGCCAACTCGTCGTCGAACAGGCCCTGTTGCTGGGCGGCGGCCGCCTTGCGGTGGGAGGCCAGCGCGAACTCGTCCTGCTGCTCACGGGTGATCTTGTGCCTGTCGGCGATCAGCTCCGCGCTCTCGCCGAGCGGGACGGCCCACTGCGGGTCCATCTTCGGGTTGACCATGCGCCAGCCGAGAGTCGTGGAGTACAGCTCGGCGTGCCCGGCCGGGAAGGGGCGGTCGGACTTGGGCAGGACGTAGGGGGCGCGGGTCATGGACTCCACGCCGCCCGCGAGGGCGATGTGCGCGTCGCCGAGGGCGATGGCGCGGGCCGCCTGGACGACCGCCTCCAGACCGGAGGCGCACAGCCGGTTGACGGTCACGCCGGGCACGGAGGTGGGCAGGCCCGCCAGCAGCGCGGCCATACGGGCCACGTTCCGGTTCTCCTCGCCGGCGCCGTTGGCGTTGCCGAGGTAGACGTCCTCGATCCGGGCCGGGTCCAGGTCCGGTGTGCGGGCGAGGAGTGCGCGGATGGCGTGGGCGGCGAGGTCGTCCGGGCGTACGGCGGCCAGGGCGCCGTTGTAGCGGCCGATGGGGGTGCGGACGGCGTCGACGAGATAGACCGTGTTGAGCGCGTTCACAGCAGGTTCTCCGTGATGGTGAGTTCGGCGTCGGTCCGGGCGACGACGTCGTGGGCGGTCACCCCGGGCGCGGTCTCCACCAGTGCCAGGCCCTGCTCGGTCACGTCCAACACCGCGAGATCGGTGATGACTCGGTTCACACAGGCCTTGCCGGTGAGCGGCAGCGTGCACTCCTTGAGGATCTTCGGGGAGCCGTCCTTGGCGGTGTGGGTCATCACCACGATCACCTGACGGGCGCCGTGCACCAGGTCCATCGCGCCGCCGATCCCGGTGACCAGCTTGCCCGGCACGGCCCAGTTGGCCAGGTCGCCGCCGGCGGAGACCTGCATCGCGCCGAGCACGGCCACGTCGATGTGCCCGCCGCGGATCATCGCGAAGGACAGCGCCGAGTCGAAGAAGGAGGCGCCCGGCAGGACCGTCACGGTCTCCTTGCCCGCGTTGATCAGATCCGGGTCGACCTGGTCCTCGGTCGGGTAGGGGCCCGTGCCCAGGATGCCGTTCTCCGACTCCAGGACGACCTCGACGCCCGGGGGGAGGTGGTTCGGGATCAGCGTCGGCAGGCCGATGCCGAGGTTGACGTACTGGCCGTCGCACAGCTCGCGTGCCGCGCGGGCGGCGATCTCCTCGCGTGTCCAGGCCATCAGCTGCTCACCGTCCGCTGCTCGATCCGCTTGTCCGCCGCCTGCTCCGGGGTCAGTGCCACCACCCGCTGCACGAAGACGCCCGGCAGGTGCACCGCGTCCGGGTCGATCTCCCCGGGCTCGACCAGCTGCTCCACCTCGGCGATCGTGACCTTCCCCGCCATGGCCGCGAGAGGGTTGAAGTTGCGGGAGGACCTGGCGAAGACCAGGTTTCCGTGCCGGTCGCCCTTCGCGGCCCTGACCAGCGCGAAGTCGGTGCGGATGGCGCGCTCCAGGACGTACTCCGTGCCGTCGAACTCCCGCACCTCCTTCGGCGGCGAGGCCAGCGCGACGCCGCCCTCGCCGTCGTAGCGCCACGGCAGCCCGCCCTCGGCGACCTGGGTACCGACCCCGGCCGGGGTGTAGAAGGCGGGGATGCCGGCGCCGCCCGCGCGCAGCCGCTCGGCCAGCGTGCCCTGCGGGATCAGCTCCAGCTCCAGCTCGCCGCCCAGGTATTGGCGGGCGAACTCCTTGTTGCCGCCGATGTAGGAGCCGGTCACCCGGCTGATCCGCCCGGCGGCCAGCAGTACCGCGAGACCGGACTCCATGGCTCCGCAGTTGTTGGAGACGACCGAAAGACCGCCGACCCCGCGCTCGTACAACGCCTGGATCAGCATGTTCGGCACACCGCTCAGCCCGAACCCGCCGACCGCGAGGGACGCGCCGTCCGGCACATCGGCCACTGCCTGAAGGGCCGTGGCGACCACCTTGTCCATCCGTGAAGCCCCATCTCTCCGCCATTAATCAGCGCACTGAGTATTTCAGCGAGGTGTCCCACACGCTGCCACCGGGAGGCGATGTCCGTCAAGACACGCAGATTCGCAGTTGCCATGGGAGACAGACCGTCTGATCGGTGGGTATTGTTCAGTGCACCAACGAAATGATCAGGGAGCGCACATGGCCGCGGTGGACCTCACCACCCATCCCGGGCACCTGGCCCGGCGGCTGCAGCAGGCGCACTACCTGCTGTGGAACACGATGGTCTCCGAGGAGATCACCTCGCCGCAGTTCGCGGTCATGAACGCGCTCGTCGCCGAGCCGGGCCTCGATCAGCGGACCGTGGGCGAGCGGGTGGGCCTGGACCGGTCGACCATCGCCGAGGTCATCAGCCGGCTCGGCCGCCGGGAGCTGCTGACCAAGGCGCGCGACCCGGAGGACGGCCGGCGCTTCCTGCTCCGTCTGACCGACGAGGGCCGGCGCGTCCACCGCAAGCTGACCGTGCGCACCGCCCGGATGAACCAGGTCTTCCTGGCGCCGCTGTCCGCCGAGGAACAGACCGTGTTCTTCGACCTGATCCGCCGGGTCGCGGACGCGGCCGAGGGTCTGCGCAACCCGGCCGAACCGCTGGCCGCGAGGGGCTGACCGGGCCGGTACGGGCGTTGACCGGTCCGGTCCGGCCGTTCACGGCGCCGGTGCGAACACCACCCACACCTGGCCGGTGGCGAAGTTCATCCGGCCGCCGTCCGCCGCCGTGAACGTCGTACCGTCCGTCGCGGCCGGCCGTGACCAGGAGGCGTCGAAGGACCGGCCGTCGCGCAGCACCTGGGCCTTCCCCGAGCCGACCGTCACGGTGTACGGCGTGTGGTTGCCGAGCACGTCGTGGTAGCGGGAGCTCCGGATCTTCACGTACTGCACGACGACCGTCGCCGGTGCCACCCGCGCGCCGTCCGTCGTCACCGTGGGCGTGCCGTCCATCGCCACCAGCCAGCGGTGCCGCTCGGCGGACCAGGTGAAGGTGAAGCGGGCGGCCGGGTAGCGGACGGTGCGCGTGGCCGTCGGGGTGCCGCCGGACGGGGCCGGGCCGTAGCTGAAGCCGGTCGTCAGCGCGGCCCTGCCCGGGGCGGACGGCAGCAGCTCGGCGGGGTGCAGATAGAGGTTGTGCGGGGCGGCCTTGGCGGTCCCCCGGTAGTAGGCGGCGGGAGCCTCGTCGGGGGACTCCGCCCGCAGCGGCGCCCTGTCGATCAGCGGCAGCAGCTTGTGCTGGGCGCCGGAGAAGGCGAGCGTCGGCCGGTGGAACTGGCGCAGCAGCTCCAGATCGGACTCACGGGCGCTGCGCACCGGTCCGATGGTCTTCGGAAGCCTGGTCGCGTACATCGCCATCAGCCGGCTCAGACCGCCCTCCACCTGCTCGGCGTACACCACGTCCGCCGCGTCGAGCCCGGTCTGCGGGCGGGCCGCGGGCACGTTGTCGATCTTCACGGCGAGTGGTGAGCCGGCCGCTGCGACCGACGGCGCCGCAGTCGGCGGCGCCGTGGATGTCGGACTGTGCTGCGGGGCGCGGCCGTCGTTGCGGCCGTGATGGGTGCAGCCGGCCGTGAGGGAGACGGTCAGGGAGACCGCCAGCACTGCCGTCGTCAGCGCCCCGCGTCGTATGTGCGCTCTGTCTCTCATGCCCGTCATGGCCACCCCGTTCATGCGTCCGATTGTGTGCTCATCGGGTCATCGCTGGCCATACCTGAACGCTTACGGTCATGCGCGTTCCGTGGGCGGCTCGGGCTCCCTCGCGAGGGGTTCGGCGCTGGTGGGCGCGGGTACCCGGGCGCCACCGCCAAACGCCCACGCGATCGAGGGAGCGGGACCCATGAAGGCAGTCACCTGGCAGGGGCGGCGGGACGTCCGGGTCGAGGACGTGCCCGACCCGCGGATAGAAGAGCCCACCGACGCCGTCATCCGTATCACGTCCACCGGACTGTGCGGCTCGGACCTGCACCTGTACGAGGTGCTCACCCCGTTCATGACACCGGGCGACATCCTCGGGCACGAACCGATGGGCATCGTCGAGGAGGTCGGCCCCGGAGTGCCGGACCTCAAGGCCGGAGACCGGGTCGTGGTGCCGTTCCAGATCGCCTGCGGCAATTGCTGGATGTGCCTGACCGGGCTGCCGACCCAGTGCGAGACCACCCAGGTGACCGGCGAGGGAATGGGCGCCGCCCTGTTCGGCTACACCCGCCTGTACGGCGCCGTGCCCGGCGCCCAGGCCGAGTATCTGCGCGTCCCGCAGGCACAGTTCGGGCCGATAAAGGTGCCCGAGGGCCCGCCGGACGACCGTTTCGTCTATCTCTCCGACGTCCTGCCCACCGCCTGGCAGGCCGTCGAGTACGCCGCCGTCCCGCCCGGCGGCACCCTCGCCGTCCTCGGCCTCGGCCCGATCGGCGACATGGCCTGCCGGATCGCCAAGGCACGCGGCGCGGAGCGGGTGTTCGGCATCGACCTGGTGCCGGAACGGCTCGCGCGCGCCGACCGGGACGGCGTGGAGACCTACGACCTGAGGGCCTTCGACGACGAGAAGGCGCTGGTCCACGCGATCCACGACGAGACCGGCGGCCGGGGCCCGGACGCCGTGATCGACGCCGTCGGCACCGAGGCCCACGGCAGCGCCGCCGCCAAGCTCGCCCAGACGGCCACCGGGCTGCTGCCCCGCAAGATCAGCGCGCCCCTCGCGGAACGCTTCAGCGTCGACCGGCTCGGCGCCCTCCACATGGCGATCGACCTGGTACGGCGCGGCGGCACCATCTCGCTGAGCGGGGTGTACGGCGGCACGGCCGATCCGATGCCGATGCTGACTCTGTTCGACAAGCAGATCCAGCTGCGCATGGGCCAGGCCAACGTCCGCCGCTGGAGCGACCGGATCATGCCCTACCTCACCGACGAGGACCCGCTCGGCGTCGACGACTTCGCCACCCACCGGCTGCCCCTCGACGAGGCACCGCAGGCCTACGACATGTTCCAGCACAAGCAGGACGGCGCCATCAAGATCCTCATGCGGCCGTAGGGCTCCAGTTCGCCGGCCCTGCCCGGCCAGGCCCCGTCCGCCGGCTCAGCTCCGGTCCTTCTCGCCCAGGATCTCCGCGAGGTCGTAGCGCACCGGCTCCTCCAGCTGGGCGTAGGTGCAGCTCTCCGGTGTGCGGTCCGGGCGCCACCGGCGGAAGCGGGCCGTGTGCCGGAAGCGCTGCCCGTTCTCCATGTGGTCGTAGGCCACCTCGGCGACCCGCTCCGGCCGCAGCGGCACCCAGGACAGGTCCTTCTTGCCGGACCAGCGGCTCGGCGCGCCCGGCAGCCGGGCCGTCTCATGGGCGGCCTCCTCCGACCAGGCCGCCCACGGGTGCCCGGCCACGTCCTCCATGCGCAGCGGCTCCAGCTCCTCCACCAGTTCGGCCCGCTTCCTCATGGCGAAGGCGGCCGACACCCCCACGTGCTGGAGCTGCCCCCGGTCGTCGTACAGGCCGAGCAGCAGCGAGCCCACCACCGGGCCGCTCTTGTGGAACCGGTACCCGGCCACGACGACATCCGCCGTCCGTTCGTGCTTGACCTTGAACATGACCCGCTCGTCCTGCCGGTAGCGCAGATCGAGCGGTTTCGCGACCACTCCGTCGAGGCCGGCGCCCTCGTAGTGCTCGAACCACTGCCGCGCCACCTCGATGTCGGTCGTCGCGGGTGCCACATGGACCGGCGGTGTCGCGTCGGCGAGCGCCCGTTCCAGCAGGGCCCTGCGGTCGGTCAGCGGGACGTCGAGCAGGGAGTGGTCGTCCAGGGCGAGCAGGTCGAAGGAGACGAAGGACGCCGGTGTCTTCTCCGCCAGCATCCGCACCCGGGAGTCGGCCGGATGGATCCGCTCGGTCAGCGCGTCGAAGTCCAGATGGCCCTCCCGCGCGATCACGATCTCCCCGTCCAGTACGCACCGCTCGGGCACCCGCTCCTTCAGTGCCGCCACCAGCTCGGGAAAGTACCTGGTCAACGGCTTACCGGTACGGCTGCCCAGCTCGACCTCGGCCCCGTCCCGGAACACGATCGAACGGAACCCGTCCCATTTCGCCTCGTAGTGCATCCCCGGCGGGATCTTCGCCACCGACTTGGCGAGCATCGGCTTCACTGGTGGCATGACGGGGAGATCCATGCAACCGATTCTGCTCGCATACGTCCCGTGCCGCCCGGTATGCGAGCCGTGCGGGGTGCGCCTACCGTGGCCGCATGGGTGCTGCGGTGGAACTGGAGGTGGACGGCCGCACCGTACGGCTGTCCAGCCCGGACAAGGTCTTCTTCCCGGAGCGGGGCTTCACCAAGCTGGACCTCGCGCAGTACTACGTCGCCGTCGGCCCCGGCATCCTGCGCGCGCTGCGCAACCGCCCCACCACGCTGGAGCGCTACCCGGACGGCGTGGGCGGCGAGTGGTTCTTCCAGAAACGAGCCCCGAAGGGCATGCCCGACTGGATCCCGACCGCCCACATCACCTTCCCCAGCGGCCGCAGCGCCGACGAGATGTGCCCCACCGAACAGGCCGCCGTGGTGTGGGCCGCCCAGTACGGCACGCTCACCTTCCACCCCTGGCCGGTGCGGGCCACGGACGTCGACCGCCCCGACGAACTGCGCATCGACCTCGACCCGCAGCCCGGCACCGACTACGACGACGCGGCCCGCGCCGCCCATGAACTGCGCGCCTTCCTGGACGAGTTCGGCGGGCTGCGCGGCTGGCCGAAGACCTCCGGCGGCCGGGGGCTGCATGTCTTCGTCCCGATCGAACCGCGCTGGACCTTCACCCAGGTGCGCCGCGCCGCGATCGCCGTAGGCCGGGAGATGGAACGCCGGATGCCCGACCATGTGACGATCAAGTGGTGGAAGGAGGAGCGGGGCCGCCGTATCTTCCTGGACTACAACCAGACGGCCCGGGACCGCACCATCGCCTCCGCCTACTCCGTACGCCCCCGCCCGAACGCCACCGTCTCGGCCCCCCTGCGCTGGGAGGAGGTCGGCGTGGCCCACCCGGCCGACTTCGACCTCGCCACCATGCCGGCCCGCTTCGCCGAACTCGGCGACGTACACGCCGACATGGACGACCATGCCTACTCCCTGGACGCCCTGCTGGAGCTGGCCCGCCGCGACGAACAGGACCACGGCCTGGGCGATCTGCCATACCCGCCGGAGTACCCGAAGATGCCCGGCGAACCCAAACGCGTCCAGCCGAGCCGGGCCCGACGGGAGCCGCTGTCCTGAACTCGGTGCCACACGCTGCCCTCCCCGCCATGGTCCAGGGGATCATGGCGGGGTGACCCGTGTTCTGACCCGAAGTGACCTGGAGGCCGTGCTGGAGCCCGCGGCCTGCCTCGCCGCCCTCCGTGACGGCTTTCGCACGGCCGGCGCCACCGCCGTACCCGGCCAACGGGTCCGTACCGACCTGCCGTTCCCCGGCACCGCCACCGCGCTCATTCCCGGCCTGCTGCCCGGCGTCGAGGCCTACACCGTGAAGGTCAACGCCAAGTTCCCCGGTGCCCGGCCCGCCCTGCGCGGCGTGATCTGCCTGCACGGCGGCGCGGACGGCGAACTGCTCGCCCTGCTGGACTCGGCGACCGTCACGGCCTGGCGGACCGGGCTGGCCGCCGCCCTCGGCACCGCGCTGCTCGCCCCGGCCGACCACGACGTGCTCGGCGTGATCGGAGCCGGTGCACAGGCCGAGTTGACGCTGCGCGGCCTGGCGAGCGAGCGCCCGCCCGGCCGACTCGTCGTGTACGACACCGACTCCGACCGGGCCGCCGCGTTCGCCGCCCGGCACGGCGGACGGGTCCTGGACTCGGCCGGCGCGGTGGCCGGGGCGGCGGACACCGTCCTGCTCGCGACCTGGTCCCGGGCCCCGCTGCTCGCCCTCGCGGACACCCGTGCCGGACAGCACTTCACGAGCCTCGGTACCGACGAGCCCGGCAAGCGGGAACTCGCCCCGGACCTGCTGGACGCCGCGCTCCTCGTCGTGGACGACATCGAACTGGCCGTGCGTATGGGCGCGCTGGCCGCGACCGGGCTCGCCCGGACCACCGCCGACGCCAGCCTCACAGACGTCCTGCGCGGCGCGCATCCCGGCCGCACCTCGCTCCGGCAGCGCACGGTGTACGCCCCTGTCGGGCTGCCCTGGCAGGACCTCGCCCTCGCCTGGCTCGCCTGGCGGGAGGCGGAACGCCGGGGCGTGGGCGCGACGGTCGACCTGCTGGAGTGAGCCGCGGTGCCCACGCCGGGCGACGCCCCGGATTCTCGCCCGGTCGAGAGGACCCGTCGATGCCCCCTCGCGGCACCGACGGGTCTCCACCGCGCGGTTATCCTGACCCGCAACCGCCGATGAGGAGTCCCGAAGTGACCGAGGCAGTGTCGCGTCCCACGCTGGAGGCCGTGGCCGCGCGTGCCGGGGTGTCCCGGGCCACCGTCTCGCGGGTGGTCAACGGCGGCGACGGGGTGCGCGAACCCTTGGCCGAGCGCGTCCGGCAGGCCGTCGCTGAGCTGGGTTACGTCCCCAACCAGGCGGCGCGCAGCCTCGTCACCAAGCGGCACGACGCCGTCGCGGTCGTCATCGCCGAGCCCGAGACCCGGGTCTTCGCCGACCCCTTCTTCGCCCTGCAGCTGCGCGGCATCAGCCAGGAACTGACCGCGCACGACAACCAGTTGGTCCTGCTGCTCACCGAGGGCCGCGACGATCACGCGCGCGTGGCCCGGTATCTCTCCGGGAGCCATGTCGACGGCGCGCTCGTCTTCTCCCTGCACCTCGACGACCCGTTGCCTGGCCTCATCCACGACGCCGGCCTGCCCACCGTGTTCGGCGGACGGCCCGGCTGGGGTGACGACGGCCGCGCCTCCGGCCCCGCTCACTCGCCGGTGAGAGACCCGCGCGTGGTGTACGTCGACTGCGACAACCGGGGCGGGGCACGCGCGGCCGTACGGCATCTGGTGGATCTCGGCCGCAAACGCATCGCGCATCTCACCGGCGTCCTGGACCAGACGTCGGCGGTGGACCGGCTCGACGGCTACCGGGACGTCATGGCCGAGGTACCGGGCGGTGACGATCCCCGGCTGGTGGTGGAGAGCGACTTCACCCCGGCCGGCGGTGAACGCGCCATGCGCGAACTCCTCGACCGCTGCCCGGACGTGGACGCCGTGTTCGCCGCCAACGACCTGACCGCGCTGGGTGCCCTGCGCGTGCTGCGCGCGAGCGGCCGGCGGGTGCCCGAGGACGTGGCGGTGATCGGCTTCGACGACATGCTGCCCATCGCCGAGGAGGCCGACCCGCCGCTGACGACGGTCCGTCAGGACATCGAGGGCATGGGCCGCCTGATGGCCCGCCTGCTGCTGCGCGGTCTCTCCGACGGCCGCGACCGGACGGACGGCCGGGGCCGGGCGGATGCCCGCGGCCGGACGGATGGCCGTGATGGGATGGATGCCCGCGATCGGACGGACGGCCGTGATGGGGCGGCGGATGCCCGTGATCGGACGGATGCCCGCGGCCAGATGGATGCGCGCGATTGGACGGATGCCCGTGATGGGGCGGCGGATGCCCGTGATCGGGCGGATGCCCGCGGCCGGATGGACGGCCGTGATGGGGCGGCGGATGCCCGTGATCGGACGGATGCCCGCGATCGGACGGACGGCCGTGATGGGATGGATGCACGCGATCGGATGGACGCCCGCGGCCGGACGGATGCCCCCGACGGGACGGACGGCCGTGACCGGGCCGGAACCACGGCGGTCGGGGTGCCCGCCGCCGGCGTGATCCTCCCGACCACGCTGATACGACGGGCGTCCGCCTAGCCGCCGCGTGAGGACCAGCCGCCGGGCGTGTGGCTCCGGTCCGGTCGGCCGACCGGATTCAGCCCTGCGGCGCCTGACTCTTGATCACCGCGAAGCGGGCGCCATACGGGTCGGCGAACTTGGCCATGCGGCCGACGCCCTCCAGGGTCGTCGCCGGCATGCGCACCTTTCCGCCGAGCTGCTGCACCTTCTCCACGACCGCGTCGGTGTCCTCCACCTCGAAGTACGGCAGCCAGTACGGGCTGCCCTGGGCCTCGGACGGGTCGTCGGCCAGGGGCACGAGCCCGCCGAACATCGCGTCCTCGCCGCCGTCGGCCGGATTGACGCACGTGTACGTCCCGCCCGGGAAGGGCACGGCGGAGGTTTCGAGGCCCATCACCTGGTGGTAGAAGGCGGCGGCTGCCGCGATGTCCGGGGTGTACAGCTCGACCCAGCACAGGGAGCCCGGCTCGCTCGCCACGTCCACGCCCTTGGTCCGGCCCGGCTGCCAGATCCCGAAGGGCACGCCCGCCTGGTCGGCGAGGACCGCCATGTGTCCCTCGCCCATGACGTCCATCGGCTGGAACAGCACGCTGCCGTGCGCCTGTTCGGCGGCCTTGGCGGTGGCCTGTGCGTCGGCGCTCTGGAAGTACACCGTCCAGGCCGGCGGGCCCTGTTCGGAGCCGGACTGCATGCCGCCCGCGACGGTCCTGCCGCCCAGCTGGAAGAAGCCGTAGCCTCCTGCCTCCGGCCCCGCCGACTGGAACTGCCAGCCGAAGAGACCGCCGTAGAAGGCGACGGCGCCGTCGATGTCGGGGGTGCCGATGTCGATCCAGTTCGGAGCGCCGTTGACGAAACGGGTGGTGAGCATCTTCGCCCTCCTCGAAAGGGGTCCCGTCCTCTGCACTGCCGAGTCTGGCACCCCCCACTGACAATCGCCGCCGCAGCGCCGCGACGCGCCGGAGGGATCCCGCTCTCGTCCTGGGCGGCCGGGTGCGTTCGCCGGTTTTTCGCCGCGCCCCGCGCGCCGCCGTGCGCCGGTGCGGTCCCGGGGAGCATCATCGGGGGCGGCCGGAGGCCCTGCCGACGGCGTTGACCCGGCGTTGATCGAACGTTTTTCGCCGCGCGGAACGATCCTGGGCATGCACTTCGAGACGATCACCCCGGCCGACGACAGCTGGCAGGCGCAGGCCCTGTGCGCGCAGACCGGGCCGGACTTCTTCTTCCCCGAGCCCGGCAGCTCGGTGCGCGAGGCGAAGCGCATCTGCGCCATGTGCGAGCTGCGCCCGGCCTGCCTGGACTACGCGCTGGCCAACGACGAGCGCTTCGGCGTCTGGGGCGGGCTGTCCGAGAAGGAGCGCCTCGCCCTGCGCCGCACGTCCCACTGACGTCGTCCGCCGACGCCCGCCTGCCACCCGTCCTCCCGGAAGGGTCGGCCCGGCGAGCCTCCGGCACCGGCGTGCGTCAGGCCCCCGCCCGGGCCGCCATCCGGGCCTTGCGCGCGGCCAGCTTCTCGTCGAACTTGGCGGCCTCCGTGTCCAGGCCGCCCATGAACAGGCCGAGTTCCTCCTGCGCCTGGCGTCCCTCGGGGCCGAGGCCGTCGATCTCCATGACCTTCAGGAAGCGCAGTACGGGCTGCAGCACGTCGTCGTGGTGGATGCGCAGGTTGTAGACCTCGCCGATGGCCATCTGCGCGGCGGCCCGCTCGAAGCCGGGGATGCCGTGGCCGGGCATACGGAAGTTGACCACGACGTCACGGACGGCCTGCATGGTCAGATCGGGGGCCAGTTCGAAGGCGGCCTTCAGCAGGTTGCGGTAGAAGACCATGTGCAGGTTCTCGTCGGTCGCGATGCGGGCCAGCATGCGGTCGCAGACCGGGTCGCCGGACTGGTGGCCGGTGTTGCGGTGCGAGATCCGGGTGGCCAGCTCCTGGAAGGCGACGTAGGCGATCGAGTGCAGCATCGAGTGCCGGTTGTCGGACTCGAAGCCCTCGCTCATGTGCGCCATACGGAACTGCTCCAGCTTGTCCGGGTCCACCGCGCGCGAGGCGAGCAGATAGTCGCGCATCACGATGCCGTGCCGGCCCTCCTCGGCCGTCCAGCGGTGCACCCAGGTGCCCCAGGCGCCGTCGCGGCCGAAGAGCGTGGCGATCTCGTGGTGGTAGCTCGGCAGGTTGTCCTCGGTGAGCAGGTTGACCACGAGGGCGGTACGGCCGATCTCGGTCACCTTGGACTGGTCCTTGTCCCAGGCCTCCCCGTCCTCGAACAGGCCGGGGAAGTTGCGGCCGTCGCTCCAGGGCACGTACTCGTGCGGCATCCAGTCCTTGGCGACCTGCAGATGCCGGTTCAGCTCCTTCTCGACCACTTCCTCCAGCGCGAACAGCAGCCGGGCGTCGGTCCATGCAGACGGGCTGCCGAGGTGAGGGGAGGTGATCGTCACGGTAACTCCAGGGGGACGCCGAACAGCGGGGGAGAGAAAGGGGACGGTCCGGCGAGCGGTGCCGGAAACCTACGAGATCGTAGGCTACGAATCCGTAGGTTACGAAGCCGTAGGTTAAGGCTGTCGTAAAGATCGCTGATCAGTACCGCCAGACGGGTCCTCCCGCCGGGCTTCAACGCGCCCTCGTCGGCCACTCCTGGACCCGCCGACGGCCCCCGGACCACACGGTTCCCGAGGCCGTCGCCGGAAAGGGACCGCCCGTCAGGCGTACAGCTCCCGCAGCCGCACCGAGAGGCAGGTCACACAACCCTCCAGCTTCTCGAACTCGCTGATGTCCACCGTGACCACCTCGTGGCCGAGATCGGTCAGCAGCTCCGCGGTCTTCGGCGCGCTCGCCGCCATCAGCAGCTTGTGCCCGCCGAGCAGCACCACGTGCGAGCCGGACTCCTCCGGCACCGACAGGAAGCCGGGGAACAGCGACGGCCGGTCGACCTTCGGTATGTGCCCGATCACCGTGCCGTCGGGCAGCGCGGTCACCGCGGACTTCAGATGCAGCACCTTGCTCACCGGAACGGCCACCACGCGCGCGCCCAGCGGTTCGAAGGCGGCCCGCAACTGCTGCACACCAGCCGCGTTGGTGCGCCCGCCGCGGCCTACGTACACCGTGTCGCCGACCTTCAGGACGTCACCGCCGTCCAGCGTGCCCGGGTCCCAGATCCAGTTGACCGAGCAGCCGAGGCGGGCCACCGCCTCCTCCACGCCGACGGTCTCCGGGCGCCGGGACTCCGCGCCGGGCCGGGTGATCATCGCCACGTTCTTGTACATGACGACGGTGTCCTCGACGAACACCGAGTCCGGGCAGTCGTCCTCCGGGTCGACCTCGATCGTCTCCCAGCCGTGGGTACGCAGGGCCTCGACGTAGGCCTCCCACTGCTCGACGGCGAGCCCGACATCGACCTTCTCCCGCTCGATGTGCGTCACCAGGCCTTCGGCGAGGCGGGGGCTTGGGCGGCGGACGAGGGCCTTCTTGCTGGGCACGAGGGGCCTTTCGAATCGATGGTGCGGTTTTCCGGTGCCGGTGAGACGGCACCGGTCCGCCATCATGCAATCCGCCCCGGCCACGACAAAACCCCCGTTGTCAGGCTGTGGCCCTCCTGAGACGTCAGGTCCTAGGCCGAGGCCCCGATGTCGTCCGGCGAGATCTCCCTCAGCACCCCCTCCTCCATCAGCAGCCAGCGGGTGATGCCGATCGACTCGAGGAACGGCAGGTCGTGACTGGCCACGAGCAGCGCGCCCTCATACGACTCCAGGGCCGAGGTCAGCTGCCGCACGCTCGCCATGTCCAGATTGTTGGTCGGCTCGTCGAGCAGCAGCAGCTGGGGTGCCGGCTCGGCGAGCATCAACGCGGCCAGGGCCGCCCGGAACCGCTCGCCGCCCGACAGGGTGGCCGCCTTCTGGTCGGCCCGCGCGCCCCGGAACAGGAAGCGGGCGAGCCGCGCCCGGATCCGGTTGTTGGTGGCGTCCGGCGCGAACCGGGCCACGTTCTCGGCGACCGTCAGCGTGTCGTCCAGCACGTCCAGCCGCTGGGGCAGGAAACGCAGCGGCACATGCACCCGCGCCTCGCCGGCCACCGGCGCCAGCTCTCCGGCGACGGTCCGCAGCAGCGTCGTCTTGCCGGCGCCGTTGCGGCCGACCAGCGCGATGCGCTGCGGCCCGCGCAGATCGAGGATGCCCTCCACGCGCGCGTGGTAGGCCATTTCCAGCTTCTCCAGGGTGAGCACCTGCCGGCCGGGCGGTACGGCGGTGTACGGCAGCTCGACGCGGATCTCGTCGTCGTCCCGTACCGCCTCCACCGCCTCGTCCAGGCGCTCCCGGGCCTCGGCGAGCCGCTCCTCGTGCATGATGCGGTGCTTGCCCGCCGACTCCTGGGCGGCGCGTTTGCGGGCACCCATGACGATCTTCGGTTCGCGCTTGGAGTCCCACATCTTCTGCCCGTACCGATTGCGCCGGGCCAGCTTGACCTGGGCGTCGGACAGTTCGCGCCGCTGCCTGCGCACATCGGCCTCGGCGACGCGCACCATCCGCTCGGCCGCCTCCTGCTCGACGGCCACAGCCTCCTCGTACGCCGAGAAGTTGCCGCCGAACCAGGTGACCTCGCCGGAGCGCAGTTCCGCGATCCGGTCGACCAGGTCGAGCAGTTCCCGGTCGTGGCTGACCACGACCAGGACGCCCGGCCACGCGGAGACGGCCTGGTACAGCCGCCGGCGCGCATACAGGTCCAGGTTGTTGGTGGGTTCGTCCAGCAGCAGTACGTCCGGGCGGCGCAGCAGCAGTGCGGCCAGCCGCAGCAGCACCGACTCGCCACCGGAGACCTCGCCGACCGTGCGGTCCAGGCCGATGTGGCCCAGTCCGAGCTCGCCGAGCGTGACCAGGGCGCGTTCCTCGACGTCCCAGTCGTCGCCGAGCGTCTCGAAGTGCTCCTCGGCGGCGTCGCCCGCCTCGATGGCGTGCAGCGCGGCCCGCCGTTCGGCGATGCCGAGGGCCCGGTCGACGCGGAGCGTGGTGTCCAGGGTGACGTTCTGCGGGAGGTAGCCGACCTCGCCGGAGACCTTGACGTTGCCGTCGGCCGGAGTGAGTTCGCCGGCCAGCAGCTTCAACAGGGTTGACTTCCCTGATCCGTTGATGCCGACGAGGCCGGTCCGGCCGGGCCCGAAGGCGATGTCGAGGCCGTCGAAGACGGCGGTGCCGTCGGCCCAGGTGAAGGACAGGGACGTACAGGTGAGGGAAGATGACATGAGGGCCTCGCGAGGGGTTTCGTGCGGTCGGGTGGACGCATGTCGAGACACCGCGAGGCGGGAACCGAAAGGTCGTGGGGCACGAAGGGGCCACGGAGAGGGGGCCTGTGCCCGAGGACGGCTCGGACGCCGAGGTCGTACGCCGCGCACACACCTCAACCGGTGCGACGCGATGCCTCAGGACCTCAGACGAGCAACGTCCTTCTCCAATCGACGGCAACAGGACCGGTGTACACCGTAGGAGGGGGCCTGAGGGCTGTCAACGCAATTAAGTACGCCCCTGATCCGCTGATCCGCCGTGGACCGCCGCCACGCAGACCCCGCCGACGGCGACCGGCTCGACCGCGACCGCGCGCTGGAGGCCGTGGCCCGCATCGCCGCCGTCGTACGCGTCCCGGTCAGCGCGGACATCGAGGCCGACTGCGCCACGGACCTGGCCGGGGGCGTCGGCACGTACGGGCTGTGCTCGCTGCCGACCCGGTCGGTGTCAACATCGCGGACGCCCGGCACCAGGAGGCGGCGAGCCGCTGCGGCCCGTCGCCGAGCAGGCGAGCGAAGCGAAATGGGGTCCCTGGGACGAAATCGGGGGGGAGGACAGCCGCGGCCCGAGCGGCCGCCGATGAGGCGGGAGTGCCGCTGTTCGTCAACGCGCGGGGATCGACACGTTCCTGCGCGGCGCCAGGGGAGTGGACGCCACCCTGGAGCCGGCCGCCCTCGGCGCCGCCCTGGTCAGCGCCGGCTCCGGACGCGCCCGGGCCGCCCGCGTCCGGGAACGTACGGGGCGTCGGCCGGCGGATACGACCACGGCGAGCCGAACACCCTGCTCAGCAGGCGTCCCGCATCAGCTCGGCCAGGTCGCGGTCCAGGTCGAGCTGGAGGTGTTCGAGGCCGACGGGGACGAGCTCGCTGGTCGCCTCCAGGAAGCGCCGGACCGCACCCGAGCGCACATGCACGATCGCGGTGCCCTCGGGGGCGTGGAACTCCAGCACGGTGCGGTCGTAGCCGTACGGCCGTACCCGGACGTCCCCGTGCCCCTCGGCCTGCTGCAGCCCGGCCGTGAGCAGCTCACGGGAGAAGGTCCAGCACACCTCGACCCCTTCGAGGGTGGCCGGGGCCGGGAAGGCCATGACGACGGCGAACGGATCGCGTCGGTCGTAGCGCAGCGTGGCGGGAATGTTCGGCATGCGCGGTGCGGCGGCGACGAGACGGGCCTCTACGGGCTGCTCGATGACGGTGGACAACGCCTTGCTCCCTCGTGACGGCTGGACTACGCCCGGGTGCGTGACACCCGGCACCGGAAGAGACGACGGATCCGGCCGATCCGTGCACAGGAATCACGAGTGACCTCGGTCACCGCGTTCATGCACGGCGCGGCCCTCTCGTTTCCGCCTGTGGCGAAGGGGAGTTGGCCGCTGGACGGCGCGCGGCCGGTGGGCTAGCTTCGCCCGCCATGAGGCGCTTGGGGAGCACGCGACGCAGAGGACGCAGGAGCAGGCTGGTGGCGGCGGGGGTGGCGTGCGGGGCGGCGCTGGCCGCGCTGACCGTGCCCGCCGCCGAGGCAGGGCCCCTCGGGCAGGGGAGTCCGCACTGGGCGGCCAAGGACCCGGGCACCCCGCAGGTCCGCTTCCGGGGCCTTGCGGCCGTCGACCGGCACACCGCCTGGCTGGCCGGTACCGGCGGCACGGTGCTGCGCACCACCGACGGCGGAGCGAGCTGGCGGAACGTCTCTCCGCCGGGCGCGGCCGATCTGCAGTTCCGGGACGTCGAGGCGTTCGACGCGCGGCGCGCCGTGGTGCTGGCCATCGGCGAGGGCGAGGCCTCCCGCGTGTACCGCACCGACGACGGCGGGGCGACCTGGACGGAGTCCTTCCGCAACAGCGACCCGAAGGCGTTCTACGACTGCCTGGCCTTCTTCGACCGCCGGCACGGCCTTGCGATGAGCGACCCCGTGGACGGCAGGTTCCGCATCCTGTCCACGAGCGACGGCGGCCGCTCCTGGCGGGTGCTGCCCCCGGCGGGGATGCCGCCCGCCCTGGACGGTGAGGCGGGCTTCGCCGCGAGCGGCCAGTGTCTGGTCACCTCGGGCGCGAAGGACGTCTGGCTGGCCACCGGCGGCGGCGCCCACGCGCGCGTGCTGCACTCCGCCGACCGCGGACTGACCTGGACGGCCACCGACACACCGGTCCCGGCCGGCGACCCGGCCAAGGGCGTCTTCGCGCTCGCCTTCCGCGACCGCGACCACGGTCTCGCCGTCGGCGGCGACTATCGCCCCGGCCAGGCCTCGCCACAGGCCGCCGCGGTCACCGCCGACGGCGGCCGCACCTGGGCACCGGCCGCCACGCCGCCGCCCGCCTACCGCTCCGGGGTCGCCTGGCTGCCGCACAGCCGCACTGCCGCGCTCGCCGTCGGCCCCACCGGCACCGACCTCACCACCGACGCCGGCCGCACCTGGCGCACGATCGACACCGGCTCGTACGACACCGTGGACTGCACGCCCGACCTCAGCTGCTGGGCGGCCGGTGAGCAGGGGAGGGTCGCGCGGCTGGAACGCTGAGCCGAGCAGCCGGAACCGGGTACTCGGGTCGCACGGGAACCGAGACGAAGGGAGCCATCATGCCCGCCGGTTCCAGCTCCAAGCGCGAGCGTCAGTACGAGCACATCAAGAAGAGCGCGCAGGACCGGGGCGAGAGCACCGGCCGCGCCAAGGAGATCGCCGCGCGGACCGTGAACAAGGAACGTGCCCGTTCCGGCGAGTCCAAGACCGCGAGCCGCAGCTCGAAGCAGGACATGTCGTCCAGCAAGCGCGGTGGTCAGCGGTCGGGCAACCGGGTCGGTTCCCAGGGCCCGACCCGCGACCAGCTCTACAACGAGGCGAAGCAGCGCGGCATCGAAGGCCGTTCGCACATGAACAAGGACCAGCTGCAGCGCGCGCTGAACGCCAAGAAGGGATGACGAGCGACAGTCAGGCCGGCGTCTGCCGGTGGCGGGCCAGCTCCGGAGCCGTCTTCGTGGCGACGAACTCGATGATGCGATACGTGCACACGCCGCCGACGGCGAACGGGTCGCCCGCCACGATCTCCTCGATCCGGGCGCGGTCCTCGGCGACGGCGAGGATGACCCCGCCGTCCCGGGGGTTCTTGCGCCCGGAGGCCAGGAAGAAGCCCTTCTCGTACTGCTCCTCGAGCCACGCCACATGGTCCGGCAGCAGCGCGTCGACGGCGTCGAGAGGTGCGGTGTAGGTCAGCTCCAGTACGAACATGATCGCGAGCGTACCCCCCGGGTCCGACAACGGGCCCCGGGATCTACAGTTCAGGTCACCATGACGACCGTTGGCGTACCCGCGGGCTGGCCCGCGTCCGAGGAAGAGGCCCGCGCCGTGCAGGACGAGCTGCGCGGGCGGGTGGTGCTCGACGAGCGCGGACCCGAGCCGGGCACGGGCCGGGTCACCGGGGTCGACGTCGCCTACGACGACGAGCTCGACCTCGTCGCCGCGGCAGCCGTCGTGCTCGACGCCGCCACCCTGGACGTGGTGGCCGAGGCGACGGCCGTCGGCCGCGTCTCCTTCCCGTATGTGCCGGGCCTCCTCGCCTTCCGCGAGATCCCCACCGTCCGGGCCGCCCTGGACCGGTTGCCGTGCCCGCCCGGCCTGGTCGTGTGCGACGGCTACGGCCTGGCCCATCCGCGCCGCTTCGGGCTCGCGAGCCACCTCGGCGTGCTCACCGGCCTGCCGGTCATCGGCGTGGCCAAGAACCCGTTCACCTTCACGTACGACGATCCGCAGCAGGCGCGCGGCGCTTCCGCCCCGCTGCTCGCGGGGGACGAGGAGGTCGGGCGCGCGCTGCGCACCAGGGACGGCGTCAAACCGGTCTTCGTCTCCGTAGGCCACCGGGTGAGCCTGGACAACGCCGTGGCCCACACGCTCGCCCTGACCCCGCGCCACCGGTTGCCGGAGACCACGCGCCGGGCGGACGCCCTGTGCCGCCGCGCGCTGCGGGAGGCGGCACAGAGCGCCGCAGGCGGCGCTCAGGAGGCGACGACGCGCCAGGCGCCGACCTCCTGACACGCCGAGTCCGCCCCAGCTCACCGGCGCGGTCCCGTGCCGGCGCTACCTCGTCCGGGGGTGTCGGCTGCGAAAGTCTCATACGGGGGAGGGGGCGCTTGGACCGGTGGCCGCGACCCGGAAGGTGATCCCCGCGGCGCGCAGCCGTTCGGTCAGGGCGTCACCCATCGCCTGCGCCGTGGTGACCTGTCCGGCCGTGGGCGGGAGGTCGTCGAAGGCCAGGCTGAGGGCCGCCTCGGCGAACATCTTCGCCGTCTCGTCGTAGCCGGGGTCGCCGCCCGAGACCTCCGTGAACACGCGCCGCCCGCCGCCCTCGCCGACGAAGCGCACCGCGAACCGGCTCCGCGCCCGCTTCTCCGCGCTCGGCCCGTCCCCCGGCCGCAGCCGGCCCGACAACCAGCGCCGCGCGGGTGGCAGTTGCGCGGCCGCCAGCACCGCGCCGACGGCGGCGACCCCGCCGAGGGCGACCGGCAGGTGCCGTACCGCTGCGTAGTGCCGATAGCGGAAGTCGGGGCCGTACCGGTCGAGCACCTTCGCCGAGCGGCGCACGATCTGCGGGTCGACGGTAGGCAGCGGCAGCGCCCACGCGCCGACCTCCTTGGCGAACCGCGGCACGCCCGTCGGCGCCGCGACCCGGCGCCCCATCAGCCGCGGCTCGTGCCGGCCCCGTTCGCGCGCGGCGGCCAGCAGCTGCCGGCCGCGGGCGAACTGGTTCAGTGCCGAGGCCAGGGTGCCGCCGGAGAAGGCCGCGTCGGCGGTCACGTATCCGTCCACGGTCAGCGGCACGCCCTCCGGCAGCTGCCGGACCGTGAAGTACACGCCCAGGTCGTGGGGGACGGAGTCGAAGCCGCACGCGTGCACCAGGCGCGCGCCCGTCTCCCGCGCGCGTGCGTCGTGCCGGACGTACATCAGGTCCACGAACTCGGGCTCGCCCGTCAGGTCCAGATAGTCGGTTCCGGTGTCCGCGCAGGCGGCGACCAGCTCCTCGCCGTAGAGCACGTACGGCCCGACGGTCGTGGCGACCACGCGCGCGTGCTCGGCGAGGGCGCGCAGGGTCGCGGGTTCGGTCACATCCGCCCGCAGGACGCCGACGTCCGCCCCGCCGGGCAGGCGCTCGCGCAGCCGCTGCAGCTTGCGTTCGTCGCGGCCGGCCACCGCCCAGCGCAGGCCCTCGGGCGCGTGCGCGGCGAGATACTCCGCCGTGAGGGAGCCGACGAAGCCGGTGGCTCCGAAGAGCACGAGGTCGTAGGGACGATCCGTCCTGTTCAGCCTGCTCATGACACCCCTTGGTCCCGCAGCTCGCGCCGCTGTCGGTGGCTGAGGCTAGCGTGAGGAGTGCGAGTGTCGACGACCAGCCCGGAGGCAGCGGTGGCCACAGCCAGGAACGCCCCGACGAAGCGGGAGAAAGCGCGCGGGTTCCTCACTGCGGACGACGGCGGTCACCCACAGGGCCTCGTCGTCGGGCTCCGGCGCGAGGTCGTCGGCGCAGCCGCCTCTCACCCTCCTGGGTGATCCGCGTGGAGCCGGGCACTTGGCTAAGCGCTTGCTCGTTGGGTCTTGTGTCCGGTGGAACGCGTTCCTAGCATCACCGGTGTTACATCAGTTGTGTCACACACACGCTTGGGGGCCGCATGACGACGGCAGGGACGCCGGCGACGCCGGACGGCGGGCCGCTCTCCGGCGTGCGCGTGGTCGAGCTGGCCGGCATCGGGCCGGGCCCGTTCGCCGCCATGCTCCTCGCGGACCTGGGCGCGGACGTGGTCCGGGTGGACCGGCCGGGCGGCCCCGGCCTCGGCGTCGATCCCGCGTACGACGTCACCAACCGCAACAAGCGCTCGGTCGTGGTCGACCTGAAGGCCCCGGACGGCCCCGCACGCGTGCTGGACCTCGCCGAGCGGGCCGACATCCTCGTCGAGGGCTACCGCCCGGGCGTCGCCGAGCGCCTCGGCGTCGGTCCCGGGGACTGCCACGCCCGCAACCCCCGCCTGGTCTACGGCCGCATGACCGGCTGGGGTCAGGACGGCCCGCTCGCCGACCGCGCGGGCCACGACGTGTCGTACATCGCGCTGACCGGCACCCTCGGCATGACCGGCCGCCCGGACGAGCCCCCGGTCTTTCCGGCCAACCTGCTCGGCGACTACGCAGGCGGCTCCCTCTACCTGGTCGTCGGCGTCCTCGCCGCCCTGCACCACGCGCGCGTGACCGGCACCGGACAGGTCGTCGACGCCGCCATCGTGGACGGCGCGGCCCACCTCTCGGCGATGATCCACGGCATGCTCGCGGCCGGCGGCTGGCAGGACCGGCGCGCCGCCAACCTCCTCGACGGCGGCTGCCCCTACTACGGCACCTATGAGACCGCCGACGGCAAGTACATGGCGGTCGGCGCCCTGGAGGGGCAGTTCTACGCGGAGTTCCTGCGTCTGCTCGGCCTGGACGACCTGACACCGGCCCACAAGGACTGGAGCCGCTGGGGCGAGCTGCGCGAGCGCGTCGCCGCCCGCTTCAAGTCCCGCACCCGGGACGAGTGGACGGCGCTCTTCGAGGGAACCGACGCCTGTGTGGCGCCCGTGCTGTCCCTCCGCGAGGCCCCGCACCACCCGCACCTGGCCGCCCGCGGCACCTTCACCGACCACGCCGGCATCACCCAGCCGGCCCCCGCCCCCCGCTTCTCCGCGACCCCGACGTCCGTCCGTACCGGCCCCGCCCTGCCGGGCGCCGACACGGAGGCGGTGGCGCGGGACTGGGGGATACCCGCACCCGTGAACGGCGACCCGGTCACCGACGCCGACTGACCCGGCCCACCCCGCTCGGCCCACCCTCCCGAAAGGCACACCAGTGAGCACCGAAGCGTACGTGTACGACGCGATCCGCACCCCGCGCGGCCGCGGCAAGGCGAACGGCGCCCTGCACGGCACGAAGCCCATCGACCTGGTCGTCGGCCTCATCCACGAGATCCGCGACCGCTTCCCCGGCCTCGACCCGGCCGCCGTCGACGACATCGTGCTCGGTGTCGTCGGACCGGTCGGCGACCAGGGCTCCGACATCGCCCGGATCGCCGCGATCGCCGCCGGACTGCCCGACACGGTCGCCGGCGTGCAGGAGAACCGCTTCTGTGCCTCCGGCCTGGAGGCCGTCAACCTGGCCGCCGCCAAGGTGCGTTCGGGCTGGGAGGACCTGGTCCTCGCGGGCGGTGTGGAGTCGATGTCCCGGGTGCCGATGGCCTCCGACGGCGGCGCCTGGTTCAACGACCCGATGACCAACCTCGCGGTGAACTTCGTGCCGCAGGGCATCGGCGCCGACCTGATCGCCACGATCGAGGGCTTCTCCCGCCGGGACGTCGACGAGTACGCGGCCCTGTCCCAGGAGCGCGCCGCCACGGCCTGGAAGGAGGGCCGTTTCGACCGCTCGGTCGTCCCCGTCAAGGACCGCAGCGGCCTGGTCGTCCTCGACCACGACGAGCATCTGCGCCCCGGCACCACCGCCGACTCGCTCGCCAAGCTCAAGCCGTCCTTCGCGGACATCGGCGAACTGGGCGGCTTCGACGCGGTCGCGCTGCAGAAGTACCACTGGGTGGAGAAGATCGACCACGTCCACCACGCGGGCAACTCCTCCGGCATCGTGGACGGCGCCTCGCTCGTCGCGATCGGCTCCAAGGAGGTCGGCGAGCGCTACGGCCTCACCCCGCGCGCGCGGATCGTCTCCGCCGCCGTCTCCGGCTCCGAGCCGACCATCATGCTCACGGGGCCCGCCCCCGCCACCCGCAAGGCCCTCGCCAAGGCCGGCCTCACCATCGACGACATCGACCTGGTCGAGATCAACGAGGCGTTCGCCGCGGTCGTGCTGCGCTTCGTCAAGGACATGGGCCTCAGCCTGGACAAGGTCAACGTCAACGGCGGCGCCATCGCCCTCGGCCACCCGCTCGGCGCGACCGGCGCGATGATCCTCGGCTCGCTCATCGACGAGCTGGAGCGCCAGGACAAGCGCTACGGCCTCGCCACCCTGTGCGTCGGCGGCGGCATGGGCATCGCCACCATCGTCGAGCGCATCTGAACTCCCCGCGGAATCACCAGACCTCAACGGAGACGACTGTCATGACCGAGAGCACCACCATCCGCTGGGAGCAGGACGACACCGGTGTCGTCACCCTCGTCCTGGACGACCCCAACCAGTCCGCGAACACCATGAACCAGGCGTTCCGCGCCTCCATCACGGCGATCGCCGCGCGCGCGGAGGCCGAGAAGGACTCCATCCGCGGCATCATCTACACCTCCGCCAAGAAGACCTTCTTCGCCGGCGGCGACCTCAAGGACATGATCAAGGCCGGGCCCGAGGACGCCCAGCAGGTTTTCGACACCGCGACCGAGATCAAGAACGCGCTGCGCCGCATCGAGACCCTCGGCAAGCCGGTCGTAGCCGCCATCAACGGCGCGGCCCTCGGCGGCGGCTACGAGATCGCGCTCGCCTCCCACCACCGCATCGCCCTGGACGCCCCCGGCTCCAAGATCGGGCTGCCCGAGGTCACCCTCGGCCTGCTCCCCGCGGGCGGCGGCGTCACCCGCACCGTACGCCTGATGGGCATCACGGACGCGCTGCTGAAGGTGCTGCTCCAGGGCACCCAGTACAACCCCCGCCGCGCCCTGGACAATGGCCTGGTCCACGAGGTGGCCGAGACTCCCGAGGACATGCTCGCCAAGGCCCGCGCCTTCATCGACGCCCACCCCGAGTCGCACCAGCCCTGGGACGTCCCCGGCTACAAGATCCCGGGCGGCACCCCCGCGAACCCGAAGTTCGCCGCCAACCTGCCCGCGTTCCCGGCCAATCTGCGCAAGCAGACCAACGGCGCCCCCTACCCGGCCCCGCGCAACATCATGGCCGCGGCCGTAGAGGGCTCCCAGGTCGACTTCGAGACCGCGATCACCATCGAGACCCGCTACTTCACCGAGCTGGTCACCGGGCAGACCGCCAAGAACATGATCCAGGCGTTCTTCTTCGACCTCCAGGCCGTCAACTCGGGCGCCAACCGCCCGAAGGGCATCGAGCCCCGCCAGGTGCGCAAGGTCGCCGTCCTCGGCGCCGGCATGATGGGCGCGGGCATCGCGTACTCCTGCGCCCGCGCGGGCATCGACGTCGTCCTGAAGGACGTCTCCGTGGAGGCGGCGACCAAGGGCAAGGGTTACTCCGAGAAGCTGTGCGCCAAGGCCGTTGCCAAGGGCCGTACCAGCCAGGAGAAGGCGGACGCGCTGCTCGCCCGGATCACGCCCACCGCCGAGGTTGCCGATCTCGCGGGCTGCGACGCGGTGATCGAGGCCGTCTTCGAGGACACCGCGCTCAAGCACAAGGTGTTCCAGGAGATCGAGTCCGTCGTGGCGCCCGACGCGCTGCTGTGCTCCAACACCTCCACCCTCCCCATCACCACCCTCGCCGAGGGCGTGGAGCGGCAGGCCGACTTCATCGGGCTGCACTTCTTCTCGCCCGTCGACAAGATGCCGCTGGTGGAGATCATCAAGGGCGAGCGCACCGGTGACGAGGCCCTGGCCCGGGCCTTCGACCTGGTCCGGCAGATCAACAAGACGCCGATCGTCGTCAACGACTCGCGCGGCTTCTTCACCTCCCGCGTGATCGGCCACTTCATCAACGAGGGCGTCGCCATGGTCGGCGAGGGCATCGAGCCCGCCTCCGTGGAGCAGGCCGCCGCCCAGGCCGGCTACCCGGCCAAGGTCCTCTCCCTCATGGACGAACTGACCCTCACCCTCCCGCGCAAGATCCGCAATGAGACGAAGCGGGCCGTGGAGGAGGCGGGCGGCACCTGGACCGCGCACCCGGCGGAAGCCGTCATCGACCGCATGGTCGACGAGTTCGGCCGCCCCGGCCGCAGCGGCGGCGCCGGGTTCTACGACTACACCGAGGACGGCAAGCGGGCCGGACTCTGGCCGGGCCTGCGCGAGCACTTCACCAAGCCCGGGTACCGGATCCCGTTCCGGGACATGCAGGAGCGGATGCTCTTCTCCGAGGCGCTCGACACCGTACGCCTCCTCGAAGAGGGCGTCCTGACCTCGGTCGCCGACGCCAACATCGGCTCGATCTTCGGCATCGGCTTCCCCGGCTGGACCGGCGGTGTGCTCCAGTACATCAACGGCTACGAAGGCGGCCTGCCCGGCTTCGTTGCCCGCGCGCGGGAACTCGCCGAGGCGTACGGCGAGCGCTTCACCCCGCCCGCACTGCTCGTGGAGAAGGCCGAGAAGGGGGAGCCGTTCAGCGACTCAGTCCGCTCCTGACCCGCTGACCCACTCGCTCAGCTCTTCCCGCAACGAGCGCTGGAACGTCGTCAGCAGCGCCTGCACCACCAGAGGGTGCATGTGCGCCGACAGGGACTTCACGTCCCGGGCGTCACGCTCCGCCACCTCGCCGCGGAAGAGCTGGGAGAGCTCGTGGGCCGCGGCGCGCGAGTGCTCGATGAGCACCTTGCGCGCCGCGAGGATCGCTTCCTGCGACAGCGGTACGTCGAGCAGCTGAACCCCGAGCCGCAGCAGCCCGGAGTCCACCCGGAAGATGTCACCCTCCGCGCCCTCGGCCCGCATGACGACGTTCATCGCCGCCAGCCGCTCCACATCGTCGGCGGCGAGCGGCCGTCCGGCCCGCCGTTCCAGCTCCTCCCGCGACACCGTGTCGACCGCGTCCGGCGCCCAGGACGCGACCACGGCACGGTGGATGGCCAGGTCGTGCGGGGTGAGGTCGGCGGGCAGCTGCCCGAGGTAGCGCTCGATCGCCGACAGGGTCATGCCCTGCTGCTGCAACTCCTCGATCAGCGCCAGCCGCGCCAGGTGGTCAGGCCCGTAGTGCCCCACCCGGCGGGGGCCGATCACCGGGGGCGGCAGCAGGCCCTTGCTGCCGTAGAACCGCACGGTGCGCACCGTGACGCCCGCCCGGGCGGCCAGCTCGTCGATGGTGAGGGGCGTGTCCCCGGCATCGGTCGTCATGTGCAGCAGTATCGCTGTCTCACCAGTGGTGTGAAACCTCGGGTGAACGTCATGCGAACTCTGCGTTGATCGTGTGAGAAGTAACGCTGTGTGACATGGGCCACCGCGTAGTCACCGATCCTTCTGGGAAGCTGCTGGCTTGGTCTGTGCCGCGACCCGACACAGGGTGGTGCGGACCAAGCCCTGCACGTCCCCCGGGCCCACGAGGCCCGGGCGCACCAGGAAGTGAACCACCCGTGAGCAAGGACGCCGTGGAATCGGCACAGGCCCCCGCCCGCACCGAGGCGGCTCAGGCGGACCGGACGCCCGCGGACGCGGGCGACGCCGGTTACAGCAAGGACCTCAAGGCCCGCCACGTCAACATGATCGCCATCGGGGGCGCCATCGGCACCGGACTCCTGCTGGGCGCCGGCGGCCGCCTGCACAACGCGGGACCGGCACTCGCCCTGGCCTACCTGGTCTGCGGCGTCTTCGCCTTCTTCGTCGTCCGGGCCCTCGGTGAACTGGTCCTGTACCGCCCGTCCTCCGGGTCCTTCGTGTCCTACGCCCGTGAGTTCCTCGGCGAGAAGGGCGCCTATGTCGCCGGCTGGATGTACTTCCTGAACTGGTCGACCACCGGCATCGCCGACATCACCGCGATCGCGCTCTACACGCACTACTGGAGCATGTTCACCAGCATCCCCCAGTGGGTGCTCGCCCTGATCGCCCTCGCGGTGGTCCTGGCCGTGAACCTGATCTCGGTGAAGATCTTCGGCGAGATGGAGTTCTGGTTCGCGATCATCAAGGTCGCCACCATCGTCGGCTTCATGCTGATCAGCATTTTCCTGCTCGCCACCCAGCACAAGGTCGGCGGCCACACCCCCGGCCTGAGCGTCATCACCGACCACGGCGGGCTCTTCCCGCACGGTGCGATGCCGGTCGTCCTGGTCATGCAGGGCGTGATCTTCGCCTACGCCGCCCTGGAGCTGGTCGGTGTCGCCGCCGGCGAGACCGCCGAGCCGGAGAAGGTCGTCCCGCGCGCGGTGAACTCGATCATGTGGCGTGTGGGCCTGTTCTACGTCGGCTCGGTCGTGCTGCTCGCCCTGCTGCTGCCCGGCTCGGTGTACTCCGCCGACGAGAGCCCGTTCGTCACGGTCCTGTCGAAGATCGGCGTCCCGGCGGCCGGTGACGTGATGAACCTGGTCGTCCTGACCGCGGCCATGTCCTCGCTGAACTCCGGCCTGTACTCCACCGGCCGCATCCTGCGCTCCATGGCCATGGCGGGCTCCGCCCCGAAGTTCACCGCCCGTATGAACCGCAGCCAGGTTCCCTACGGCGGCATCCTGCTGACCTGCGCGGTCTGTGTGCTCGGCGTCGGCCTGAACTACCTGATGCCCAGCCAGGCCTTCGAGATCGTGCTGAACGTCGCCTCCCTCGGCATCATCAGCACCTGGGTGATCATCATGCTCTGCCACATGATCTTCGTCCGCCGCGCCCGCGCGGGCCTGGCGACCCGGCCGCACTTCCAGCTGAAGTTCAGCCCGGTCACCGAGATCGCCACGATCGCGTTCCTGCTGATCTGCCTCGGCATGATGTGGAACGACCCCGACGTCGGCCGGAAGACCATCCTGCTGATCCCGGTGATCGCCGTCATGCTGGTCGCCGGCTGGTTCGGCGTGCGCCGCCGGGTGTCGAAGAACACCGACGACGAGCTCGCCGAGCTCACGAAGTAGCAGCTCAGCGCCACTGTCAGTGGCATCGCCTACGGTGGCGTCATGTCGGAGATCACGTATGTCCGGGGTGACGCCACCGTGCCGTTCGGCAAGGGCGTCAAGGTGATCGCCCATGTCAGCAACGACATCGGCGGCTGGGGGAAGGGCTTCGTACTCGCGCTCTCACGACGCTGGCCGGAGCCGGAGGCCGCGTACCGCGCCTGGCACCGCGACCGCGCACAGAACGACTTCGGGCTGGGCGCCGTCCAGCTGGTCCGGGTCGAGCCGTATGTATGGGTGGCCAACATGATCGGCCAGCGCGGCATCCGCAGGGGCAGCAAGGGGGTCCCCGTCCGCTACGAGGCGATCGACACCGCCCTCGACCGGCTCGCCGGCGAAGTGATCGAAATGGGCGCCTCCGTGCACATGCCCCGCATAGGCTGCGGCCTGGCGGGCGGCACCTGGTCCCGCATAGAGCCGCTCATCACCGAGCGGCTGGTCAAGCGCGGCATCGCGGTCACGGTGTACGACCACGGAGAGGGCAGCCGATGAGTTCACACCCACCTGCGACGGACGTCCTGGTGCTGGGCGGAGCCGGCGTCGACACGATCATCCACGTCCCCGAACTGCCCCTCCCGTACGCCGACAGCTACATGATCGACTCCGGGATCCGCACCCGCGCCGGGCAGACCGGCGACTTCGTCGCGCTGGGCCTTGCCGCACTCGGCCTGCGCGCCCACCACCTCGACCTGGTCGGCGACGACCCCGAGGGCGACCTCGTGCGGGCCCTGCACCACGAGCACGGCATCGGACTGACCGCGCTCCCGCAGCCCGCCGGCACCAAACGGGCGGTCAACCTCGTCGGCCCGGACGGCCGCCGCCTGTCCCTGTACGACACCAGCCGAGCCCGCCCCGGCGACCGCTTCCCGCCGGAGATGCTGCGCATGCTGGCCGGATCGAGCCGGCATGTGCACGTGACCATCACGCAGCCCTGCGCCGGGGCCCTGCCGGTGCTCACCGCGACGGGCGTATCCCTGTCCACGGATCTGCACGACTGGGACGGGGAGAACCCGTACCACGAGCCGTTCGCATACGCCGCGGACGTCGTCTTCCTGTCGGCCGCCGCCCTGACCGACCCCGAGCGGACCATGCGGCGCATCACCGAGCGGGGGCGCGCCGAGGTGGTCGTCGCCACCGCCGGAGCCAAGGGCGCGTATCTGCTGGCCGACGGCGAGCTGACCCGCGTGCCCGCGGCGTTGCCGCCCGCGCCGGTGGTGGACTCCAACGGCGCGGGCGACGCCTTCGCCGCCGCGTTCCTCTACGGCCGCCTCGCCGGCGAGCCACCCGAGACCTGCGCCCGCTACGGCGCGGTGGCGGGCGCCCACGCCTGCACCGTCCCGGCCTCCCGAGCGGAGTCGATAGACCGGGACGAGCTGCTCAAACGGGCGGCAGAGCCGAGACCCTAGCCAGTGCGGGGATCAGTGCGCGTGCGCGGCGTGGATGTCGTTCGTCGCCTCGATCTTCTTCCACGACTTCGGCTGGGTCACCGCCGTGTCCGCCTTCGCCGGGGACGCGGCGCGTGCGGCGGACGCGGCCGGCTTCGACGGCTGGAACAGCCAGGTGTCGAACAGCGCCGCGAGGGGCTTGCCGGAGACCTGCTCGGCGTACTTCTGGAAGTCGGCCACTGAGGCGTTGCCGTACGCGTGCTCCTGCGGCCAGCCCTTCAGAATGCGGAAGAACGCGTCGTCACCGATCTCGTTGCGCAGCGCCTGGATGGCGAGCGCCCCGCGGTCGTAGACGGCGATGTCGAACTGGTCGTCGGGGCCGGGGTCGCCGGGCTTGACCGTCCAGAACGCGTCATCGGCCGGATGGGAGCTGTAGACGTAGTCGGCGAGTTCCTGCGTGGTCCCCTCGCCCTCGTGCTCCGACCACAGCCACTGCGCGTACCGGGCGAAGCCCTCGTTGATCCAGATGTCCTTCCAGCCCTTCAGCGACACGTCGTCGCCGTACCACTGGTGGGCCAGCTCGTGCACGACCACCGAGGTGTTGGAGCCGTTCGCGAACTGCTTCGGGCTGTAGTAGACGCGGGTCTGGGTCTCCAACGCGTACCCGGTGGTGGTGTTCGGCACGTATCCGCCGGCCGTGCTGAACGGATACGGCCCGAAGTAGCCGCTGAGCCAGTCGACGATCTCCCCGGTGCGCTCCACGCTCGCCCGCGCGGCCCCGTCGTTGTCGCCGAGGTCCTTGCTGTAGGCGTTGACGACCGGCACCCCGCCGTCGGAGGTGCCGGTCGTGATGTCGAACTTCCCGATGGCGAGGGTGGCCAGATAGGTCGCCTGCGGCTTGTTCTGCCGCCAGTTGTAGCGGGTCCAGCCCAGCTTCGAACTGGTCGACTGCAGCGTGCCGTTGGAGAGGGCCTGGGTGCCGTCCGGCACGGCCACCGACACGTCGTAGGTGGCCTTGTCGCTCGGGTGGTCGTTGCTCGGGAACCACCACCAGGCGGCCTCGGGCTCGTCGGCCGCGACCGCGCCGTCGGGCGTGCGGTGCCACGTGTTGAAGCCATAGGCGCTCTTCGTCGACGGCACCCCGCTGTAGCGGACCACCACCGTGATCGGCGTGCCCTTGGCCAGCGGCGTCCTCGGCGTGATCACCAGCTCGTGCTGCCCGGAGGTGGTGAAGGCGGCCTTGGTGCCGTTGACCCGCACCTCGCTCACGTCCAGCAGGAAGTCCAGGTCGAAACTGGACAGGTCCTGGGTGGTCCGCGCCAGGATCGTCGCCGTGCCCTGCAACTGGTCCGTCGTCGGCCGGTACTGCAGCCTCAGGTCGTAGTGGGAGACGTCGTAGCCGCCGTTGCCGTAGTACGGGTAGTAGGGGTCGCCGATGCCCGGCGCGCCGGGGGAGAAGCTCGCGGCCGATGCCGGGATCGCCAGCAGGAGGGAGGCCGCCGCGAGTGCGCCCGGCGCGATGATTCTGCGGTGCACGTCAGCTCCAAGTCGTCGGGACTTCAAGTCCGTTCGGAAGGTCCTTCGGGGAAAGCCGTTCGGAGCCTATTCAGTCCCTGTGGCCCCTGACCTGTCCATGACCCCCGCTGTCACACGATCGCCATTCGGCCGTCACGTGCCTGCGGAGTGCCGTGAAGTCCCCTTCTGTAGCGGGAGTTGACCGGAGTACCGTCCGGGCATGCCGATTCGCACCCTCATCCGCACGCGCTTCACGATCTGGAGAGCGCTCGCGACCGCGGTCGTCGCCATCCTGACGGCCGCCTTCGTCACCCCGTCCGCCGCACAGGCCGCCACCGGCGCGAGCCGGGCGCCGCGCGAGAGCCGGCCCGTCTACTCCTACGCCCACGCCGTCCGCGAGTCCGTATGGGTGGACACGGGGCTCGACGAGGACGGCGACGGCCACGCCGACCGCGTCGCCGCCGACATCGTCCGGCCCGCCGAACCCGCCCGCCAGGGCCGCAAGGTGCCCGTCATCATGGACGCCAGCCCCTACTACTCCTGCTGCGGACGCGGCAACGAGAGCCAGGTCAAGACGTACGACGCGCAGGGGCACGTCGTCCAGATGCCACTTTTCTACGACAACTACTTCGTTCCCCGCGGTTACGCCTTCGTGGGCGTCGACCTCGCCGGCACCAACCGATCCGACGGCTGTGTCGACGTCGGCGGCCGCTCCGACATCCAGTCCGCGAAGGCCGTCGTCGACTGGCTGAACGGCCGCGCCAAGGCGTACACGAGCCGGACCGGGACGAAGACCGTCACAGCCACCTGGACCAACGGCCGGACCGGCATGATCGGCAAGAGCTGGGACGGCACGATCGCCAACGGCGTCGCCGCCACGGGCGTCAAGGGCCTGAAGACGATCGTCCCGATCAGCGCCATCTCCTCCTGGTACGACTACTACTTCGCGCAGGGCGCCCCGCTGTACGACGGCGGCCCCGACGAACTGGCCGGTTACGTCGAGAGCGACGCGGCGCACGCCCACTGCGCCGCCGAACAGAAGAGACTCGCCGACGGCAGCCCGCGCAGCGGCGACTGGACGTCGCTGTGGACCGAGCGGGACTACGTCAAGGACGCGGCCAAGGTGCGCGCCAGCGTGTTCCTGGTGCACGGCATGCAGGACCTCAACGTCCGCACCAAGCACTTCGGCCAGTGGTGGGACGCGCTGGCGAAGCACGGTGTGCACCGCAAGATCTGGCTGTCCCAGACCGGCCATGTCGACCCCTTCGACTACCGGCGCGGCGCCTGGGTCGACACCCTGCACCGCTGGTTCGACCATGAACTCCTCGGCTACGGCAACGGCATCGACCGCGAGCCGATGGCCGACCTCGAACGCCACCCCGACCAGTGGGTCACCTCCCGCGTCTGGCCCCCGCAGACCACCCGTACCACCGTTGTGCACCCGGCTCCCGGCACCCAGGCGGGCGTCGGCACGCTCGGCCTGCGCCCGGCCACCGGCACCGAGACCTTCACCGACGACCCGAAGCTGAGCGAGACCGACTGGGCGGCCCACCTCACCACGCCGACCCCGGAGAAGGCCGGCTTCCTCACCGCGCCGCTCACCCGCGACCTGCGCCTGTCCGGCTCGTCCACGGTGACGGTGACCGCGACACCGACCACCACCTCGGCCCACCTGTCCGCCGTCCTGGTCGACCTCGGCCCGGACACCATCCGGGACTACGCCGACAGCCACGAGGGCATCACCACCCTCACCAACCGCACGTGCTGGGGCGAGAGCACGGCCGGGGACAGCGCCTGCTTCAAGGAGACGGCGGCCAAGACGGCCAAGGTCGACTACACCGTGTTCAGCCGCGGCTGGGCCGACCTCGGCCACTACGCCTCCCTGGCCAAGGGCGTCCCGCTCACCCCGGGCAAGGCGTACACGATGACTCTCCGTCTGGCGGCCACCGACCACGTCGTCCCGAAGGGCCACCGCCTGGCCCTGATCATCGCGGGCACGGACAAGGACCTCATCGACCCGCCGTCCACGAAGCCGACTCTCACGGTCGATCTGTCCGGTACGACGGCGTCCCTGCCGCTGGTCGGCGGCGCTCCGGCGCTCGCCCGGGCCACCGGTGGTACGACGGCCATGGCTCCCGCCCCGGCACGGCTGACCGGCGTCCGTGCACCGCACGCCACCCAGCACATTCCGGCGAACTGACCGACGCCGGGTCACTGCGTGGCTTGGGCCGTCCGGCGCCTGCGGGTTCGTCGTCGCTGGTCGCGCCCACGCGGCGGAGCCGCACATCGGTACAGCCCCGCGCCCCTTCGGGGGCGCGGCCCCCATGCCACCGTTCAGGCGGCCGGGAACGCCAGCCCGGCCGCCTCCCGTGCACAGCCCCACGCCACCGTGATTCCGGCCCCGCCGTGCCCGTAGTTGTGCACCAGCACACGGCCGCCCGGCAGCGGCTGCCGTTCCAGTCGTACCGCGTCCCGGGCCGGGCGCAGTCCCACGCGGTGGCCCAGCACGCGCGCCTGCGCGATCTCCGGCCGGACCGCCGCGCACCGGGCCACGATCGCCGCCGCGGTGGCCGGGTCCGGCTCCAGGGACCAGTCGTCCTCCTCCGCCGTACCGCCGAGCAGCAGCCCGCCCGGCTGCGGGATGAAGTACGTGGACGCGGCGGAGGAGTGGTCGACGGAGGTGAACCAGGTCGTGATCCCGGGGTTCTCCACGACCACCAGCTGCCCGCGCACCGGACGCACCGCGGGATCCGGCACCAGGGAACGCGCGCCCAGACCCGTGCAGTTGACCACCACCCGCGCGGGCACCGCGGCGAGGTCGGTCACCTCGCGCACCTCGGCCGCGCCTCCGGCCTTCGCCAGCCGCTCCCGCAGCCACGCCAGATGCACCGGCATGTCGATCACCGGCAGTCGCGCCGCGAGACCGTCGGCCACCGCCCGCAAGCCGGCCACCCGGCCCGCCCAGGTGCCCAGTTCGTCCAGCCGGGTCCCCCGGTGTACGCCGTCGACCAGGCGTACGCCCGTCTCCTCCGGCCGGTCCGCCAACTCCTCGTACACGGCGAGGGACGCGAGCGCCCACGCACCGACCAGAGGCTCGGGTTCGATGCGGTACGGCCACCACAGGCCGCCGGCGACCGCCGAGGTCGAACGCTCGGCGGGCTCCCGTGCCCACACCCGCACCCGGCGCCCGGACTCCGCCAGGACCACGGCCGTCGTCAGCCCGGCGATCCCGCTCCCGACCACGATCACTTCGTCACTCGGCTCGCTGTTCACGCCAGGACGATAGGCTCTGTCCGGAAGACTCTGTCATGCTGCGATCACATCGGTGCCGGTGTGGGGATACTCACAGCATGTCTGCCGCATACGTGACCTTCGGTCTGGCACCGGCGATCCGCGCCGGCGGTGTGCTCGCCGACGGCGGCTACCAGGTCCACCGCGACTTCGTGGACTTCGTCGTGGACGGCCGTCCGCTGCTGTTCCGGCTGTCCGACCTCGACGCCGTCTCCCCGCTCGCCTCGGACATTCCGCCCGCCATCTTCACCGAGCAGGTGCGCGCACTGCTCCTGGAGGCCGAACCGCCGCTCCCGGACGGCCGGTTCGTCATCTACGGCTGCCCCGACTGCGCCGACCTGGCCTGCGGGGCGGTCACCGCCGTCATCGAGCGCGACGGCGACGACTACGTCTGGCGGGACTTCGCCTGGCAGACGGACGAGCACGCCGACCTGGAGCTGAACGGCTACCACGGCATAGGGCCGTTCCGCTTCCGGGGCGCCGAGTACCGCGCCGCACTCGGCGCCCTGATGCAGGGCGGCTCCGAGCCCCGTCGGCGGGTGCTGCTGATCGGCGCCCGGGTCGCTGTGCTGGCCAAGCTGGCCGCCGCGCTGCGCACCATCGGGATCGGCGCCGACATCACCCAGGACGCCCGGGCCGTCCCCGCGGAGGAACTGCGCGGTTACGGCGCGGTCGCCTTCGGCCGCGCGGTCGGGGAGGCCGACCGGGCCGCCGTACTGGAGGCCTTCGAGCGCGCCGGGGTCGACATCGCCCGCGTGGACGGTCTGGCCCCGATCGTGCCGCTGCTGGTCGCCCAGATCGAGCACGCCCTCGACCGCAGCCCGCTCCCGCAGCGCCGGCTCGTGGGGCTGGCCGCCGCCGACGGCGCCGCGCACGTCGAGGTGACCTCGGCCTGCCGGGTACGGATCACCGCCTACCGCCTCGACCGGCTCTACCGCACCCATACCCGCGAGCTGTTCGACGGCGTCCTGGAGCCCGGCCGGCACCGCGTCCCGCTGGACCCGAAGGCGGTCAAGGGGGAGGCGTACGTCGTCGCCCGCACGACGGGAGGCGTGCTCACGGCACCGGTCACCGGAGGAAAGCGGGGCTGAGGCGCGGTGCGGGGTCGCCGGAAACGTGGCTGAGGCGCGGGGGCGGGCCCATTAGGATCGGCCTCCTGATGACTGCCACCCTCGTCGCCAAGAACCTCGCCGCCGGGCACGGTGACCGTTCCCTCTTCTCCGGGCTGGACCTCGTCGTCGCGCCCGGCGACGTGATCGGTCTCGTCGGTGCCAACGGCGCGGGCAAGTCCACCCTGCTGAACCTGCTCGCCGGACTCACCCCACCCGAACAGGGCGAGCTGCGGCTGTCCCCGCCGGCCGCGACCGTCGGTCATCTGCCGCAGGAGCCGGAGCGCAGGCCGGGGGAGACCGTCCGGGAGTTCCTGGCCCGTCGTACGGGTGTCGCCGAGGCCCAGCGCGTCATGGACGAGGCCACTCAGGCGCTCGTGGACGGGTCACCCGGTGCCGACGACGCCTACGCGACCGCGCTGGAGCGCTGGCTCGGCCTCGGCGGCGCCGACCTGGAGGAGCGTGCGGAGGAAATCGCCGACTCGCTCGGCCTCGCCGTCGACCTGGACCAGCCGATGACCGCGCTGTCCGGCGGCCAGGCGGCCCGCGCCGGGCTTGCCTCGCTCCTGCTGTCCCGCTACGACGTCTTCCTCCTGGACGAGCCCACCAACGACCTCGACCTCGACGGCCTGGAGCGCCTGGAACGCTTCGTCACCGGGCTGCGTGCCGGCACGGTCGTCGTCAGCCACGACCGCGAGTTCCTCACCCGCACGGTCACCAAGGTCCTCGAACTCGACCTGGCCCAGCGGCAGATCAACCTCTACGGCGGCGGCTACGAGGCCTATCTGGAGGAGCGCGAGGTCGCCCGGCGGCACGCACGCGAGGATTACGAGGAGTACGCCGACAAGAGGGCTGCCCTCCAGGACCGCGCACAGACGCAGCGGGCCTGGATGGACAAGGGCGTGAAGAACGCCCGGCGCAAGGCAGGCAACGACAACGACAAGATCGGCCGTAAGTTCCGCAGCGAGGCCAGCGAGAAGCAGGCGGCCAAGGCGCGGCAGACCCAGCGCATGATCGAGCGCCTGGAGGCGGTCGAGGAGCCGCGCAAGGAGTGGGAACTGCGCATGGAGATCGCCGCCGCCCCGCGCTCCGGAGCGGTCGTGGCGACGCTGCGGGACGCCGAGGTCCGGCGCGGCGACTTCACCTTCGGGCCGGTGTCCCTGCAGATCGACTGGGCCGACCGGGTCGCGGTCACCGGGGCCAACGGCGCCGGCAAGTCCACCCTGCTGGGCGCGCTGCTCGGCCGTGTCCCGCTCGACTCGGGGCATGCGGCGCTCGGCTCGGGCGTCCTGGTCGGCGAGGTCGACCAGGTCCGCAAGCTCTTCCACGGCCCCGAGACCCTGCTGGACGCGTTCCACGCGGCCGTCCCCGACACCGAGCCGGTCGAGGTCCGCACCCTGCTCGCCAAGTTCGGCCTGAAGTCCGACCACGTGCTGCGCCCGGCCGCGACCCTCTCCCCGGGCGAACGCACCCGCGCCGCCCTCGCGTTGCTCCAGGGACGGGGAGTGAACCTCCTCGTCCTGGACGAGCCGACGAACCACCTCGACCTGCCCGCCATCGAACAGCTGGAGTCCGCCCTCGACTCCTACGAGGGCACCCTGCTGCTGGTCACCCACGACCGGCGCATGCTGGACGCGGTCCGGGTGACCAGGCGGCTGGAGGTCGCGGACGGGAAGGTGACGGAGCGCTAGGGACCGCCGGGTCAGCCTGTGGTGACGTCGACGTAGTCGCCGGAGGCCTTGGCCGGGCCGGTCGTGCCGGTCCCGGCGAAGCTCCAGCGCCAGTAGCCGTCCGCGGTGGCCGTCGCCGTGGTCTTGAGAGCGCCGCCGGTGCCGCTGGTCACCGTCTTCACGGTGCTGTACGTCGTGGTGCCGGCCTTGCGGAACTGGAGCTTCACCGACTGGCCCGCGTAGCCGCTGTAGGTGCCGCCCTTGCCCCAGTCGGCGCGCGTCAGCGCGCCCTTGACGGTGATCGTGGCACCCGCGGCCACCGGCTCGGGGGAGGCGTCGACGGTCAGCTTGGCGGCACGCTTCATCAGGAAGGTGCCCGCGTTCTCCGTGTTGACGTAGTCGGAGTCGTTGGCGTCCACGGACGTCCAGATGTGCCAGGTACCGGCGTTGGCGTTGATGAGCATCGCGTTCGGGTCGATGACGATGCTGGCGGTGCAGGTCGATGTGGTGGTGCTTCCGGAGACCGGGGTGCACGTCAGCGGAGTGTCGGAACCGGGGCCGGCGAAGCCGTCGGGGTTGTCGAACGAGCCGTGGTAGAGCCAGCCGTAGGCGTCCTTGATCCCCGAGTTGTCGCTCGCGCTGATGCTGAGGGTGACCGTCTTCTTCGTCATCGCGCCCAGCACGACCGGCTGGCCGCCGTTGACGACGGCCAGCAGAACCTGCGTGTCACCGTCGCCGGAGTCGGCCTGGGCGGCCGTCACGGTGAAGGCCGACAGTGCCAGTGCGCCCGACAGGGCCGCAACGGCGGAACGTCTGAACATGTGTCCCCCCATGAGAATGAGTCTTCGCCCGGAAGCAGGCGGAAGTCGAAACCGATCGAATGCTAGTGATCCGGCCGATTTCTCAACAGACGTTTCCGTCAAGCCTTCTCGGCCGCCCGCTGCACCCGCTCCCGGTGCGCCGCCCAAGCGGCCCGGTCGCCGGGCGCCATGTTGGTGCCGTCCGGCCGCTGCCCCGTCGCCCCGTCGATCAGCTCCCGCACGATGTCGGCGTGCCCGGCGTGCCGCTGGGTCTCGGCGACCATGTGGGTGAGGCTGTGGTGCAGCGTCACCTCCCTGCCCTCGTCCCCCGGTATCCGCCCCACCGCGTCCAGGGGCAGTGAGGCGATGGTCTCGTCGGAGTGCGCCCAGGCGGCGCGGTACCGGCCGACGATGTCCTGGCGGCTCTCGTCCGGCCGGGCCCACAGGTCGGCGTTGGGTTCCGCGTCCCCGGTGATCCACAGGGGCGTGCCGTCGAAGGGACGGCCGTAGGCCGCGCCGAAGTACAGGGCTTCGGCGCCGGTGAGGTGCTTGACCAGTCCCAGCAGATTGGTCCCCGTGGGGGTCAGGGGGCGCCGTACGTCGTACTCCGACAGGCCCTCGAGCTTCCACAGCAGGACATGGCGGGCGTCCTGCAGATACACCTGGAGGTCGTGCTTGGGATCCGTGACGGTCATGGGGTGAGTCTGGCAACCAGGTGATCTCCGGGCACCCGGTTTTGCGGGTCCGGGCCGGACGATCGGCTCGCCCGGCCCGGACCCCACCCGTCAGCGCTTCTTCGGATCCAGCAGACCGGCCCGCCGCAACGCGTCGGCCATGGCGCTGTTGGCCGGCGGCGGCGCCTGGCGGCCGCCCCGGTCGCCGCCACGGCCCTCACGCCGGCCCTGGCCACCGCCCTGTCGCTGCTGGGGCGGCCGGGCGCCGCCACCGCGCTGCTGCCGGCCGCCGCCCTGACCCTGCGGCGCGGCCTCGTCGTCCAGGCGCAGGGTCAGCGCGATCCGCTTGCGCGGGATGTCCACGTCGAGGACCTTCACCTTGACGATGTCACCCGGCTTGGCGACCTCGCGCGGGTCCTTGACGAACGTCCTGGACATTGCCGAGACGTGCACCAGGCCGTCCTGGTGGACGCCGACGTCCACGAACGCGCCGAACGCGGCCACGTTCGTCACCACGCCCTCCAGGATCATCCCGGCGGACAGGTCGGAGATCTTCTCCACGCCCTCCTTGAAGGTGGCCGTCTTGAAGGCGGGACGCGGGTCACGCCCCGGCTTCTCCAGCTCCTTCAGGATGTCCGTCACGGTCGGCAGACCGAACGTGTCGTCCACGAAGTCGGCGGGCCTCAGCGAGCGCAGCACACCGGTGTTGCCGATGAGGGAGGCGACCTCCTGGCCGGTGGTCTTCACCATGCGGCGAACCACCGGGTAGGCCTCGGGGTGCACGCTGGAGGCGTCCAGCGGGTCGTCGCCGCCCCGGATGCGCAGGAAGCCCGCGCACTGCTCGTACGCCTTCGGGCCGAGCCGCGCCACCTTCTTCAGCTCCCCGCGGGACCGGAACGGGCCGTTGGCGTGCCGGTGCGCCACGATGTTCTCGGCGAGACCGGAGGAGATGCCCGACACCCGGGAGAGCAGCGGAACGGACGCGGTGTTGACGTCCACGCCGACGCCGTTCACACAGTCCTCCACCACCGCGTCCAGCGAGCGGGACAGCTTCACCTCGGACAGGTCGTGCTGGTACTGGCCGACGCCGATCGACTTGGGGTCGATCTTCACCAGCTCGGCCAGCGGGTCCTGCAGCCGACGGGCGATGGAGACCGCGCCGCGCAGCGACACGTCCATGTCCGGCAGTTCCTGCGAGGCGTACTGCGAGGCCGAGTACACCGACGCGCCCGCCTCGGACACCATCACCTTGGTGAGCTTCAGCTCCGGGTGCCTGGAGATCAGTTCGGCGGCGAGCTTGTCGGTCTCGCGGGAGGCCGTGCCGTTGCCGATCGCGACCAGCTCCACCGCGTGCTCCCTGGCGAGCCGCGCGAGCTTGGCGATCGCCTCGTCCCACTTGTTGGCCGGGACGTGCGGATAGATCACGTCCGTGGCGACGACCTTGCCGGTCGCGTCGACCACGGCGACCTTGACGCCCGTACGGAAACCGGGGTCCAGGCCCAGCGTCGCCCGGGTGCCGGCCGGAGCGGCCAGCAGCAGGTCGCGCAGGTTCGCCGCGAAGACGTTCACCGCCTCGTCCTCGGCGGCCGTCCGCAGCCGCAGCCGCAGGTCGATGCCGAGGTGGACGAGGATGCGGGTGCGCCAGGCCCAGCGGACGGTGTCCGTCAGCCACTTGTCGGCGGGGCGGCCCCGGTCGGCGATCCCGAACCGGTTCGCGACGATGCTCTCGTACGACGACGGAACCGATGAGGACTCGGCCGGCTCCTCCGGCTCCAGCACGAGGTCCAGGACCTCCTCCTTCTCGCCGCGCAGCATCGCCAGGATCCGGTGCGAGGGCAGCTCGGTGAACGGCTCGGCGAAGTCGAAGTAGTCGGCGAACTTCGCGCCCGCCTCCTCCTTGCCCTCCCGCACCTTCGCGGCCAGCCGCCCGCGCACCCACATGCGCTCGCGCAGCTCGCCGATCAGGTCGGCGTCCTCCGAGAACCGCTCGGTGAGGATCGCCCGCGCGCCCTCCAGCGCGGCCTGTGGGTCGGCGACCCCCTTGCCGGCGTCCACGAACGCGGCTGCGGCCGCGAGCGGCTCCACCGTCGGGTCGCCCAGCAGGCCCTCCGCCAGCGGCTCCAGGCCCGCCTCGCGCGCGATCTGCGCCTTGGTACGCCGCTTGGGCTTGTAGGGGAGGTAGATGTCCTCCAGCCGCGCCTTGGTCTCGGCGCCGCGGATGCGCGCCTCCAGCTCGTCGGTCAGCTTGCCCTGCTCGCGCACCGACTCCAGGATCGCCGTCCGCCGCTCCTCCAGCTCCCGCAGATAGCGCAGCCGCTCCTCGATCGTGCGCAGTTGCGCGTCGTCGAGCATCTCGGTCGCTTCCTTGCGGTAGCGGGCGATGAAGGGCACCGTCGAACCGCCGTCGAGCAGTTCCACCGCGGCCTTCACCTGCCGCTCCCGTACGCCGAGTTCCTCGGCGATCCTGCCTTCGATGGATCCTGCTCCGATGGATCCGGGTGTCGTCACGATCCCGTACCGCCTTCTCCACTGAGGTTGCGCGGCAATTGTGGCAGGTGACACCGACAACCGGGGATCAGGGCGGCACCCCGGCGGGCCGCCGGGGTGCCGGGCCGTTTATAGGCCCGGCTCCCGCGCGGCGGACGAGGCCCCGCCGAACAGATCTCCTCCCGCCGGACTACCGGGGTCCTGGCAGCCTCACCGACCGGTGGTCACACCCGGCCATGGCAGAAAAGGTGGGAAACACGTCATTGCGGCCGTGAATCCGGGGGCGAAGAATCGAGGACATGCCGCAGCGCACGCTCCTCTTCGTCCTCTTCGACGGCGTCCAGAGCCTCGACGTCACCGGCCCTCTGGAGGTGTTCGCGGGTGCCGAGAAGCACACGCCGGGCACCTACCGGGTCCGTACGGCCTCGCTGGACGGCGGACCGGTGCGCACCTCCAGCGGCCTGACCCTCGTACCGGACGAGGCGCTCACCACCACCGCCGACCCGCACACCCTGCTGGTGCCCGGCGGCGAGGGCACGCGCCACCCCGACCCCCAGGTGATCGACTGGCTGCGCGCCCGCGGACCGCGCGTCCCGCGCCTGGTCTCGGTGTGCACGGGCGCCATCCTGGTCGCCGCCGCCGGACTCCTCGACGGCCGCCGGGCGACGACCCACTGGGCCTACTGCGACAAGCTCGCCCGCGACCACCCGGCGGTCGCCGTGGATCCGGAGCCCATCTACGTCCGGGACGGGCACGTCGCCACCTCGGCCGGGGTGACCTCCGGCATCGACCTGGCCCTCGCCCTGGTCGAGGAGGACCTGGACCGGGATGTCGCGCTCGCCGTCGCCCGGCATCTGGTGGTGTTCCTGCGCCGGCCCGGCAACCAGGCGCAGTTCAGTGCCCAGCTCGCCGCGCAGACCGCGCAGCGCACACCGCTGCGCGAGGTCCAGCGCTGGATCGCCGAGCACCCGGCCGACGACCTGACGATCGACGCGCTCGCCGCCCGCGCCCGGCTTTCACCACGCCACTTCGCACGCGCCTTCCGCGAGGAGACCGGCATGACCCCCGGCCGCTACGTCGACCGGGTCCGCCTGGAACACGCCCGCCGCCTGCTGGAGGACACCCCCGACAACATCGAGGAGGTCGCCCGCTCCAGCGGCTACGGCACCCCCGAGGCCATGCGCCGCGCCTTCATCAAGACCCTCGCCACGCCCCCGGCCGAATACCGCCGCCGCTTCCGCCCGGCCGCGGCCCCCTGAGCCGGCCGCCGGCACCGACGTTCTGCGCCCGGCGACGGCCCACCGAACAGGCCGTCGCCGACGGACGCCCGCATCGGCCCTTGCCCGTCGAGGCCCCACATCGCCCCTGATACTCCGCCGCGCCCGCCCAACGACTTCAGCACGGACGTTCACCGAAGGGACACCCCATGCAGATCGCCATCGTCGTCTACGACCGGTTCACCGCCCTCGACGCCGTCGGCCCCTACGAGATCCTCTCCCGCCTCCCCGGTGCCGAGACCGTGTTCGTCGCCGAACGCACCGGTCCCGTCCGCACCGACACCCGTGCGCTCGGGGTCGTCGCCGACCGTTCGCTGGCCGAGGTGACGCGGCCGGACCTCGTGGTCGTCCCGGGCGGCCCGGGGCAGAGCGACCTGATGGAGCACCGGCCCCTGCTGGACTGGCTGCGCGATGTCGACGCGACCAGCACCTGGACCACCTCGGTGTGCACGGGGTCGCTGCTGCTGGCCGCCGCAGGCCTGCTGGAGGGCCGGCGTGCGACCTCCCACTGGCTGGCGCTCGACCAGCTGAAGCGGTTCGGCGCCGAACCGGCCGAGGAGCGGGTGGTGTCGGACGGAAAGTACGTCACCGCGGCCGGTGTCTCCGCCGGCATCGACATGGCCCTCACCCTGGCCGGCCGCATCGCCGACGACGAACACGCCCAGGCCCTCCAGCTCGCCACGGAGTACGACCCGCAGCCGCCCTACGCCGCCGGCTCCCCGCGCAAGGCCCCCGCCCACCTCGTCGAGCAGTTGCGGGCGCGGAGCCGTTTCATCCTGAAGTAGACACGCTCCACGTGAACCGCGGCTGCCGGCGCTCCAGGAACGCGGCGACCCCTTCCGCGGTGTCGGGGTTGCCGCGGGCCGCCCGCGCCCAGTGGGCGTCCCGGTCGGTACGGCCGCCCGCGAACTCCTTCGCGGCGGCCTGGGTCAGCTGCGAGCGGGAGACCAGGACCCGCGCCAACTCGGCGACCCGCTTGTCCAGTTCGCCCTCCGGCAGCACCTCGTCCACCAGCCCGGTGGCGAGCGCCCGCCCGGCGTCGATCAACTCGGCCGTGAACAACAGGTACTTCGCGGTGGCCGGACCCACCAGCGACACCAGCCGACGGGTTGAGGAGGCCGGATAGACGATGCCGAGCCGCGCCGGAGTCACGCCGAACAGCGCGCCCTCCTCCGCCAGTCGCAGGTCGCAGGCCGCGGCGAGCTGTGCGCCGCCGCCCACGCAGTGTCCGCGCACGGCGGCCACGGTCGGCTTGGGGAACGCGGCGAGCGCCTCCTCGGCGGCCACGGCGAGTCCCTGTGCCTCCTCGGGGGAGCCCTGGAGCGTGCTGATGTCCGCGCCCGCGCAGAAGGTTCCGCCCGCACCGGTGAGCACCAGTGCCCGTACGACGGGGTCGTGCTCCAACTCGTCCAGCAGCGGCGGGAGGGCCCGCCACATCGCGGCCGTCATGGCGTTGCGCTTGGCCGGGTTGCGGATGACGACGGTGGCGACAGCGCCTTCGATGCGGTGCGACAGCTGGGGCTCCATGCGCGGATCGTATCGGGGGGTCCGGCGGGCCCGGAGAGCGCGGGTCGGCAGACGCGGCACGTTACGAAACCTGCCCAATGGGGACAAAGAGGGAGGGGGTGGCAGGCGGCGTGGACCGAGGAGGTGGCGATGGCCAGGGCCGGCACACGCAGAGACGGCGCGACGAAACTCCACCGTGGCTTCAGCCTGCTCACCGCGCTCGGTGTGCTCCTCGTGCTCGCCGGGATCGTCGGACTCGTCTACACCGGGGTCGCCACGCTCACCTCGATGCTGCTCTTCGGCTGGCTGCTGCTGATCGGCGGGATCGTCGGTCTGGTGCACGCGATCCAGGCCCGCGGCACCAGCTTCTTCTGGCTCGGTGTCATCGTCGCCGCCCTGAACATCGCGGCCGGCGTCGTCGTCATCCGCCTGCCGCACGCGGCGGCGGCCGCGCTCACCATGTTCGCCGCGCTGCTGTTCCTCTCCGCGGGCCTCTTCCGGCTGGTCGGCGGCCTGGTCGTGCGCGGACCGCAGCTCGGCTGGACGCTGCTGCTCGGCGCCTTCGACCTGCTGCTCGGGATCCTGGTGCTCGGCTCGTGGCCGAGCAGCAGTCAGTACGTCATCGGTGCCTTCTTCTCGCTCGCCCTGCTCTTCGACGGCCTCGGCCTCGTGGCCACCGGCTACGGCGGGAGCCGTGTCGTCGGGCTCGTCTCCCAGCGGGGGTAGCCCAAACCCGTACGACCCGATTAGTTCGCGAACCGGCGTCCGGGCGACAGGAACAGTCCCACACGTGACCGTGTCATACGCACTCGGTCAGAAACCGCTCGATACCCGCTGACTTGTGTTCAGTCCTGGGGGTCGGAGCGCATCGTTACCAACACTCGACGTGTGGTGACAATCGAGCGCGAGGGTGGCGACCGGACGATGGACAACCACGGGCGCGGGGACGGACCGCGCCCAGCGGGGGGCGCCGAGCGGCTGCCCGATCCACTGCCGTACGAAGGCGTCTGGCGGTTCACCGCCGCCGCGGTGGACGCCTCGGTCCCGCAGGCCCGGCACGCCGTACGGGACCTGCTGCTGCGCCAGGGCGTGCCGGTCTCCGACGAGCTGGTGTACGGCCTGCTGCTGATCGTCTCGGAGCTGGTCACCAACGCTGTCCGGCACGCGGCGCTGCTGTCGCCGATGCTGGCCGTGGAGGTCGCCGTCGGGGCCGAGTGGGTGCGGGTGTCCGTGGAGGACAACCATCCCTACCGTCCGACGGCCCTGGAGGCCGACCACGGCCAGACCGGTGGCCGGGGCCTGCTGCTGGTCCGCGAGGTGGCGCGGGAGGCGGGCGGGACGGTCGACGTGGAGCACACCGCGAGCGGCGGCAAGGTGATCTGGGCCGCCCTGCCGCTCAAGCCCGCGACGCTCCTGTAGCTAAGACGGCGAGGCGGCCACGGCCCGGGTCGGCGTGACCACTGAACGCAGGCCGGTCGGCCCCGCAGATCGGCGGGACTGCCATAACGCTGCAGGTCGGCGGGACCGTGGAACGGCAGGCCGGTGTGTGCGGCGACCGGTCAGGCGGCGAGGTTGCCGAACCGCAGGCGGTCGGCCCCGCAGGGCGGCGGGACTGCCATAGCGCTGCAGGTCGGCGGGACCGTGGAACGGCAGGCCGGTGTGCGTGGCGACCGGGGGCAGGCGGCGAGTGCGCCCGAGGTCGGCGAGGTTGCCGAACCGCAGGCGGGGTGAGACTGCGGGTTGGTGGGAGTGACGTAGGGCTGCAGGTCGGCGGACCGCGAAACCTCAGGCCGGTGTGCGTGAGGACCCGGCAGGTGGCGGGGCTGCTGTGACCCATGGCCGACGAGGCCAGGCCCGCCGGTGCTGTCGTGGTGCCGCAGGCCCGCGTGTTGGCGTGGGTGGGTCACCAGCCCGCGGACGGGCCCGTCAGTTCCCTGATCGCCGGGCGGGACGCGTCCAGGACCGTCATGAACCAGGCCGAGAAGGGGTCGCGGGCGTGTCGCTCGGCCAGCTCGGCGGCCGTCACGAAGGCGGTCTGGGCGACCTCCTCCGCGTCCGGCGCGAGCGGCGCCTGCACCAGGCCGACGAACAGGTGGTTGTACTCCTGCTCGACCAGGCCCGAGGCGGGGTCCGGGTGGTTGTAGCGGACCGTGCCCGCCTCCGCCAGCAGCGAGGGCGACACGCCGAGCTCCTCGAACGTGCGCCGGGCCGCCGCGGCGAACGGCGCCTCGCCCGGGTACGGGTGGCCACAGCAGGTGTTGGACCACACGCCGGGGGAGTGGTACTTGCCGAGCGCCCGCTGCTGCAGGAGCAACCGGCCCTGTTCGTCGAAGAGGAACACCGAGAACGCGCGGTGCAGCTGTCCCGGCGGCTGGTGCGCGGCGAGCTTCTCCGCCGTGCCGATCGTCACACCCTTCTCGTCGACCAGTTCCAGCAAAATCGCCTCTGCGGTGCCATTCGACGAGCTGTGCGTCGCGGTGGCAGGTGTGATCGGCATACCCATCCTTCGCCTCGGTCTTCGCACCCCAAGTCTGCCGTACGAATCCGGCACTCCCGGCACTTCCCGGCACGTCCGCGCGCGGCGCGGCACGGAATGCGGACCCGGTAGATCATCGTGCCCGGTCAGGAGATCACGGAACCGTCCGAGGCGGGTGTCGAACGTCTGTGCGTACGCCTGTGTGTGCCGTCAGTGGCACAGTCGCGCCTCGTGCTCCGCGTGCCCGCTCGGCTCCAGCTGGAAGGTGCAGTGCGCCACGTCGAAGTGGTCGCCGAGGCAGCCCTGCAGCTCGTGCAGCAACTTCTCGTGGCCGACGGCGCTGAGCACGTCCGAGCTGACCACCACATGCGCCGACAGCACCGGCATCCCGGAGGTGATCGTCCACGCGTGCAGGTCGTGTACGTCCTTCACGCCGTCCAGCGCCAGGATGTGCGCCCGCACCTCGGCCATGTCGACGTTCTTCGGTGCCGCCTCCAGCAGCACGTCCAGCGTCTCGCGCAGCAGCTTCAGTGTCCTCGGCACGATCATCAGGCCGATGACCAGCGAGGCGACCGGGTCGGCGCCCTGCCAGCCGGTGGTCAGGATCACCGCCGCCGACACCAGCACCGCGAACGAGCCCAGCGCGTCCGCGGCGACCTCCAGGAAGGCGCCGCGCACGTTCAGGCTCTCCTTCTGCCCGCGCATCAGCAGGGTCAGCGAGACCGAGTTCGCGACCAGGCCGATCAGACCGAACACGATCATCAGGCCGCCGCGGGTCTCCGCGGGCGTCACGAACCGCTGGATCGCCTCGTACAGGACGTATCCGCCGACCCCGAGCAGCAGCACACAGTTGGCCAGGGCGGCGAGGATCTCGGCGCGGGCGTAGCCGAAGGTGCGGTTGGTGCTCGGCGGGCGGTTGGCGAAGTGGATCGCGAGCAGGGACATGCCGAGGCCCACCGCGTCGGTCGCCATGTGCGCCGCGTCCGCGATCAGCGCGAGCGAGTCCGCGACCAGACCGCCGACGATCTCCACCACCATGATCGTGAGCGTGATGCCCAGCGCGATCCGCAGTCGGCCCCGGAACGCGGCCGCGGCCGTACCCGTGGGCGGCGCATGGCTGTGCGCGTGCCCGTGGTCGTGCCCTGCCCCCATGACGTCCGCCCTTTCGTATCCGTCCGGCTTGGCCCAGTGAACTACGGGTGGGGGGTATGGGGCAACGCGGCACTGAACACCGTTGTCATGTGCCTTGACCTGCGGAAACGTTCCGCAGGTCAGAATGGGTGAGGCTCATCGGCTCATCCTCGGTCCGTCCTCGGCTCGGGTCCGCCCTCGGCTCAGGTTCGTCCTCGACTCAGCCGCCGTGATGCAGCTGCCAGCCCTGCCAGGCCGAGGCGACCATCTCGTGGACCCCGCGCCGGGCCCGCCAGCCCAGCTGCTCGGCAGCCCGCGCGGCCGAGGCGACCGCGCGCGGCGTGTCCCCCGGCCTGCGCGCCTCCACCACCGGCTCCCGGCGGTCCCCGGAGACCTCCCCGATGACCGTGATCAGCTCGCGCACCGAGACGCCCTCGCCCCGCCCGATGTTCAGCGTCAGATCGCCGGACACGCCCCCGTCGGCGAGCCGGCGCGCCGCGGCGAGGTGGGCCTCGGCGAGGTCGGCCACATGGATGTAGTCCCTGATGCAGGTGCCGTCCGGCGTCGGATAGTCGGCGCCGAAGATCCGCGGGGCCTCGTCGCGGGTGAGCCGGTCGAAGACCATCGGCACGATGTTGAACACACCGGTGTCCGCGAGCTCCGGCACCGCCGCGCCCGCCACGTTGAAGTAGCGCAGGCACACCGTGGAGATTCCGTGCGCTTTTCCGGCCGCCCGCACCAGCCACTCACCGGCCAGCTTGGTCTCGCCGTAGGGGTTCACCGGCGCACACGGGGTGTCCTCGGTGATCAGGTCCACGTCCGGGTTGCCGTACACCGCCGCCGACGAGGAGAACACCAGGCGGTCGATCCCCGCCTCGGCGACCGCGTCCAGCAGTGTGGCCAGACCGCCGACGTTCTCCCGGTAGTACCGAGTGGGCTGCGCCACCGACTCGGCGACCTGCTTGCGCGCCGCGAGATGGACGACGCCCGTGACGTCGTACTCGGCGAAGACCCGCTTCAGCCGGTCCCCGTCCAGCGTCGAGCCCTCGACCAGCGGGACGTCCGCGGGCAGCCGGGCGGGCACCGCCGCCGACAGATCGTCCAGCGCCACGACGCTCTCCCCGGCGCCGGCCATGGCCCGTGCCACATGCGCCCCGATGTATCCGGCTCCGCCGGTGATCAGCCACGTCATGGTCGTTCACCTTATGCCGAGGTGCCGACGCGCCGGGTGTCCCGGATGCCCTGGTCTGCGCCGACGGGTTTGTGGGGTGGGCCCCGGATCCCCGATGATGATCGCGGCAAAGGCCGGGGCAGCCCCCGTGGGCCGGGCCGTGAACGGCCGGTGAACAAGGGCTCCCGCCCATCGGATAGCCTCTGCCGACATGCCGCCCGGGTGCCGCTGGCAGGGCGCCCCACCACGAAAGAGACCGGCGCTCGCGTCGGCACCCAGGGAGTGAGTTCGGTTGTCGACCGCCATCGTCACCGGTCAGCCGGTCCCCGGATCGTCCCTCGAGAACGATCTGCGGTCGCTCGGCTTCGACGTCCGGGTGGCAGCGGACGCCGCCGAGGCGGAGACCCTGCTCGCCGCGGCGCCCGCCAGCGACCGTGTGGCCCTGGTCGACGCGCGCTTCGTCGGTCACCGGCACACCCTGCGTCTCGGCCTGACCGACCCGCGCTTCGCTCTCTCCGCGATCCCCGGCGCCGTCACCGCCCAGCCGGCCGCCCGGCAGGAGCTGGCCCGGGCCGTGGCCCGCGAGACCTCCGTCGGCGCAGGCACCGCGCATGGGGGTGCCCCCGCGCGAGCGAAGTCGAGCGTGGGGGACGTGGACAGCCTCGCCGACCGCGTCGTCACCGCCCTCGACGCCGACGGCTGCGAGGTGCACCGGCCGGAACTCGGCAGCCTGGTCGCCGCCGTCCCCGCCGACCCGCAGGCCCGCAACGAGGCACGGCAGGCCGTCGCCGCCGTCGACGACGAGGCCGTACGCCTGAGGTCGGCGGTGAAGTCCCGCGACGGCTTCTTCACCACCTTCTTCATCAGCCCTTACTCGCGCTACATCGCCCGCTGGTGCGCCCGTCGCGGTCTGACCCCGAACCAGGTCACCACGGCCTCGCTGCTCACCGCGCTCATCGCGGCGGGCTGCGCGGCCACGGGCACCCGCGGCGGCTTCATAGCAGCCGGTGTGCTGCTGATCGCCTCCTTCGTGCTGGACTGCACCGACGGCCAGCTCGCCCGCTACGCCCTGAAGTACTCCACGCTCGGCGCCTGGCTCGACGCCACCTTCGACCGGGCCAAGGAGTACGCCTACTACGCCGGCCTCGCGCTGGGAGCGGCCCGGGGCGGCGACGACGTGTGGGCCCTCGCCCTCGGCGCGATGGTCCTGCAGACCTGCCGGCACGTGGTCGACTTCTCCTTCAACGAGGCCAACCACGACGCCGCCGCCAACACCAGCCCCACCGCCGCGCTCTCGGACAAGCTCGACAGCGTCGGCTGGACGGTGTGGGTGCGGCGGATGATAGTCCTGCCGATCGGCGAGCGCTGGGCGATGATCGCGGTCCTCACCGCGGCCACCACGCCCCGGATCACCTTCTACGTCCTGCTCGTCGGCTGCGCCTTCGCCGCGACCTACACCACGGCCGGACGCGTCCTGCGCTCCCTCACCCGCAAGGCCCGGCGCACCGACCGGGCCGCCCGGGCGCTGGCGGACCTCGCCGACTCCGGACCACTGGCGGACGCCCTCGGGCGGGTCGCACAGCGGGGCCTGCCCGGTCTCGCCGTGCCCGCCGCAGCCTTCCTGGGCGGTGCCGCGGTGGTCGCCTGCTCCGCCCTCACCGGCCACGGCTCGGTGCTGCCGGCGATCGGCGCCCTGGTCTACGTCCTCACCTCGGCCCTCGCCGTCGCCCGCCCCCTCAAGGGCACCCTCGACTGGCTGGTCCCGCCCTTCTTCCGGGCCGCCGAGTACGGCACCGTGCTCGCCCTCGCCGGTGAAGCAGGGGTGAACGGCGCCCTCCCCGCGGCTTTCGGCCTGGTGGCGGCCGTCGCCTACCATCACTACGACACGGTGTACCGCATCCGCGGCAACGCCGGAGCGCCCCCGGCCTGGCTGGTGCGCGTCATCGGGGGGCACGAGGGGCGGACGCTGCTCGTCACCGTCCTGGCCGCGGTGCTCACCGCCTCGCAGTTCACGGTCGCGCTCACGGTCCTCGCCGTGGCCGTCGCCCTCGTGGTGCTCGCCGAGAGCATCCGCTTCTGGGTCTCCGCAGGGGCCCCAGCCGTACACGACGAAGGAGAACCCGCATGATCGGCCTCGTGCTGGCGGCCGGCGCCGGACGGCGTCTGCGCCCCTACACCGACACCCTGCCCAAGGCGCTGGTGCCGGTGGGGCCCGCGGGCATAGAGGGCGAACCCACGGTCCTCGACCTCACCCTCGCCAACTTCGCCGAGGTCGGTCTGACCGAGGTCGCGATCATCGTCGGCTACCGCAAGGAGGCCGTGTACGAGCGCAAGGCGGCCCTGGAGCAGAAGTACGGCCTCAAGCTCACCCTCATCGACAACGACAAGGCCGAGGAGTGGAACAACGCCTACTCCCTGTGGTGCGGCCGTGACGCGCTCAAGGACGGTGTGATCCTCGCCAACGGCGACACCGTGCACCCGGTCTCCGTCGAGAAGACACTGCTCGCGGCCCGCGGCGAGGGCAAGAGGATCATCCTCGCGCTGGACACCGTGAAGTCCCTCGCGGACGAGGAGATGAAGGTCGTCGTCGAGCCCGGGAAGGGCATGACGAAGATCACCAAGCTGATGGACCCGGCCGAGGCCACCGGCGAGTACATCGGCGTCACCCTGATCGAGGGCGATGCCGCCCCCGAGCTGGCCGACGCGCTGAAGACGGTCTGGGAGACGGACCCGCAGCAGTTCTACGAGCACGGGTACCAGGAGCTGGTCAACCGCGGCTTCCGGATCGACGTGGCGCCGATCGGCGACGTCAAGTGGGTCGAGATCGACAACCACGACGACCTCGCCAAGGGACGGGAGATCGCGTGCCACTACTGACCCGGCTGATTCCCTCGCCGGTCGTCGTGGACATCCGCCCGGGTGCCCTGGACGACCTGGCCTGTGTCCTCGCCGACGAGCGCATCGCGCAGTCCGGCCGGCTCGCCGTCGCCGTCAGCGGTGGCTCCGGCACCAAGCTGCGCGAGCGCATCGCCCCCTCGCTGCCCGGCGCCAGCTGGTACGAGGTCGGCGGCGGCACCCTCGACGACGCGATCCGGCTGGCCGGCGAGATGAAGTCCGGCCACTACGACGCCGTGGTCGGCCTCGGCGGCGGCAAGATCATCGACTGCGCCAAGTTCGCCGCGGCCCGCGTCGGCCTGCCCCTGGTCGCCGTGCCGACGAACCTCGCGCACGACGGCCTGTGCTCGCCGGTCGCCACCCTCGACAACGACGCGGGGCGCGGCTCCTACGGCGTGCCGAACCCCATCGCGGTCGTCATCGACCTGGACGTCATCCGCGAGGCCCCGGCCCGCTTCGTCCGGGCCGGCATCGGCGACGCGATCTCCAACATCAACGCGGTCGCGGACTGGGAGCTGTCCCACCGCGTGACGGGCGAGAAGGTCGACGGTCTCGCCGCGGCCATGGCCCGCCAGGCGGGCGAGGCGGTCCTGAGGCACCCCGGCGGCATCGGCGACAACGACTTCCTCCAGGTGCTCGCCGAGGCACTGGTCCTCACCGGTATCTCGATGTCGATCTCCGGCGACTCCCGGCCCGCTTCCGGCTCCTGCCACGAGATCAACCACGCCTTCGACCTGCTCTTCCCCAAGCGGGCCGCCGCCCACGGCGAGCAGTGCGGGCTCGGCGCTGCCTTCGCGATGTATGTGCGCGGGGCGCACGAGGAGGCGGTCCACACGGCCGGGGTGCTGCGGCACCACGGCCTTCCGGTGCTGCCGGAGGAGATCGGCTTCAGCGTGGACGAGTTCGTCCGCGTCGTGGAGTTCGCCCCGGAGACCCGCCCCGGCCGTTACACGATCCTCGAACACCTCGCCCTCAAGACGAACCAGATCAAGGACATCTACGCCGACTATGTCAAGGCCATCGGTAGCTGAACTCCGTCCGGTCGTCCACCCCGCGGGGGTGAAGGACCGGCGCAGCGGTGAGCACTGGATGGGACGCCTCTACATGCGAGAGGTCTCCCTGCGCGTCGACCGCTACCTGGTGAACACCAGGGTCACGCCCAACCAGCTCACGTACCTGATGACCGTCTTCGGCGTGCTCGCGGCCCCGGCACTTCTGGTTCCGGGGATCCCGGGCGCCGTGCTCGGCGTGGTGTGCGTCCAGATGTATCTGCTGCTGGACTGCGTCGACGGCGAGATCGCGCGCTGGAAGAAGCAGTACTCGCTGAACGGCGTCTACCTGGACCGGGTCGGCGCCTATCTGACCGACGCCGCCGTGCTCACCGGCTTCGGCCTGCGCGCCGCCGACCTGTGGGGCGGCGGCCGTATCGACTGGCTGTGGGCCTTCCTCGGCACGCTCGCCGCGCTCGGTGCCATTCTCATCAAGGCCGAGACCGACCTGGTCGGCGTCGCCCGCCACCAGGCCGGCAAGCCCCCGGTCAAGGAGGCCGCCGCCGAGATGCGTTCCTCCGGCATGGCACTGGCCCGGCGTGCCGCCGCCGCGCTCAAGTTCCACCGGCTGATCCTCGGCATCGAGGCGTCCCTGCTGATCCTGGTCCTGGCCATCGTGGACCAGGTGCGCGGCGACCTGTTCTTTACCCGGCTGGGCGTCGCGGTGCTGGCCGGCATCGCCCTGCTGCAGACCCTGCTGCACCTGGTGTCCATCCTCGCCTCCAGCAGGCTGAAGTGAGCACGGCCATGCGGGTCGGCGCCGTCATCATCACCATGGGCAACCGGCCCGAGGAGCTGCGGGCCCTGCTCGACTCGGTCGCCAAGCAGGACGGCGGCCGAATCGAGGTGGTCGTCGTCGGCAACGGCTCGCCGGTCCCGGACGTGCCCGACGGCGTACGGACGATCGAGCTGCCCGAGAACCTGGGCATCCCCGGCGGCCGCAACGTCGGCATAGAGGCCTTCGGTCCCGGCGGCCGGGACGTCGACATATTGCTCTTCCTCGACGACGACGGGCTGCTCGCCCGTCATGACACCGCCGAGCTGTGCCGCGAGGCCTTCGCCGCGGACCCGCAGCTCGGCATCATCAGCTTCCGCATCGCCGATCCGGAGACCGGCGAGACCCAGCGCCGCCATGTGCCCCGGCTGCGCGCCTCCGACCCGATGCGCTCCTCCCGGGTCACCACCTTCCTGGGCGGTGCCAACGCCGTCCGCACCAGAGTGTTCGCCGAGGTCGGCGGGCTGCCGGACGAGTTCTTCTACGCCCATGAGGAGACCGACCTGGCCTGGCGGGCCCTCGACGCCGGCTGGATGATCGACTACCGGTCGGACATGGTGCTGTACCACCCGACGACCGCGCCCTCGCGGCACGCGGTCTACCACCGCATGGTCGCCCGCAACCGCGTGTGGCTGGCCCGCCGTAACCTCCCCGCCCTCCTGGTCCCCGTCTACCTCGGGGTCTGGATGCTGCTCACCCTGGTCCGCCGCCCCTCCCGTCCGGCCCTGCGGGCCTGGTTCGGCGGGTTCAAGGAGGGCTGGACCACTGGGTGCGGTCCCCGCCGCCCGATGCGCTGGCGCACGGTGTGGCGGCTGACCCGGCTGGGCCGGCCCCCGGTGATCTGAGAAGCTTCTCTTACCGAAGAGAGCAAGCTTCTTACCCAAGAGAGTCCGGATTTCCACTCGTGAGTCACACAACCCATGACGGCGGTGTCGCGGTGAGCGCGATACCGTCGCCCGACGAGGGGCTGACGGCGGCGCAACTCGCCGCCAAGTACGGGCTCGCCGTGAGCGGCGCCCGGCCCTCGCTGCCCGAGTACGTCCGCCAGCTGTGGGGGCGGCGCCACTTCATCCTCGCCTTCTCCCAGGCGAAGCTGACGGCGCAGTACAGCCAGGCCAAGCTCGGCCAGCTGTGGCAGGTGGCGACGCCCCTGCTGAACGCGGGCGTGTACTACTTCATCTTCGGCGTGATCCTGCACGCGAGCCGCGGCCTGTCCCAGGACGTGTACATCCCGTTCCTGGTCACGGGCGTGTTCGTGTTCACCTTCACGCAGAGCTCGGTCATGTCGGGTGTCCGGGCGATCTCCGGCAACCTGGGCCTGGTGCGCGCCCTGCACTTCCCGCGCGCCTCGCTGCCCATCTCCTTCTCGCTGCAGCAGCTCCAGCAGCTGCTGTTCTCGATGATCGTGATGTTCGTCGTGGCGATCGGCTTCGGCAGCTACCCGAGCCCCGCCTGGCTGCTGATCGTGCCGGTCCTGCTGCTGCAGTTCCTGTTCAACACCGGGCTCGCGCTGATCGTGGCCCGCATGGGCGCCAAGACGCCGGACCTCGCCCAGCTGATGCCGTTCATCCTGCGCACCTGGATGTACACCTCCGGCGTGATGTTCTCCATCAACAAGATGATGGAGGGCCGCTCCGAGATCGCGGTCCGGCTGCTCCAGGTCAATCCGGCCGCGGTCTACATGGACCTGATGCGCTACGCGCTGATCGACGGCTACGGCGCCTCGAACCTGCCGCCGCACGTGTGGGCCATCGCGCTGTTCTGGGCCGTGGTCGTCTTCGCCGGCGGTTTCGTGTACTTCTGGAAGGCGGAGGAGAGGTATGGCCGTGGCTGAGCAGAACGCCGAGCGGAGCACCGGGCAGAACGCCGTGCAGCACACGGGGGAGCGTCGCCCCACGGTCATCGCGGACGACCTGCACATCGTCTACCGCGTCAACGGCGCCAAGACGGGCAAGGGCAGCGCGACGGCCGCCCTGAGCCGCATCATCAAGCGCGGCGAGGAGCGCGGGGTGCGCAAGGTGCACGCCGTGCGCGGCGTGTCCTTCGTGGCCTACCGCGGCGAGGCCATCGGCCTGATCGGCTCCAACGGCTCGGGCAAGTCCACCCTGCTGCGCGCCATCGCCGGCCTGCTGCCCGCCGAGAAGGGCAAGGTCTACACCGACGGCCAGCCCTCGCTGCTCGGCGTCAACGCGGCCCTGATGAACGACCTGACCGGTGAGCGCAACGTCATCCTCGGCGGCCTCGCCATGGGGATGTCCCGGGAGCAGATCAAGGAGCGCTATCAGGACATCGTCGACTTCTCGGGGATCAACGAGAAGGGCGACTTCATCACCCTGCCGATGCGCACGTACTCCTCCGGTATGGCCGCCCGGCTGCGGTTCTCCATCGCCGCCGCCAAGGACCACGACGTCCTCATGATCGACGAGGCGCTCGCCACCGGCGACCGCAAGTTCCAGAAGCGCTCCGAGGAACGCATCCGGGAACTGCGCAAGGAGGCCGGCACGGTGTTTCTGGTCAGTCACAACAACAAGTCCATCCGTGACACCTGCGACCGCGTCCTGTGGCTGGAGCGCGGGGAGCTGCGCATGGACGGACCGACCGAAGAGGTCTTGAAGGAGTACGAGAAGTTCACGGGCAAGTAGCCCGTTTCGGCCAGGGCCCCGCCGGAAGCCGTCCGGCGGGGCCCGGCGTCTGCAAAGGAACCGTCAACTCCGTTTGGCGTCAGGAATCTTGACGCCAATCGGTGTGTTGTTGTGATGTGCAGGACACCCCGACGGACCTTGCTGCGTTGTACAACGTAAGCTGTACCGGTGCCGGAAAGCGGCAAGTGGGGCGATAATGCGCGACACCCTGCGCCAGGGCGCCCCCGCGGATTGCCGGGCGGCGTGTCCGAAATAGTGTCTATTGGGTCGGCAGTGTAGAACGGGAGATGTGACGGCAATGGCTACGGAAACTCCCCAGCTCAACGCAGCATGTGCCGTCCCCGCGCCGGGCAGCGCCCGATGACGGCCACCGAAACGGCGCCGGATCCGGAACGCGCCACCCTGGACAAGGCCACGAGCGAGAACTTTCCCGTGGCCCCCTTCTTCCTGCCCAAGGCCTGGCGCGAGGACCTCATGGCCGTCTACGGCTTCGCCCGTCTGGTCGACGACATCGGCGACGGCGACCTCGCCCCCGGCGGCGCCGACGCCCGGCTGCTCGGCGTGTCGCCCGCCGAGGCCGCGGACCGGCTGGTCCTCCTCGACGCCTTCGAGACCGACCTGCGCCGCGTCTTCGACGGCACCCCGCACCACCCGCTGCTGCGCCGTCTCCAGCCCACCGTCCGCCGCCGCTCCCTCACCCCCGAGCCGTTCCTCGGCCTGATCGCCGCCAACCGCCAGGACCAGCTCGTCACCCGCTACGAGACCTACGACGACCTGCTCGCCTACTGTGAACTGTCCGCCAACCCCGTCGGCCGCCTCGTCCTCGCCGTCACCGGCACCTCGACCCCCGAGCGGATCCGGCTGTCCGACAGGATCTGCACCGCGTTGCAGATCGTGGAACATCTCCAGGATGTCGCCGAGGACCTCGGCCGTGACCGGATCTACCTCCCGGCCGAGGACATGAAGCGCTTTCACGTCGAGGAAACGGATCTCTCCGCGAAAAGCGCGAGCGCATCGGTGCGCGCCCTGGTTGCATACGAGGCGCAACGCGCCCGCGTTCTGCTGAATGAAGGCGCCCCCCTGGTGGGTAGCGTCCACGGCAGGTTGAAGCTGCTGCTCGCGGGGTTCGTGGCGGGGGGAAGGGCGGCGATCAGGGCGATCGCCGCCGCCGAATACGACGTACTTCCCGGCCCGCCCCGACCCGGCAAGGTCCAGTTGCTGCGTGAGGCGGGCGTGATCCTGCGAGGAGAGGGGTGATCCGGACCGTGGATTCTCCGTCGCACGTGTCCGCACCGGTACTCGCCGCCTACAGCTACTGCGAGACCGTCACCGGGCAGCAGGCACGCAACTTCGCCTATGGCATCCGCTTGCTGCCCACACCCAAGCGCCGCGCCATGTCGGCGCTGTACGCGTTCTCCCGGCGCGTGGACGACATCGGCGACGGCGACCTGGCCGACGAGGTGAAGCTGAAGCGGCTGGAGGACACCAGGGCGCTGCTCGGCCGGGTCCGTCAGGACGAGGTCGAGGAGGACGACACCGACCCGGTCGCGGTCGCTCTCGCCCATGCCGCACGCGCTTTCCCGATCCCGCTCGGCGGCCTCGACGAGCTGATCGACGGCGTCCAGATGGACGTACGCGGCGAGACCTACGAGACCTGGGACGACCTGAAGGTCTACTGCCGGTGTGTCGCCGGTGCCATCGGCCGGCTCTCGCTCGGCGTGTTCGGCACCGAACCGGGCGCGCGCGGCGCCGAGCGCGCACCCGAGTACGCGGACACCCTCGGCCTCGCCCTGCAGCTGACCAACATCCTCAGGGACGTCCGCGAGGACGCGGCCGGCGGCCGTACCTATCTGCCCGCCGACGACCTCGCCAAGTTCGGCTGTTCGGCCGGGTTCGACGGGCCGACGCCGCCGGAGGGTTCCGACTTCGCGGGCCTCGTGCACTTCGAAGTACGGCGGGCCCGCGCCCTTTTCGCCGAGGGCTACCGGCTGCTGCCCATGCTCGACCGGCGCAGCGGCGCGTGCGTCGCCGCCATGGCCGGCATCTACCGCCGGCTGCTGGACCGCATCGAGCGCGACCCGGAGGCCGTGCTGCGCGGCCGGGTCTCGCTGCCCGGACGCGAGAAGGCCTATGTCGCCGTACGCGGTCTGTCCGGTCTGGACACCCGGCATGTGAGCCGCCATGTCTCCCCGCGTTCCGTCAGGAGGCGCGCCTGATGGACCTCACCGAACCAGGAGACATGCGGCAGGCAACCCTCCACCGCGGCGTGGCGTCCCTGACTGCGACGGCCGAGCGTGCACGGTTCCACCTGCACGCTCGGTACGCATGGAAGGACGCAGCAGCATGAGCGAAGGCTCACGCCCCGCAAAGGCGCACGGCACCGCGGAACCCGAGGGCGCCGCAGGCCGCCGCGCGGTCGTGGTCGGCGGCGGGCTCGCCGGGATCACCGCAGCGCTCGCGCTGGCCGACGCGGGTGTCCGCGTCACCTTGCTCGAAGGCAGGCCCAGGCTGGGCGGCCTCGCCTTCTCCTTCCAGCGCGGCGACCTGACCGTCGACAACGGCCAGCACGTGTACCTGCGCTGCTGCACCGCCTACCGCTGGTTCCTCGACCGCATCGAGGGCGCGGCGCTGGCACCGCTGCAGGACCGCCTGGACGTGCCCGTCGTCGACGTCGCCAAGCCCGAGGGCAGGCGGCTCGGCCGGCTGCGGCGCGACCCGCTGCCCGTCCCCCTCCACCTAGGACGCAGCCTGGCCGCCTATCCGCACCTCTCGCTCGCCGAGCGCGCCGCGGTCGGGCGGGCCGCGCTCGCGCTGAAGGGGCTCGACCTCGCCGATCCGACCCTGGACACCCAGGACTTCGGCAGCTGGCTGGCCGCACACGGCCAGTCGGCGCGCGCCGTCGAGGCCCTGTGGGACCTGGTCGGGGTCGCCACCCTCAACGCGGTCGCGGGCGACGCCTCGCTGGGGCTCGCCGCGATGGTGTTCAAGACCGGTCTGCTGTCCGACCCGGGCGCGGCCGACATCGGCTGGGCCCGCGTCCCGCTGGGCGAACTGCACGACCGGCTGGCCCGCAAGGCGCTCGACTCCGCGGGCGTCCGTACCGAGGTCCGTACACGCGTCACCTCCGTCTCTACCAACGAAAACGGCACGTGGAGCGTTCAGGTTCCCGGCCAGCGCCTGGAGACGGACGCCGTCGTCCTCGCCGTACCCCAGCGCGAGGCCCACGACCTGCTGCCGCCCGGCGCCCTCGACACCCCCGAGCAGCTCCTCGCGATCGGCACCGCGCCGATCCTCAACGTCCATGTCGTCTACGACCGCAAGGTGCTCGCGCGCCCCTTCTTCGCGGCCCTCGGCACGCCCGTGCAGTGGGTCTTCGACCGCACCGACGCCTCCGGGCTGACCGAGGGTCAGTACCTGGCACTGTCCCAGTCGGCCGCGCACGGAGAGATCGACCTGCCGGTCGCCGAACTGCGCGAACGCTATCTGCCCGAGTTGGAGCGGCTGATTCCGGGTACGCGGGGCGCCGTGGTGAAGGACTTCTTCGTGACCCGGGAGCGCACGGCCACGTTCGCCCCCACCCCCGGCGTCGGGCGGCTGCGGCCCGGCGCCCGCACCAAGTCCCCCGGCCTGTACCTGGCCGGAGCGTGGACCGCCACCGGGTGGCCCGCGACCATGGAGAGTGCGGTCCGCAGTGGAGTGAGCGCGGCCGACGCCACACTCAGCGCCCTGGGCCGGCCCCGCCCCCGCCATCTCTTCGAGTTCGAGGAGGCGGCCTGATGCTCGATCAGGAGCCCGCGGCAGGCCCCCGCACCCCCGGTACCGCAACAAGAGGAGAGACTGTGCCCACTGTGCCCCCGGCCTCGACGCCCGCCCCACGGGCCGCGGTGGACGTGACCGCGCTGCTGGAGCGCGGCCGCACCCTGGCCACTCCGGTCCTGCGTGCGGCCGTCGACCGGCTGGCGTCTCCCATGGACACCGTCGCCGCCTACCACTTCGGCTGGATCGACGCCCAGGGCAACCCGGCCGACGGCGACGGCGGCAAGGCCGTGCGTCCCGCGCTCGCCGTGCTCTCCGCCGAGGTCACCGGCGCCGCGCCCGAGGTGGGCATCCCCGGTGCCGTCGCCGTCGAACTCGTCCACAACTTCTCGCTGCTGCACGACGACCTGATGGACGGCGACGAGCAGCGCCGGCACCGCGACACCGTCTGGAAGGTGCACGGCCCCGCCCAGGCGATCCTGGTCGGCGACGCCCTGTTCGCCCTCGCCAACGAGGTCCTGCTGGAACTCGGCACCGTCGAGGCCGGCCGCGCCACCCGCCGGCTCACCACCGCCACCCGCGCCCTGATCGACGGTCAGGCGCAGGACATCTCCTACGAGCACCGCGACCGGGTCAGCGTCGAGGAGTGCCTGGAGATGGAGGGCAACAAGACCGGCGCGCTGCTCGCCGCCTCCAGCTCCATCGGCGCGGTCCTCGGCGGCGCGGACGACGCCACCGCCGACGCGCTGGAACGGTACGGCTACCACCTCGGCCTGGCCTTCCAGGCGATCGACGACCTGCTCGGCATCTGGGGCGACCCGGAGGCGACCGGCAAGCAGACCTGGAGCGACCTGCGCCAGCGCAAGAAGTCCCTGCCGGTCGTCGCCGCGCTCGCGGCCGGCGGCGCCGCCTCCGAGCGGCTCGGTGAGATGCTCGCCGCCGACGCCAAGAGCAGCGACTTCGAGAACTTCTCCGAGGAGGAGTTCGCGGCGCGCGCGGCTCTCATCGAGGAGGCCGGCGGCCGCGACTGGACGGCCGAGGAAGCACGCCGTCAGCACACCGTCGCCATCGAAGCCCTCGACGCCGTCGACATGCCCGACCGGGTGCGCGACTCCTTCACGGCGCTCGCCGACTTCGTCGTCGTACGAAAGAGATGATCACTATCGGCCCAACACGCCTCGCGTAGTCGCCGGCCGGTGTCCGAGGATCGACATCAGGACACCGGCCGACGGCGGACCCACAGCAGCACGACTCGCACGACTGCACGAAGGGGAAGCCATGACAGCGACGACCGACGGAAGCACCGGGGCGACTGTGCCGTCCCGCGCTGCCGCGGCCAGCGAAACCACCGCCATCACCACCCCCGAGGCGGCCGGGGTACAACAAGCCGCCGCGTGCGCCGCCCGGCGCGCCACCGACTTCCTGCTCGCGCGGCAGGACGCCCAGGGCTGGTGGAAGGGCGACCTGGAGACCAACGTCACCATGGACGCCGAGGACCTGCTGCTCCGGCAGTTCCTGGGCATCCGGGACGAGAGGACGACGCAGGCCGCCGCGACGTTCATCCGCGGCGAGCAGCGCGAGGACGGCACCTGGGCCACCTTCTACGGCGGGCCCGGCGAGCTGTCCACCACCGTGGAGGCCTATGTCGCCCTGCGCCTGGCCGGCGACGCTCCCGACGAGGCGCACATGGCCAAGGCCTCCGCCTGGATCCGTGAGCGCGGCGGTATCGCCGCCGCCCGTGTGTTCACCCGGATCTGGCTCGCCCTGTTCGGCTGGTGGAAGTGGGAGGACCTGCCCGAGCTGCCGCCGGAGCTGATCTACTTCCCCACCTGGTTCCCGCTCAACATCTACGACTTCGGCTGCTGGGCGCGGCAGACGATCGTGCCGCTCACCGTCGTCTCCGCCAAGCGCCCCGTGCGCCCGGCGCCGTTCCCGCTGGACGAGCTGCACACCGACCCGGCGAACCCCAACCCGCCGCAGCCGCTCGCCCCCGTGGTGAGCTGGGACGGGCTGTTCCAGCGGCTCGACAAGGTGGTCCGCGGCTACCGCAAGGTCGCCGTGCGCAGACTCCGCAGGGCCGCGATGAACTCGGCGGCCCGGTGGATCATCGAACGGCAGGAGAACGACGGCTGCTGGGGCGGCATCCAGCCCCCGGCCGTGTACTCGGTCATCGCCCTGCACCTGCTCGGCTACGACCTCGAACATCCCGTGATGCGCGAGGGCCTCGCCTCGCTGGACCGTTTCGCCGTATGGCGCGAGGACGGCGCCCGGATGATCGAGGCCTGCCAGTCCCCGGTGTGGGACACCTGCCTGGCCACCATCGCACTCGTCGACGCGGGCCTGCCCGTCGACCATCCGCAACTGGTCAAGGCGGCCGACTGGATGCTCGGCGAGGAGATCGTCCGGCCCGGCGACTGGGCCGTACGGCGGCCCGGGCTCCCGCCGGGCGGCTGGGCGTTCGAGTTCCACAACGACAACTACCCCGACATCGACGACACCGCCGAGGTCTCCCTCGCGCTGCGCCGGGTCAGGCACCACGACCCCGAGCGCGTGGACCGGGCGATCGGGCGCGCGGTGCGCTGGAACCTCGGGATGCAGTCGAAGAACGGCGCGTGGGGCGCCTTCGACGTCGACAACACCAGCCCGTTCCCGAACCGGCTGCCGTTCTGCGACTTCGGCGAGGTCATCGACCCGCCGTCGGCCGATGTCACCGCGCATGTCGTGGAGATGCTCGCCGCGGAGGGCCTCGCCCACGATCCGCGCACCCGGCGCGGCATCGACTGGCTGCTGGCCGAACAGGAGCCGGACGGCTCCTGGTTCGGCCGCTGGGGCGTCAACTACATCTACGGCACGGGCTCGGTGGTGCCCGCGCTGACCGCGGCCGGGCTGCCCGGCTCGCACCCGGCGATCCGGCGGGCCGTGGCCTGGCTGGAGAGCGTGCAGAACGACGACGGCGGCTGGGGCGAGGACCTGCGCTCCTACAAGTACGTCAAGGAGTGGAGCGGCCGTGGCGCCTCCACGGCCTCGCAGACCGCGTGGGCGCTGATGGCGCTGCTCGCGGCGGGGGAGCAGGACTCCAAGGCCGTCGAGCGCGGCATCCGGTGGCTCGCGGACACCCAGCGGGAGGACGGCAGCTGGGACGAGCCGTACTTCACCGGCACCGGCTTCCCCTGGGACTTCTCCATCAACTACCACCTGTACCGGCAGGTCTTCCCGCTCACCGCGCTCGGCCGTTATCTGCACGGCGACCCCTTCGAGCGCGGCCTCCTCGCCGGGAAACCGCTTCCCGAGGCAAAGGGGAGCTGACCTTGAGCACCCAGCCCGCACCGCCCCCGTTGCTGATCGCCTGCGCGCTCGGCATCGAGCATCTCGCCCTGCGCACCGGGGACAGGAGCGGGGCGGACGGGCCGGTCAGCTTCCTCCGTACGGGCATGGGCCCCCGTGCGGCGGAACGCTCCCTCACCCGGCAGCTCGCGGTCCCGGCGCTGGCCGACGCGGCCGTACTGGCCACCGGCTTCTGCGCCGGGCTCGCCCCGGGCATGCACCCCGGCGACCTGGTGGTCGCCGAGGAGACCCGGGACCCGCGCGGTGCCGTCGCCTGCGTCGGCACCGAACTGCTCGTCAAGGAACTCGTGCGCATCCTGCCCGGACGCACGGTCCACACCGGCCCGCTCACCGGCTCCGACCATGTCGTGCGGGGCCATGAGCGGTCCGACCTGCTCGCGACCGGCTCGATCGCGGTCGACATGGAGTCGGCGGCCACGCTCCTCACGGCGGTCCGCGGCGGTGAACGCCCGGTCGCGGCCGTACGGGTGGTCGTGGACGCTCCTGAACATGAACTCGTCCGGATCGGCACCGTACGCGGTGGAATATCGGCTTTCCGCGTTCTTCGTTCTGTTCTTCCCGCATTCTTCGAATGGCACCGTTCTTTGCTGCTCCCCCGGAGGTGAGCCAGATGGCCATGCCGTTGCGCCAGACCGTCAAGGTCGCTACATACCTGTTCGAACAGAAGCTCAGGAAGAGGGACAAGTTCGCCCTGCTGGTCGAGCTGGAGCCGCTGTTCGCGTGCAACCTCAAGTGCGAGGGCTGCGGCAAGATCCAGCATCCGGCGGGTGTCCTCAAGCAGCGCATGCCCGTCGCCCAGGCCGTGGGCGCGGTGCTGGAATCCGGTGCGCCGATGGTGTCCATCGCCGGTGGCGAACCGTTGATGCACCCTCAGATCGACGAGATCGTACGGCAGTTGGTCGCCAAGAAGAAGTTCGTGTTCCTGTGCACGAACGCCCTTCTCATGCGCAAGAAGATGGACAAGTTCAAGCCCTCGCCGTACTTCGCCTGGGCCGTGCACATCGACGGGCTGCGCGAGCGGCACGACGCCTCCGTGGCGAAGGAGGGCACCTTCGACGAGGCGGTCGAGGCCATCAAGGAGGCCAAGCGGCGCGGTTTCCGGGTGACCACCAACTCCACCTTCTTCAACACCGACACCCCGCAGACCGTCATCGAGGTGCTGAACTACCTCAACGACGACCTGAAGGTGGACGAGATGATGCTCTCGCCCGCCTACGCCTACGAGAAGGCCCCCGACCAGGAGCACTTCCTCGGTGTGCAGCAGACCCGCGAGCTGTTCAAGAAGGCCTTCGCGGGCGGCAACCGCAGGAAGTGGCGGCTCAACCAGAGCCCGCTCTTCCTGGACTTCCTGGAGGGCAAGGTCGACTTCCCCTGCACGGCGTGGGCGATCCCGAGCTACTCGCTCTTCGGCTGGCAGCGCCCCTGCTATCTGATGAGCGACGGATACGTGTCCACGTACCGCGAACTCGTCGAGGAGACCGACTGGGACAAGTACGGCCGCGGCAAGGACCCGCGCTGCGCCAACTGCATGGCGCACTGCGGCTACGAGCCGACCGCCGTACTCGCCACGATGGGCTCCCTGAAGGAGTCGCTGCGGGCGGCGCGCGAGACGATGACGAGCGGAAAGCAGGGCTGAGGCGATGACCGCCGTCCCCTTGGGCGTTCCCGAGGTACCGGCCCGGCCGGTCGCGCCGCGGCGGCAGTCGCGGCAGATCCACGTCGGGCCGGTGGCGGTCGGGGGCGGAGCCCCGGTGTCGGTGCAGTCGATGACGACGACCCGTACGTCGGACATCGGCGCCACCCTGCAGCAGATCGCGGAACTCACCGCGTCCGGCTGCCAGATCGTCCGCGTCGCCTGCCCCACCCAGGACGACGCGGACGCCCTCGCGACCATCGCGCGCAAGTCGCAGATCCCGGTGATCGCGGACATCCACTTCCAGCCGAAGTACGTCTTCGCGGCCATCGAGGCCGGCTGCGCGGCGGTCCGGGTGAACCCCGGCAACATCAAGAAGTTCGACGATCAGGTGAAGGAGATCGCGCGCGCCGCGGGGGACCACGGCACGCCGATCCGGATCGGCGTCAACGCGGGCTCCCTGGACAGGCGGCTGCTGCAGAAGTACGGCAGGGCGACCCCCGAGGCGCTGGTCGAGAGCGCTCTCTGGGAGGCCTCCCTCTTCGAGGAGCACGACTTCCGGGACATCAAGATCTCGGTCAAGCACAACGATCCGGTCGTGATGATCGAGGCCTACCGGCAGCTCGCCGAGAGCTGCGACTACCCGCTGCACCTGGGGGTCACCGAGGCCGGCCCGGCGTTCCAGGGCACGGTCAAGTCGGCCGTCGCCTTCGGGGCGCTGCTGTCCCGGGGCATCGGCGACACGATCCGGGTGTCGCTCAGCGCTCCGCCCGCCGAGGAGGTCAAGGTCGGCATCCAGATCCTGGAGTCGCTGGGCCTGCGGCAGCGTCGTCTGGAGATCGTCTCCTGCCCGTCCTGCGGGCGGGCCCAGGTGGACGTGTACAAGCTCGCGGATGAGGTCACGGCGGGCCTGGACGGCATGGAGGTGCCGCTCAGGGTCGCGGTGATGGGGTGCGTGGTGAACGGTCCTGGCGAGGCACGTGAAGCCGACCTCGGAGTTGCCTCGGGCAACGGAAAGGGGCAGATCTTCGTCAAGGGCGAGGTCATCAAGACCGTCCCCGAGTCGAAGATCGTGGAGACCCTCATCGAGGAGGCCATGAAGCTCGCCGAGCGGACGATCCCCGCAGACGAATGAGTTGAGCACAGCACGGCACGGACCGAGAGGGGGCCCAGCGTGACCATTCTGGAGACCATCCGGACACCACGCGACCTGAAGGCGCTGTCCGAGGCGGAACTCGGCGAACTGTCCCACGAAATACGCGAGTTCCTGGTGCAAGCGGTATCGAGGACCGGCGGTCACCTCGGGCCCAACCTGGGGGTGGTGGAACTGTCCATCGCGCTCCACCGGGTCTTCGAGTCACCGGTCGACCGCATCCTGTGGGACACCGGCCACCAGTCCTACGTCCACAAGCTGCTGACGGGTCGTCAGGACTTCTCCAAGCTGCGCGGCAAGGGCGGACTGTCCGGCTACCCCTCGCGCGAGGAGTCCGAGCACGACGTCATCGAGAACAGCCACGCCTCCACCGCGCTCGGCTGGGCCGACGGCCTCGCCAAGGCCAACCAGGTGCAGGGGGAGAAGGGCCATGTGGTCGCCGTCATCGGCGACGGCGCGCTGACCGGCGGCATGGCCTGGGAGGCGCTGAACAACATCGCGGCCGCCAAGGACCGCCCGCTGATCATCGTCGTCAACGACAACGAACGCTCCTACGCACCGACCATCGGCGGCCTCGCCAACCACCTGGCCACCCTGCGCACCACCGACAGCTACGAGAAGGTCCTGGCCTGGGGCAAGGACGTACTGCTGCGCACCCCGATCGTCGGGAACACGATCTACGAGTCCCTGCACGGCGCGAAGAAGGGCTTCAAGGACGCCTTCGCCCCGCAGGGCATGTTCGAGGACCTGGGCCTGAAGTACGTCGGCCCGATCGACGGCCACGACATCAAGGCCGTCGAGTCGGCGCTGCGCCGGGCGAAACGCTTCCACGGCCCGGTCCTGGTCCACTGCCTCACCGAGAAGGGCCGCGGCTACGAGCCCGCCCTCGCCCACGAGGAGGACCACTTCCACACCGTCGGCGTGATGGACCCGCTGACCTGCGAGCCCCTGGCTCCCTCCAACGGTCCGTCCTGGACCTCGGTGTTCGGCGACGAGATCGTGCGGATCGGCGAGGAGCGCGAGGACGTGGTCGCGATCACGGCGGCCATGCTGCACCCGGTCGGCCTCGGCCGGTTCGCCGAGCGCTTCCCCGACCGCGTGTGGGACGTGGGCATCGCCGAGCAGCACGCGGCCGTGTCGGCGGCCGGCCTCGCCACCGGCGGGCTGCACCCGGTCGTCGCCGTCTACGCCACCTTCCTCAACCGCGCCTTCGACCAGCTGCTGATGGACGTCGCCCTGCACCGCTGCGGGGTCACCTTCGTGCTGGACCGGGCCGGTGTCACCGGCGTGGACGGGGCCTCGCACAACGGCATGTGGGACATGTCGATCCTCCAGGTCGTCCCCGGCCTCAGGATCGCCGCCCCGCGCGACGCCGGCCAGCTGCGGGCCCAGCTGCGCGAGGCCGTCGCCGTGGACGACGCACCCACTCTGGTGCGCTTCCCGAAGGAGTCGGTCGGCCCGGACGTCCCGGCGGTCGACCGGGTCGGCGGCATGGACGTCCTGCACCGCGCCGAACGCCCCGAGGTGCTGCTGGTGGCCGTCGGCGTGATGGCCCCGGTGTGCCTGCAGGCCGCCGATCTGCTCCAGGCGCGCGGCATCAACTGCACGGTGGTGGACCCCCGTTGGGTCAAGCCGGTCGACCCCTCGCTGCCGGGCCTCGCCGCCGAGCACCGGCTGGTGGCCGTGGTGGAGGACAACAGCCGCTCCGCGGGCGTCGGTTCGGCCGTGGCGCTGGCCCTCGGCGACGCCGACGTGGACGTGCCGGTACGGCGGTTCGGTATCCCGGAGCAGTTCCTCGCGCACGCAAAGCGCGGCGAGGTGCTGGCCGACATCGGTCTCACGCCCGTCGAGATCGCCGGGCGGATCAGTGGGAGCCTGGCCGCCAAGGACGCGGGCGGGCCGGCCAAGGAGAGTGAATGAGCACGGAGTTCGACCTCGGCGCGCTGCTCGCCGAGCGTGGAGCCGAACGCTACGAGCTGCACACCAAGTACCTCAATCCGCAGCTCCCGCGCATGTTGCACACCATCGGCTTCGACAAGGTCTACGAGCGGGCCGAGGGCGCCCACTTCTTCGACGCGGACGGCAACGACCACCTGGACATGCTCGCCGGGTTCGGGGTGATGGGCCTCGGCCGCCACCACCCGGTGGTCCGCAAGGCGCTGCACGACGTGCTCGACCTGGACCTCGCCGACCTCACCCGGTTCGACTGCCAGCCGCTGCCCGGACTGCTCGCCGAACGGCTCCTCGCCCACAGCCCGCACCTGGACCGGGTGTTCTTCGGCAACAGTGGCACGGAGGCCGTGGAGACAGCGCTGAAGTTCGCCCGGTACGCCACCGGCAAGCGCCGCATCCTCTACTGCGACCACGCCTTCCACGGACTGACCACCGGCTCGCTGTCGGTCAACGGCGAGAGCGGCTTCCGGGACGGCTTCGCCCCGCTGCTGCCCGACACCGCCGTACCGCTCGGGGATCTCGACGTCCTGGCGCGGGAGCTGAAGAAGGGCGACGTGGCCGCCCTGATCGTGGAGCCGATCCAGGGCAAGGGGGTGCACGAGGCTCCGCCCGGCTATCTGCGGGCCGCGCAGGAGCTGCTGCACAGGCACAAGGCGCTGCTCATCGCCGACGAGGTGCAGACCGGTCTCGGCCGCACCGGCGACTTCTATGCCTACCAGCACGAGGACGGCGTCGAACCCGACCTGGTGTGCGTGGCCAAGGCTCTGTCCGGCGGATACGTCCCGGTCGGCGCCACTCTGGGCAAGGACTGGATCTTCAAGAAGGTCTACTCGTCCATGGACCGGGTCCTGGTCCACTCGGCGAGCTTCGGCTCCAACGCGCAGGCGATGGCATGCGGACTCGCCGTGCTGTCGGTCATGGAGAACGAGCAGATCGTCGCGGGCGTACGCAAGACGGGCGAGCTGCTGAAGTCCCGGCTGACCGCACTGATCGACAAGTACGAGCTGCTCGCCGACGTCCGCGGCCGGGGCCTGATGATCGGCATCGAGTTCGACAGGCCGTCCTCGCTGAGGCTGCGCAGCCGCTGGACCATGCTCCAGGCCGCCCGCAAGGGCCTGTTCGCACAGATGGTCGTCGTACCGCTGCTGCAGCGGCACCGGATCCTCACCCAGGTCTCCGGCGACCACCTGGAGGTGATCAAGCTGATCCCGCCGCTGATCATCGACGAGGCGGACGTCGAACGGTTCGTGGAGGCGTTCACGGCGGTGATGGACGACGCGCACAGCGGCGGCGGCCTGATGTGGGACTTCGGCAAGACCCTGATCAAGCAGGCGGTGGCCAACCGCTGATGCCACTGCGTCCGCCCGCGTCCCGCACTGGCAGGCCCGGTGCGGGACGCGGGTCCGTCAGGCGGTCACATCCAGTAGACCTGCGTGAACAGGATGATGGGCCAGGCGAAGCCGAGCGCCCCCAGGATGGCCCCGGTGGCGGCCATCCACAGCCGGCCGATGCCGCGAAACGCGTAGTGGATGCCCATGACGCCGAAGGCGAAGGCGAGCCCGCCCGCGATGAGCATCACGGGGATCAGAGCGAGCGTGAGCCGTGGGCACAGGCCCGCCGCTGCCGCGAGCCCCAGCCCCAAGGCGGCCGGGCCGAGCAGCGTGGCGGGCGAGTCGGTTCCGTCGGGTGGGGCGTTCCCTGCCATACATCCCCCCTTTTTTGAACGCGTTCAAAACTTGGGCCGATGGTAGCAGGTGGAACGGGATCCGAGATTTTTGCCTATCAGGCAAAAAAATTGCCAGTAGGGCAAAGCTGCGGCTGAATGAAGGCATGAACGCCTCAGACGCCGGGCCCCCGGCGGACCCGGGCGGCGAGCTGGCCGCCGTCGCACCGCAACTGCGGGCACTGCGCCGGCGTGCCGGCCTCACCCTGGAGGCCGCGGCCCGCGCCGCCGGGCTCTCACCGGCCCATCTGTCCCGGCTGGAGACCGGACAGCGGCAGCCGTCGCTGCCGATGCTGCTGGCCCTCGCCCGTATCTACGGTACGACCGTCTCCGAACTGCTCGGTGAGACGGTCGCCGACCGGGACGCCATCGTGCGGGCCGGGGACATGGAGCCGACCCGGGCGGGCGGCTGGACGTACTTCCAGGCCGGGGCGCCGGGCCGCGGCATGCAGGCCCTGCGCGTGCGCGTGCCGTACGGCTCGCAGGGCGACATCGTGCGCGTCCACCCCGGCGAGGAGTGGCTCTACGTCCTGCGGGGCCGGCTGCGGCTGCGCCTCGGTGACACCGCGCATCTGCTCGCCCCCGGCGACAGCGCGCACTTCGACTCGCTCACCCCGCACCGTCTCGCCGCCGAGGACCACGACGGCGTCGAGCTGCTGTTCGTCCACACCCTGCTGCAGAGCCCCACGGCCACGCTGTGTCTGGGGCCACTGACCGGAGAGCTGCCATGAGCGACCTGGAGACGAAGTTCCCCCGTTCCCTGTGGATCCGCCTGATCATCTACATCGCCCTCGGCCATGTCCTGGCCGGGTTCCTCTTCCTGCTGTTCGCGCTGGGCGCGAAGAACTGACGCGACGGCCCGCCGGTCAGTCCAGCAGGCGCTCGCGCAGCACGTCGCGGGACGCCGGGGTGAGACCGAGACCCCGTTCCAGGTAGGTGTCCACCCCGCCCCAGGTCTGCTCGATGGTCTCGAACGCCGCGTGGAGGTACTCGGCGCGGGCGTCGAAGAGCGGGCTGAGCAGCTCCATGATCTCCGGGGTGTACGCGGTGTCCGCGCTGCCGCTGCGGCGGACCTTGTACCGCCGGTGCTTGGCGTTGGACTCCAGGTAGTCGGCGACGATCGCCTCGCGCTCCACACCGAGTGCGAGGAGTGTCACAGCTATCGAGATGCCCGCGCGGTCCTTGCCCGCCGCACAGTGCATCAGGGCGGGCACGCTGTCCTCGACGAGCGCGCGCAGCACCTGGGAGTGTTCGGCGGTGCGCTCCCTGACGATCGACCGGTACGAGGCGATCATCCGGGCCGCCCCCTTGCCGTCGGACAGGATGCCGCGCAGCTGGTCGAGGTTGCCGTCGCGGACCATCTTCCAGAACTCGGCGCCGTCCGCCGGGTCGCTCAGCGGCAGGTTCACGTTCCGCACACCGGGCAGCTCGACGTCCGGGCCCTCCAGCTTCTGGTCGGCCGCGTTGCGGAAGTCGAAGATCGTGTGCAGGCCCAGGGAGGCGAGGAAGGCCGCGTCGTCCTCCGTCGCGTGGGCCAGGTGCCCGCTGCGGAACAGCACGCCATGACGCACCCGCCGTCCGTCCGTGGTAGGCAGTCCGCCCACGTCACGGAAATTGCGCACACCGGCCAGCTCCGGCTCGGTCGACGGGACCTGCTGCGTCACGGGGGCTCCTCCCGGGTCGGGCCCCGCCGTCGCGTCTCGCCGGCGGGCGCTCCGTCGACCATACGACATCGGTTTCCTCGGGCAAGGAGTTGTCCACAGGCATTGTCACCAGGGGCTCCGCCACCCGATGATGTTGGCACTTGAGCGGATCTGTTGGCACCTGTGAGGTCTTACGTGGTGGACATCGCCGAAGACGGTCGTACCTGGCTCCTGTCGGGGCCCACCAGTAGCTATGCCCTGCATCTCACCGACGCGGACGAGCTGCTCCACCTGCACTGGGGGACGCGCATCGCCCTTCCGGACGCGGAGGCCCTCGCCATGGACCCGCTGCCCGGCTACTGGCCCTTCGAGTCCCCGCTGGACGGCCGCGAGGAGTACCCCGTCGAGGGCGGCCCCCGCTTCGTCCGCCCCGCCCTGTCCGCGCGCACCGAGGAGCGCCGCGGCACCGAGTGGCGTTTCGTGTCGTACGAGGCGGAGGGCGACGAGCTGCGGCTGCGCTTCGACGACGACGGCCTCGCCGTCACCCTGCACTACCGGATGCGCGGTGACGTCGTCGAGCGCTGGGTCACGGTGGCGAACGGCATGCACGCACGCGTGGAGCTGCTGCGCGCCGACGCGGCCACCTGGACGCTGCCCGACCGCGACGGCTGGCGGCTGTCCCAACTGCACGGCCGCTGGGCGGCCGAATCACGCCTCACCGCCGCCCCGCTCACCTACGGCGAGAAGGTCATCGGCAGCCGCCGCGGCCACACCGGCCACCAGTACCTGCCCTGGGTGGCGCTCGACACCGACGCCACCGAGGAGCACGGCGAGGTCTACGGCTGTGCGCTCGGCTGGTCCGGCTCCTGGCGCATCGCGGTCGCCCAACTCCCGGACGCGCGCGTGCAGATCACGGGCGGCGCCGGCTACGACGACTCGGGCCTGCTGCTCCTCGAGCCGGGGGAGTCGTACACCACTCCCCTCTTCGCCGGCCTGTGGAGCGACGGCGGTTTCGGCGGCGCGAGCCGCACCTGGCACGCCTACCAGCGCGCGCACGTCATCCCGGACGCCGACCGGGACCGGCCGGTGCTGTTCAACTCCTGGGAGGCGACGACCTTCGACATCTCCGAGGAGCAGCAGCTCGCACTCGCCCGCCGGGCCGCCGCCATCGGCGTGGAGCTGTTCGTCGTGGACGACGGCTGGTTCGGCGCCCGCACCAGCGACCGCGCGGGCCTCGGCGACTGGACCCCCAACCCCGACCGCTTCCCGCACGGCCTGAAGCCCCTCGCCGACCAGGTGCACGGCCTCGGCATGCAGTTCGGCATCTGGGTCGAGCCCGAGATGGTCAACCCGGACAGCGACCTGTACCGCGCCCACCCCGACTGGGTGCAGTACCAGCCGGGACGGAAGCGGACCGAACTGCGCAACCAGCTCGTCCTCAACCTCGCCCGCGAGGACGTCCAGGAATACCTCTGGGAGCAGTTGGACACCCTGCTCTCCAGCGCGCCGATCGACTATGTGAAGTGGGACTTCAACCGCTGCTTCACCGACGCCGGCTGGCCCGGAGAGCCGTACCCGCAGCGCCTGTGGGTGGACCACGTCCGCGCCTTCTACGCCCTGCTGGACCGGCTGCGCGCCGCCCACCCGCAGGTCGCCTTCGAGTCCTGCTCGGGCGGCGGCGGCCGGATCGACCTCGGTGTCATGAGCCGCACCGACCAGGTGTGGACCTCCGACAACACCGACCCGCTCGACCGGCTCGCCATCCAGCACGGCTTCAGCCAGATCCACCCCGCCCGGGTCATGGCCGCCTGGGTCACCGACAGCCCGAACACCCAGCTCAACGGCCGGGTCAGCTCGCTGCGGTTCCGCTTCGTCAGCGCCATGGCGGGCGTCCTCGGGGTCGGCGGCGACCTCAGCGAGTGGACCGACCAGGAGCTGGCCGAGGCCCGGCAGTGGGTCGAGCTCTACAAGGAGATCCGCCCGGTCGTCCAGCAGGGCGAGCTGTACCGGCTGCGGCCCCCGGCCGGGGGTCTGAGCGCCGTCCAGTACGTCCTGGGCGAGGAGACGGTGGTCCTGGCCTGGCTCCAGGCGCAGAGCCACGGCGAGCCGGTGCCGGCGCTGCGCCTGCGCGGACTCGACCCCACGGCGTCGTACGAATGCCGAGAAACGGGTGAAGTTCACCGGGGTGCGGTCCTGCTGCACCACGGGCTGCGCACCGCGCTCAAGGGCGACTTGGATGCGACGGTTGTCCGGTTGCGTCGCATCTGAGACGCGCCATGTTCCGGATCAGCCCTATTCCTGGATTGGCAAACTATTTAACGGTGGCACATCTCACCGTTCGTCAACCCCTCCTTACGGTCGCGTAGGTCACATCCGACGGTGAATCATGGTGCGACGTGGCAGACGATTCGAAGAATGACAACAGATCAGTGATCGGGTCGTACGTGGCGGTGGGGGACAGCTTCACCGAGGGCGTCGGCGACCCGGGGCCCGACGGGGCGTTCGTGGGCTGGGCCGACCGGTTCGCGGTACTGCTCGCCGACCGGCAGCCCGAGGGGAACTTCAAGTACACCAATCTCGCGGTACGCGGAAAGCTGCTCGACCAGATCGTGCAGGACCAGCTCCCGAAGGCCGTCGAACTGGCCCCGGACCTGGTTTCCTTCTGTGCGGGCGGCAACGACATCATCCGGCCCGGCACCGACCCGGACGAGGTGGCCGAGCGCTTCGAGCGGGCCGTGGCCCGGCTGACCGAGGCAGCCGGCACGGTCATGGTGACGACCGGCTTCGACACCCGTGGCATCCCCGTGCTCAAGCATCTGCGCGGCAAGATCGCCACGTACAACGGGCACGTCCGCGCCATCGCGGACCGGTACGGATGTCCCGTGCTCGACCTGTGGTCGCTGAAGTCCGTGCAGGACCGCAGGGCTTGGGACAGCGACCGGCTGCACCTCTCGCCCGAGGGGCACACGCGCGTGGCGCTGCGCGCCGGTCAGGTCCTCGGTCTGGAGGTCCCGGCCGACCCGGAGCAGCCGTGGCCGCCGCAGCCGCCCCGCGGCACCCTGGAGATCCGCCGCGACGACGTCCACTGGGCCCGCGAGTACCTCGTCCCCTGGATCGGCCGCCGCCTGCGCGGTGAGTCCTCCGGCGACCATGTGACGGCGAAGGGCACCGTGTCGCCCGACGACATCAAGATGCGCATCGCCTCGGTGGCCTGACCGCACCGACGTGCCCCGCATCGTGTGGCTTGCGGTGCGGGGCACGGGCGTTCATGGGTGCGCGTGGCTCAGTCGTCGGTGAGCGTGCCTGCCCGGAGCCGATCCCGCAGCGCCCGTGGCCCCAGCTTCGCCGGGCAAGACACCTAGCGCTCCGTCAACGCCTCCCGGGCCAGGCCCAGTTCCCGTGCGAGCGCGTCGTCGACCCATTCCTGCGCGCGCGTCCGCGGCACGGCTCCCGGGTACGACGTCAGCTGCACGGCGAGCCCGTCCAGCAGCGCGGTCAGTCGCAGCGCGGCACCGGCCGGATCGGCACAGGCGAACTCGCCCGCCGCCACGCCCTCGGCGATGACCTCGGTGATCGCCGCCTTCCACTGCTTGTCCAGGTCCCGGGTGACCTCCCGCAGGGCCGGCTCCCGCAGCGCCACGGCCCAGCCCTCGATCCACAGCCGCCAGCCCTTGGCCTGCCCGGTCGGCGCGTACCAGCGCACCGCGGCCCGCAGCCGGCGCAGCGCGGACGTCCGTCGGCCCAGCAGTTTGCGCAGATGCGCGAGGTCGTCCTCGGCCGCGTAGGTGAACGCGGCGGCGACCAGCTTCTCCTTCGTCGAGAAGTGGTACAGCACCAGCGCGTTGCTCACCCCGAGCGCGGCCGCGACGTCGGCGATCCTGACCGCCGCCACGCCCCGCGCCTCGATCTGTCCGATGGCGGCCCGCAGCAGTTCCTCCCGCCGCTCGGCCACGCTCAACCGCACTCTCGCCACGCGGTCACCCTACACAGCCGCCCGGACATGCGCCGACGACCTCTCGACGCCCCTGTGCGGCCGGGGCAGCAGCACCGCACTACTGACTGCTCGTTCAGTCAGTAAGTTCGCGGCTGGCAAGCGGTCCGGTCAGCCCGCGCCCGGAGGAGTCTGGACGGCGATTCTCGCGCTCGCGTTCTTCCTGCCGTACGGCCTGCTCGTCGCCGAACTCGGCGCGTCCGGGGCGGGCTCGCCCGGGCCCGTCACCGGTACCACCCGAAGCGGTCCGCGATCACCGGCAGCCGGTCGGTCACCAGGGCGTGGGCGGCCGCGCGCGGGGTCGTGCCGTCGGCTTCCGCACGGTCGAGGACCAGGCCGATCAGGGCGCGCATGGAGCGCCGGATGTACGCGAAGGCCTCGTCGGCGTCGGCGCCGATGTCGCCGAACAGGGTCCACCACCACCAGGCGTTCGTACCGGAGTTGACCACCACGTCCGGCAGCACGGTGACCCCCCGCGCGGCCAGCCGCTCCTCCGCCTCCGGCAGCACGGGCATGTTGGCGGCCTCCACGATCCAGCGGGCACGGATCCGGTCCTGGTCGGCGGTGTCGATCGCGTACGACACGGCCGCCGGCACGAGCACCTCCGCGTCGGCGGACAGCCAGGCGTCGCCGGGCAGTTCGCGGTCGCCGGGGCGCAGCACACGGCGGTCGACGGCGCCGTAACCGTCCCGCGCGGCCAGCAGGGCCTCGACGTCCAGCCCCGCGGGATTGGCGATGGTCCCCTTGATGTCGGCGACCGCCACCACCGTCAGCCCCGCGCGTGCGAGGAACCGTGCCGTGGCCCCGCCCATCGTGCCGAGCCCCTGCACCGCCACCCGGGTGCCCGGGTACGGGACGCCCGCGCGGTCCAGCGCCGCGAGCACCGACTCGGCGACCCCGCAGCCGCCGGCCAGTTCGTCCAGGCCGATGCCGTCCACCTCGACCGCGAAGGCGGCCGCGAGCCGCTCGCGGGCCGCCGCCTCGTCGTCCAGCAGGGGGTACACGGCCTGGACGGAGGAGACCAGACCCGCCTCGGCCGCCGCGCGGTCGACCAGGTCCTGGGTGAGGCCGAGGTCCTCGCCGGTGGTCCAGAAACTCTCGATGTACGGCCGCATGGCGCGCAGATAGCGCACCAGCAGCCCGTACGCCCCCGGGTCCTGGGGATCGCAGTCGATGCCGCCCTTGGCGCCGCCGAGGGGCACATAGCGCGCCTCGGGGTCGTAGTGCAGCGCCTCCTTCATCGTCATGCCGCGGGCGAGCCCCGCCACCTCCTGAAGCGTGCAGCCGGGGCGCATCCGCAGCCCGCCGCTGGCCACGCCGCGCACCAGCCGGTCCACGACCAGGAAGCCCCGGCGGCCGGTGAGGTGGTCGGTCCAGACGAGCGACATCAGTGGGGCGGTGGCGGTCATGGGATCTCCTCGGGGACGGTGATCAGGGTGGGGCCGGGCCGGTCGAGGGCCTCGGTCACGGCACGCGCACGTGGCCGTATCTCCGCGCGGGTGAAGGCACGGGCGAGATCGACGACGTCGCGCTGTTCGGGGCGGAGCGCGACCTGCTCGGTGGGGAGGTCGGACATGGTGCCTCCAAGGCGGCCGCGGACGGTGGTCGGCGAAGGGCGCCGGGCAGAGCTCCACTGAACGCCTTACTGAATCGTCAGTCAGTATCCGGAGCCGGTCCGCGCCCTGTCAACGAGCTGAACCGGGGTCCAGTGGCGTGCCCCGGGCTCCGCGGCGGCACCCCGGCGGGGCCGGGCTGTCGTAGGGGCCGACCATAATGGGGACCTCACCCACTTCACCGGGAGGTACCGTGACCGGACTGCGTTCCTCGAGCTCCGGGCTCCGCGCCCTGCGGCCCGCGGCCTTCGGCGCGGAACCGGGCGGTGAGCGCCTGGCACGCATCCGCCGCTCCCCCCACTTCAAGGACGGTGTCTTCCAGAACCCGGGCGGTACCGCGCGCACCCGGCCCTCCGGCTCCACGCTGGAGCTCGCGAAGGTGTTCCTCGACAAGGAGACCCGGCCCCTGCGCGCCCCGAAGGGCACCGTCCCGGTGCATCCCACGACCTTCGCCGACCTGGCCAAGCCGCCCGCCACCGGACTGCGGCTGACCTGGATGGGCCACTCCAGCGTCCTCGCGGAGATCGACGGTCGCCGGGTCCTGTTCGACCCCGTCTGGGGCGAGCGCTGCTCCCCGTTCCCCTTCGCCGGCCCCAAGCGGCTGCACCCCGTGCCGCTGCCGCTGGCCGCGCTCGGCGAGGTCGACGTGGTCGTCATCTCGCACGACCACTACGACCACCTGGACCTGCCCACGATCAAGGCGCTGGCCGGCACGGACACCGTGTTCGCCGTGCCGCTCGGCGTCGGCGCCCACCTCGAGCACTGGGGCGTCTCCCCGGACCGGCTGCGCGAGCTGGACTGGCACGAGTCGACGCGGGTCGGCGGCCTCACCCTCACCGCGACGCCCGCCCGCCACTTCTGCGGCCGCGGCCTGCGCAACACCCAGCACACCCTCTGGGCGTCCTGGGCCGTCACCGGCGAGGAGCACCGGATCTACCACAGCGGTGACACGGGTTATTTCGAGGGCTTCAAGGACATCGGTGCGGAGCACGGCCCCTTCGACGCCACGATGATCCAGATCGGGGCCTACAGCGAGTTCTGGCCCGACATCCACATGACTCCTGAGGAGGGCCTGCGCGCCCACCTCGACCTGCAGGGCGGAGCGCCGCACGGCGCGCTGCTGCCGATCCACTGGGGCACGTTCAACCTGGCGCCGCACGCGTGGGCGGAGCCGGGTGAGTGGACGAACGATGCGGCCGAGGAAGCCGGCCAGGCAGTGGCGTTCCCGCGGCCGGGTGAGCCGTTCGAGCCGGCGGGGAGGCTGCCGGTGGAGGCATGGTGGCGGGCGGTGTCCGGTCCGATCGCGCACCCCTGGCGGCGTCCCCGGAGTACTGAGGGTGTGGCCGAGACGATCAAGAGGGATCTCGACCTCGCTGGTGAGCGGTGACGTCGGTCGGCATTCCTCGGGGAAATCGGCACCGCTCTCGGCGCCCTCGGTGCAACTGGGGAGGCTCTGTCGTTGACCCCGGACAGGCCACACCACCATCGTCGACATTCGCATCGACCTGGTGGAATCACCACGTTGGGCTGCCCGGCGAAGCTCGCTTCGCCGGACCGACGGGAGAAGCCGATCTACACAGCGCGTGGACCGCGATAGCGTCCGACAGGCCCTCAGCGGCGTCCACACCACGGCGGTGAGTCTGCAGCGGCCGTAGGGTGCCCGGCGGCCGTCCATGCCTCAGCCCTCGAGGAGATCACCCTGGGGGGAAGATTCCCGGCAGGTAGCCTCTGGCAGGGGACAGATCCCGCCAGTCGAGGTCCCCCTCCTCCACGGGTGCTACTCGCCAGTCGTCCTCCTCGTTCAAACTGTGGAACGCCTCGTGCAGGAAGCCGGGGAGTACCTCGCTGTCCCGACGGCCCGGGCGGCGCCGGTCCTCAGGAACCGTCCAGTCGGCCGCGAAAAGAGTGCCGTCGATGTAGAGCGTGCGCTCCTGGCGAGGCCGGTGGCGGGCGAGCAGGCCCAGGATGTCGTCGCGAAGGCCCGCGGTTTCATTGCGTCGAGCCGCCCGTTCCACACGCTGCAGCACCGGCGCCAAGACGCCGAGTGTCACGCCGAGCGCCGCGAAGCCCGCCACGACGTAGTCGCCCAGAATGAGTGGTTCCTGATGGGCGAAGGCGTCCAGGAACGGCGCGTAGTAGGCCAGCACATGCAGGTCCGGGTCGACGGGAAGGTCTACGGCGCGAGGGGCGGCTGTGTCCGGGTCGATCGCCGTCAGACGCATGGGGCTATGGGGGGAGGAGAAGTGCACCGCGCTCGCGTATGCGATCTTCGGCACTTCGCCCTTAATGGTCTTGACTGTCCTCTTCTGTTCCTCCATGGCTTCGCGCAGCTCATTCGTCAGCGGGCCGGAGCGGCCCTTGGCTTCCGCGACGACATAACCGCCGACGGTCCGCTCTCCGAAGAAGTCCGCCCGGCTCCGGCCGGGGGCGAAGGTGAGATTGTAGGCGGAGGCGTAGCGGGCGACATGCATGAAGAACCGGACGGACAGCTGCCTCTCGGCGAAGATCTGGCACATGGCCTGCCCCAGGGTGTAGGACAGCATGCCCTTCTCGGAGGGGTCGAGCTCGCGGGCGAGGTCGGTACGTGTGATGCGACGGACCGGATCATCGCTCCAGCTGAGATAGGCGGGCAGGACCGCCACCCTGTGGCACCACTCGTACGCCGACGACCTCCCGTGCTTGGCCTGGTCGTACGGGGCCCTGCCCGTGATGAACAACGCGCGCGCCAAGTCCTGCGGCAGGACTGGCAGATCCTGCTCGACGGGGACGCCGGTGCCGGCCGGGAAGAGCGTGGCGTTGGTTTGCACGTGCGCGGGGCCATTGAAGGACATCGTCGCCGCTTTCCGGGTTCAGGACCGTCAGACACAGACCGTGAGGATCGTCGTACCGGCATCTCTCTATCACCCCGGTCCGCAGTCCGCCCCGGCATCAGCGGAGACGGAAGCCGGAACTCTGGCTCGCCACAAGGCTCCGGCCGCGCCGGGCAACTGTGTCCGCGTGCCGCCCTGAAGGCGACGGGCGGGTCGGGCCGCGTCGGCGAGGACGGGGGAGCGGTGAGCGTGGCGGGGGGCGACCTGGCTGTCCTGGTCCAGATGCTCTCGGACATGGCACCCGAGAAACGCGCACGCGTCCTGGATGCGGTCGACGGCCGCCACCGTGAGCGGAAGCCACCAGCGGAACAGCACTTTGTGCCGCTGCCGACGCGGGGATCCGCGTCATCGGGCTTGGACATTCACGTCCGGCAGGCGCCTGAGGAGGGCGGTGTCTCCTCAAACGCCTCGCAACGCCGAGCAAGTCCCAACCGGTAGGCCGCGCCACGAGACGGAGCGTCCATGATGGCGGAGAGTTTCACTATGAGGTTGTCCGCTCCGGTAGCGTTGAGGCAATCCGGTCGGCGGACTCGCGGCTGGGTCAATCAGTAGGAAAACCGGCGGCTGGCGCGGCTGGGGGACATCGGCAGAGGAACCAGACGATGGCCACGGTCTACCGTGTGGTGACCATAAACGACGAAGGCCAGGAGCGGAGCGCTCGGTACTTCGATGTGGACGGTCGGGACATCGATGATCGCCACCCGTCCAGGGGGCTTCTCCCTTCCCCGCAACGGCAGCCTGAGGATCCGCCCGTCACTCCGGAGCCGGAGCAGGTATCACCCGTTTTCAGGACCGTCGTGTTCAACCCGGCGTGGTGGGAGGATCTGAGGGGGTGCACGGCTGTGTTCCTGCCGGGCGATCCCCCGCGCTCCGGACGGATCGCTTTCCACGCCCAGGATGGGCGGCTGCCGGCCGGTGCTCCTACCGAAGAACTCCTGGTGGTCCTGCCGCACGGTCGCGGAGGACGGCGACGGACCGTTCCCGCGGTGGTGTGCCCGCTCGCCGACGTTCTGCCGTTGCTGCTCGACGAACCGCCGGAGCGGCTTACCGCGACAGGTGCCGCATGGCGCCACGCGGCCCTCTACGCGCTGCACATGGCCGGCCGAGGGCTGTTGCTGCCCGGGCTGAGTGCCGGCGGGTACGACGCCTGGAGGCTGGGGCCGTTCTCGCAGGAGGACGCCGGCTGGGTACGGGCATTGGCCGGATCCCTTGACCCCGCCGCGTACGCGACTCCGTTGCAGCAGGCCGGGCGTGGACGTACTCCGCTGCTTCTGCCGCATCCGTACGACCGGCTGCGTCTGTTCCTGGACGCGGTGGCCGACTTGCTGCCGCGCACGCCCGCCGCTGCCGCCGCTGCAGGGCAGGCCGCTTTCGCCGGCCGGGACCCCAGGCATCTGCCGGGGCTGTGGAGCTGGGCCGCCAAGGTCGCCGACGGTCGGGACGCCGGTGTCCAGCTCTCCCTCCGGCTTGAACTGCCGGACACGGAGGGGTACTTCGACAGCGCCGACGACGGCGCGGGCGCGGGCACTGCGGACCGCCTCGGAGCGGCGGTGCGGTGCGTGCCCCAGGTGCGCTCGCTGGCGGATCCGTTGCTGCTCGCCGACCTGGCCGAGGTGCGATGTGGGACCGTGGACGGATTCGGTCCTCGTGACCGTGCGCGGATCGACGCGACGCTGCGTGCGGCCGCCGAGGTCTGGCCCGTACTCGCCGGACTGCTGGAGCCGGCCGGGCCGGACGCACTGGACGTGGACGACGACGCCTTTCGCGCCCTGCTGGACGGTGGCATCGGTGCCCTGGCACGGGTGGGTGTGGCGGTGCACCTGCCTAAGGACCTGGTCCGGGACCTCGTCGTACAGGCAGTCGTCGAGCCCGGGAGCGGTTCGCCGGACGAAGAACCGGAGGGATCGGGCTTCTTCACACCCGACGCGCTGCTCTCCTTCCGCTGGGAGCTGGCGGTGGGCGACCGCACTCTCACCCCTGCGGAGCTCGACCGGCTGGCACAGGCCGGGCGCTCGCTGGTGCGGCTGCGGGACCAGTGGGTCGTCGTCGACGAGGCGCTGGTCCGCAAGGCCCGGATTCGATCACGCGAACTGGGCGCCCTGGAGGCACTGACGGCCGTCCTCACGGGCGAGGTGGCGGGCGACGACGGATCCGTCACCCCGGTGCGGCCGAACGGATGGCTTGCCTCCCTCCACGACCGGCTGACCGCACCGGAGCACGCCGCGGATGCCGAGCTGCTGCCTCCCGCCGGGTTGGAGGCCACCCTGCGCGGGTACCAGCTGCGTGGCCTGGCCTGGCTGGACCGCCTCACCCGTCTCGGCCTGGGCGCCTGCCTCGCGGACGACATGGGGCTCGGCAAGACGATCACCGCCATCGCCCTCCACCTGCGCCGGCAGGAGGATCCGAGGACGGCCTGCGGCCCCACCCTGGTGGTGTGTCCCGCCTCGCTGCTCGGCAACTGGGGGCGGGAGATCGACAGGTTCGCGCCCGGCACGCCCTGGCGCCGTCATCACGGATCCGCACGTGACCTCGGTGACTTCCGGCCCGGGGAGATCGTCCTCACCACCTACGGCACACTCCGCCGTGACCTGCCCGACCTCTGCGAAGCCGGACCGTGGGGACTTGTCGTAGCCGACGAGGCGCAGCACGCCAAGAATCCCGCCTCGGTCACTGCCAAGGCCATGCGCGCCCTCCCTGCCCAGGCCCGGGTGGCGCTCTCCGGCACACCGGTGGAGAACAACCTCACCGAACTCTGGTCGCTCCTGGACTGGACCACGCCCGGTCTGCTCGGCCCGCTCACCGCCTTCCGGGACCGCTACGGCCGGGCCGCCGAACGCGCCGCCCGCGGCAGCGAGGCCGAGGCTGACGCGGCGGCCGCCGGACGACTCGGCCGCCTCATCCGCCCCTTCGTGCTGCGCCGCCGCAAGTCCGACCCGGGCATCGCCCCCGAGCTGCCGCCCAAGATCGAGACCGACCACCCAGTCCGGCTGACCCGGGAACAGACAGTGCTGTACGAGGCACAGGTACGGGAGTCGATGGACGAGATCCGCAACGCACAGGGCATCACCCGGCACGCCCTGGTCCTCAAACTCCTCACTGCCCTCAAGCAGATCTGCAACCATCCCGGCCACTACCAGAAGGAGGAGACGACGGCCCGCCTCACCGGACGCAGCGGCAAACTCGAACTCCTCGACGAACTGATCGACGTCCTCCTGGCCGAGAACGCGTCCGTGCTGGTCTTCACCCAGTACACGCGGATGGCGCGGATGCTGCAGGCGCATGTGGCCCGGCGCGGTGTGCGGACGCTCCTGCTGCACGGCGGGACACCGGTGCACCGCCGTGAGGAGATGGTCGACGCCTTCCAGAGGGGCGAGGTCCCGGTGTTCCTGCTTTCTCTGAGAGCAGCCGGCACCGGCCTCAACCTCACCCGGGCGTCCCATGTCGTCCACTACGACCGCTGGTGGAACCCCGCCGTCGAGGACCAGGCCACCGACCGCGCCTACCGTATCGGCCAGACCCAGCCGGTCCAGGTCCACCGGCTGATCACCGAAGGCACCGTCGAGGAGCGCATCGCACAGCTCATCTCGTCCAAGCGCGACCTGGCGGACTCGGTCCTCGGCGGAAACCGGGGAGAGGCCGCGATCAGCGACCTGACCGACGACGAACTCGCCGACCTGGTCGCCCTGCACACCACCGCCGACCGGAGCAGCCGATGAGCCGCAACGGCACAGGGAAGCGCCGCGTTGATCTGGTCCTCCCGAAGCCGCCGCCGGTACCGGGGCAGCGGAAGCTGACGGACGGGCCGTGGGGCATCCTGTGGATCGCAGCCCTGGAAAGTCCCCGCAGACGGGACTCCGGGCACGCGGCCAGGCTCGACCGTGCTCGCACCTATGCCCGGCGCGGGGCGGTCGGAGACATCACCGTACGCGCGGGCGAACTGTCCGCCCGGGTCACCGGTAGTGGCCGCCGCCCGTACAGGGTCACACTCCGCGTTCCCGAACTGCTCGAGGCGGAGGTGGACCGGCTGCTTGAGGCATGGACGGACGACGTCGACGCCGCCGCCGAACTGTCCCGCGGGGAGCTCGGCGAGGCAACCGCGCGCATCGCCGTCTCCGAAGACATCGCCCTGGTACCCAGGCCCGGCCTCACCGACTACGAGTGCACCTGCCCTGACTGGGGCTTCCCCTGCAAACACGCAGCAGCGGTCTCCTACCAGTACGCCCGGGCCATCGACGCCCGCCCCGACGCCCTCCTGCTTCTCCGCGGCCACCACGTGGACTTCCTGCGTGAGGAAGCAGCGCTCCGGTGCGCCGAACGCGAGGCCGCCGCTGCCGAACAGGCCGCTGAAGAAGCGGAACTGACCAGGGCGGGCGCGGCTCGCGGAGTCCCGGCCGGCGAGGCGTTCGCGCGGGCCAGGCAGGAAGGCGGACTGCCTCCCCTGCCGGAGCTTCCCGCCCCGGAGACCGGGGCCGCCACCGTCGGGCCGTTCCCGGATCCGGGCCACGAGGACAGCCTTGTGGCCCCCGACCGGCTGCGCACGCTGGCCGACGACGCCGCCCACCGTGCCGCCGACGCCTACAGCCACGCGGTCGCCACCGGAGGCGCCCCCGCCGCCCGGCTCTGGCTCGACACCGACCCCTGGCTGGACACCGTCCGGCGCGCGGCACGAGCGGACGGCGATCCTCGCGTCGTCGGCCGTCTGCTGAACAGTTCAGACCAGGCGCGTGCACGGCTCGCGCGGGCAAGCGCGGCGTGGAAGCACGGGGGCCAACCCGCGCTGGCCGTCCTCGACGGAGGCCAGGTGCCACCGCGTGCCGCGGAGACCGCGGCACGCGAACGACTCCTCACCCGGCCGCTTCCCGGCCTGCCCGGCCCTCCCCTGCTGCGCCGCACCGGCGGCCGCCTCCAATTGGTCGGTCACGACATCGAGTTGCGGTACGGACCGGACGGTCACTGGTACCCGTTCCGCAAGCGGTCCGGCCAGTGGTGGCCGGCCGGCCCTCCCTCCCAGGACGCCGTGGAGGCTGTGCTGCCAATCCTGCCGGGGACATGACCGGCCGGATCAGCTCCGATACCTCGTCCGGTGGTCACTCGGGGACGACTACCCCCGGTCCATGCCCACCAGCACACCGCAGGCCCGACCGACGGCAAGCCCTCGAACCGGACGACACCCGGCGACTTGCACAACGCCCACTCAGATCTCGAAGAGGCCGGGACACCACGGTGTGGCCGGAGGCTTGGTGCCCCGGACGACGACCCGTGAAGACCTCGACCTGGTGAGGGAGGGCTGACCGCGGACGTACTGCAAGCGCATGACGCATGCGCTTGCAGCTTGTCCGCGGCTGAGCGGAAGCCAGCTCTTCGAGCTATCGACGGGGCGCCGCGTTGGCAGGGGCGGGGCAGGCATCGGAGTATCGGCCGCTGATCGGATCAGACCGCCGGGCTTGTGACCTGGGCTGTCGCGCACCTTCCGAGTCAGCAGCCCGCAGGTCTCCCACCCGTGCGGTTGCCAGGTGGGTTGGGGACGAGCGCGGTGTCGGGTCGGACGTGCGGACGCGCGTGGACGCCGTCGGCGAGGGCCTGGACGCGGGCTGCCGGAGCGGAACTCGCGTGGACAAGGCTCCGGGTGTGTGAACCGCTTGATCGCGCCGTGCGGTCGACGCGCTTTACCGGCCGGTCGGACGGGCGGATCAGCGCAGTCCGGCGAAGAGATCGTTCTCGGGTATGGCCGCGCCGGTGGCGTCCTGGACACGTAGGAAGGTCTCCATGCCCATCAACTCGCCGAACCTCTCCTTGCCCATCCTGAGGAAGAAGATGTTCTCGCCCTGACTGGCGTGCGCGGCCAACGCGTCGAACTTCTGACCGCTGAACGCGGTGGTGTCCACCCATGTGGTGATCTCGTCGTCGGGGAGACCGATCTCGGCCATCGCGGCGGCCTCGGCAGGATCCGGCTCCGGCATGTCCCCACCGAACTCGCGCATGATTTCGCCGAACCGCTGCATCATCGAGCGGGGCATCGTCGTCCAGTACACCTTCGGTGTCAGCGCAGTCATCTCCAGCGCCGCCATCGTGATGCGGTGGGCCTGGATGTGGTCGGGGTGGCCGTAGAAGCCGTTCTCGTCGTAGGTGACGACCACATCAGGTCGGTAGTGTCGCATGAGTTCCGCGAGTCGGGCCGCGCCTTCCTCCACGGGGGTCTGCCAGAAGGATCCGGGGGCGCCGTTGCTCGGCCAGCCCATCATCCCGGAGTCGGCATAGCCCAGCATCTCCAGATCGCTGACCTTCAGGACGTCACAGCTCGCCACGAGTTCCTGACGGCGCATCAAGGCGACCGCCGCCGGATCGTGCCCGGGATCGCCCGGCTTGACACCCCCCGGTCCGTCACCGCAGCCTCCGTCGGTACACGTCACGAGAACCGTGCGGATGCCTTCCGCCGCGTACCGTGCGAGGACCCCTCCGGTTCCGGTGGCCTCGTCGTCGGGGTGGGCGTGTACTGCCATGAGCGTCAAGGGCCGGTCAGTCATGAAGCAGTCCTCCTGCAGAAATACGTCTTGGTCCGAGTGCGCGGCGGGCGTACCGCGATGCTGGGGCCCGGCAGGCGGGCGACCTTGTGGTCTCCGTGCTCCCCGCCCGTGCGGCGCCGGTCCCTCGGTCGATGCAACCGTGCCGACCGGACCTGCTGTTCCCGGCGCGGCGGCTTGGCCTTCCAGGCGACCGCCGGTGGCCAGCGTCCTCAAACGACCTGGCTTTCGCGGAAGTCTCGTTCACGACAGATGGAGGAGCGCCGTCAAAATCGCCAACAATAGCCGCCGGAGATCGCCGTTCTCCATGGTGCTGCGATGTGGAAAGCCCCGAACCCGCCCTCGCTGCCCCGGATCTGCACGTGGTGATGTGCTGTGCGATGTGCGCCGTTACCTGTACGCGGTGCTGAGCTGCACTGTCAATTGGGGAGTCGAACCCCCGCGTTGCTCTTCACGCGCCAGGAGTGGGCTGGAAAACCGCCGGCCCTCGGTGTGTGCACGCCTCCGAAGCTGCTACCTGCTCCACATCGTCCCAGCTTGCTGGACTACTCAGTCCAGCAGGTCGACCTCCCAGTTCGTACGCTGGATCCGCACATCGACCTCGCGGATCTCCCGGGCGAGTGCATCCGCCTGGCCACGCAGTTCCGCGACCGGAAGCGCGGAAAGCATCATCAGCTCGGACCGAAGCTGCCGGCCGTATCCCCGCTCACCCTTACCCGCCGCAGCGTCCGCCGCCGCGGTGACCACAGAGTGACGCAACCGCAGGACATCCCGGCGTGCGAGGGCATCGGTGAGCGTGCCGTCCGGACCCATCTCCACGGTGGCATTGGTCCGGTTGATCCGTTGGATCAACGTTTCCAGAGCGTTGAGCACCTCACCGGCCTCAGCCAACAGCTGAGCTGCATCCTCGGCCGGTGTCTCCCCTTCCTGGTACCGCGCACTGCTGACGATGCGCGCTCGCAGCTGTTCCACACGGCGCGTCGCCTCTGCACGTTCTGCCAGTGCCTCAGCAAGCTTCATCTCCACCTCCCCCTCCATGAGCCCGCACGAGTATACGAGTGCGAACCAGCGCATACGCACCCGGATTTTGATCCGCCGGAGCCCCGACCAGCCACTGGAGTGAGAGCGGACAGCCGCTACGAGTGCCACGAAAGAGAAGGCGCGATAGTGCCGCAGCATGTCCTCGGGATAGACCGCCATGTAGTGCTCGGTGGCGCACAAATTTCGTGACCGAGAATCTTGGCGACGATATGCGGGGGCAGTCCACTACTGACGGCCTCGCTCGCGAACAGCCTCCAGAAGTCCGCAAGTGGCCCGTTCCGGAGGTCATGCCTGTGGCCCCTCGTGACGACCTCGACCTAGCGCGGCTCCGGCGCACCCGGTGATCGGCCTGAGGGTGTGGGCCGTCCTGGTTTGATGGCGACTCGACCGGGGGCGGCGCCCCGAGCGACCGGTCGGCGGGCCTGCGTCACGTGCGGCCGAACTCCGGTCTGTGACAGCTCTGTCCTGGGCGGGCCGGTACGATCGCCGGGGCGGTCTCTGCCAAGGCCGCATGTTGGCATTCCCGGGCGGGGAGGAACGGCATGGGGGATGCGGCGGCCGCCGGCGCTGGACCGTTGCGCGCACTGCTCATGGGTGTGAGCCGCTTCGCCCCGGCTGTCGCAGAGGTCGAGGAATCCGCGCCCGGTCGGCACGGCTGGGACGCACTGCCGTTCGTGCCCGAGCTGATGTCCAGGCTGGAGCAGGCGTACGGAAAGCTTTCGTACGACGTAACTGCCGTACGGGATCCCGACCGCAAGACAGTGCGGCAGAGCTGGACCGACGCGAGCGAAGAGCAGTACCGCATCGTGCACGTCATCTCGCACGGCACATCGACGCCGACCGGTCGGGGTCGGAACAAGGCGGCCGAGGGCTCGGAGCGGCTGTCCATGGTGCCGTCGTGTGGCGATGCCGGGGTCGGAACCGACGTGAGCCTCTGGGTGCAAGAGGCAAACGGCCTGCCGCACCCCGTGCTGTTCCTGGTCGACCTGTGCCGTGCCGGACGTACGGCTCGGATAGCGCAGTTGGCCCAGATCCCCGACGACCAACTGCACGCCTGGGTGATCGCGGCCACCAGCCCGGACCGCGCGGCCTACGACGGCGCGTTCAGCACGGCCGTGGCCGAGGTGCTGGAGGAGATAGCGGCCAACGGCCTCGACACGTCGCCGTTGCTGCGCTACGTCCGGTGGGACCGGGTGACCTCGGCGATTCAGCTCAGGCTGGGCGAGATCAACAGTCGGCAGAAGGTCCACTCCACCAAGGTCGACACGTCACAGCCGCTTGAATTGCCGTTCTTCCCCAACCCGAACTGGGTCAGTGACCCACGGCTGGAACGGCTCCAGGCGGTCGATGCGCCTGTGCGGGCGTTCGTCGCAGACCTGGGCGCCGAGCACTTCATCGACCGTGTCGGCGATCACTTCGTGGGCCGCAGCCGGCTGCTCGCCGACCTCGCGCCCTGGGTGGACGACCCAGCCGGCGTCGGGCTGCGCGTCGTCACCGGGGCACCCGGGTCCGGCAAGTCGGCTCTGCTGGGGGCGCTGGTCTGCGCCGGACACCAGGAGATCGTCCGGGCCGCGCCCGACATCCGCAAGCACCTCGCGGCGCAGCAGCCCGACGGCGTCCCCTCACCGAACCCGATCCTGGCGGCGATCCACGCCCGCAACCGCGACCTCCAGGCCATCCTCACCTCACTGGCCCTGCAGTGGGGACTCCAAGGCCACGACGCCGCCGCACGCAACGAGCCGTGGACCGTACCGGACCTGATCGAGGAACTGTCGCTGCTCCCGGCCGTCCCGCCGCTGATCTTCGATGCCTTGGACGAGGCCGACGACCCTGTCGACCTGATGCAGCGGCTGTTGTTACCGCTGGTGGAAGCCGTACGTCCGGACGGTCTGCCCGTAGTTCGGCTCCTCGTCGGCACACGGCGCGGCACGCGCTTCCAGCTGCTCCTGGATCAGGCCGTGCGGCGCGGCGCCCTGCTCGACCTCGACGATGTACCGGACGACGAGCTGCGCGCCGATCTCGCCCGGCACCTGGCGCTTCGACTCGCCGAACTCCCCGGCTACCGCGAGGCGTCCCGGCGCCCCGTCCGCACCACGCTGGCTCGGGCGATCGCCACCACCCTCACGCAGGATCCCAGGACTACGCGGGAGTGGGGCCCGTTCCTCGTGGCCCGCATCTACGGCCGTGCCCTGGAGACGCTCGAAGCACCGGCGGACGTGGTAGCCGCCGCGCACCTGGGCGCGAGCGTTCCGCTCACGCTCCCCGGCGTACTGGAACTCGACCTGAGCCTGCATCCGGAAGGCTCGCGCCTGCGGGCCGTGCTGGCCGCGGTGGCCTGGGCCAAGGGAGAAGGTTTCCCCACCGAAGCCGTTGCCGCCGTCGCGCCCGAGTTCGACCCCGAGGTCGGCGACCACAACGTCCGGCTGCTTCTGGAAGCCAGCCGTTTCTATCTGCGTACCGGCGTGGAGAGCGACGGTTCCACGCTCTACCGGCTCTTCCACCAGGGCCTGGCCGACTACCTCAAAGCAGTTCCTTACTCAAGCGGAGGCCTGGAGTGAAGATCGTCGGGATCCACGGAATCGGCAATCACCGGCCGGGCGAGTCGGCCGAGACGGCCGCCAAGAACCTGTCTGAGGTCTGGGCCAAGCACCTGGGCGCGGACGTACAGGTGGTCTACTACGCCGACCTGCTCCGGGAGCAGGGCCGCCAGAGCGACGACGCGGATCTGGAGGACCTTACGGAGGCGGAGGAAGAGCTGGTGCTCGAGCTCCTCGCCGCCCAGCGTTCAGACGCCGCCACCGCTGCCGGGTCCGGACGCGTCGCCCAGGGACTGCTGACCGCCCTGCTACGCGACGGCATCGCCGACATCGCAGAGAGCTGGGCGTGCCCCGAATGGCTCATGGAGTGGTTCATGGTCCGCTGGGCCAAGGAGGTCGCCGCCTACCAGGCCCCGGGCCCGGCCCGGGACGCGGTTCAGCAGCGGCTGCACGACACGATCGTCCAACATCGGCCCGACGTCCTGATCGCCCATTCCCTGGGATCCGTCGTGGCGTACGAAACGCTGCACCATGAGGGCACACCGCACATACCGCTGTGGGTGACGGTGGGCTCGCCGCTCGCCCTGTCCAAAATGGTCTTCGACCGGTTGGTTCCCAAGCCCGAGGGAGGCAGAGGCGTACGACCGCAGGCGGTGGGCCGCTGGACGAACCTGGCCGACCCCGGAGACCCGGTCGCCATTCCCGTCAAGGGGGTCTCGCGGCGCTTCCGCGGCGTCGAAAGCGACGAACACGACGTCATCCACCAGGGGTTCAAGTTCCACCACGCGGAGTACTACCTGAAGTCGGGTGCACTCGCCCGGCTGTTGGGCACGGTGGCGTGAGAGAAGCACAGGGCGGCATGAACGAAGTCCGGCAGGAGGGGTTGGAGGAACTCCAGTGGGAGGAGGACGAGGAACTCCATTGGGAGGAGCAGGCAGATCTCCGACGGGTCCAGGAGGAACGCCGGCGGGACATCGCCCGCCGGGTCTTCGGTCGGCTCACCGCTCCCATCAGTGTGGACGGCACACCGCGCTGGGACCTCGCTTCGCCCTACCTGCTGCGGCACGCCGCCGAACACGCGGCAGAGTCCGGCCAACTGCGGCGCCTCTTCCAGGACTGGGAGTTCCTCGTTCACGCCGACCCCCACTCGGTGCTGGGCTTCGGTGCCCTGCTGGAGGCCGAGACGCCGACCCAGGCCCTGCCGGTCTACCGGGCCTCGTTGGTGGAGCACGCCTCTGCCGGGCCGGACGCGCGGCGCCACATCCTCGCGGTCGACGCGGCCCGCCATCAGTGGCCGGGCGTCAGCCATCGGCTCTACCACCCCCGCCATGCGTTGCCCACGCCATGGCAGTGCCGCTGGTCCACAGCGAGCAACATCAGCTTCGCGCTCCGGGCCGCCCTCGCACACGATACGCCGGTCTCGTCGGTGGCCACCGGAACGGTCGACGGGTGGTCCTTCGCCGTGACCACCTCGGTGGACGACAGGGCGGCCAGGGTCTGGGACCTGACCACCGGTACCCTCCACCGCGAGTTGCACGGGCACACGGCGCCGCTGACGGCTGTGGCCGCAGCAGGCCCTTCTCCCTTCGTCGTGTTCACGGCCGCGGAAGACGGCACCCTGCGGTGCTGGCATCCGTACAGTGGCGAGACCCTTTGGGAGACCACCGCTCACGACGGCGAGGTGCGCGATCTCCAGCTGCACGACCCGGACGGCGTGTCGGCCCTTGTGACCTACGGCGGCGACGGCACGGTGACCCTCCGGGACCTGGGTACGGGGATGGCCTACCAGGTCTTCACCGACGTGCCGTGCTCGGGCGGCATGGTCGTCACCGACACCGGTACGGACGACATGATCGCCGTCGTCGGCGAGGGGCAGCTGCTGTCCCTGGATCCCCGGACGGGAGCGGAACGGTTCCGGGCGCAGGTCGGCGACTCCCCGGTTACGGCCGTCGCCGCAGCTCACATCCGTCAAAGCCCGGCAGTGGTCGTCACCAACGCCGACGGCACGGGCCGCGTCTTCGACCTCCTCGACGGTGACCTGCTCACCACGCTGCACTGCTCTCCGGATTCCATGGCCACGCTCGCAGTCGTCGACACAGGGCAGGACTGCGTGGCCGTCACCGGCGGAGGCGACGGGACGATCCGGCTGTGGGAACTGGAGCGCGGCGGCGGGCCGTTGCGCCAGCTCACCGGGCACTTCGCCGAAATCACGGCACTTACCTGGTACTTCGCCCTGTCTGCCAAAGAAGCCGACGCACAGCGCCGCCTGGATGCGGACGCCAACCTCCCCGCTCTGCCGAAGAGCACCAGACAGCGTTGGCGACGCACAGAGCAGGACCACAAGGCGCGGTTGCTCGCATCGCTGGCCGGATACGTACTGCTGTCGGCATCCGCCGACCACACCGTGCACGAATGGAACATGGCGGACGGCAGCCTGAGGCAGACCTTCACCGCCCACACGGACACACCGCGCTCGATCAGCGTCACGGACGTCGTGGGCCGCCCGGTGGCGATCAGTTCCGGATACGACCGCACGGCGCGCGTCTGGGCCCTCGACGACCGGCGCGCCCAGATCGCGGGCAGCGTCACACACCCGCTTCCGGTCGGCTCCCTCGCCATCGCGCGGGTGAACGGCCGGAACCTGGTCGCCACAGGGTGCGGCGACCAACGGCTGCGGGTGCTGACCGCGTCGTACGGCAGGTCGGAGGGGATCCACCTCAACGGGACGGGCAAGGTGACGGCGGTGGGCCTCGGGACGACGAGGGAGGGCCCCCTCGCCGTTGTCGCCACCGACGACGGAAGGCTGACCGCCCGTCGGCCCGAGACAGGCGAGCGGCAGTGGCAGTGCACGCCGTCGGACGCGCCCCTGTCGGCCCTCGCGGTGGGCGGCTCGAGACGGCACCCCGTGGTGCTGGGCATCGACCCGACGGGCGGTGACCGGCTGCGCGTCCATTCGCTCACCTCCGGACGCCCGGTCCTGTACGGCCTGCACGGCCGGGAGGGCGTCTCGGCGGTTGCCGCCGGTCGGATCCGGGAGAAGCCGGTAGCGGTCACCGGCCACCACGACGGCGCCGTCGGACTGTGGAGCCTGACCTCCGGCGCACTGCGCAGAATCTTCCCCGCCGCGGGCGCGCGCGTGGTGAGCGTCGCCCTCGGCACCACGGCTCTTGGATCGCTGGTCGCCGCCGCATGCGACGACGGACGGATACGGGTGTGGGACGAGGGGACCGGCCAGCTGCGGTGCCTCGTCTCCACAGGCGACATGCCGATGATCGCGGTCGGCGAGTCGCGGGGCCGCCCGGTGCTGGTCGTCGCATGCCGGCTGAGCAACACCATCCGCTTCTGGGACGCCGAGACCGGCGAGTCGCACGCCGTCGTGTCCTTGCCCGAAGCCGTGGGTGCCCTGGCCATGACGGACGGTGTCCTTGCCGTCGGGTACGGGCGGGAGTTGGCCGTCTTCAGCGCCGCCGACAACCCCGGGCCCTGGGACGACGTCGCAGCGGAGCCGGAGCCGTCGAGCGCCCCGGACGAGGCGATGCAGGTCGACGACGAGCGTCCCGCGCGGCGAGGTGGGCGGCTGTTCCACGAGGATCTGACGGTCCTGGCCTTCATCTGCCGGCAGGACACCTCCCAAAGCCTGTCCGACGTGAAGGCGGCCTTCTGCTCGGACTTCAGTCGCCAGACGCTGAAGGCGAGCCTACGCACCCTGCAGCAGAAGGGCCTGGTCGAGGAGGCGGACGGGCACGGCCGCTACCGGCCGACGGCATGGGGCCGGGAACGGGCGGAGAGGGCCGTACGGAACAAGGCCCTGATCAAGAGGCACTGCCTCTTGGGTGGTTGGTGCGCATACTGCTCGCCGCACTGACGGCCAGCGCGTCACCGTCCGCCGCTGCCTCCTGCGGTGGCATACGTGTGTGCTGCGTGGGGTCGTGCGCGCGCTGGTCTCGAGGACGAGGAACTGCTTGCGGCGCGGCTCACGTGGGTGCCCACGGCCACCGAGGCCGAGGGCTGTGTCGATGCCCGGACCGACGCGGCGCAACAGCCGTTCCCGGGCGGCGATCGAGCAGGCGGGCGTACGGTTCGAGGGCGTGCGGAGCCCCCTCGGCCGCCGGCAGCCGACGACAGACCCACCGGCCTCGAACCCACCCTGATCGCGGGCGCCCGGGACTCGGTTCCGCATCAGCGACCGCCGTTCACGGCCTCCGGCGTCTGACTGTCCGGCTCCTCCCGGCCGGTGCCGGCGGCGCAGGCCAGATCCGTGCCATGCGTCGGCTCAGTCATGGCGCGGCCCTTCGGCTGGGATCTCGCCGGAGCCCCGCTCGATCAGCCGGGTCGGCACGGTGACGGTGCGGGTGGGCGACTCGTCGCCGTCCAGCCTGCGGAAAAGCATCTCGGCGGCTGTCCTGCCCACCCGCTCGACGTCCTGGGCGATGACGGAGATGCCCGGGCTGAGGATGTCGGCCAGGGGGAAGTCGTCGAAGCCCACCTGGGCGACGGAGTCCTGCAGGCCCATGGCGCGCAGCGCCTGGACGGCGCCTATGGTCACGAAGTTCTGGCTGGTGAACAGTGCCGTCGGCGGATCGGGCAGCGAAAGGACCTGCTCGGTCGCGGCGATTGCAGCCTCCTCGCTGGACCCGACGTGGCGGACGATCTCGTCGTCGTACTCGATGTGCGCGACTTCCAGGGCGTGCCGGTAGCCGTCGAAGCGCTGGGCGGCGGTGGGGATGGAGGCGCGGTCGCCGAGGTAGGCGATGCGGCGGTGGCCGGTCTTCAGCAGGTGGTTGACGGCGGTGATGGCACCCTGCCGGTTCTCGGAGACGACGGCGTCCGCGTCCAGCAGGCCGGCCTCGCGGTCGACGAAGATCATGCGGGTGCCGGTGTGCTGCTCGTTGATGAGATAGCTCTGGTCGCGTCCCGCGGGGACGATCACCAGCCCATCGACCCGGCGGTCGATGAGCGCCTGGGCCAGTTCCCTTTCGCGGGCCGGGTCTTCGTCGAGGCTGCCGACCAGCACCAGCACTCCGCGTTCCCGGGCCACGTTCTCCACGGTGCGGGTCAGGACGGCCGAGAAGGGGTTGGCCGCGTCCTCGACGAGCATGCCGATGGTGGCGGTACGGCCGTCGCCGCGGCGCAGGCTGCTGGCCGTGAGGTTGGGACGGTAACCCAGTTTGTCGGCGGCCTCGCGGACCCTGGCGACGATCGCCGGATCGACGGTGGGGACGCCGTTGAACACGCGCGAGACGGTCTTGATGGCCACTCCGGCCAGCGCCGCGACCTCACGCATGGTGGGGCGGCTGCGGGTGGACCGGGGCGCGGCCTCGCCCTGAGTCATCGTTGTCTCCAACCGGTTGTGCGTTACCTACTCGTTGCCCGCGCATGTCTATCAGCGTCTTGACGGGCTCGTCCATACAGGCCCAGTATCTCGCCAAGTCAACGTTGTCTCAGCGTCGGCCAAGGGACGGCTCCGAAAGGGATCAAGCCATGAACATCTCCACCAGCCAGGTGTCGAGCCGCCGTAGTCGGCGGACCCGGGCGGCAGCGATCGGCGTCACCGTCTGCCTCGGCGCCACGCTCGCGGCCTGCGGTTCTTCGAACGGGAGCTCCTCTTCGTCCGCGTCGGGCGGCGGCAAGGTGGGTGTCTCGCTGATCCTGAAGACGCTCACCAACCCGTACTTCGTGAGTATGGAGAAGGACGCCAAGACCCAGGCGGCCAAGGACAACGTGAGTCTCACGGTGGCGGCGGGCAACAGCGACGGCGACACCCAGACCCAGATCACCGCCATCGACAACGCCGTATCGCGCGGGGACAAGGGCATCCTCATCACCACCAACGGCGACGCCGTGAACGCCGCCCTGAACCGGGCCAAGCAGGCCGGCCTGTTCGTGATCGCCCTGGACACCGCGCCCAACCCGCCCAGCACGGCGGACATCACCTACGCCACCGACAACGAGCAGGCGGGCAAGCTCGACGGCCAGTACGCGGCGGCCGCCCTGAACGGCAAGCCGGCGGTCATCGCCATGCTCGACCTGTTCAACAACCAGGTCGTCTCCGTGGACATCAACCGTGACCACGGCTTCCTGGAAGGCATGGGCATCGACCCCGGCAGCAAGACCGAGAACGGCAAGGAAGCCAAGTCCGGCAAGTACACCGGCGGCAAGGGCGGCAGCTACACGATCGCCTGCCACCAGCCCACCCAGGGCGCCATCGACGGCGGCCGCACCGCGATGGAGAACTGCCTGTCGGCCAACCCGAACATCAACGTCGTCTACGCGATCAACGAGCCCGCGGGCGAGGGCGCGTACAACGCGCTGAAGGCGGCAGGCAAGCAGAAGAACGTCGCGATCTACGCCATCGACGGCAGCTGCGCCGGCCTGAAGAACCTCACCAGCGGCGAGTTCGCCGCCGACGCGGTGCAGTACCCGGGCAAGATGGCGGCCCTCGGCGTCAGTTCCATCGCCAAGCTGGCCCGCGGCGGCAGCAAGCCCAGCGTGACCAACGGCAAGTCCTTCTACGACACCGGCACCGCCCTCGCCGCCGCGAAGCCCCTCGGCGGCCTGACCGTGCAGTCCCCGTCGCAGGCCGCCTCCGCCTGCTGGGGCAGCTGACGCCCCGAACGGGTGCGACTGCCCCGAGCCGGGTGCGACGCCGGAAGCCGCCGTGACGGCACCGGCGTCGCACCCGCACCACACGAGCCCATGAGCCCGTACCAGGGAAGACACCGGAAGGACCCCCTGTGACCACTCACGTGGACCCTCAAGCCGCACCGGCACCGGCGGAGGAGTTCCTCAACCGGCCCGCCACCCTCAGCCAGCGCATCCACTCGGTGCTGCACCGTCAGCCGGCGCTCAGTCCGGCCATCGTCCTGGTGCTCGCCGCGGTGGTGTTCTCCCTGGTGAACGAACGCTTCTACGCGTTGCAGAACCTCTCGCTGGTCGCCCAGCAGGTGGCCGTCATCGGTTCGCTCGCCGTCGGGCAGACGGTCATCATCCTCACCGCCGGCATCGACCTGTCGATCGGCGCCGTCATGGTGCTCGCCTCGCTGCTGATGTCGAAGCTCGTCGCGGACAGCCACTGGCCCGGCTGGCTCGCCCTGCTGGCCGGTGCGGTCGTCGCGATAGCCGCCCAGGCCGTCAACGGCCTGCTGGTGACCAAGGTCAAGCTGCCGCCCTTCATCGTCACCCTCGGCACCCTCAGCGTCTTCACCGCGATCACCCTCATCTACGCCAAGGGCCAGACGGTGTCGCTGCAGCCGGGCAACATCCTCATGTGGAGCGGCCAGACGGTCTCCCTCGGCCAGCTGAACCTGACCTACGGCGTCCTGCTCATGATCGCCCTGTACGCAGTGGTCGGCTACGCCCTGCGCTACACCGCCTGGGGACGCCACCTCTACGCGGTCGGCGATGACATCGAGGCCGCCCGCCTCGCCGGCATCTCCGTCAACCGTGTCCTGCTCAGCGCCTACATGCTGGCCGGTCTCACCATCGCCGTCGCGGCCTGGGTCCTCGTCGGCCGGGTCGGCGGCGGCGACCCCAACAGCGGCCTCAACGCCAACCTGCAGTCCATCACCGCCGTCGTCATCGGAGGCACCAGCCTCTTCGGCGGACGCGGCGTCGTCTTCGGCTCGCTGATCGGCGCGCTGATCGTCCAGGTCTTCGTCAACGGCCTGGCACTGGCCGGCATCGACCCGAACTACCAAGTCCTCGCAGTCGGCGTCCTCGTGATCGCGGCTGTCTCCGTCGACCAGTGGATCCGGAGTGTGAAGTCGTGACGACCGCCACCGCCCCCGTTCTCGAGGCCAAGGGCCTGGTCAAGGTCTTCGGCAGGGTCGTCGGCCTCAACGACGTCGACCTCACCCTCCATCCCGGCGAAGTCCTCGCCGTCATCGGCGACAACGGCGCCGGCAAGTCCACCCTGATCAAGTGCCTTTCCGGAGCCCTCGTCCCCGACCAGGGCAGCATCCTCGTCGACGGCAGGGAAGTCCACTTCAAGCGGCCCCAGGACGCCCGGGACGCCGGCATCGAGACGGTCTACCAGACCCTCGCCGTGGCCCCCGCACTGGACATCGCCAGCAACCTCTTCCTCGCCCGCGAGATCCGCCGCAAGGGCATCCTCGGCTCGGTGTTCCGCATGCTCGACACCGGCGAGATGAAGAAGCAGGCCGCCGACCACATCAAGCGGCTCGGCATCGGCACGCTGCAGAACATCAACCAGGCGGTGGAGACGCTCTCCGGCGGCCAGCGGCAGTCCGTGGCCGTCGCCCGGACCGCGGCCTTCGGCGGCCGGGTGGTGATCCTCGACGAACCCACCGCCGCCCTCGGCGTCCGCGAGACCGGCCAGGTCCTCAAACTCGTCCGCGACCTGCGCGACCAGGGCCTCGGCGTCATCCTCATCAGCCACAACATGCCCAATGTCTTCGAGGTCGCCGACCGCATCCACATCCAGCGACTCGGCGGCTGCGCGGGCGTCATCACCCCGCAGTCCCACTCGATGGAGGACGCGGTGGCCATCATGACGGGCGCGAAGAAGCTCGCCCCCGAAGCGAGCTGAAGGGAACAGACGGGGAATGACCGCCGAGTACCGGATCGTCGAGGACCGTCTCGGCGGCGAACCCACCCTTGTCGTCTCCGCGCCGGACGATGCGGCACGCGCCGTCCTCGCCCTGCGTGGAGCGACGCTGCTGAGCTGGCAGGTCAGGCACGGAGCAGCAGGCCGGCTGAAGGAGCTGACGGACGGCTACCGCGACGAAAAGGAACTGCTTGCCCAGGACGGCGTACGTGCCGGCCTGATGGCCCCCTTCACCAACCGCGTGGCCGACGGCCGCTACCACTACGACGGACACGATCACGACCTGCTGCCCGGCCGCCTCGGCGACCGCACGATCTACCACGGCTTCGCCCGCGAAACACCGTTCGAGCTCGTCCACGCCACCACGGCGGCCGACTCGGCCCGACTGCTGCTTTGCACCAGGAGCATCAGACCGGGCCGGCACCCCGGCTACCCGTTCGCCCTCGACCTCGAAGTCGAATTCGCCATCACGGCGCGGGAGCTGAGCATCGAGGTCCGCGCGACGAACATGGGCGACACCACCCTCCCTTTCGCGGCGGGCTGGCACCCGTACTTCTCCCTGTCGCGCCCCATCGACGACCTGGTCCTGCACATCCCCGCCCACACCCTGATCCGCACCGACGCCTCCCTTATCCCGCTGGACGGCTCGGGCGCCCTGCTATCGGTGGACTACTGCCCCGAGATGGACTTCCGGACGCCGAGACGACTCGGCGACGCGGTCATCGACGCCTGCTTCGCGGACCTGACCCCCGGTCCCGCAGGCCGGATCGAGACGGTGCTCAGCGACCCGGCGACCGGTGAGGAACTGCGGGTGTGGCAGTACGGCGGCTTGATGCACGTCTTCACCGGAGACACGCTGGCACGCGACCGGCGCGCCTCCATCGCGCTCGAACCCGTCGAGGCGATGACCAACGCCTTCAACCGCCCCGAACACGCCGCCGGCCTCGCCCTCGGGCCCGGGCAGCGCCGCGGGTTCAGCTTCGGCGTCGAGTACGCGGCCGCCTCGCGGATCTGACACCCCGAACTGCCCCGGGTGGCCGTGGCGTTCACCCGGGTCGTGCACGCGCATCCCGAGATCGCACCCCAGTCAAGGCCAAAGCGAATACTCTCCGTAACGGTTTGCCCGCGGTGACCGTCACGTCGTCGTGATGGATTCCATGCGGGGCGCGTTGAGGTGTTTCAAGTTCAACTCCCGTGCGCGGCACGGTAATCGGTCTGTCGTGCGAGGCCTCATACCAGAGCGGGACCAATCCTGCGGGACTTTGTCAACTGCCCCCCGCGCATGAGGGGAAGGCGACTACTGTCAGTGGCCGCATGGCAGCCCGACGGACTAGTACGAGGACGCAGATGTCTCACCTCCGAGCACCGGCCGCCCGTGCCGATCGCCGAGAGGGCGGCAGGCACGGGCGACCGGTCGCCCGACCCGCTCCCGCACTGCCCGAGACGCACATACGGCCCCAGCTCATGCGGCTCGCCGTGCTGCCGCCCCTAGCGGTCGCGCTGAGCGCCACCGCCGCCGTGCTGTTCAGCATCCGCTCCTCCGGCATCCGCACCGGGCCCATGCTGTGGGCCGTACTCGCCGGAGCGGTCACCGTGGCCGTCGCCGGCATCCTCATCGCCGCCGTGGCCGCCGACCGGGCCGCCCGTTCGGTCTCCGACCGCGTCGACGCGCTGCGCCGTACCGCCGCGCGCGGCGAGGCCGATCTGCACGCCCTGGTCGACGCGCTGCGCCAGGGGGAAGCCCCGCCGCAGCGCACCTCGCGCCGCCGGCCGCCCGAGGACGCCGACGACTTCGAACTGCTCGCCGCCGACCTGGCCCGGGGGGGGGGGGGGGGGGGGGGGGCAGGGGGGGGGGGGGAGGGGGGGGGGGGGGGGGGGGGGGGGGGGGGGGGGGGGGGGGTACTACCCCCCCCCCCCCCTCCCCCCCCCCCCCCCCCCCCCCCCCCCCCCCCCCCCCCCCCCCCCCCCCTCCTTCCCCCCCGCCGCGCAGCTCTCCAGCCAGGCGGGCAGCGAGCAGAAGCTGGAGGTCTTCGTCAACCTCGCGCGCCGGCTCCAGTCCCTCGTGCACCGGGAGATCTCGATCCTCGACGACCTCGAGAACGAGATCGAGGACCCCGACCTGCTCAAGGGCCTGTTCCACGTGGACCACCTGGCCACCCGCATCCGGCGCCACGCCGAGAACCTCGCCGTGCTCGGCGGCGCCGTCTCCCGGCGCCAGTGGAGCAACCCGGTCAGCATGACCGAGGTCCTGCGCTCCGCCATCGCCGAGGTCGAGCAGTACTCCCGGGTCAAGCTGGTGCCGCCGATCGACGGTGAACTTCGCGGCCACGCCGTCGCCGACGTGATCCATCTGCTCGCCGAACTCATCGAGAACGCCTCGGTGTTCTCCGCCCCGCAGACCCAGGTGCTGCTGCGCGCCAACCTCGTCACCTCAGGGCTCGCCGTGGAGGTCGAGGACCGCGGGCTCGGCATGCCCGTCGGCGAGCAGAACCGGATGAACGCCCTGCTCGCCGACCCCGACCAGGTCAACGTCGCCAGCCTGCTGGCCGACGGCCGCATCGGCCTCTACGTCGTCTCCCAGCTCGCCCGACGGCACGGCATCCATGTGCGGCTGCAGACCAACATCTACGGCGGTGTGCAGGCCGTACTCGTGGTCCCGCAGGCGTTGTTGGGTACGGCGCCCGGGGCGGACGTGCACCGGCCGCAGGATCCGGCGGACACCGGGGCGTCGCCGCAGGTACGGCTTCCGGGCCAGAACGGTGGCCAGGGACAGGGCTGCCAGGGTCAGGGTCAGGCCGGTGCCTTTGACCGGCGGTCGGGGCACGAGCGAGGGCCCGCGTCGGCGCCCGCAGCTGTGCCGGCGCCGGTGCCGGGAGCGCGGTCCGGCGATGTCAGCCCCGCGCACGGCGGTGCCGGGCCGGAGGCCGAGCCCGCCGCCGGCCCGGGAGCCGTGGCCGGGGGAGGCCCGGTAGCGGCTTCCGCGGGCGAGGGCGGCTCACCGGGCGACCCGGCCGAGGCGACCGGCCGGCGGCGGCACGCCCAGCGCGGGAGCGGGCGGACCGGCGCCGGGAGCGGGGACGTAGGGCCCGGCGAGAGCGGTGACGGCCGGCGGAACGGAGGCGGTCTCGCCCCGCTTCCGGTGCGCGGCGCCCGGCAGGACCGGCCCACCCCCGCCGAGGCCGTGCCCGGCATCGGCACCGGGGACCGGGCGGCGATCGAGGCGCACGCGGGCATCCTGCCCACCCCGCGCAGCGGCACCGTGCGCGGCACCACGAACAAGCCCCAACTGCCCCGCCGCCGTGCCCAGGAGCACATCGTCCCCCAGCTGCGCGGCGGCCCCGCACCCCGCCAGGAGGGCGACACCGTCCCGGGCCACGACCCGGGGCTGATGGCGGCCTTCCAGCGCGGGATCGGACTCGCCGAGGCGCAGCAGCACATGGAGCCCGCCCACATGGAGCCCGCCCAGAGGGACTCGCCTCATGGGGACGCCAGCCATGCCGTCGCCTTCCTGATGGACCATCACCTCCAGTCCTCTGCACCCGAGCTCACCGACCCACCACGTGTACAGCCCGAACACATGGGATCCCACCACATTGGTTCCGACCACATGGGCCCCGACCACAGGGACCCAACCCCCATATCCCAGGGGCGCACCCACGCGCCCGCATCCGACGGTGCCCGTGGCGCCGGCCGGCCCGACGGGAGCGCACCCGCCGGCTGACGCCCGCACCATACCCACCCCCCATCACCACGACCACTTACCCCCCAACCGCCAGCGCTCCCGCAGACCTTCGTACCCCAAGGAGTCGATCCACCATGGCGAGCGATGCGCCGACCGCCCACGCATCCGACCTCGACTGGCTGCTGAGCGGCCTCGTGCAGCGCGTACCGCACACCACCAGCGCGGTGCTCCTGTCCTGTGACGGGCTGGTGAAGTCCGTGCACGGCCTCGACATCGACAGTGCCGACCACATGGCGGCCCTGGCCTCCGGCCTGTACTCCCTCGGCCGCAGTGCGGGCGTCCGGTTCGGCGACGGCGGGGACGTCCGTCAGGTCGTCGTCGAACTCGACTCGACGCTGCTGTTCGTCACCACCGCCGGCTCCGGCACCTGCCTGGCCGTGCTCGCGGGCCGCGAGGCCGACGCCGCCGTGCTCGGCTACGAGATGGCGATGCTCGTCAAGAGCGTCCGCCCGTACCTGGTGACCGCCCCTCGACAGCACGCCGTCGAACCCACGGCGACGAGGCCTTGAGCGTGGCCGCAGCCGGCGACGGGCCCTGGCTGGACGACGCGGCCGGTCGGCTGGTGCGCCCGTTCACGGTCAGCAACGGACGCACCGAGCCCAGCGTCGCCCTGGACCTGATGTCGCAGGTGATGGCCACCGGCGTCACCCCCCTCGGCTATCTCGGCCCCGAGCACGCCCAGGCGCTCGACCTGTGCCGGGCGCCCGTCTCGGTCGCCGAGGTCGCCGCGCATCTGAAACTGCCCGCGGTGGTCACCAAGGTGCTGCTCTCGGACCTCGTCGACTGCGGGGCGCTGACCACCAAGCCCCCCGCTTTCCACCACACACCCACTGACCGGTCTCTGCTGGAGGCAGTGCTCGATGGACTACGACGACAGCTCTGACCCGTTCCCGACCGCGCTGAAGATCCTGGTGGCGGGCGGGTTCGGGGTCGGCAAGACGACCTTCGTGGGCGCGGTCAGCGAGATCGCGCCGCTCAGCACGGAGGAGCTGCTCACCACGGTCAGCGTCGGCACGGACAGTCTCGACGGCGTCGAGAACAAGATGGAGACCACGGTCGCCATGGACTTCGGCCGGATCACCCTCGATCCGGACCATGTGCTGTACCTGTTCGGCACCCCGGGGCAGGAGCGCTTCTGGTTCATGTGGGACGAACTGTCCGAGGGCGCGCTCGGCGCGGTGATCCTCGCCGACACCCGCCGGCTGCAGGACTGCTTCGCGGCCGTGGACTTCTTCGAGGAACGCGGACTCGGTTTCATCGTCGCCATCAACGAGTTCGACGGCGGCTACCGCTACGACCCCGAGGAGGTGCGTGCCGCCATCGACCTGGACCCCGCGATCCCCGTTGTCAGGTGCGACGCCCGGATCTCCAGCTCCGGCGTGCAGACCCTGCTCACCCTCGTACGCCACCTCCTCGCCCACGCCCCCGCGACGGCGCCGAGCCATGGCGCCCACATGTGATCCCGCCCTACCGCCCACGGAGTTCCCCTATGAGGCACGCCCACAGCGCTGGAGCCCGGCCATGACCTACGAGCCGCCCCGGCCGGTCCGGGGTCTGCTCCTCACCCCCGAGGACAAGGAGGCCCCCGCCCGCGTCCACCGACTGCGCCTGCTCGGCCTCGCGGACCGTCCCGACCCGGCGCTGGACGCCTTCGCGGACCATCTCGCCCGGCTCACCGGCGCGCCCTACGCCATGGTCAACTTCGTCGGCGAGGACCACCAGTTCTTCGCCGGCCTGTGCGTCCCCGCCGTCGCGCCGCTGCTCAGGGAGGACGGCAGCAGGCCGGTGTTCGGCCGGGTCCTGCCGCGTGAGCACGGGTTCTGCCCCCATGTGGTGGTCCGCCGCAAGGCACTGGTGCTCGAGGACGTCCGCGACTATCCGCGGTTCGCCGGAAACCCCGTGGTGGACGAGTACGGCATCCGCTCCTATCTCGGCGCCCCGCTCATCGACAGCTCCGGCATGGCCCTCGGCACCGTGTGCGCGGCCGACACCGAGCCCCGGGCGTGGGGCCGTTCCGGCCTGGAGACCATCAAGGCGCTGGCCGCCGATCTCGTCGTACGCCTCGAACGGAGCGCCGAGGACGGGCTGCCCCTGTGACGGGCCAGGGCGGCCCTTCGCCGTCGGCACCTGGGGCGTGAAGGAAAGCTGAGGCGGCGGTTAAGAAAAGCTCGATGGACCCGCGGCCCGCGCGTACGGCAGATTGCAGGGTGATTCCACCCCTCTGACCCGGTGCGGGCCTCTTCGGCATGCCCGCGGGCCGGGACCTCACCCACAGGAGCCGCACGCGTGAAGGCGCTGGTCAAGGAGAAGGCGGAGCCGGGGCTCTGGCTGACGGACGTCCCGGAGCCCGAGATCGGCCCGGGTGACGTACTGATCAAGGTCATGCGGACCGGTATCTGCGGCACCGACCTGCACATCCGGGCCTGGGACGGCTGGGCGCAGCAGGCGATCCGCACCCCGCTCGTGCTCGGGCACGAGTTCGTCGGGCAGGTCGTCGAGACCGGCCGGGACGTGACGGACATCCGCATCGGCGACCGGGTCAGCGGCGAGGGCCATCTGGTGTGCGGCAAGTGCCGCAACTGCCTGGCCGGCCGCCGCCATCTGTGCCGCGCCACCGTCGGGCTCGGCGTCGGCCGGGACGGTGCCTTCGCCGAGTACGTCGCCCTGCCCGCCTCGAATGTCTGGGTGCACCGTGTCCCCGTCGACCTCGATGTCGCCGCGATCTTCGACCCCTTCGGCAACGCCGTGCACACCGCGCTGTCCTTTCCGCTGGTCGGCGAGGACGTGCTGATCACCGGTGCCGGACCGATCGGCCTGATGGCCGCCGCCGTGGCCCGGCACGCGGGCGCCCGCAACGTCGTCATCACCGACGTCAGCGAGGAGCGCCTGGACCTGGCCCGCAAGATCGGCGTGAGCCTCGCCCTGAACGTCGCGGAGACCTCCATCGCCGACGGACAGCGGGAGCTGGGCCTGCGCGAGGGCTTCGACATCGGCCTGGAGATGTCCGGCCGCCCCGAGGCCATGCGGGACATGATCGCCAACATGACGCACGGCGGCCGCATCGCCATGCTCGGCCTGCCGGCCGAGGAGTTCCCGGTCGACTGGGCCCGGATCGTCACCTCGATGATCACCATCAAGGGCATCTACGGCCGCGAGATGTTCGAGACCTGGTACGCGATGTCGGTCCTGCTGGAGGGCGGCCTGGACCTCGCCCCCGTGATCACCGGCCGGTACGGCTACCGCGACTTCGAGGCCGCCTTCGCCGACGCCGCGAGCGGCAAGGGCGGCAAGGTCATCCTCGACTGGACCGCCTAAGCGACGTCAATCCCCAGCCGCGCCAGCACTTTCAGGAGCTTCCCCATGTTCGACACCGTCCGCGACGACCTGCGCGCCACCCTCGACGAGATCCGCGCCGCCGGCCTGCACAAGCCCGAGCGGGTCATCGGCACCCCGCAGTCCGCGACCGTCAACGTCACCGCCGGCGGCCGCCCCGGCGAGGTCCTCAACTTCTGCGCCAACAACTACCTCGGCCTCGCCGATCACCCCGAGGTGATCGCCGCCGCCCACGAGGCCCTGGACCGCTGGGGCTACGGCATGGCCTCGGTCCGCTTCATCTGCGGCACCCAGGAGGTGCACAAGGAGCTGGAGGCCCGGCTGTCCGCGTTCCTCGGCCAGGAGGACACGATCCTGTACTCCTCCTGCTTCGACGCCAACGGCGGTGTCTTCGAGACCCTGCTCGGCGAGGAGGACGCGGTGATCTCCGACGCCCTCAACCACGCCTCCATCATCGACGGCATCCGCCTGTCCAAGGCCCGCCGCTTCCGCTACGCCAACCGCGACCTCGCCGACCTGGAGGCGAAGCTGAAGGAGGCGTCCGACGCGCGGCGCCGGCTGATCGTCACCGACGGCGTCTTCTCCATGGACGGCTACGTCGCCCCGCTGCGCGAGATCTGCGACCTCGCCGACCGCTACGACGCGATGGTCATGGTCGACGACTCGCACGCCGTCGGCTTCGTCGGCCCGACCGGCCGCGGCACCCCCGAACTGCACGGCGTCATGGACCGCGTCGACATCATCACCGGCACCCTCGGCAAGGCCCTCGGCGGCGCCTCCGGCGGCTATGTCGCCGCCCGCGCCGAGATCGTCGCCCTGCTGCGCCAGCGCTCGCGGCCGTACCTGTTCTCCAACACCCTGGCCCCGGTGATCGCCGCCGCCTCCCTGAAGGTCCTCGACCTGCTGGAGTCCGCCGACGACCTGCGGGTCCGGTTGGGCGAGAACACCGCGCTGTTCCGCCGCCGGATGACCGAGGAGGGCTTCGACGTCCTCCCCGGCGACCACGCCATCGCCCCCGTGATGATCGGCGACGCGGCCGAGGCGGGCCGCATGGCCGAGCTGCTGCTGGAGCGCGGTGTGTACGTGATCGGCTTCTCCTACCCGGTCGTCCCGCAGGGCCAGGCCCGCATCCGCGTCCAGCTGTCCGCAGCGCACTCCACCGAGGACGTCAACCGCGCGGTCGACGCCTTCGTCGCGGCCCGCGCCGAGCTGGCGGCCTGAGCAGGGCGGACGCCTTGCGATAATTGACCGCATGATCGAGGCACGGCGGCTCCACATCCTCCGTGCGGTGGCCGACCACCGCACGGTCACCGCGGCGGCCGCCGCGCTGTACCTCACCCCGTCGGCCGTGTCCCAGCAGCTGACGGCCCTGGAGCAGGAGACCGGTCACCGCCTGGTCGAGCGCAGCGCCAAGGGCGTACGGCTCACCCCGGCCGGCGAGATCCTGCTCAGCCACACCAACGCCGTCCTCGCCCAGCTGGAGCGGGCCGAGGCGGAGCTGGCGGCCTACGGCTCGGGCGAGGCGGGCACGGTCACCGTGGCCGCCTTCGCGACCGGCATCGCCCAGGTCGTGGCCCCGGCCGTGGCCCGGCTCGCCCACTCCGCGCCCGGCATCCGCATCCGCGTCCAGGACGCCGAGGGCGACGCGAGCCTGCCCATGGTCCTGGACCGGCAGGTCGATGTGGCGGTGGCCGTGGAGTACCGGGGTGCCCCGCCCGCCGACGACCCCCGGCTCACCCACGTCCCGCTCTACGCCGAGCCGTTCGACGCGGTCGTACCCGTCGGCCATCGCCTCGCTGACACCGCCGAGGTGCCCCTCGCCGAGCTGGCCAAGGACCCCTGGATCGGCCCGTATCCCGGCAACCCCTGCCACGACGTGGTCGTCCTGGCCTGCGAGAGCGCCGGTTTCCAGCCACGCCTGGAGCACTCCTCCGACGACTTCCGCGCGGTCGTCGCGCTCGCCTCGGCCGACGCGGGCGTGGCCCTCGTACCGCGCTCGGCGCTGAACGGCATGGACCTCACCGGCGTCGTCGTACGCCCCGTCGACGGTGTGGCCCCGACCCGCCGCGTCTTCGCCGCCGTACGGCGCGGCGCCGAGGGGCACCCGCTGATCCGCCCGGTGCTGGACGCCCTGCGGGAGGCGGCCGGGGGGTAGGGAACCGGCCATCGGTCGCACGCAGTCTGGGAGGTCATGCGTGTGACGATGATCCTCCCGGCCCTGACCGAAGCGACCAGCCCGCTGTTCCGGCCCATCAAGTACTCGCTGTTCCCGCCGCTGGGCCTGGCCACCCTGGCCGGCTACCTCGACCCGGACGACGAGGTCACGCTCCTCGACGAACACGTGGAGCGCATCGACCTTGCGGCCCTGGACACCCCGGACCTCCTGGTGGTGCAGCCGTACATCACCTCGGCCCGGCGCAGCTACGAGATAGCCGACCACTTCCGGGCCCGGGGCGTCCATGTGGCCATGGGCGGTCTGCACGTCACCTCGCTGCCCGAGGAGGCAGCGGCCCACGCCGACACGATCTTCACCGGGCCCGGCGAGGACACCTGGCCGCTGTTCCTGAAGGACTTCCGCGACGGCGTACCGGCCCGCCGCTACGACTCCACACAGCGCACCCTCGCCGGACTGCCACCGGTACGCCGCGACCTGATCAAGCGGCACCTCTACCTCGTGCCCAACTCGATCGTGGTCTCCCGCGGTTGCCCCCACCACTGCGACTTCTGCTACAAGGACGCCTTCTTCGAGGGCGGCAAGTCCTTCTACACCCAGGCCGTCGACGACGCCCTCGCCGAGATCGACCGCCTGCCCGGCCGCCACCTCTACTTCCTCGACGACCACCTGCTGGGCAACCGGCGCTTCGCCGAGGCCCTGTTCGACGGCATGCGGGGGATGGGCCGGCTGTGGCAGGCGGCGGGCACGGTCAGCTCCGTGCTCAGGCCCGACCTGCTGGAGCGGGCGGTGGAGGCGGGCCTGCGCAGCCTGTTCGTCGGCTTCGAGACGGTCAACGACGCCAACCTCGCCGAACGGCGCAAGAACCAGAACATCGGCACCGACTACGCGGCCGCGGTACGACGCCTGCACGACGCCGGGGTGATGGTCAACGCCAGCTTCGTCTTCGGGCTCGACCAGGACGGTCCGGACGTCTTCGACCGCACCGTGGAGTGGGCCGTCGAGCAGGGCATCGAGACGGCGACCTTCCACATCATGACGCCGTACCCGTCGACCGGGCTGTGGAAGCAGCTGGAGTCCGAGGGACGCATCGTGCACCGCGACTGGGACCTGTACGACACCCGCCACGTCGTCTACCGGCCCAAGGGCATGACACCCCGTCAGCTGGAGGACGGCTACTGGCGGGCCTACCGCGACTTCTACCGCTGGTCCAGCATCTGGCGCGGCTCGGCGGCCCAGCCGGGCCGGCCCGAGCGGCTGCGGCACCTGGCCTACGCGGGCGGCTGGAAGAAGTTCGAGCCCGCCTGGGACCTGCTGATCCGCTCCCGCCGGGTGGTGCGGGCACTGCCGATGCTGGAGCGGACGCTCGCGGCGTTCGGCGGTCGGGAATGAGGAGAACCCTGGAGCCCCTGGAGAAGCTCGTCTCAAATATGGCATAGAATCCCTGATATGAAACAGGATCATGTCGCATCGGCCCCGGAGCCCGTCGACGTCCGGCTCGGCGCCCGCCTCGCCGAACTGCGCGCCGAGCACGGCTGGTCCCTGGGGGAGCTGGCCGAGCGCAGCGGGGTGAGCCGGTCGACCCTGTCACGTGCCGAGCGCGCGGAAATCAGTCCCACCGCCTCCGTGCTGAACCGGCTCTGCCATGTCTACGGACGCACGATGTCCCAGCTGCTCAGCGAGGTCGAGGCGGCACCCGCGCCGCTGGTCCGGGCCGCCGACCAGCCGATCTGGGAGGACCGCGGCTCCGGATTCGTCCGGCGGTCCGTGTCCCCGCCGCACGCCGGACTCCGCGGCGAACTGGTCGAGGGCCGGCTCGCACCGGGTGCCGACATCGCCTACGACCGCCCGCCCGTGACCGGTCTGGAACAGCATCTGTGGCTGCTCGACGGCAGCCTGGAGGTGACCGACGGGGAGCAGGTCCACCACCTGGACCCCGGAGACTGCCTGCGGATGCGCGTCTTCGGCCCCACCCGGTTCCGGTGCGCCGGCCCCATCGAGGCACGGTACGCGCTGGCGGTGGTGCGGCCATGAGGCTGGAACGCTGGAACGCCGCACAAGTACGAGAGCGGGCGGGGGAGTTGGCGGAACTGCTGACCGACACCGTGGCCGGTGGCGCCTCGGTCGGCTTTCTCGCGGCGCTCACGCACGAGGAGGCCACCGCCTGGTGGCGGGAGCGGGCCGAGGCGACGGCGGCGGGCCGGCTCGCCGTCTGGGCGGCACTCGACGGCACCGAGCGGCCGGCCGGAACCGTGAGCCTGGCCTACGCCGACAAGCCGAACAGCCGCCACCGCGCGGAACTGGTGAAGCTGATGGTGCACCGCTCCGCGCGCGGACAGGGCCTCGGCCGCCGCCTCCTCGCCACCGCCGAGGACGCCGCCGCGGCCGTCGGCATCACCCTGCTCCACCTCGATACCGAGACCGGCAGCCCGGCCGAGCACCTCTACCGCTCGGCCGGCTGGGTCCGGGCCGGTGTCATCCCCGACTACGCGGAGAGCCCCGGCGGCGAGCTGCGCCCGACGACCCTGTACTACAAGCGGCTGGGGCCGCCGGCCGGGTGACTGTCAGTGCCAGGAGCTACCGTGCGTTGCATGCCGGATGCCGAAGACGTACGCCGTATCGCCCTGTCCCTGCCGGACACCACGGAGAAGGTCGCCTGGAGCATGCCCACGTTCCGGGTGGCCGGGAAGATGTTCGCGACCCTGCCGGAGGACGAGACGTCCATCGCCGTGCGCTGCCCCAAGGAGGAGCGCGACGAACTGGTGCTGGCCGAGCCGGAGAAGTTCTGGATCGCCGACCACGAGGCCCAGTTCGCCTGGGTCAGAGCGAGACTCGCCGCGCTGGAGGACGAGGACGAGCTGCGCGCCATCCTCGTCGACTCCTGGCGGCAGGCCGCACCGCCCCGACTCCTCGACGCGCACCCCGAGTTGGGGCTGCCGCCCGGGGAGTGAAAATCCCCCGTGCGCGGGCGCCGGGCGTGGCATCATCCCGCGTGGCGCAGCCGGGCGCGGGGATGTCGTTCTGGGGCGTGATGTGGGCGACCAGTGTGCAGACCCAGGTCCCGCCGGACGTGCTCAACCGCATCCACGCCTACGACGTGGCCGGCTCCCTCGCCATGATGCCGGTGGGCCAGGCTCTCGCGGGCCCGGCGATACGCGACCTGGTCCGAGCGGACGCGCCCGCGCGGGGCTGTATCAATATGCGGCTCCGCCGCGCGGGCGCGATCAGCCCCTACGCACCCACAGTCGCGCACGGTGCTCAGCCGGTTCGGCGCGTGGGCGCCATGAAGCGCCCGATCCGGTCGCGCAAGGACGCCGGGTCCAGCCCGTGCGCGGCCGCATGCTCCTCGATCGTCCCGTAGCGGCGCAGCTCGCGGCGGCCCACGCCGAGGCCCAGTACCCGGTGCGGCACGTCCGCGAGCGCCTCGCTCACCGCGGTCGTCGAGGTGCCCGCGAGATACGGCTCGACCAGGACGACATCGGTGCCCGCCGACTCCGTGACCCGGCGCAGGCCCGCCCCGTCGAAGGGCCGCACCGTCGTCGCGTACAGGACCGTCACGTCCAGGCCCTCCGTGGCGGCGAGGACCGAGTCCAGCACCGGGCCCACGGCGAGGACCACACCCCGGCGGCCCTCGCGGACGGCGACGAAGTGCCGGCCGTCGATCAGCCGCCCCTGCCGGTTGGCCTGCACGGACAGCCGTACGTACACCTTGTCGTCGCCCGCGGCGACCGCGTGGCGCAGCAGTGTCTCGGCCTCGTCCGGATGCCCGGGCACATGCACGGTCCAGCCGTCCAGCGTGTCGAGCAGCGCCACATCGCCCGGGGCCATGTGCGTGTAGCCGCCGGCCGGCCAGTCGAAGGAGGCGGCCGCGCTCACCAGCACCGCCCCCGTGTTCTGGTGCCCGAGATCCAGCTTGACCTGCTCGAACGGCCGCTCCACGAGGAAGCTGGCGAAGGTGTGCACCACGGGCCGCAAGCCGGTCAGCGCCAGCCCCGCCGCCGCCCCGACCAGCAGCTGCTCGCGGATGCCGACGTTGACGACCCGGTCGGGATGCCGGGCCATCGCCTCGCGGAAGCCGTCCTTGCCGATCTCGGCGAGGACCACCGCGACACGCGGGTCCTCGTCCAGCAGCCGGGAGACGACGGGGGCGAAACGGTCACGCATGGTGTCCATGAAGCTGTGCCCTTTCCGATGAGCGGGGAGAGTCAGGTGAGCGGGGAGAGTCAGGCGTTCTTCGGCTCGACGCGGGCCACGACCACATGCGGCCGCCCGGGATGCGGCGCGGTGAACGCGGCGTACAGCGCCTCGTGATCGCGCCCGTCGACGGTCACCGCCGACCAGCCCGCGGCCTCGAACCGGGCGGCGATCCCGCCGGGCAGGGCGTGGCTGGCGGAGGAGTTGTCGACCACGATCGTGTGCAGCCGGTCCAGGCCGGCGGGCCCGGCGAAGGCGATCGCCTCGTGGTTGCTGCCCTCGTCCAGCTCGGCGTCCCCGATCAGCACCCAGACCGCCGGGTCGTGCAGCCCCTGCGCCCGCAGCCCCAGCGTGCTGCCCACGGCGATCGGCAGCCCGTGCCCGAGCGAGCCGCTGCCGATCTCGGCACCCGGCACCAGCACCCGGTCCGGGTGATGCCCGAGAGGGGAGTCGTACGACCCGAACCCGGGCAGCCACTCCACCGGCACGAACCCCTTCGCGGCCAGCACCGCGTAGTACGCCATGGGCCCGTGCCCCTTGCTCAGCAGGAACCGGTCACGGGCGGGATCGTCCCGCCGCTCCGGCGTCACCCGCAGCACCCGGTCGTAGAGCACCCACAGCACGTCGAGGGTGGAGGTGGCCGCCGGTCCGTGCTTCTCGTCGCCGGTCATCAGACTCATCAGGCCGGGCAGGTCGTCGTACCCGTACGTGCGGTTCTCGTCCGTCGCGATCGTCATGCCGACGATCGTGCAACCTCAACCAAGCTTGAGGTCAACCGGGAAACCGGTGCGCGATCAGCGAGCGGAGTGCGGTATTGTTTCCCTGCACGTTGCGACCGGGGAAACCCCAGGTCAAACGGCACCGGGACGTGGCGCAGCTTGGTAGCGCACTTGACTGGGGGTCAAGGGGTCGCAGGTTCAAATCCTGTCGTCCCGACCAGCTTTCCTGCCGGTCGGAGGCCGTTTTCTCAGGGATGAGGAGACGGCCTTTGTCGTGTCTGTCCGTCTCCGGCCGCCTTCTCGCCGGTCGCCTGCTCCCCGTCCGGATCAGGGAGGAGGCGGCGGTGGTCGCCGGCGGCGATCTTGGCCGCCATCGCGGCGAGCTGTCCCACGGCCCACGCGATCTCCCGCTGGTTCTGGTTGTGCTCGCTGACGACCGCCGCGAGCAGCAGCGCGGTCAGCGCGGCGGAGCCGTTGAAGGCCTGCAGGGTGATCATCTTGGTGAGCAGGTCGTGACCGGCGAACGGGCCCGATCTCTCGGCAGCGGCGATGATCGCGAAGGTCGACACGGCCAGCGCGCAGGGTGCGGCCCCGGCCAGCTGGAAGCGGAAGGCCGCCCAGATCAGCAGCGGGAACCCGAGGAACAGCAGGGGGGTGTGGCCGGTCATGAGGAATCCCACAACGCCCGTGGCCGCCACGAGCAGCAGGGCCTCCGCCCACCGGGCCGTTCGCGCGTTCCTCGGCCGGTGTGCCGAGCGGAGGACGAGCAGGACCGGCGTGACCACCAGGACGCCCATCGCGTCGCCGGTCCACCAGACCGACCATGTCGGCCAGAAGTCACCGGGGCGCAGCACCCCGGCGAGGGCCAGGGTCCCGCTGCCCGTCGTCGCGCTGACCAGCATCCCGGTGAACGCACCGAGAAAGATCAGCGCGAGCGCGTCCCGCGTTCGGTGCAGATCCGCACGGAAGCCCGTACGGCTGAGCAGCAGATAGGAGCAGACGGGTGCGAGGGTGTTCCCCGCCGCGATGGCGAGCACGGCCGGGAGCGACGGCCCGAGCGAGATGTTGACCAGGAACGCGCCGAGTGCGATACCCGGCCAGACCCGTGGGCCGCGCAGGAGCAGGCTCGCCACCGCGATACCGCTCGGCGGCCACAGCGGTGTGACCTGGCCACGCACGAGCTGCTGGAGCAGGCCCAGCCTGGCCGAGCCGTAGTACAGCGCGGCGATGACGCAGATCTCCAGGGCGGCCGGACCACTGCGCCGGAGCCCCGGATGGCGCGCGACAGTCATTGGGCGACCTCCGCTTCGACATCGCCCCGAACCCGTCATCCGAACCCATCATCCGCCGGATCCCCCGTATCCTCCACGCGGCCGACCGGCCCGGAAGCGGCGACCGGTGTGCCGGCCCGGGGGTCAGGCGGGCGGTGTGCGCAGGGCGAGGATGGCCATGTCGTCGTGACCGTCGCTGGGGTGGTGATCGGCCAGTACCTGAACGAACTCCGGCAGGGGGAGGGCGGCATGGACCGCGGCGAGACCCGCGAGTTCGCTCATGCTCTCGTCGATGGAGTGGCCGGGATGCTCGATCAGCCCGTCGGTGTAGAAGACGACGGTGGCCTGCGGGGGCAGGAGGCGGGTGTGGTCCGGGCGGGGCTGCTCGACGTCGACACCGAGCGGCAGTCCGGGCTCGGCGAGCAGATAGGTCACGCGGCGCTCACGGGTGACCACCAGCGGCGGAACGTGACCTGCGGTGCTCCAGTTCAGCCGCCAGCCGGGTCCCTCCGGTTGGATGCGGGCCAGGGTGGTGGTCGTGACGCGGTTGTTCGAGACCATCTCCAGGGTCCGGTCGAGCTGGGCGAGAATCGCGCCGGGCGGACTGCTCTGGTCGAACACGAGAGCGCGCAGCATGTTCCGGGTGGCGGCCATGGCGGCCGCGGCCTGCAGATCATGGCCGACCACGTCACCGATGACGATCGCCACGACGTTGTCGGGCAGGGGGATGGCGTCGTACCAGTCCCCGCCGAGCTGACTGGGCTCGGCGGCGGGCCGGTAGATGGCGGCCGCGGTGAACGGCCGCAGGTCGGGCAGGGTGGGCAGCAGAAGCCGCTGGAACTGCTCGGCTCCGAGGCGAATCCGTTCGAACAGGCGGACGTTCTCGATCGCGATGCCTGCGGCACTGGCCAGGGCCACGACGACGCTCTCGTCGTGCATGTCGAAGGGCTGTCCGTCGGTTCGCTCGGAGAGGTAGAGGTCGCCGTAGATCTCGCCGCGCACGGTGATGGCGACGCCGAGGAGCGTGCGCATGCGCGGGTGGCCGGCCGGGAATCCGGCGGAGGAGGGATGGCCCTGGATGTCGTCGATCCGCAAGGGGTCGGGGTAGCGGATCAGGTGCCCGAGGACGCCCAGACCACGAGGCAGTCCGGCCGCGGCCAGCGCATCGCGTTCCGGCTCGGACAGACCGGCCGAGATGAACTGCTCCAGGTGTTCTCCGGACTCGTCGAGCACGCCCAGGGCGCCGTAGCGGGCGCCGACCAGCTCCATGGCGGTCGTCACGATACGGTGCAGCACCGCGGGCAGCTCCACCTCACGGCTGATGGCCATCACCGCATCCAGCAGGCCCTGCAGCCGGTCCATGGAGGACAGCAGGGCACCCATCTGCTCGTCGATCCGGCCCAGCTCGGACCGCAGACGCATGCGCAGGTCGGGGACATACGGCTGGCCGGGCTCTCTCCCTGCCTTCTCTCCCGCCATTCCGGCCTCCTGACACGACCCTGGTCCATGCGGGACGGCGGCATCACCTTCGATTGTGGCATCGGTGCCCTGGTCGGGCGGTGTGACGGCGGCCCGCACCGCAGGTGAAGGGCCTCGCCGGCGCTGCCGAGCGAGGCCCTTCGCGGTGCCGGGCGGCTTCAGGCGGTTCGGACGTCCTGACGTGACACGGCCAGGTAGCCGACCAGTCCGAGAATGGCCACCGTCCAGGACAGGGTCACCGGGCCGAGTCCCCAGTCCAGGCCGCCGCGCTTGCCGGGCAGGGCCATCCAGTCGGCGAGGGAGGCGCCGAGCGGGCGTGTGATGACGTACGCCGTCCAGAACGCGGTCACCGCGCCCAGCAGGCGGGCGCGGTGGGCGAGGGCCGGGACGCAGATCGCCACGGCGAACAGCACGACCGAGCCCAGGTAGCCGAGGCCGATGGTCGCGGTGAGGTCGCCCGCCGCGGTGCCCAGCGCGAACGTTGCGAGGACGGCCGCCCAGTAGAAGAACTCGCGGCGCCGGGTGCGGATGGAGTGGATGGACAGGGTGCGCTCGGTGGCGTACCAGAGGGCGAAGACGGCGGCCAGGGCGATCATGAACAGCGGGGTGGACAGGGTGTACGGGACGCCGAGGCCCACGTGGAGCACGTCCGCGGCCATCGTGCCGAACACGCTGACCATGACGATCGCCGTCCAGTAGATCCAGGCCACGTACCGGCGGACGGCGAACTGGAGCACGAGCGAGGCGACGAAGGCGAGACCGCCGAGTCCGACCGCGGGAATCGGGCCCAGCAGATGGGCGAGGAAGTCGGAGGCGGTCTCGCCCATGCCGGTGGTGAGGACCTTGATGATCCAGAAGTAGACGGTGACCTCCGGCACCTTGTTCGCGCTCTCACGTATGCGCGCGCGTGCCTGCGCGCGAGGCCGGTCGTCCAGGACGTGCTCAGTGCTCATGGTCCGCACCTTCGCACGCCCAACTGGCGTTCCCCCAGATGCCTTTGCCATTGTTTTGGGGCTTCTGGTGCAGCTGTTGCCATGGGCCGCCGCGAGCCTGAACGCAACCTGAACGCGACGGCGAAACCGCTGGTCGGCGGCCTGACCGGCCTGATAGACAGGCGGGTCAGGCGACCGCGGCGGCGGAGCGGACGGGCGGCGCCGGGCCGCCGGCCTCAGAAGGCCAGACCCACGTGCGCGAGCGCCTGCTTCAGCAGCACCCCGTGCCCGCCCGGCATCTCGCTCTGCACCGCCGGTGAGGCGGCCTCCTGCGGGCTGAACCAGACCAGGTCCAGCGCGTCCTGCCGGGGGCGGCAGTCGCCGGTGACCGGGACGATGTAGGCGAGGGACACCGCGTGCTGGCGTGGGTCGTGGTACGGCGTGATGCCCGCCGTCGGGAAGTACTCCGCGACCGTGAAGGGCTGCAGGGAGGCGGGGACCCGGGGCAGAGCCACCGGGCCGAGGTCCTTCTCCAGGTGGCGCAGCAGGGCGTCGCGGACCCGCTCGTGGTGCAGGACGCGGCCGGAGACCAGGGTCCGGCTGACCGTCCCGTCCGGGCCGATCCGCAGCAGCAGTCCGATGCTGGTCACTTCGCCGCTGTCGTCCACGCGCACGGGCACGGCCTCGACGTACAGGATCGGCATCCGGGCCCTGGCCATTTCCAGCTCGTCCGTGGACAGCCAGCCGGGCGTCGTCTCGGTCATGTCAGACATTGCTTGATCATACTTTCCGGGTGGGGCGCCCGCTGGGATCGCGGGCCGGGTCGGATACGGGCGGTCCGTAGAGGCGCAGGGCGTTGTCGCGGCCGGTCCAGGCCGCGATCCGCAGGGCGTCGGGCAGACTCAACTCGTCGGCGTCGACACGGGCTTGCAGCAGATCGGCGAGCCCCTGCCGGAAACACAGGGCGCCCAGGTGGTGGAATTCGGCCACCCCGTAGGCGTCGGAGCTGTACAGCAGTTTGCGGAAGGGGGTGATCTCCAGCGCCTCCTCCAGGACCGCCCGGCAGCGGGCCGGGCCCGTGTGGTGCAGGGCGAGGCCCACGTCCAGGTACACCTGCTCGAACACCGCGGCCAGATAGGCGGCCTGGCGGTGGTACGGCCAGCAGTGCAGCAGCAGCACCGGGACCGTGCCGGACGTCCGCCGCAGCCAGTCGGTCAGCAGGGCCGGGTCGGCGTGGTGCAGCCGCAGGTCGGCGTCGCCGAACCCGGTGTGCAGCTGCAGGGGCAGGCCGAGGTCGACGGCGGTCCACAGCAGGTGCCGTACCAGTACCGGATCGGTGAGCCGGCCGCCGCCCCCGTCCGGTGCCGCCGCGAGCCAGTGCCGGGCGGCCTCGGTCACCTCGGCGTCCGCCGGGCGCGCCGGGTCCAGGGCGAAGCCGGTGCGGTAGGCGGCCACCGACTTCACCGCCACCACGCCCGGCCGGCGTGCCGCGTCCTCGGCGGCGGCACGGAAGCGGGCCGCGTACTCGCCCGGCTCGACGCCCCGCGCGGCCACCGCCTCCGCCACCTGCTCCAGCCGTACGACCTCGAAGGCGGCGGCGCCGGCGGCCTCCGCCAGCTCGGCCGGGCAGGTGAGCGGGTGTGGGGCGTAGCCGGTGTCCACGAGGAACACCCCGGCTCCCGCGGCCCGCAGAAAGCGGCGGTTGACCTCCCGCCAGCCCAGTTCCGCGCGGCCGGCCACATAGTCGGCCGCCGGGGCGTGCCGGGGGAGGTCCAGCACAGGCGCGCAGTGCCGGCGTACCGCCACACCGGCCGGGGTGTCGAAGGGTGAGACGCCGGGCCAGGCCTCGCCCTCGGTCAGCAGCGAGGCGAACTCCTCGGGCGCGAGGTCGGCCGTCACGGCGCCGTGGCAGTGGTGGTCCACCAGCTCCAGCTGGGCGAGGGCCTCGTGGACCGGACCCGGCGTGGCCATGGTCAGTACACCCAGCGGTAGGCCGCCGCCACCCGCGCGTCGTCCAGGTCCCGGGCGGCGGCCGCCTCGCCGAGCCGTACGGCGGTCACCGCGTCCGCGAGGACCGGGCCCAGCGCCGCCCGCAGTACCCGGTCCGCCCGGAACTGCTCGACGGCCTGGGGCAGCGACTGCGGCAGCCGCCGTACGCCGAGCGCCGCCGCCTCGTCCGGGCCGTACCGGGCCGGGTCGCCGGTGATCTCCTCCGGCAGGGCGAGGGACGAGTCGATCCCGTCCAGGCCGGCGGCGATGACACAGCCGAGGGCGAGGTAGGGGTTGGCGGCCAGGTCGACCGGTTTCACCTCCAGGTTCGCCTCCTGCTCCCGGCGGCCCGCCGAGCCGGTGATCACCCGCAGCGCGGCCTCACGGGTCTCCCGGCCCCAGGCGGTGAACACCCCGGCCCACTGGGAGGGTCTGAGCCGCAGATAGCTGGCGGGGCTCGGTGCGGTGACCGCCGTCAGCGCGGGCAGGCGGGCCAGGATCCCGGCCGTGAAGGACTCCGCCTCGGGTGTCATGCCGTGGCGGCGCTCCCCGCCCGCGTGCAGGTTCGTGCCGCCGCGCCAGCAGGACAGATGGACATGACCGCCGTTGCCGACGCCCTCGGCGGACACCGCGGGCGAGAACGACACCCTGAAGCCGTGCCGTTGTGCGACCGCCCGGATCGTCTGCCGCACCAGCACGCTGCGGTCGGCCGCCGCCACCGGGTCCAGCGCGCCCGCCGAGACCTCGAACTGCCCGGCCGCGTACTCGGGATGGAGCTGGTCGACGGGCACGTCCTGCGCGTCGAACGCGGCCAGCAGATCGGCGGTGTAGTCGCTCAGCTCGACCTGCCGGATCGCGCCGTACGCCGGGCCGGACACCGCCGGAACGAACTCCCCGGGCGGTGCCGAGCCGAGCCCGACCGCCCACTCGACCTCGATCGCCGCCTTGAAGGCGAGTCCGTGCCGGTCGGCGGCGTCGGCGACGATCCGGCGCAGAAAGGTTCGGGCACAGCCGGGGTGCCGGGCGCCCTCCTGGGTGATCCGGTCCACCGGCGCCCACGCCCAGCCGGGCTGCCCGGCCAGCTCCACCAGCCCGTCCAGGTCCGGATACAGACGCAGGTCACCGTCCGGGGAGCCGAGGACGTCGGTGGTGACGATCGAGTCGTCGGCGAGGAAGGTGTCGAACACCGGGGACATGCCGACACCCCAGGACACGGCGGCTTCCAGCCGCGCCGTCGGGACCGTCTTCACCCGGCAGACGCCCGCGGTGTCCACATAGGCCAGCACGATCCCGCGTACGCCCCGCGCGGCGAGGTCGGCCGTGAGTCCCGCGACCCGGCGCAGATCCTCCGGGCGCCCGCCGGGCACGGGGTCGGCAAGGGTGGTCATACGTCCTCCTCGGCCATACGTCGTCCTCGGCTTCGGTCCGCGCCGTCGTCCTTCTCGGCGCCGGTCCGCCCGTGCCGGCGTCAGGGTTTCACGGCCACGGCGCCGAACTGCGGCACCGCGGCGGCGGATTCCGCCCCGGCACGCCACTGCGAGCAGGGCACCAGCCCCGGCTCGACCAGCTCCAGGCCCTCGAGGAAACCGGCGATCTCCTCGCGGCTGCGGGCGGTGATCGGCGGGGTGGCGTTGGCGTTCCAGAACTCCATCGCGGCCCGGTTGCCCTCGCCGCCCACGTCTGCGTCGTAGGTCGGGTGGGTGAGGACGAGGTGGCTGCCCGAGGGCAGCGCCGCCATGAGCCGCCGCACGATGTCCCGGGCCTGGTCGGTGTCCAGGACGAAGTTCAGGATGCCCAGCATCATCAGCCCGACCGGCCGGGTCAGGTCCAGGGTCTCGGCGGCGCGCTGCAGGATGCCGTCCGGGTCGTGCACATCGGCGTCGATGTAGTCGGTGACGCCCTCGGGGGAGCTGGTGAGCAGCGAGCGGGCGTGCACGAGCACGATCGGGTCGTTGTCGACGTACACGATCCGTGACTCGGGGGCGATCCGCTGCGCGATCTCGTGGGTGTTCTCGACGGTCGGCAGGCCGGTGCCGATGTCGAGGAACTGCCGGATCCCGCGCTCGGCGGTCAGGAAGCGCACCGCACGGGCCAGGAACTCCCGGTCCGCGCGGGCCACCGCCCGGATCACCGGGAACATCCCGGCGACGTGCTCACCGACCCGCTGGTCGACCTCGTAGTTGTCCTTGCCGCCGATCCAGTAGTTCCACACCCGGGCGTTGTGCGCCACGGAGGTGTTCAGCTTCTCCGGTCCGGCCGTCGGGGAGTGGCCCTCGGTCACGTCGTCGCCCTTCTCCGGTTCTCGGTTCTCCGCCGTCATTGTGCCGCCCGGTGATCGCGCTGTCCCGGGAACCGCGCACCGTGGGCGGTTCGGGACGACTTTGGGACGTTTCGGTGCATGAGGGACCGGCTCCGGGACGTTCCGGCGCATGAGGAACACTGGACCGGTACGCCGTCCCGACCGGAAGCAGGACATGCCCGCCACACCCACGCCCCTCCTGGACCACCCCGGCCTGCCCGCCGGCCCCGTCGACATCCGGCTGGTCGTCACCGACATGGACGGCACGCTGCTGGACGACGCCAAGCGGATCCCCGACGGGCTGTGGCCGATGCTCGCCGAGCTGCGCCGGCGGGGTGTGCTGTTCAGCCCGGCGAGCGGCCGCCAGTACGCCACGCTGGCCCGGCAGTTCGCATCGGTCGCCGAGGGGATGGTGTTCATCGCGGAGAACGGCACGTACGTGGTCCGCGACGGCGTCGAGCTGAGCTCCGACACGATGGAGAAGTCCGTCGCGGCCGGGGTGGCCCGTACGGTACGACGGCTGGTCGCGGACGGCGCGGACGTCGGCGCCGTGGTCTGCGGCAAGCGGGCGGCCTACGTCGAGCGGACCGACGAGGCGTTCCTGGCGGAGGTCCGCAAGTACTACGTCGAGCACCGGATCGTCGAGGACGTCACCGCCGTCCAGGACGACGTGATCAAGGTCGCGCTGTTCGACTTCGGGTCCGCCGAGCACACCACCGCCCCGGCGCTCTCCGGGTTCGCCACCACCCATCAGGTCGTGGTCTCCGGCGAGCACTGGGTGGACGTCATGAACCGCACCGCGAACAAGGGCACCGCGCTGCGCGGCCTGCAGCGGGCGCTCGGCGTCACACCGGCGCAGACCATGGTCTTCGGCGACTACCTCAACGACCTGGAGATGCTCGACGCCGCCGAGTGGTCCTTCGCCATGGCGGGCGCCCACCCCGAGGTCGTCCGCCGGGCCCGCCACCTCGCCCCGTCCAACAACGACAACGGCGTGCTGCGCACCATCGCCCACGTGCTCGGGATCACCGGGTAGCGGTGTGCGCGCCCCGGTCGGCGCCGGTCAGCGGAGGATGCCGACTCCGCCGTACAGGGAGACCGGGCCCGCGCCGTCCGGTGCCCGCGTGTGCCGCCAGCCGTCGACCGGGACGACACCCGGCTCCAGCAGGTCGAGTCCCTCGAAGAAGGCGGCCACCTCGTCCCGGGACCGGGCGACCAGGGTCACCCCGCCCGCGGCGTACGCGGCGATGCCCTTCTGGACGTTCTCCGGCTCGAAGTCGGCCGTCATCGTCGACAGCACCAGGCAACTGCCCGGCGCCAGCGCCTCGACCAGCGTCGACACCACCTCGTGGGCGCCGTCCTCGTCGGCGACGAAGTGCAGTAGCGCGATCAGGGACAGGGCCACCGGACGGGCGAAGTCCAGGACCTGGGCGGCCTGTTCCAGGATGGCACGCGGATCGCGGGCGTCGGCCTGCACATACTCCGTCACGCCCTCGGGGGTGCCGCGCAGCAGCGCGCCCGCGTGGGCCAGCACGATCGGGTCGTTGTCGACGTAGACCACGCGGGCGTCGGGCGCCACCGACTGGGCGATCTGGTGCAGGTTCGGCTCGGTCGGTATGCCGGTGCCGATGTCCAGGAACTGGCGGATGCCGGCCTCGGCGAGCGCGCGCGTGGCCCGCTGCATGAAGGCCCGGTTGGCGCGCGCGGCCTGCGGTGCGCCGCCCCCGTCCACCGCCGCGATCTGCCGGCCGAGCCGCTCGTCGACGGGATAGTTGTCCTTGCCGCCGAGGAACCAGTCGTACACCCTGGCCGGATGCGGCCGTGTGGTGTCGATGTGCTGTGCGGCCGCCGGCTCGGTCCCCGTCACGCGCTGCTCCTTCACTCCCGCCGAATGCACTCCCACCGAATGCACTCCCGCCGAAATGCGAGCAGCAGTCTGACACGATCATGACGCGCGGCGCAGACAGTCCTCGGCCACCTCCTTGTCGAGCGCGGCCCGCACCAACGCGGCGGCCAGCACGGCCGGTTCGGTCTTCCCGGCGAGCTTGGTGAGCTTGTCCGGATCCTTCGGCAGGCCGAGCCGCTGTGCCCCGGACAGCGCCTTGTCGTCCAGATAGGGCGCTACTTCGGGCCACACGCGCTGGGCCTCGCGCAGGAAGATGTCGGCGCCGGCCGGACCGACCCCCGGCTCCTCCTGGAGCAGCCGCTTGAGTTCCCCGGTGTCGCCGTGCGCCTCCTCGTGCAGCCGGCGCAGGTCGCCGGACCAGCGGTCCAGCAACAGCTCTGCGCCGTCGCCGAGTTGGCTGGCGGTGCGCTCGTCGTAGCGCCGGTAGCCGCCGCGGCCGAGCGCGTCCACCCGCTGCTGCCAGTCCGCGTCGGCCATGCGGCGCGGGCTGTCCAGGTGGTCCTCGTGCAGGGCCTGCGCGGCGGCCACCGCGACGGAGGCGCGGATCCGGGCGCTGAGCAGCAGGGCCAGCACCAGCAGCCGGTACAGCGGCTGCGGGGCGTCCTTCAGTTTGATGCCCGCCTCCTCGGCGTAGGTCCGCCCGTACTGCGACAGCAGCTCGTGCAGGACCCTCTCGTCGCGGTTCATGGCTACGGCTTGAGCGGGTCGTGGCCCAGCGTCATCAGCCGGTGCCGGCGACGGGTGTCCTCCGGTGCCCTCTCCGGCTCCGGCTCGTCCGCCATGTCGACCAGGTCTCCGACCGTGTCGACGACCTTGTGCATCACGCGGATGTCGTCGTCGGTGAGGTCGGTACGGCGCTTCTGGAGGATGGCGAGGACATGCTGTCCGGTCTCCGTGCCCGCCTCATCGGGCAGCGGCTCGGTCGCCTCGTCGGCGTCCCGGACCCGCAGCCAGGCCGCGAGCTCCGCCGAGGTCATGTTCACCACGCGGTGGAAGTCCTCCCACAGCGCTTCGATTTCGAGGGAGTCGGCCATGGGTCTCCCCTTCCGTGCGGGGGTGTCGTGCTAACTGGGGGCGGTCTCACGCGGGTGGTTCTCGGCCTGGAACATCCAGCGCTGCTTCTCCAGGTCGGCGGTGACGGAGATCAGCAGGTCCTGGGTGACCGGGTCGGCCTCAGCCGTGGCCGCGATCCGTTCCCGGAGCCGGCCGACGGCCGTTTCGAGCGCCGACACCATCAGCTCCACCACCTCGGTGTCGCGCAGCCAGCCGTCCTTGGTGCCGGGCAGCGCGAAGGTCGCGGCGATGGTCTCGGGCCGGCCGTCCGGAGGCACGCCCAGTGCGGCGGCGCGTTCGGCGACCGTGTCGGAGTGGGCGCGGACCGTCGCCACCACCTCGTCGAGCTGGAGGTGGATCGACCGGAACCGCGGGCCCACGATGTTCCAGTGCGCCTGCTTGCCGATCAGCGAGAGTCCGAGCAGGTCCACCAGGGTGTTCTGCAGGGCGGTCCCGGTGACGCCGAGCGCCTCCTCGGGCAGCGTGCTCTTCACCACCGTCATGCTGCGTCCGTCCCCTTTCGCCAGTTCGGTTCGGTCGTGTCCGAAGGGGCGGGTGCCCAGCGGCCGGGAGAACAAACAGGCCTGATCAGCGGGCCAGCGACCGGTCCAGGAAGCGGATGACCTCGGCGAATACGTCCTTCTTGTCGGTCTCGTGGAACACCTCGTGCCGCGCCCCGGTGAAGATCCGCTCGGTCGGCCGGGAGCCGGCCAGCCGCTCCACGCCGATCCGGCTGCCGGGCAGCGGCACCAGCCGGTCGTCGTCCCCGTGCAGCCACAGCAGCGGCAGCGGGCCGATGTCACCGCCCCGGTCGACGGTCTCCAGGGTCCGCACGAACGCCTCCAGCGTCGGCCGCTTCATGGGCCCGTGCCACACCAGCGGATCGGCCGCGTAGGCGGCGCCGACGGCCGGGTCCCGGGAGAGCGCGGCCGGGCTCACCGGGGTGTCCGGGATCTCCGGAAGGGCCAGCAGCTGCCCCGGCAGCTCCCAGGCGCCGATCACGGGCCCGGACAGGATCAGCGCGCTCAGTTCGGCGCCGTACCGCTGGGCGTAGCGGGCCGCGATCAGCCCGCCCATGGAGTGGCCGACCAGGACGAGCGGCAGTCCGGGGTGCGCGGCCCGGGCGAGGTCCGCCACCGCGTGCACATCGGTGACCACGTCCTCGAAGTCCTCGATCAGCACCCGCTCCCCGGCCGACCTGCCGTGGCCGACGTGATCGGGCCCGTACACGGCCGCGCCGTGCCCGGTGAGCACGGCCGCGAGCTCGTCGTACCGGCCCGCGTGCTCGCCGTATCCGTGCACCACCAGGGCCAGGTACCGGGGTGCCGGGTGCGGCCACTCGCGTACGGCGACCGGGCCGTGGGTGCCGTCGAGGGTGTGCTCGCGGACGTGGTGCATGTCTCCTCCGGGTGTGTCGGTGAAGCTCCGGGGGGATCTTCCCAGCGGGCCGGTCGGAGGTCTATAGTCCAAAACTAGCAGTGCTAATTAAGTGTTCCCGTGTGGTCCGCCGATCGACAGTGCCGTCGATCGGTCGTAGGTCAGGAGTCGAAGCCGTGCGTCCCGTCCACTTCGCGGCCGCCCGCCGCACCCCCATCGGCAAGCTGCGCGGAGCCCTGTCCTCCGTCCGGCCCGACGACCTGGCGGCGACCGTGATCCGCCATCTGGTGGCCGATGTGCCCGCCCTCGACCCGGCCCGGATCGACGACGTCTACTGGGGCGCGGCCAACCAGGCCGGCGAGGACAACCGCAACGTCGCCCGCATGGCCGCCCTGCTCGCCGGACTGCCCGAGTCGGTGCCCGGCGCCACCGTCAACCGGCTGTGCGCCTCCGGCCTCGAAGCGGTCACCGCCGCCGCCCGCACCATCGCCGCAGGCGAGGCCGACATCGTGATCGCGGGCGGCTCCGAGTCCATGAGCCGCGCCCCCTTCGTGCTGCCCCGCCCCGACGAGGCCCTGCCCCCGCGCATCGAGACCTACGACACCCGGCTCGGCTGGCGCCTGGTCAACCCGGCGATGAAGGACCTGCACGGCCTGCTGTCCATGGGCGAGACCGCCGAGGAGGTCGCCGAGCGGTACGGCATCTCCCGTGCCCGCCAGGACGCGTTCGCCCTGCGCAGCCACCAACTCGCCGCCGCCGCACGCAAGAACGGCCACTTCGACGACGAACTCCTGTCCGTGGAGCGGCCGGACGGCATCACGGTCGAGCAGGACGAGTGCGTCCGCGAGGACACCTCGCTGGAGAAGCTGTCCAGGCTGAAGCCGGTCTTCCGCCAGGGCGGCACGGTCACCGCGGGCAACGCCTCCCCGATGAACGACGGCGCGGCCGGGCTGCTCCTGGTCAGCGAGGAGGCCCTGAACGAGCTGGGCCTGGAGTCCCTCGGCCGCTATGTCGCGGGCGCCTCCGCCGGGGTCCACCCCGATGTGATGGGCATCGGCCCGGTCCCCGCCACCCGCAAGGCGCTGGCCCGGGCCGGCTGGGACATCACCGACCTCCAGGAGGCCGAGTTCAACGAGGCGTTCGCCGCCCAGGCGCTCGCCTGCGTCGACCAACTGGGCATCGACCCCGACCTGGTCAACCCCACCGGCGGAGCCATCGCCCTCGGCCATCCCCTCGGCTGCTCGGGCGCCCGCATCCTGACGACACTCCTGCACCGCATGCGCCGCACGGGCGGCGAGCGGGGGCTCGCGACCATGTGCGTGGGCGTGGGGCAGGGCAGCGCGGTGCTGGTCGAGCGGCACTAGCGCATTTCCGACGGGGGGATCTGGTCAGTCGAGCCGCAGCAAGGAAACGGAGCAGCACTCCATGGCGACCCCGTCCGTCGCCGCCGTCCTCGCCGAGAACGCCCGGCGTCGCCCCGGGAAGACGGCGCTCGTCGAAGGCGATCTGCGGCTGCCCTTCGCGGAGGTGTGAGGCAGCGCCCTGGCCCGGGCGGGCGCGCTCACCGGGCTCGGGGTACGGCCGGGCGACCGGTGGCGTTGATGGCCCCCAACACCGCCGAGTTCCCGGTCGCCTACTACGCCATCGCCGCGGCGGGCGGGTTCGCCCGCGCCGAGGTGGAGGGCCGCATCGAGCTGCTGCCGCCCGGCGAGCTGGGCGAGGTCGTCGTCCGGGGCCACAACGTCTTGGAGGCCCTGGTCGACGGCTGGTTCCGCACCGGCGACCTCGGCACCAAGGACGAGGGGGGCTTCCTGAGGATCGTCGACCGCAAGAAGGACGTCATCATCCGCGGCGGCTGCAACGTGTACCCGAGGGAGGTCGAGGAGGTGCTGATGCGCCACCCCGGCATCGCCCAGGCCGCGGTCATCGGCCTGCCCGACGAGCTGCACGGCGAGGAGGTCTGCGCCGTCGTCGTACCGGCGGCGGGCGCCGTGCCCGACGCCGCCGGGATCATCGAGTGGTCGAAGGAGCACCTCGGCCGGCACAAGTGCCCGCGGCGCGTGGAGTTCACGGACGCCCTGCCGCTCGGGCCCAGCATGAAGGTGCTCAAGCGGGAGCTGTAGGCGCAGTACATGAAACGGTCATAGTAGGCGGAAGCGTTCGCGGCAGGGGTCACCTGACGAGACGATCCTTACGCCGGAGGCTTGTCAGGACATAGCATCGGTCCCCGCATGAACACGATGACGCTCTGGCACATGTCCGGCTGGGGGTTCGCGGCGCTCGCCTTCGCGGCCCTGCTCGTCGGCTTCTCCAAGACCGCGGTGAGCGGGGCCAACACGGTCAGCCTCGCCATCTTCGCCGCGGTCCTGCCCGCCCGCGCCTCCACCGGCGTCCTGCTGCCCGTCCTGATCGCCGGTGACGTCCTCGCCGTCCTCACCTACCGGCGCCACGCCCACTGGCCCACCCTGTGGCGGCTGTTCCCGGCCGTCGCGGCCGGGGTGGTGGTCGGCACGCTGTTCCTGATGTGGGCCGACGACGGGATCGTACGGACCTCGATCGGCGCGATCCTGCTGCTGATGGCGGGGGTGACGGTGTGGCGGCGGCGCACGGCGGACGCCGGGGCGGAACCTGACCGGGTCACCTCGCGCGCCGGCCGCGCGAAGGCCCGCTCGTACGGCGTGCTCGGCGGGTTCACCACGATGGTCGCCAACGCCGGCGGCCCGGTGATGTCGATGTACCTGCTGTCCGCCGGGTTCAGGAAGCTGGGCTTCCTCGGCACCTCGGCATTCTTCTTCCTCATCGTGAACGTCTCGAAGGTGCCGTTCAGCGCGGGCCTGGGCCTGATCGACGGCCGTTCGCTGCTCCTCGACGCGGTACTCGCCGTCTTCGTCGTGCCCGGTGCGCTGTTCGGCAAGTGGGCTGTGCACAGGATCAACCAGCGACTCTTCGAACAGCTCGTGATCGCGGCGACGATCGTGGGCGGGCTGCAACTGCTACTGCGCTAGCCCCAGCAGCGCCGGGAGGTCCGCGAAGGAGTCCAGGACATGGTCCGGTGTGCCGCTCGCGCCCTCCAGCGTCTCCTGCTGGAACTTCCCCGTCCGCACCAGCACCCCGGTGAGCCCTGCTCGTTGCGCCGCGAGGACGTCGGACTCCACGTCGTCGCCCACCATCAGCGCCTGCCCGGCGTCCATCCCCAGCCGGGCCAGCGCCGCCTCGAAGAAGGCCCGGGACGGCTTGCCCGTCACCTCCGCCTCCGTGTGCGCGGCCTTCTCCAGCCCGAGCAGAAAGGCACCGGAGTCCAGCTGCAGCCCGGCGTCGGTCCGCCAGTACAGGTTGCGGTGCATGGCGACCAGCCGCGCACCCCGCTGGAGAAACCCGAACGCCCGGTTGAGCGAGGCGTAGTCCAGCTCCGGCCCGGCACCGCCGAACACGACCACCTCGGGATCGTCGTCGACCAGGGTGACCTCGCCGAGGTCCTCCCCGATGTCCCCGCTGTTGAGCAGCGCGCAGCGGGCGCCCGGGAAGTGCTCGGCGAGGTGGGCGGCGGTGACGGCGGGCGCGGTGAGGACGTCCGCGGCACGCACGTCGAAACCGGCGCCGCTCAGCGTCTCGGCGATCGACGCCCGGGTACGGGACGTCGTGTTGGTCACCAGCGCCACGCCGAGTCCCGCCGCGCGGATCGCGCGCAGCGCGTCCACCGCGCCCGGCAGCGGCTTCCAGGAGACGGTGAGAACACCGTCGATGTCGATCAGCACGCCACGCACGGATTCCATGACCCAAGACCGTAGCGACCCGCCCGGCGGACCGTCCCGCACCACCTCGTACGCTCACCCCTATGCCCGCGCACGTCCTGATCCTCGGCGGCACCACCGAGGCCCGCCGCCTCGCCGCCGACCTCGCAGCGCGGCCCGGCGTCCGGGTGACCACGTCCCTGGCCGGCCGGGTGGCACGGCCGGGAGCGGTGGCGGGCGAGGTACGGATCGGCGGCTTCGGCGGTGCGCAGGGCCTGGCCGACTGGCTGCGCAGGCAAGCCGTGGACGCCCTGGTCGACGCCACCCACCCCTTCGCCGAGGCGATCACGGCCAACGCGGCGCACGCGGCGGCGGCCATGGAGGTGCCCCTGGTCGTCCTGCGCCGCCCCGGCTGGCGGCCGGGCCCCGGCGACCGCTGGTACGACGTCCCGTCCCTGGCCGGCGCCGCAGAGGCGCTGTCCGGCCTCGGCCGCCGGGTGTTCCTCAGCACCGGACGCCTGGGCCTCGCCGCGTTCGCCCACCTGACGGATCTGCACTTCGTCGTACGGTCGGTCGACCCGCCCGAGCCTCCCATGCCGCCCGACACCGAACTGGTCCTCGCCCGCGGCCCGTTCACGGTCGCCGACGAGAGGGAGCTGCTGCGGACCCATCGCATCGAGGTGCTGGTGACCAAGGACAGCGGCGGCGAGGCCACCGCCGCGAAACTGACGGCGGCGCGTGAACTCGGCCTGCCCGTCGTCGTCGTACGGCGCCCCCCGCTCCCGCAGGGCGTCACGGCGGTGTCCGACATGGCGGGCGTACTGGAGTGGCTCGGCCTCAGCCCTGAGTGAGGCCCGACCTCCGGAGCCGGTCGACGGTGCGCAGCGCCTTGTCCCGGTTCTTGGCGGACTTGATCCACACCGGCAGCGACCAGGGTCATCTTCCGCCCGATGTCGTACCAGGGCGCGCGCTCGCGCAGACCGCTTCCTCAGCCGGAGTCCGGCGCAGCTACTGATCCCCGGGGTTTCTGCGCAGCAGATACGTGTCCATGATCCAGCCCTTGCGCTCGCGTGCCTCGGCCCGCACCCGCTCGATGCGCGGGCCGGCCTCGGCGATCGGGCCGGAGACGAGGAGCTCGTCCGGGGTGCCGATGTAGGCCCCCCAGTAGATGTCGATGTCCTCCCCGGCGTACTGCCGGAAGGCCTGGTGCGCGTCCAGCATCACGACCACGTCGTCCACGCCCTCGGGGAAGCCCTCGGCCAGCCGCCGCCCGGTGGTGATCTGCACCGGCCGGGCCACCCGGTTCAGGCCCGTGCGATGCCGGGCGACCAGGGCGGAGACGCTGCTGATGCCGGGTATGACGTCGTACTCGAACGCGACCGCGCCGCGCTCCAGCACCTCCTGAAGAATCCCGAGCGTACTGTCGTACAACGCCGGATCGCCCCATACCAGGAAGGCACCGGTGCCGTCCTCGCCCAGCTCCTCGGCGATCAGGCGCGCGTAGATCCCGGCGCGGGCGCTGCGCCAGTCCTCCACCGCCGGTGAGTACGCCGACCCACCCGCCTTCCGGTCCCGCTCCGGGTCACGGGCCTCCACCACCCGGTACGAGCCCTCGGGCAGATGCGCGTCCAGCATGTCCCGGCGGAGCTGGGTGAGATCGCTCTTCACCTCGCCCTTGTCGAGCAGGAAGAACACGTCCGTGCTCCGCAGCGCCTTGACCGCCTGCAGGGTCAGCTGGTCGGGGTCGCCCGCGCCGATACCGATGACATGAATCTTTCGCACGCCCCGAGTCTGCCGCATGCCACTGACAGCGGGTGCACCGCGTCCACACACCCTGCGACGGCACCGGTTTCGTCAGCAACGGAGCCGGGGCGCCTCGTCCCCCGCGTCCACGGGTCCCTCCCCGCTCTCCACCCGCGCCGCCAGCTCCCGCGCCCACCGGGTGAGCCCGGCGAGATCGATCCCGTACGGCCGGTCCTCGCCCTGCTCCGTCTCCCAGTCCCCGAGCGCCCCCGCACCCCTCCGCAGCAGCCGTGCCCCGCCGACGGTGTTCCCGCGCGCCGCGTGCGTGAGGCCCACCGCCAGCTGGGCCAGCCCCCGCCACAGCGCGCGCTCCTCCTCGGGCCCCGACTTCCAGGCGTCCTCGAACACCTCGTGCGCATGGAACGGCTTCCCGGCGTCCAGCAGCGCCTGCGCCTCGCTGACCGTCTCCTGCGGCCGCCGTACGACACCCTCCGGCTGCCGGGGGACCCCCTCCGTGCCGTAGGGCAGCGGCCGGCCGAGCCCGTCCCGGGGCCGCGCGCTGCGTGCCCGCCCCTCCGGGTCCCGGTCCCTGGCATCCGATGCGCCCGCGTTCGTCATACGACCGATTGTCCCCGGCTCACCCCGGGCCCTCTTCGGCCCACCCCCGAAGGTGGGGTAAAGTGCTGTTCGCGCGATCACGCGGGTCACCGCGAGTGAGCGCATCGGGACGTGGCGCAGCTTGGTAGCGCACTTGACTGGGGGTCAAGGGGTCGCAGGTTCAAATCCTGTCGTCCCGACTGGAGTCCGCTCCGTCGTCGCAGGTCAGGGCCTTGTCTCACATGATGTGAGACAAGGCCCTCGATCGTTTCCGGGCACTCGACTCACAATGTGGTCAACCTGTCGTGTATCGCTACCAATCGGGTGCCGTCGGGAGGCGAGACGCGATCAGTTGGCCTACCGTGGAAACACGCCCGCAGTTGCGTGGTTGGGGAGTTTTGTCTCGCCAGGGAGGTGCCACATGGGTGGCGAAACCTCACCGACGGGCTCGCAGGAGAAATACGGGCTCTGGGCGGTCATCGTCGGGCTGGTGGTTCTGGCGGGACTGAGCGCCCTCTCCATAGCCCTCATGTGGAAGAACCCTGACAAGCTTCCAGGGATCATCGGCGCTGTCGCGAGCCCCGTCGTGGCCATTGTCAGTGCCTACCTCGGCCTGAAGATCGGCACGCAGCACGGTATTGCAACCACCGAAGCCGCTATGGCTGGTCGCGAAAAGGCTGAGGGTGCTGTGGCCAGCATCCTGGCAGACCTGGAGCCGGCGCAAGCACACCGGTATGTACGTCTGCTGAACCTGCCCGAACCGCCGGAGGGGTCACCACCCTCCGCATGACCACCAGCGCCTTCATCCGAACTGCGCACGGACGCGGCGACGCTGCCGCACCGGATGCCGCGGCACGTGGTTGACGCCGCCGTGGCCACCGTACGCGAGCTGGGCCGCGCCCAGCCGGACACCCTCGTCCACGGTGACCTGCACGCCCGCAACATCCTGCGCGCCGACCGTGAGCCGTGGCTCGCGGTCGACCCCAAGGGATACGCGGGCGACCCGGCGTACGACGGGGGCACGCTGCTGAAGACCTACGCGGTGCACCGGGCCACGGCCGGCGATCTGCCGAAGGCCCTGCACCGTGCCCTCGACGTCTTCGCCGAGTCCGCCGCGCTCGACCGCGAACGCGTCCGGTGCTGGGCCCAACTGCACGCGGTCCGGGCCGCGTTCCACGGCCGTCGGCATGGATTCCGCAGGGCCCGCCAGGGGGTGCGGCTCGATCGGCTCATCGCCCTCGCCGACCACCTGGCGGAGCTGCTCACGGAAGCGGGCTCCCGGTGAAGGTCACCGCGGTTCCCGTACGACGGCGACCTCGCCCGGCGGCACCGTCACCGAGTCGTGCAGCTCCTTACCGGTGAGGAGTTCCGTCGCCCCCGCTGCGGTCGACACCTCCGCGCCCTGCCCGGCATGGTCGATGACGAACAGGTAGTCCGCCTCCGGACCGCGCCGGCGGACCACCTCCACACCGGGCGGGGCCGTACGCACCGGCTCCACGCCCGCCTCGCCCCGGACGCGGTCCAGCAGCGCGGCCAGGGTGTCCGGGTCCGGCAGTGTGGCCAGGTACCAGGCGGCGCCGGTCCCGTGCGGGCGCCGGGTCACCGCGGGGACGCCGGACAGGGGGCCGTCGGCGTACGACGCGACCGCCTCCGCGCCCTCCAGCCGCAGCCGCTCCGACCACAGCGTGCCCGTCGCCCCGTCCGGGACCGCGCCGGACAGCGTGACCTGCTCGCCGGGCAGCAGCGGGAACGGTTCGTCCGAGCGGACGCCGAGCACCTCGCGGAACGCGCCCGGGTAACCACCCAGCCGTACCTGGCAGTTGTCGTCCACCGCCCCGCTGTGGAAGCCCACGGCGAGGGTGCCGCCGCGCTCGGCGAACGCCGACAGGTTCGCCGCGCCTGCGTCGTCCACCAGGTACAGGCTGGGGGCCAGCACCAGGCGGTAGGCGGACAGGTCCGTCTGCGGTCGTACGAAATCCACCGCCACGCCCGACCGCCACAGCGGCTCGTACCAGGCCCGGACCAGGTCGGCGTAGCGCAGCTCCCCGCTGGGCTGCGAGGGCAGTTCCAGGGCCCAGCGCGCGTCCCAGTCCCAGACGATCGCCACCTCGGCCGGACTCGTGCTGCCCCGGACCTCCGCCAAAGCCCGCAGATCCGCGCCCAGCCGCACCACGTCCCGCCAGATCCGGCTGTCGGTGCCCGCGTGCGGCACCATCGCCGAGTGCCACTGCTCCGCACCCGCCTTCGACTGCCGCCACTGGAAGTACGCGATTCCGTCCGCGCCGCGCGCCACGTGCGCGAGCGCGTTACGGCGCAACTCACCAGGTCGCTTCGCCCGGTTGACGGGCTGCCAGTTCACCGCGCCGGTGGAGTGCTCCATGAGCAGCCAGGGGCCGCCCGCGAGGGAACGGGTCAGGTCGCCGCTGAGCGCGATGTCGATCTCCGACGCCGGGTCGGTGGACATCAGGTAGTGGTCGTTGGAGACGATGTCCAGCTCCGGCGCCCAGCGCCAGTAGTCGAGCGCGTCGAAGTTGAACATCACCATGAAGTTGGTGGTGGCCGGGAGCGACGGCGCCGCCGCCCGCAGCACGTCCCGTTCCGCCGTGCACAGCGACAGCAGCTCGTCGGAGCAGAAGCGGCGCCAGTCCAGCTGGTGCGTCGGGTTGGGTACGGCGCCGGTGGCGCGCGGCGGCAGGACCTCCTCCCAGTCGTAGTACCACTGGCTCCAGAACCGCGTGCCCCAGGCGTCGTTGAGCGCCGCCAGGTCGTCGCCGTAGCGGGCCCGGAGCCAGCGGCGGAAGGATGCCGCGCTGGTGTCGCAGTAGCAGGCCGCGTTGTGGCAGCCGTACTCGTTGTGCACGTGCCACATGCGCACGGCCGGGTGGTCCGCGTAGCGCTCGGCGAGCGCGCCCGCGATGCGCAGCGCGGCCGCACGGTAGGCGGGGGAGGACGGGCAGAAGGTCTGCCGGCTGCCGTAGGAGAGGGTGCGGCCGTCCCGGTCGACGGGCAGCGCCTCCGGGTGGGCGCGGAAGAACCACGCCGGAGGCGCCGCCGTGGGCGTGGCCAGGTCGGCGGCGATGCCGTTCTCGTGCAGCAGGCCGAGGACCTTGTCCAGGTGCGAGAAGTCGTACACGCCCTCGGCCGGCTCCAGCAGGGCCCAGGAGAAGATGCCGACGCTGACCAGGTTCACCCCGGCCTCGCGCATCAGGCGCATGTCCTCGGCCCACACCTCCTCGGGCCACTGCTCGGGGTTGTAGTCGCCGCCGTAGGCGAGGCCGGGGACGGACAGGGTGGGTTTCACGGTGTTCTCTTCGTTCTCTTTCACGAAACGCGGCTCAGCCCTTGTTGGAGCCCAGGGTCAGACCGCTGACGAACTGGCGCTGGAGCGCGAAGTAGACGATCAGGGTCGGGATCGCGGTCAGCAGGGAGCCCGCGGCGACCAGGTTGGGGTCGGTGAAGTACTGGCCGGAGAGGTTGTTCAGGGCCGAGGTGATCGGCATGTTCTGGCCGGTCGAGATCAGCACCAGCGCCCAGAAGAAGTCGTTGTAGATCCAGATCGACAGCAGGGTCGCCAGGGCCGCCATCGCCGGCTTGCACAGCGGCAGGGTGATCTGCCAGTACAGCCGCCACACCGAGGCGCCGTCGACCAGCGCGGCCTCGGTCAGCTCGTGCGGCAGCGAGCGCATGTAGTTGCTCAGTACGAACGCGCAGAACCCGGACTGGAAGGCCACATGGATCAGGACCAGGCCGAGCGCGGAGTCGTACAGCTTGCCGCTGGCCGTGATGCCGGGCAGGTTCGTCAGCAGGTACAGCCGGTACAGCGGGGTGATGATGACCTGCTGCGGCAGCAGGTTGCCGGCCGTGAAGACCAGCAGGAGGGCGAGGTTGAGGCGGAAGTCGAAGCGGGCGACGTAGAACGCCACGCAGGAGGACAGGAACAGCGTCAGCAGCACGGCCGGGATCGCGATGACCAGCGTGTTGCCGAAGTAGTGCAGCATGTCCGACTGCTTGAAGGCGTTCGTGAAGTTCTCGAACGTCAGCTTGCTGGGCCAGGAGACGTAGCCCTTGGCGCTGGTCTCGCTGTAGGGCCGCAGGGCCGAGAAGATCGCCCACAGCAGCGGCGCCAGCCACGCCAGCGCCGTGCCGGCGAGGAAGACGTGCAGCAGGACCCGGGCCGGGCGGATCGGGGCGCGCCGCTTCAGCGGCGCCGCGACGGTGGTGCTGCTCATGCGCGCCGCTCCTTCCGGAAGGTGGCGATCAGATAGGGGATGATCACCGCGAGGGAGATCACCAGCAGGACGACGGCGATGGCGGAGCCGTAGCCGATGCGGCTGGACTCGCCGATGATGTTGTTGGTGACCAGGATCGACAGCAACTCGGTGCCCTGGGCGCCCTTGTTGAAGACGAAGACCAGGTCGAAGGCGCGCAGCGCCTCGATGATCGTGACCACCAGCACGACCGTGTTGGTCGGGCGCAGGGTGGGGAAGATGACGCTCTTGAACGTCTGCCACTCGTTGGCGCCGTCGAGGGCGGAGGCCTCTCTGAGGGAGGGGTCGACGCTCTTCAGGCCGGCCAGGTACAGGATCATCATGTAGCCGGTGTGCCGCCAGGACGCGGCGATCAGGACCGCCCACAGGTTCAGGTGCGGGTCGCCGATCCAGTCGATGTAGTGGCCCGGCTTGTTGGCCCCGATGAGGCTGTTGATCAGGCCGGTGTCCGGGTTGTAGACCAGCTGCCAGACGAAGCCGATGCAGGCCATCGAGATGACCACCGGCAGGAAGAACGCGGTCTGGTAGACCCGGCTGAAACGGATCTTCTTGTCCAGCTGGACGGCGAGGAAGAGCCCGAGCGGGGTCGGGATCAGGATCAGTACGACGAACCAGATGATGTTGTGCTGGACGGCGGGCCAGAACTGCGGGTTGTCGGTGAAGAGCTGCTTGAAGTTGTCCAGGCCCACCCACTTGATCGAGTCGAACCCGATGCCGTCCCAGGTGGTGAAGGCGAGGAAGATCGAGGCGATGGCGGTGACCCACACCAGGAGCACGTGCAGGATCGTCGGCACGCCCGCCATCAGGGCGAGCGTGAACCGGTCACGGCGGGTCAGCAGGCGCCGGTGGCCCTGCGTGGCCCGCTTCTTCACAGGCGAGGCGCCCGGAGGCGGCACCGCGGCCGCCTCCGGGGACTTCGTGGTCGTATCGGTCGTCATCGGGCCGCTCACTGGGACGCGAAGATGGTCTTCTTCTGGCGCTCGATGGACGACAGCAGACTGTCCACGCCCTTGGGGTTCTGCAGGAACTTCTGCAGGCCCGGCTGCATCACCGTGGAGGTGAAGTCGGGGCGGGAGTCGCGGTCCATGAACTGGGTGAGCGTCTTGGCGTTGCTGATCATGTCGAACGCCTTCTTCTGCAGCGCCGAGTACGAGGCGGTGCTCGCCTTGCTGGAGGCGGCCACCACGCTCGGGTCGCCCTTGAGGTACGTCTCCTCGGCCGCCGGGGTGCCCAGGTACTCCAGCAGCTTCACCACGCCGTCGTGGTTCTTGGGGGACTTGCTCACCATGAAGCCGTCGGTCGGCGCCTCGACCGTGTCCTGGCCGTAAGCGGAGTTGATCTCCGGGAAGGGGAAGAAGTCGAGGTCGTCCAGGTCGGCCTTGTTGGTGAACTGCTGGGCCACGAACGAGCCGAGGAGGTACATGCCGGCCTTCTTCGACACCAGCGTCTGCGCGGCGTCCTGCCAGGTGCGGCCCATGAAGCCGTCCTGGTGGTAGGGGAGGAGCTCGGCCCAGTGGTCGAAGACGGCCTTCACCTTGGCGTCGGTCCAGGCCGCCTTGCCCGCCATCAGCTGGACGTGGAAGTCGTAGCCGTTGAGGCGGAAGTTGATCTGGTCGAAGGTGCCCATCGCCGGCCAGGCATCCTTGTCGCCGAAAGCGATCGGGACCAGGCCGTCCTTCTTCATCTGCTTGCACAGGGCGACCAACTGGTCCCAGGTGGTGGGGACCTGGTAGCCGTGCTGCTGGAAGACGCTCTTGCGGTAGAAGATCGCCCAGGGGTACGTCGTCAGCGGCACGAAGTAGTACTTGCCGTCCTCGCCCTTGCTGAGCTTCTTCATCGCGTCCGGGAAGTTGTCCCCGATCTTCGCCCACACGTCGTCGATCGGCGAGGCCAGGCCCTTGGCCGCGAAGAACTGCATGCGGTACCCGGCGAACCAGTTGAACACGTCGTCCGGCGTGCCCTGCAGATACGAGTTGATCTGCTCCTGGAAGGTGTTGTGGTCCTTCGTGTTGACGTCGACCGTGATGCCGGACTGCTTCTTGAAGTCCGCGTACACGGCCTCGAAGGCCTTCTTCGGCACCGCGTCCGAGGCGTTGGAGCCGAGGGTGACGGTCTTCGGGTCCGAGGACGCACCGCTGCTCCCGCAGGCGGACAGCAGGGGTATGCCGGCACCGGCGAGCAGGGCGGCACTGCCTGCACCGCGCAGGATCGAACGACGGCTGGGACCCGGGACGGAGAGACCGGCGGGGGAGAGGCGCATGGCGGCTCCTGAGGAATACAGGGTTCGGTCAAGGGGATGAGTTGATCACCGAAAGGTTTTCGAAACCGATCAGAAACCAACTCGACCGAACATCGTGGGCGTAATAACAGCCCCATGTCCGCTCATGAGTCAATAGGTCGGCTCCCTCTGTGCTGTCTCTTGCCCGAAACGTAATCGTCACGGTCACCTGCGTGTTCACCGGAGCGCAGAGCCGACAGCCCCCACGGCACGGGCGGCCGTGGGGGCTGTGTGAACACGGGTGATTCCGCTTCGCGTCCTGACCAGCGGTTCGGGTCCGGGTCGGCGGTTCAGGTACGGACCAGCAGCTGGAAGTCGAAGGTGTACCGCGACGCCCGGTACACATGGCTGCCGTACTCCACCGGCCGGCCCGTGACGTCGTACGCGGTGCGCCGCATGGTGAGCAGGGCCGCACCCTCCTTCTCGTCCAGCAGGGCGCCCTCCTCGGCCGTGGCGCTGCGGGCGCCGATGGACTGGCGGGCGCTGTGCAGGACGATTCCGGCGGACCGCATCATGCGGTACAGACCCGTCGACTCCAGCTGCTGTGTCGGGAGTTCGAGGAGTGCGGCCGGCAGGTAGTTGCACAGGAACGCCACCGGTTGGCCGTGGGTGCAGCGCAGCCGCTCCAGGACGGTGACCTCGGCACCCTCTGCGAGCCCGAGCGCGGCGGCCACCTCCGCGCTCGCCGGGACCCGTTCGTTGCGCAGCACCCGGGTGGTCGGGCCCTGGCCGGCCGACTCCAGGTCGTCGTAGAGGCTGCTGAGCTCCAGCGGCCGTCTGACCTTGCTGTGAACGACCTGTGTGCCCACGCCGCGGCGGCGCACCAGCAGTCCCTTGTCCACCAGGGACTGGATGGCCTGGCGCACGGTGGGGCGGGACAGGCCGAGGCGTACGGAGAGGTCGACCTCGTTGCCCAGGAGGTTGCCCGGGGCCAGCGTGCCGTGTTCGATGGCCGACTCCAGCTGCTGGGCGAGCTGGTAGTACAGCGGCACCGGGCTCGTGCGGTCCAAAGCGAAGCTGAGGGAGTCGACCGCGCGATCACCCGGTGCCGTTCGCTGCGGGGTGCGGTGTACTGGGCTCATGCCTCTCAGGTGTAGATCTCGGACGCCAAGGGTGTCAATGCTTTGTACTTACATTCGAACCTGCTTCTGAAATGATGTCTTAACAAAGTATTGACAGCAGGCGCCCCAGGGACTTTGATCCCGTCCCAACGCAACAGCGTCCCTTCCCCCGTCGCACGCACAGTGAGGTGCAGGAAAGATGGACCGCTCTTCCCCCTCCCGCTCCCGGAGACTCGCCCCGGTCGTGGCGGTCGCCGCCGCGGCGGCCCTGACCCTCGCCGGCTGCGCCAGCAGCCATGGCGGCAAGAAGGCCGAGGAGGCGGCCCAGAACGCCTCGGCGGGCAAGGCCAACACCCCGCGCATGACCGTCGCGCTGGTCACGCACCAGGCGCCCGGCGACACCTTCTGGGACACCGTCCGCAAGGGCGCCGAGGCCGCCGCAGCCAAGGACAACGTCAAGCTCGTCTACTCCGCCGATCCCAACGCCGGCAACCAGTCGAACCTGGTGCAGAACGCCGTCGACCAGAAGGTCGACGGCATCGCGGTCACCCTGGCCAAGCCGGACGCGATGAAGAGCGTCATCGGCAAGGCGCAGCAGTCCGGCATACCGGTGGTCGGGCTGAATTCGGGCCTGAGTGACTGGAGGAAGCTCGGCCTGCTGGAGTTCTTCGGGCAGGACGAGAGCGTGGCGGGCGAGGCGTTCGGCGACAAGCTGAACTCCACCGGCGCCAAGAAGGTCGTCTGCGTCATCCAGGAGCAGGGCAACGTGGGCCTCACCCAGCGCTGCGACGGAGTGAAGAAGACGTTCAAGGGCACCACTGAGACGCTGTACGTGAACGGCACCGACATGCCGTCCGTGAAGTCGACCATCACGGCCAAGCTGAAGCAGGACGGCTCCATCGACACGGTCGTCACCCTCGGCGCCCCCTTCGCCCTCACGGCGGTGCAGTCGGTGGGCGACGCGGGCAGCAAGGCCAAGGTGGCCACCTTCGACTTGAACAAGGACCTGGTGAAGGCCGTCCAGAACGGCTCGATCGAGTTCGCCGTCGACCAGCAGCCCTATCTGCAGGGCTACCTGGCGGTCGACGCGCTGTGGCTCTACAAGAACAACGGCAACTACAGCGGCGGCGGGGTCCAGCCGGTGCTCACCGGCCCGGCCTTCGTCGACAAGTCCAATGTCGACAAGGTCGCCGAGTTCGCCGCGAAGGGCACCCGGTGATGAGCATGGCCCAGCAGGCTGAACCGGCCCTCGGCAGGCCGCCGGCGTCCGGCCCCGAGCAGAGCGACGGCCGCACCGCACGCCGCCCGCTGGCGCTGCGGCTGCTGGCCCGCCCCGAGGTGGGCGTCTTCCTGGGCGCCGCCGCCGTACTGGTCTTCTTCCTGGTCGTCGCGCCCTCGGTGCGCCAGGGCAGCTCGATGGCGACGATCCTGTACCAGTCCTCGACCATCGGGATCATGGCCCTGCCGGTCGCCCTGCTGATGATCGGCGGCGAGTTCGACCTCTCCGCGGGTGTCGCCGTGATCACCTCCGCGCTCACCGCGAGCATGCTCAGCTACCAGCTGACCCTGAACGTGTGGACCGGCGTGATCGTCGCCCTGGTCGTCTCGCTCGCGATCGGGTTCCTCAACGGCTGGATGGTGGTGAAGACCGGTCTGCCCAGCTTCCTGATCACCCTGGGCACCTTCCTGATCCTGCAGGGCGTGAACCTGGCCGTGACCAAGCTGGTCACCGGCAATGTGGCCACCGACGACATCAGCGACATGGACGGCTTCGACCAGGCCAGAAAGGTCTTCGCCTCGTCCTTCGACGTGGCCGGGGTGCAGGTGAAGATCACCGTGGTGTGGTGGCTGGTGTTCGCGGCGCTGGCGACCTGGGTGCTGCTGCGCACCAGGTACGGCAACTGGATCTTCGCGGTCGGCGGCAACAAGGAGTCCGCCCGGGCGGTGGGTGTCCCGGTGGCCTTCACCAAGATCTCGCTGTTCATGCTGGTCGGGTTCGGCGCCTGGTTCATCGGCATGCACCAGCTGTTCTCCTTCAACACCGTGCAGTCCGGTGAGGGCGTGGGCCAGGAGCTGATCTACATCGCCGCGGCCGTCATCGGCGGGTGTCTGCTCACCGGTGGTGCCGGTTCGGCGATCGGCCCGGTCTTCGGGGCGTTCATGTTCGGCATGGTCAACCAGGGCATCGTCTACGCCGGCTGGAACCCCGACTGGTTCAAGGCCTTCCTGGGCGTGATGCTGCTCGGCGCCGTCCTGATCAATCTGTGGGTCCAGCGCACGGCGACCCGGAGGTAACCGATGAACGACAACAAGACCCACGGCACCGTTGTCCAGGACACGCCGCCCGCTGCGGAGGGGCTGCTGGTCGAGCTGCGCAGGGCGGGCAAGTCCTACGGCAACATCCGCGCCCTGCACGGCGTCGACCTCAAGGTCCACGCCGGTCAGGTCACCTGCGTCCTGGGCGACAACGGCGCCGGCAAGTCCACCCTCATCAAGATCGTCTCCGGGCTGCACCAGCACACCGAGGGCGAGTTCCTCGTGGACGGGCACCCGGTGCGGTTCTCCACCCCGCGTGAGGCCCTGGACAAGGGCATCGCGGCGGTCTACCAGGACCTGGCCACCGTGCCCCTGATGCCGGTGTGGCGCAACTTCTTCCTCGGCTCCGAGATGACCAAGGGGCCGTGGCCCCTCCGGCGGCTGGACATCGCGCGGATGAAGAAGACCGCGGACGAGGAACTGCGCCACATGGGCATCGTCCTGGACGACCTGGAACAGCCCATCGGCACCCTCTCCGGCGGCCAGCGCCAGTGCGTGGCCATCGCCCGCGCCGTCTACTTCGGCGCCCGCGTCCTGATCCTGGACGAGCCCACCGCCGCCCTGGGCGTCAAGCAGTCCGGCGTGGTGCTGAAGTACATCGCCGCCGCCCGCGACCGCGGCCTCGGCGTCATCTTCATCACCCACAACCCCCACCACGCCTACATGGTCGGCGACCACTTCAGCGTGCTGCGCCTGGGCACCCTGGAGCTGTCCGCCTCCCGCGCCGAGGTCAGCCTGGAGGAGCTGACCAACCACATGGCCGGCGGCGCCGAACTCGCCGCCCTCAAACACGAACTGGCCCAGGTACGCGGCGTCGACACCGAGGAACTCCCCGAGGAGAGCGACCTCACCGCACCCGTCGCGCCCTCTCCGGAAGGAACCCCCTGACCATGGCCACCCCCACCCCGCTGGACCGGATCCGGGTCGGCTCGGCCCCCGACTCGTGGGGCGTCTGGTTCCCCGACGACCCGCGGCAGGTGCCCTGGGAACGCTTCCTGGACGAGGTGTCCGAGGCCGGCTACGAGTGGATCGAGCTCGGCCCCTACGGCTACCTCCCCACCGACCCCGCGCGGCTCAGGGACGAGGTGGCCCGGCGGAACCTGAAGGTCTCGGCGGGCACGGTCTTCACCGGGATGCACCGCGGCCCGTCCGTCTGGGCCAAGACCTGGGCGCACGTCAGCCAGGTCGCCGCGCTCACCCAGGCGATGGGCGCGCGGCACCTGGTCGTCATCCCCTCCTTCTGGCGGGACGACAAGACCGCCGAGATCCTGGAGCCGCCGGAGCTGACCGCCGAGCAGTGGGCGCACCTGACCAAGGGCATGGAGCGGCTCGGCCACGAGGTCAAGGAGACGTACGGCCTGGACATCGTGGTCCACCCGCACGCCGACACCCACATCGACACCGAGGCCCACGTCGAACGCTTCCTGGACTCCACCGACACCGAGCTGGTCAACCTGTGCCTGGACACCGGGCACTACGCCTACTGCGGCGGAGACAGCGTCAAGCTCATCGAGACCTACGGCGAGCGCATCGGCTATCTGCACCTCAAGCAGGTCGACCCGGACGTCCTCGCCGAGGTGATCGCCGACGAGGTGCCGTTCGGGCCGGCGGTGCAGCGCGGAGTGATGTGCGAACCGCCTTCCGGCGTGCCCGAGTTGGGGCCCGTCCTGCAGGCCGCGCAGCGGCTGGGCGTGGAACTGTTCGCGATCGTCGAGCAGGACATGTACCCGTGCGAGCCGGACAAGCCCCTGCCGATCGCGGTGCGGACGCGGCGGTTCCTGCGGTCCTGCGGAGCCTGACCACCGCTCGCCGGAACCGGGCTCCTTCGGTGGGCCCGGTTCCTTCGTGGGCCCGGTTCCCTCGTGGGTCCGGTTCCTTCGTGACCGCGACGGATTCGGCCAGGGCACGCGCGGGAACCAACCGGGTGCACGCGGGCGTTGTGCACGATGACGGGGGGACGCCCGCGCAGACGGGAGGGACAAGATGACGCAGCGCCAGGAACCCCGGGACAGCACACAGGACCCCACGGAGGCGGCGGAGCGCCGCCGCAGCCGTTTCGGCACCCTGCCCGAGCGGATACGCCCGCAGGACATGGTCGAGACCAGCCCGGCGACCCTGCCCGACCCGGCGCGGAACACCTACAACCCGGACGAATGGCTGATCCGGTACTGCGGCTGACGGACCCGGCCAGGCGCCTCGGGGCGGTCAGACCTTCATGTGCGTGATGTCCGAGAAGGCCGCCGTCCCCGAGTAGCCGATGAGGAAGCCGACGAGCAGGCCTCCCCAGAAGTCCTCCACCGTGACGAAGGACTGTGCGTCGGACTTGCGGGCCGAGAAGATGATGGCGACTCCGCTCAGTATGACGGCCAACAGCAACGCGCCGATGAGCGGGAGGAGCCGGGCCGTCTGGATCAGGGCACCCGGGTGCTGGGTCTGTTGCAGGGCCCTGCCGACACCGCCCAGGAACCCGCCGATCACACCGCCGGACATCACTTTCCACAGCGCGGCCTTCACCGGCACGGTGAAGGAGGTGGTGTTGGAGAAGACCCGCTGGTGGGGTGAGTCCGCAGCGGTGTCGGCAGCGGGGTCCCGGGGCGGCTCGACGGTGTAGATGACGGTGAGCTGCAGGTGGTACCTGGCCGGCAGGAAGAGGGGGTTCCTGCGCGTTCCCAGGCGGATGGTCTGAACGTCGGTGCAGCCCGGCTCCAGGGCGGTTCCCGGCGGCAGGGATCCGGTGAGGGGGACGCGCTCGGGCTCCTCGTCCTCCACCGGACGGATGTCGTACACGTTGATGGTGGACTCGCGGTGCGCCTCGACCGTCAGGTTCCTGGTTCGTGGACTGTGCAGGTTGACCGTGGAACTGCCCTCGGCACGCACCCGCGCGTTGCCCTGCCCCGCCAGCAGGTCGACATCGCGACTGTTCTCGTCGAGGAGGGTGCGCATGACATCCAGCAGGCGTGCCGTCTGCTCCCCCGCATCGGCGGGCAACCTTCTCAGTTCCTGGGTGATCTCCAGGATGCGCTGGTTGCGCGTCTCGATGACCCGTTCCAGCGTGCTGCGCTCGGCCTGGACGTGCTTCTGGCGGTTCGCCTTCCGTGTCTCCGCGTCCGGTGACCGCCAGTACAACTGCGTGGGCAGGCTCAGTACCACCGACTTGACCCACACGGGCACCGCGAAGGGGTTCTTGATGTGCAGGTAGAGCGTGAAGTCCGTGCCCGAGTAGACCTCGGGCACGGACAGGTCCACGGAGAGGTCCAACAGGCCGAGTTGGGCGGGCTGTTCACTTGCGGGTGCTGTCACAGCCGCACGGTAGTGGATCGCGTTCTCTCACCGGACGGCTTTCCTGAAGTACCGCGGTCAGGCCCCGCGCACCTCCGTGAGCGTCACCGGCCGGTGCTCGTGCAGCGACAGGGTGCAGGCCTCCGCGATCCAGCCCGCCTCCAGGGCGTCCTCGACGGTGCAGGGGGAGGGGCGGGTGCCGGACACGACCTCGGTGAACGCGGTGAGCTCGGCGCGGTAGGCGTCCGCGAAGCGGTCCATGAAGAAGTCGTGCGGGGTACCGGACGGGAAGGTCACGCCGGGTTCGACCGAGCGCAGCGGGAGCTTGTCCTCCAGGCCGACGGCGATGGAGTCGGCGAAGCCGTGGAGCTCCATGCGGACGTCGTAACCCCGGGCATTGTGGCGGGAGTTGGAGACCACCGCGATGGTGCCGTCGTCCAGGGTGAGGATCGCGCCGGTGGTGTCGGCGTCGCCGGCCGCCTTGATGTAGTCGGCGCCCCGGTTGCCGCCGACCGCGTACACCTCGGTGACCTCGCGGCCCGTCACCCAGCGGATGATGTCGAAGTCGTGCACGGAACAGTCCCGGAAGATGCCACCGGAGGCGGCGATGTACGCGGCCGGCGGCGGCGCCGGGTCCAGGGTCGTGGAGCGGACCGTGTGCAGCTTGCCCAGCTCGCCCGCCTGGACGGCGGCGCGCGCGGCGGTGAAGCCCGCGTCGAAGCGGCGGTTGTAGCCGATCTGGATCGGCACATCGCTGTGGCGCACGGCCTTCAGCACCTCGACGCCCTCGCTCATCGTCTTCGCGACGGGCTTTTCGCAGAAGACCGGGACTCCGGCCTCGACGCCGGCCAGGATCAGGGCGGGGTGGGCGTCGGTCGCGGCCGCCACCACGATGCCGTCCACGCCGGCGGCCAGCAGCGCCTCCGGCGAGTCCACGACTTGGGCGCCGAACCGCTCGGCGGCGGCCTTGGCGGCGTCTGCGAACGGGTCGGTGACGACGAGCGACTCGACGGCGTCCAGTCCGGAGAGGGTCTCGGCGTGGAAGGCGCCGATGCGGCCGAGGCCGAGGATTCCGATGCGCATGAGGATGAGGCTCCTTGCAGTTCTCACGGGGACGAGCGGCAGTTCTTACGGGGACGAGCGGAGAGGGGGCTTCAGTCGAGGCCGCCGAGGACGTTCTGGTCCCAGTCGATCACCGACCCCGTGACCACCCCCGACCGGTCGGACAGCAGGAGGACCACGAAGTCGGCGATCTCCTCCGGTTGGCCCAGCTTGCCCATCGGCAGCTTCGCCGCGGCCTGCTCGCGCCAGTCGTCGCCGGCTCCGTGGAAGGCGCGCTGGGTGGCGTCCTCGCCCTCCGTCGCGGTCCAGCCGATGTTCAGGCCGTTGATCCGGATCCGGTCCCAGCGATGGGCGTGCGCCGCGTTGCGGGTGAGGCCCGCAAGACCGGCCTTGGCGGCGACGTACGGCGCCAGGAACGGCTGGCCGCCGTGCGCCGACGAGGTGATGATGTTGACGATCGTGCCGGGCGCCTTGCGGGCCACCATGTCGGCGACCGCCGCCTGCATCGCGAAGAACGGTCCCTTGAGGTTGATCGCGATGTGCGCGTCGAACAGCTCCGGGGTCGTGTCCAGCAGCGTGCCCCGGGAGGTCAGCCCTGCGGAGTTCACCAGGCAGTCGATGCGTCCGTAGGCGTCCACCACCTCGGCGACCGCCGCCCTGGCCTGCTCGGCGTCCGCCAGATCGGCGCGCACGAACATCGCCTTGGCCCCGGCCGAGGCCAGCTCGGCGACCAGCGCCTCGCCCGGCTGGGTACGGCGGCCGGTGACCGCCACGACGGCGCCCTCCCGGGCGGCCGCCCGCGCGATCGCGGCACCGACGCCCTGGCTGCCGCCGTTGACCAGGACGATCTTCTCCCGGAGGAGTCCGTCGAGAAGTCCCATGATCTGCCCCGCCCTTCCTCAGCTCTCTCGTCGTTCGGCAGCGGCCCGCAGCTCCGCACGGAGCCGCTCCGGGGCCCACCCCTCGCGCACCGCCCGCCGCAGCACGTCCGCCTGCGCCGGCGGGGCCAGACCGTCGACCGGCGGGTCGCTGTCCAGGTTCGTCGGGAAGGGATAGCCCTCGGCGCTCGCGGCGATCACGTTCTCCAGCCACTCCTCGCCGGCGCCTTCGGCCGCCCGCCGCAGCAGCACCGGGAACACCGCGTTCGCCACCGCCTCCCGGTCCACCGTCTCCATCGCGCGCCCGAAGGCGGAGGACACCTGGAGCAGATTGGCCGTGCGCGGCACGTCCGCCGTGCGGTTGGTGCCGGCGGCGTGGAAGAGCGCCGGGTTGAAGAAGGCCGCGTCGCCCTTGGCGAGCGGGAGTTGTACGTGGTGCTGCTCGAAGTACGCCTGGAACTCCGGGAGCCGCCAGGCCAGATAGCCCGGCTCGTACCGCTGCGAGTACGGCAGACAGAGCGTCGGGCCCGATTCCACCGGCATGTCGCAGTGGGCGACCGCGCCCTGGAGGGTGAGCACCGGGGAGAGCCGGTGCACATGCGCCGGATAGGCGGCCGCGGCCGTGTTGCTCAGGAAGCCGAGGTGGTAGTCCCGGTGCGCGGTCTGCCCTGCACCGCCCGGGTTGACCACGTTGACCTGCGAGGTCACCTGGTAGCCGGGGCCCAGCCAGGCCGAGGAGACCAGGGCCAGCACGTCGTTCGCGTAGTAGTCGGCGAACGCCTCCGCGTCGTACAGGGCCGTCTTCTCCAGCGCGTTCCACACCCGGTCGTTGGCGCCGGGTCTCGCGAAGTGGTCACCGGCGGTCGCCCCGGAGGCCCGCTGTTCGCAGATCAGCGCCTCGAACACGGCCGTGACCCGGTCGACGACCGCCGGGTCCGGGTAGGCACCCGGAATGACGACGATCCCGGGGCCGTCGGCGAACGCCCGCACCAGCTCGGCTCGCAGCGCGTCCCGGTCCTCGGCGGTGGCCAGCCGCTCACCCTCGTACACCAGGACGTTCTCCGTCACCGAGGCGGCGTGCGGGTAGTCCGCGAGGCGGGTCGTCCGGTCGATCAGGGCGCGGAAGGCGGCCAGGTCGCAGTCCTGCTCGGACAGCCAGGCACGGCCTGGCACGGAGGCGACGGACATCGGTGTCCTTTCGGTCACGGCTTTCGGCCACGGCGACGGCGCGGTCCTGTCATTCTTGTCATGACAAACCCCTCGAACAACCAGCAGCCAGCCATCAAAAACCCCTCAAGGAGCAGGCCCATGGGCCACCCGTTCCCGATCCGGGAGATCGCACGTCAGGCGGGTCTCAGCGAGGCCACGGTGGACCGTGTGCTGAACCGCAGGGGAGGGGTGCGCGAGAGCACCGCGCAGGAGGTGCACCGGGCCATCGCCGACCTCGACCGGCAGCGCACCCAGGTGCGGCTGGTCGGCCGTACCTTCATGGTCGACATCGTGGTGCAGGCACCGGAGCGGTTCAGCACCGCCGTACGCGCCGCCCTGGAGGCCGAACTGCCGTCCCTGCATCCGGCCGTGGTGCGCTCACGCTTCCACTTCCGCGAGACCGGGCCGGCCGCCGAGCAGGTCAGGACCCTGGACCGGATCGCCCGGCGCGGCTCCCAGGGCGTGATCCTCAAGGCGCCGGACGTCCCCGAGGTCACCGCCGCCGTGGGCCGGCTCACCGCGGCCGGCATCCCGGTCGTCACCCTGGTCACCGACCTGCCCGCCAGCGGCCGGATCGGCTACGTCGGCAGCGACAACCGGGCCGCCGGAGCCACCGCCGCCTATCTGATGGGCCAGTGGCTCGGCGACCGGCCCGGCCATGTCCTGACCAGCCTGAGCAGCGGATTCTTCCGCAACGAGGAGGAGCGCGAGATGGGGTTCCGCAGCGTGATGCGGGCCCGGCATCCCGAGTGCACCCTGGTGGAGATCGCCGAGGGGCAGGGCCTGGACGCCACCCAGTACGACCTGGTCCGCGCCGCCCTGGAACGGGACCCGGAGATCCGGGCCGTGTACTCCATCGGCGGCGGCAACAACGCCACCCTGCGCGCCTTCGCCGACCTCGGCCGCGCCTGCGCGGTGTTCATCGCCCACGACCTCGACCACGACAACACGCGACTGCTGCGCGAACACCGGCTGTCCGCCGTGCTCCACCACGACCTGCGCCAGGACATGCGGGAGGCCTGCCACCTCGTGATGCGGGCGCACGGCGCGCTGCCCCCGGCCGGCCCGGCGCTGCCGTCCGCGATCCAGGTCGTCACGCCGTACAACATGCCGGCGCAGCCGGCCGAGTGAAGGGGGGAGACCCGGTGACCCGCACCGAGCACACGGAGATCGAGGGCGTACCGATGGTCGCGACCCTCGTACCGGGTGGCGAGATCGGTCTGCTGGCCCTGCACGGCAGCAACGAAGGGGGGACGGCCGAACTCGCGGACCTCGTGGCGCGCCGCTGCGGCGCCACCAGCCTCGTCTTCACCCAGCCGGGGGTACGGCGGCCCGTGCACATCCCGTCCGTGCGCATGGCGGCCGACCACTGCGCACTCCTGCGGGAGTTCCTGAACCGGGTCTCCCTCACGGTCTCCCTGCACGGCCATATGCGGCCCGAGGCACCGCACACCGTCTTCCTCGGCGGCGGCAACCGGGACGCGGCCCGCGTCCTCGCCGAGGCACTGGCCGCCGAGGCCCCGCAGTTCCCGGCCGTCACCGACCTGGCGGCCATCCCGGCCGACCTGCGCGGCGTGCACCCCAGGAACCCGGTCAACCTGAGCCGCCTGGGCGGGGTCCAGGTGGAACTGCCGCTGCCGGCCCGCACGAGCGGGGGAGGCGACATTCCACCGGGTGCGGTGGCCGAGGCGCTGACCGCCGGCGTCAAGGTGCTCGGCCTCACAGATTGATCGCGTAAGCCTTGCGCAGCGTCTCGTGCACGGTCCACGTCGTCCGGTCGCCCGCGCGCAGCACCGCCATGTCGCCCGGCCCCACCGTGAGCGTCGGCCCGTCCGCGACCTCGATCGTCGCCGAACCGCTGATCACGACGAACAGTTCGTCCGCCTCCGTGTCGGTGACCACGCCCGGCGTGATCTGCCAGATCCCGCGGATCTGCCGGCCGTCCGGGGACTCCCAGACCACCTTCCCGGTGACCTTCGGGTCGCCGGAGACGATCTGCTGCGGGTCGAGGGGCTCTGGTTCGAGGTCGGCGTCGGGGATGTGCAGGACGAAGCTGTGCGTCATGCGGCGAGCCTAGCCAGCGCCGGGCCGTGCCGAAGTCGACAGAGTGTGGGGCGTCGGGGCTGGTGGGAGGACACTTCGTCGGTCCGTGCGACTGGCGGGGCGGCGCGGTACGGGTGAACGTGGGGGACATGGCTGACTCCACGGCGGTCGGCACGGCACCGCCCCGGCGGCACGGCACACGCGAGGCCGTCCTGTTCGGGGGTGTGTACGGCGCCGTGCTCGCCAGCTCGCTGGTGGCGGCGCTCACCCAGTACGGGCACACGTCGGCGAAGGTCCGTGGCTATGACGCCGCCTGGGTGCTGGTGACCGCCCTCGCCTCCGCCCTCGCCCACGGCTACGCCCACTACATCGCCGAGCGCACCCCGCACCGCCGCTGGGACGTGCTGCGCTCGCTGTGGGAGGAGTGGCCGCTGGTCGTGGCCGTGCTGCCCACGGTCTTCCTGCTGGCGGGCGCGTACTGGCGCTGGTGGCCGGCGAAAGGCGTCGAATACGCGGGGTTCGTGCTCAACACCCTGATCCTGTTCGCCCTCGGCCTCCTCACCGCCCGCCGGTCGGCCAGGAGTTGGCTGATGGCGGTCCTCATGGGACTCGGGGACGCGCTGCTCGGCCTGATCGTGGTGGTGGCGAACGCGCTGATCAAGTAGGGCGCGTCTCAGGCGTACGGCGACCGGACCCTGCCAGGGGCGCGGGGAACTGCGCGACCAGCGGCGCCGCATCCGGGGTACTGCCTGCAGTTCATCCGCGATGCCCGTGGCCGGCGGTCCGTACTCCGTCCAGCGCGATGGCGAGCACCCGGTCGCGCTGGGCGTCGTCGTCGAAGGCCGTGGCCGTGATGCCGGCGACCATCCGCAGCAGATCGACGAAGTCCATGTCCGCGCGGGCCACGCCCGCCCGCTGGGCGCGCTCCAGCAGCGGGCCTCCGGCGGCGTACATCGAGTCGCGGCAGCTCTGGAAGATCTCCGACTCGTCGTTCAGTGCCTCGCGCACCGCACGCTTGGTGACCATGTAGCCGGCGAACCGGTCCAGCCAGGCCGTCAGCGCCTCCCACGGCTCCAGGTCCGCGACCTCCACGGCCGCCTGGCACAGGGCGTTGACCTCGTCGGCGTAGACGCTCTCGAAGAGGTCGCGGCGAGTGGGGAAGTTGCGGTAGAGCGTGCCGATGCCGACGCCCGCGCGGCGGGCGATGTCCTCCAGGGAGGCGTCCGAGCCGTGCTCGGCGAACGCCTCACGGGCGGCGGCGAGCAGGGCGTCGTAGTTGCGGGCGGCGTCCTTTCGGTGCGGCCGGCGGGCCGCCACGATCTCGCCGACGGGGAACGGCGTGGCCGTCACTGCTGCCTCCCAGGGAGTCGATGAACCGGAGGTGTGCATCCGGTTCAGGTTGAACCGGAGGTGTGCCTCCGCTAGAGTGGAGGAGTGCCTCCACTTTAGCAGTGCGGGGGCGACTCCGCCCTGGGCAGACGTGCCCGGCAGCACATGCCCCCTTCCCCCATCCACAGCGCTCCCACTCGGAGAGGCTCCCTCATGCCCCGCAAGTCCACTCGCCTCACCTTCGCGGTCCTCGCGACCGGTGCGGGCGTGTTCTCCATGCTCCAGTCGCTGATCGCGCCGGCCCTGCCGACCGTCCAGCACGCCCTGCACACCTCCCAGTCGACCGCGACCTGGGTGATGACGGCCTATCTGCTGTCCGCCTCGGTCTTCACCCCGATCCTCGGCCGGGTCGGCGACCTCGTCGGAAAGAAACGCACGCTCGTCGGCGTCCTGCTCGCCGTCCTCGCCGGCTGTCTCGTCGCCGCACTCGCCCCGAACATCGGTGTGCTCATCGTCGCCCGGGTCGTCCAGGGCGTCGGCGGCGCCCTGTTCCCGCTGTCCTTCGGCATCATCCGCGACGAGTTCGCGCCCGCCGAGGTGAGCGGCAGCATCAGCAACCTCTCCGCGGTCATCGCCGCCGGCGGCGGAGTCGGCATGGTCGCCGCCGGACCGATCGTCTCCGCGCTCGACTACCGCTGGCTCTTCTGGATCCCCGTGGCGATCGTCGCCGCGACGGTCCTCATCGCCGTGGCGTACGTCCCCGAGTCGCCCAAGCAGGCCCAGGGGAAGGTCAGTTGGCACGGCGCCACGCTGCTCTCCGCGTGGCTGGTGGCCCTGCTGCTGCCGCTGAGCCAGGCCGGGCGGTGGGGCTGGGGCTCGCCGAGGGTGCTCGGCCTGTTCGCCGCCGCCGTCTTGCTGTTCGCCCTGTGGCTCACGGCCGAGGCCCGCTCCCGCACCCCGCTGATCGACCTGCGCGTGATGCGGCTGCCCGCGGTGTGGACCACCAACGCCGCCGCCCTGCTCTTCGGCGCGGGCATGTACGCGATCTGGTCCTTCCTGCCGGGCTTCGTCCAGACGCCGTCCGCGGCCGGTTACGGCTTCGGAGCGAGCGTCACCGCCTCCGGCCTGCTCATGCTGCCGATGCTGCTGGCGATGTTCCTCTCCGGCGTCCTCTCCGGCCGTCTCGAGCCCCGCGTCGGCGCCAAGGCGCTCCTCACCACGGGGGCCGCCCTCGGCGCTCTGGCCTGCGGCTTCCTCACCCTCTGGCACGACGCCCCGTGGCAGATCGCCGTCGTGGCCGGGCTGTTCGGCCTCGGCATCGGGCTGGCCTTCGCCTCCATGGCCAACCTCGTCGTCGGCAGCGTCCCGCCCGAGCAGACCGGCGCCGCGACCGGCATGAACGCCAACATCCGCACCATCGGCGGCTCCATCGGAGCCGCGCTGACCAGCCTCCTGGTCACCGGCCGACTTCAGCCCTCCGGCCTGCCCTACGCCTCCGGCTACACCCACGGCTGGGCCCTGCTCGCCCTCCTCTGCCTGGCCGCGGCCGGCGCCGCCCTCCTCGTCCCGGCCCGCCGCCAGGGCCGTACGACGGTCCCCGCCGCGACGGGTACGACACGAGCACCCGCCCAGGTGCGGTAGGGTTGACCTGCGTGATCACGCGGGACACCCCGGGTGAGACCGCACCGGGACGTGGCGCAGCTTGGTAGCGCACTTGACTGGGGGTCAAGGGGTCGCAGGTTCAAATCCTGTCGTCCCGACGGGAGCAACGCTTCGCGGTCGCAGATCAGAGCCCTGTTTCGCATCAGCGAGACAGGGCTCTTGATCATGCTCTCCAAGGACGGCCCCGGCCCAGCGAGCCCAGATCACCAAGCGGGAGCGGGAGTTGGAGCGTGGTCCGCTCTCCGCGTTCAAACGTCCCGGGCCGCTACCCGACTACCGTTGCTCCGCATGACAGCCACCGAGATCGACATCACCGAGGACCTGATCCGGGATCTGCTGCGCGAGCAGCACCCCGACCTGGCGGATCGCCCCCTGAAGCTCGGAGCGCTCGGCTGGGACAATCAAGTGTGGCGGCTTGGCGACGACCTCGCCGTCCGGTTGCCCTGGGCGACGCAGTCCGCGGACGCGCTGCTGCGCAAGGAACACGCCTGGCTGCCCCTCCTCGCCCCGCACCTTCCTCTCCAGATCCCCGTCCCGCAGCGTCTTGGTGAGCCCTCCGAACGTTTTCCGCGGCCCTGGCTCGTCACCACCTGGGTACCGGGCGAGCCCGCCGACCGCGCCCCCGCCACGCGCGCCGCGGAGGCGGCCGTCGCCCTGGCCGACTTCCTGACCGCCCTCCACCGCCCCGCCCCTGACGGGGCGCCCGCAGGCCGAGACCGCGGTGGCCCGCTGGCCGACACCGCCGAACACTTCACCCAAGGGCTCGCCTCGGCCACCGAACTGGGGCTGATTCGCGACCCGGACGCCGTCCGCGCGGTCTGGGAAGACGCCGCCGCCGCGCCGGACTGGGCGGGCCCACGTCTCTGGCTCCACGGCGACCTGCATCCAGCCAACATCCTGACCACGAACGGCACTTTCTCCGGCGTGATCGACTTCGGCGACCTCTTCGCCGGCGACCCGGCCTGCGACCTCGCCGCCGCTTGGATCCTGCTGCCGGACGGCGCCATCGACCGCTTCCACGAGACCTACCGGCCAGGCCCGGATGCCGCGACCCTACGCCGCGCCCGCGGCTGGGCGGTGCTCAAAGCCATCGCCTGCATCCACATCGGACACGCCGGCGTCCACGGCCGCCCCGGAGGCAAGCCCACCTGGGGCCCACCCGCCCACGCCGCACTGCGACGCCTCACCGCAACGGTCCACCAGTGATGCCCGCCTTGGCGCCCCAGGTGCCAGGTGCGGCGCCCGGGCAGGCCGCCTGTCCCTTGGGACAGGCGGCCGGCGTCAGTGGCCCGCGCGCTGGCCGCCGTCGACGTGGAGGATCTCCCCGGTGACGAAGGGGGCGTTCTCGAGGTAGACGACCGTGTCGACGATGTCGCTGATCTCGCCCATCCGGCCGACCGGGTGCAGCGCGGCGAGCGTGTCGTGGTAGTCCTCGGAGTGCATGGGGAGCCTGCGCGTTAATAGACCGGTCGGCTAGCTGTGGGTGCGGAATCAGTGCGCAGACAAGCATCAGCGGCCGTGCCGGAGTGATCCGGCACGGCCGCTTGGTGATTCCTGTCAGTCTCCGGTGTGTGACGGAGACTCAGCCGGACGTCCCCGCCGGGGTCGTCGTGGGGGTGAAGCCCTCCTTCTTGTTCGCCGCGAGGGCGAAGTCATTGGTGAACGTCGTGCCGAGGTTCACCTTCGAGGTGGCGTGGCCCACCAGCTCCTCCGTGGCCAGGACGTTCTTGGGGCCGCCGGCCGGCATGATGCCGTCCGGGAGGAACTGGCCCTTGTCCTGGGTCAGGGCCGAGATGTAGTCGGCCTTGGTGACCAGCTGGTTCTGCACGAACGACTGCGGCAGCTTGTCGGCGATGTCGGCCGCGCTGTGCTTGTCGATCCAGTGCATGGTGGCCACGAGCGCGTCGACGACCTTCTGCACCGCGTCCTTGTGCGAGTTCACCCAGTCGGTACGGGCGATGACACCCGCGGCCGGCCAGGCGCCGCCCGTCGCGGCCGTGGCACCCGAGGTGGTGGCCACGTCGACCGCCGAGTAGCCGATGCCCTTCTTCTGGATCGCGGCGACCGTGGGCTGGGTCGTCATGACACAGGCCACCTTGCCGTTCTGCAGCGCGGCGATGGCGGTGGAGCCCGCGCCGACCCCGATCCGGTGGAAGTCGGCGGTCTTGACGCCCTTCTTGGCGGCCAGGAACTGGGTGAGGGTGTCGGTGCCCGAGCCGAGGTCGGTGACGCCCAGCGTCTTGCCCTTGAAGTCCGCGGCCGAGTGCACCCCGCTCTTGGTGCCGCACATCTCCCGCTCGCCCGGCGCGCCGGAGAGCTGGACGACGTCCTCCACCGCCTTGCCCTTCACCTGGAAGTCGATCGTGTGGTTGTACCAGGCGCCGGCCATGTCCACCTGCCCCGAGGCCATGGCGTCCTCGGCGCCGGTGCCGCCGTCCTGCTCGGTGCTCAGCACGACGTTGACGCCGTACTTCTTGTAGAAGCCGAGGTTCTGGGCGAGCTGGTACGGCAGGTAGATCTGCTTGTCGATGCCGCCGACCATGATCTTGACGGTCGGGGTACCGCCGGAGCCGCTCGAACCGGAGCCGGAGGAGCTGCTGGAGCATGCGCTGGCCGCGCCGAGGGCGAGGACGGTGACGAGGGAGGCGGTGAGGGTTCTCTTGAACATGGCGGCTCTTTCGTTGTCGGTCTTTCGGGAGGGAAGGTGCGAAGGGCTGGGAAGTCAGAGGCTGTTGGCCTCGGAGGGGGCCGGCGGGCGCCAGGAGAGCAGCCGGTGCTCGAGCTTGCCGATCAGCCACTCCGCGCCGAGCACGATCACCGCGATGACGAGCATCGTGGCGAACACCCCGTTGGGGTCGAAGTTGTTCTGCGCGGTCTTGATGACGAGGCCGAGGCCGCTCTGCGCGCCGAGCACCTCGCCGACCAGCGCGCCGACGATGGCGAAGCCGAAGGCGCTGTGCAGGCTGGCGATGATCCAGGTCAGCGCGGACGGCACGATCACGTGCCGGATGATCTGCAGCTGGGAGGCGCCGAGCACCCGGGCGTTGGCGAGGATGTTGCGGTCCACCTCGCGGACGCCCTGGAAGGCGTTGAAGAAGACGATGAAGAACACCAGCACGGCGGCGAGCAGGATCTTCGGGGTGACGCCGATGCCGAAGGCGACGATGAAGATCGAGCCGAGGACGATACGCGGGATGGCGTTGACCATCTTGATGTAGGGACCGAGGACGTCGGACAGATAGGGGCTCTGGCCCAGTGCGACGCCGACGACGACTCCGGTGCCGGCGCCGAGGGCGAAGCCGATCAGCGCCTCCTGGATGGTGGTCCAGATGTTCGCGTAGAAGGACCCGAACTCGGTGCCGTTCTGGAAGAGGTCGATCAGCCGCTGCCAGATCCCGGACGGCTGCCCGAAGAAGAACGGGTCGACGATGCCCCAGGTGGTGAACGCCTGCCAGCCGCCGATGACGACCGCGGCGAGGCCGAGTCGGCCCGCCCACACCAGTGCGACCCGCCGTCGTGCGGCCCGTTTGGCGGCGGACGCGGCCGAGGCGGGCCCGCCGTCGGCGACCGGGACGGTGGAAGCGGTGGACGTCGTGCTCATGCCTTTCCTCCTGCGGTGCGTGCGTAGGCGCGCTCCACCTCTTCGCGCAGCGTGTCCCAGATCTGGTGCTGGAGTTCGATGAAGCGGGGCTGGTAGCGGATCTCCTGGACCGAGCCACGCGGCCGCGGCAGGTCGATGTCGAAGACGGCCTTGACCGACCCGGGGCTGGACGTCATGACGACGACCCGGTCGGCGAGCGCCACGGCCTCGTCGAGGTCGTGCGTGATGAAGATGACGGAGGGGCGGATCTGCTCCCACAGGTCCAGCAGCTCGGTCGACATGATCGCCTTGGTCTGCACGTCCAGGGCGCCGAACGGCTCGTCCATGATCAGGATCTTGGGTTCGTTGATCAGCGCCGCGGCCATCGCCACGCGCTTGCGCATACCGCCGGAGAGCTGGTGCGGATAGCGGTCCTCGAACCCGGAGAGGCCCACCCGGCGCAGCCAGTCCCGCGCCGAGGCCTGGGCCTGCTGCTTGGGGACACCGCGGAAGACGGGGCCCATGAGCACATTGCCGAGGACCGTCTTCCAGGGCAGCAGCGCGTCCGCCTGGAACATGAAGCTGACGCCGTCGGTGATGCCGTCCACCTCACGGCCGCCGACCTTGACCGAGCCCTCGCTGGGCCGGTCGAGGCCGGACACCATGCTGAGCGTGGTCGACTTGCCGCAGCCGGTGGGACCGACCACCGCACAGAACTGACCCGGCTCCACGGTGAACGAAACGCCTTGCAGCGCCGTGAACACCTCACCGGCAGGGGTCAGGAATCGCTTGGTGAGCCCGGAGATCTCGATGCGCGCGTCCTCGCGCTCTGCTGCACCGGCGATCGGGCTCCTCGCGACATCGTTTCGCGAAGCCATGTGAGGCCGTCTCCTTCCACACCTCGTGGGGTCGAGGAAGGCAGACGCTAGGGGTCACCCGGTGTTACGTCGCTGTTTCCCAGGTATCTCGCGAAAGCTGCGTTAACCGGGGTTCTGCTCATTCTGCTCAGTGATACGGGGGTGGGCAGGATTTCGGCCATCGGGCACAATCACGCCACCACGGGTGCGGCGCAGGGCCGGCCCGGCACCCGGCGGGACAGAGGCGAAGAGGCACCTGTGACACCCATCCGTATGCGGATCGGGCGCGGCGGGAGGGGGAGACTCTCCGCGCGGATCCTCACCAGCCAGCTCGTCATCCTGGCGCTCACCGGCGCCATCGGCTTCGTGCTGTTCGCCTTCGCGCAGCGCTCCGCACTCGACCGCACCTACGAGGAGCGGGCCGTGGGCATCGCCCAGACCGCGGCCGCGGACCCGCAGATCCGGCGGGCCATGGAGTACGGCGACGGCGGTGACGTGGTGCAGACCGCCGCCGAGCGGATCCGGCGGGCGTCGGGGGCGTCGTACGTGGTGGTGATCGACCTGCACGGGGTTCGCCACTCGCACCCCATGCCGGAGCTGGTCGGGGCTCCGGTGGCCGAGCCGATCGTGGTGCTGGACGGCCGGCCGCACGTCGGCACCGACCAGGGCGCGACCGGGCGGTCCGCCAACGGCAAGGCCCCGCTGTACGGGCCGACGGGCAGGCTGGTCGGCGAGGTGTCGGTGGGCATCCCGGAACGACATGTGCTCAGCGAGCTGTGGCGCGAGCTGCCCACCTTCGGCCTGTACGCCGCGATCGCCACCGCGCTCGGTGCCGCGGCCGCGTATCTGCTGGCCAGGCGGTTGAAGCGGACCACGTTCGGGCTGGAGCTGGAGGAGATCGCCGGACTGCTGCAGGACCGCGAGGCCATGCTGCACGGCATCCGCGAGGGCGTGGTCGCCTTCGACCCCGACGGCCGGATCACCGTCGTGAACGACGAGGCCCGCCGGCTGCTCGGCCTCGGCACCGCGCTCGGCAGCACCGTCGAGCAGGTCCTGCCCGACGGCCGGCTGCGCCGCGCCCTGGACGGCACCCTGACCGGCACCGACGTCAGCGTTCTGACCGACGAGCACTGCCTCGTCGTCAACCGCATGCCGGTCACCTTGCACGGCCGTGAACTCGGCGCCGTGGTCACCGTGCGGGACCGCACCGAGCTGGTCGGACTGCTGCGCGAACTCGACTCCGTGCGGGGCCTGACCGACGCGCTCCGGGCCCAGCAGCACGAGTTCACCAACCGTATGCACACCCTGGCCGGCCTGCTCGACATCGGGGAGTACGACGACGCCTACGAGTTCGCCGTCGGCGCGGCCGGCGCCGGCCAGGCGCTCACCGAATCCGTGCGCAAGCGGATCGGGAACTCGCTGATGGTCGGTCTGATCGTGGCCAAGACCACCGTCGCCACCGAGCGCGGCGTACGGATCGTGCTGACCGACGACTCCGCGCTCGGCCAGGACCCGCCGCACCTGCACCGGCTGCTGACCATCGTCGGCAATCTGCTGGACAACGCGGTCGACGCGGCCGGCGAGGGCCCGCGCCCGGCGGGCGGCCGCGAGGTGCGGCTCACCCTGACCGAGAGCTCCCACGAGGTGCGGGTCCGGGTCGCGGACACCGGTCCAGGGGTCCCGCCGGAATCGGCCGAGTCGATCTTCGAGGACGGCTGGTCGACCCGGCCGGAGCGGGGCACCGCCCGGCGCGGTCTGGGACTGGCCCTGGTGCACCGGCTGGTGCAACGGCACGCCGGCACCATCACGGTCAGCGAGGGACCCGGCGCGGTCTTCACGGTCGTACTGCCCCTGCCGGAGACGGACCTCGCGCCACACGGAGCACTGTTCACCACGGCGTTGCCGGTGGGAGGCGAGCGCTGATGATCCGGACCCTGGTCGTGGACGACGACTTCCGGGTGAGCCACATCCACAGCGAATACGTGAGCCGCGTCCCGGGTTTCGACGTGGTCGGCGAGGCGGCGAGCGTCGCCGAGGCACTGGAGGCGGTCCGGGCACTGCGCCCCGACCTGCTGCTGCTCGACATCTTCCTGCCCGACGGCAGCGGGCTCGACGTGCTGCGCCGGCTCACCGGGGACGAGGGCGGGGCCCGCCCCGACGCCCTGATGATCACGGCGGACCGGGACATCGAGTCGGTGCGCAGCGCCATGAAGCTCGGTGCCGTGGGCTACCTGGTCAAGCCGTTCGGCTCACCCGACCTGTGCGAGCGGCTCACCGCCTACCGCGAGCTGCAGCACCGCGTGGAGGTGCTCGGCCCGGCCGCCGAGACGGACCAGGCCGATGTGGACGCCCTGTTCAGCGCGGCCCGGCCGCCCGCCGTCCCGCGGGTACCGGCCAAGGGCCATTCGGCGCCCACCCTGACGCTGGTCCACCAGGCGCTGCGCACCGCGCGCGGCCCCATGTCGGCGGCCGAGGCGGCCGAACTCACCGGCGTCTCCCGCGCCACGGCCCAGCGCTATCTGTCCTACCTGGTCAAGGAGGGCATGGTCCGCCTGGAGCTCCGCTACGGCGCGGCCGGGCGCCCGGAGCACCTGTACCGCATCGTCACCTGAACCCGCGGCCGACCCTTCACCGGGTGCGGGACACGGCCTCGCCCGCGTCCGCCGGCTTGCGCTGCCGGCGCGCCGCCATCACCGCGTAGACCAGGATCCCGACGAACAGGAACAGCACGCCCTGGTATACCGCCGCGTACCCGGCGCCGGCCATCAGCCAGATGGAGAAGGCGGCCGCGATCGCCGTGATCACCGAGTCCCGCACCAGCCGCGTCCGGTCCACCGACCTGCCGGAGACCAGGTGGAAGAGCTGCGCCGCCGTCGCCAGCAGGTAGGGCACGGTCGCGGTGAACGTGGTGACGAGGACCAGGACGTCGAAGACCTTCGCCGAACCCGACAGGTAGTTGTATACCGTGAGCAGGGAGGAGAGGACGACCGTGACGCCGACGCCGACCGTCGGCACGCCCCGGCGGCGGCGTGCGAAGGCCGCCGGGAACAGGCCGTCCTTGGCTGCGGCGTACGGGGTCTGCGCGCTCAGCAGCGTCCAGCCGTTGAGGCAGCCGGTCATCGACACCAGCGCCGCAAGCGCCACCGCCGTACCGCCCCAGCTGCCGCCGAACATCGTGTTCACGGCGTCGGAGAAGGGGGCCGTGGAGGCCAGCAGCCGGTTGTGCGCGACCGTACCGAAGACGGACAGCGTGCCCAGCAGATAGACCAGCGCGGCGCCCGCGGTGCCGATCACGGTGGCGCGCCCCACGTTGCGGCGGGCGTCCCTGACCTCACCGGCGCTCACGGCGGCGGACTCCACGCCGAGGTAGGAGAAGAGCAGCAGGGCGGCGGAGGCGGAGACGGCTCCGATCGCGCTGTGTCCGCTCGCGTTGAACGGACCGAGCCGGGACGGGTCGAAGAAGAACAGGCCGCCGACCGCGACGAGCAGCAACGGCACGAACTTCAGCACCGTCGACACCAGCTGGACCGCGCCCACGTACCGGGTGCCGGCGAAGTTGGCGAGAGCGGGCAGCCACTGCAGCAGCAGGGCGGCCAGACACGCGGTCCACTTGTGGTCGTTGACCGGGATCAGCACGTCCAGATAGCCGACTGCGGCGACGGCGAGCGCCGCGTTCGACACCCAGGTGGTGATCCAGTACGCCCAGGCGGCGAGGAACCCGGCGAAGTCACCGAAGGCCTCGCGGGCGTAGACATAGGGGCCGCCGGTACGGGGGTCGCGCGCGGCGAGCCGGCCGAAGACCAGCGCCAGCGCGATGGCACCCACGGTCAGCACACCGAAGGCGATCAGGCTGACCCAGCCGTACGGGGCGATGGAGGCGGGGAGCAGGAAGATGCCGCCGCCGATGATGTTGCCCATGACCAGCGCGGTCGCGACCGGCAGACCGAAGCGGCGGGCGTGCTTGCTGCGCGGGTCCGCGACGACGGCGGTGAGGTCCTCGGCGGGGGCCGGAGCCGGCTGCGGGGCGGTTCCGGTGACGTGCATGGGTGGTGCGCCTCTCATCGAACAGATGTCCCAGGATCGCCGGGACGCAGCCATGGTCCGGGATGGCCCGGCCTGCCGCAAAATCGCCGCTTCTTGTGCCGTCCGGGCGGGTCGTTCGTGAAAAAAGTGCGCTGACGCGGCGTCTCCACCGCCAGATATTCGGCGCCTCGGCCTTGCCTCGGCCCCGCGTCGGCTAACCCCGGTCCGTGCCCTCGGCCCACAGACTGCGCACATGCCCCAGGTGCCGGGTCATGATCGCGTGTACGGCCTTGTCGTCCCGTGCCAGCAGGACGTCCAGGAGTTCCAGGTGCTCCTCGGCCGAGGCGAGCAGCCGGCCGACCTCCACCAGTGCGGTCAGGCCGTAGAGGCGGGAGCGTTTGCGCAGGTCGGCGACCACCTCGACCAGATGGGCGTTGCCCGCGAGGGCGAGCAGGCCGAGGTGGAAGCGGGTGTCGGCCTCGACATAGGCGATCAGGTCGCCCGCCACCGCCGCCGTGACGATCTCGCGGGCCGCCGGGCGCAGCGCCTCCAGTGAGACACGGTCGGCGGTGCGGGCCAGTTCGACCACGGTCGGGATCTCGATCAGGGCGCGGATGTGCGTGTACTCGTCCAACTGCTTGTCGGAGACGACGGTGACCCGGAAGCCCTTGTTCGGCACGGTGTCGACCAGGCCCTCCTTGGCCAGGTCCAGCATCGCCTCCCGCACCGGCGTCGCCGAGACGCCGAAGCGGGCGGCGAGCGAGGGCGCGGAGTAGACCTCGCCCGGCCGCAGCTCGCCGGCGATCAGCGCGGCGCGCAGCGCGTCGGCGACCCGCTCGCGGTAGCTGCTGCGCCGGCCGCCCAGCCGGGGGAGCGCGGGCATCGCCGTGCCGCGCGTGCTCGGTGCCATGTCACGCATCACCGGGGGAAGTCTAGGGGATGGGCTACAGGACGAAGCCCTCCGGGAAGGGGTCGGTGGGGTCCAGGAGGTACTGCGCGGTGCCGGTGATCCAGGCACGGCCGGTGAAACTGGGCAGGACCGCCGGGCGGCCCGCGACCTCCGTCGTGCCCAGCAGCCGTCCGGTGAAGCGGGTGCCGATGAAGGACTCGTTCACGAACTCGGTGTGCAACGGCAGTTCGCCCCGCGCGTGCAGCTGCGCCATGCGCGCGCTCGTGCCCGTGCCGCAGGGTGAGCGGTCGAACCAGCCGGGGTGGATGACCATCGCGTGGCGCGAGTGGCGGGCCGTGGCACCGGGGGCGTAGAGGTGTACATGGTGGCAGCCCCGGATGGAGGGATCCTCCGGATGCACCGGTTCCGCCTCGGAGTTGATCGCCTCCATCAGCGTCAGACCGGCCGCCAGGATGTCGTCCTTGCGGGCGCGGTCGAAGGGCAGCCCGAAGGCGTCGAGCGGGAGGATCGCATAGAAGTTGCCGCCATAGGCGAGGTCGTAGGTGACCGTGCGCCCGTCGGGCAGGGTGATCTTGCGGTCCAGGGCCACGGCGAACGACGGCACGTTCTGCAGGGCCGGGCGAAGGGACGGCGGCCCAGTACTATGTCACATGGTGCTGATTCTGAGGAGACCTCCGACGCTCTCGGCCCGCCACACACATGTCCCAGGCGTGGACGCCCCCTTGACGTCGCCGGATGCCGGATCGACACTCCGGAGTGGGAATCCTAGTGAACGGATAGGGAATGATGACGCGCCTCGGAACGGTCACCGGCCTCGCGGGCCGTACGCCGTTGCGCGCGCCCCTGCTCACCTCCCGCCGGCACATCGACCTGCTGCGTGTCTGCAGCGCGATCAGCGCCCACCGCTGAGCCGGGGCACTGCACGCCCTCGGCCGACGCCGCGCATCCGCACGCCCACCACCGGGGAGACGTATGTCCACCACTCCGCTCGCCACCATCCCCTCCGCCCACCGCACCGCCCCTGTTTTCCGGGGCCGGATCGGCCGTGACGCGCGCAGCGGCCACTACGCCGTGCCGCACCGCTACCGGCTCCATCTGTCGACCGCCTGCCCCGACGGGCTGCGCCTCGCCGTCGGACACAGCCTCCTCGGTCTGGACGGCAGTTGTCCGGTCACGGTCCTGCCCGCCGTACCGGACTGTCCCGGCGGCGGCCACTCTGCGCTGCGCCCGCTGTACGAGGCCAGCGCCCACCGCCACACCGGTCCGGCCCTCGCGCCCGTGCTCAGCGACGACTGGTCCGGACGTATCGTCAGCACCCATGCCCGGGACATCCTGCGCGACCTCGACCGCTTCCCGCACGAGAGCCGTGTCGTCCTGTATCCGTGCGGCCTGGAGTCGGTGATCGAGGCCGTCGAGCGGATGTGCGCAGAGGGCATCGAGGAGGCCGCGCAGCGCGCCGGGCAGACCGACACCGACCCCGCCGAGCGGGCCGCCGCCCTGGACGTGCTCCTGGACACCCTGGGCCGGCTGGAGAACCGGCTGGCCGCAGAGGAGCACCCGGTCGCCGACCGCCTCACCGCCGCCGACGTCGAACTGTGGGTCAGCCTGGTGCAGTTGGACACCGTCCACCGCTGTCACCTCGACGCCTCCGCCGTCCAGCGCATCGCCGGCCACCGCGCCCTGTGGGCCTACGCCCGCCGCCTGGCCGCCCATCCCGCCTTCGGCCACCATCTCGACCTCGACGGCATCTCCCGGCGCCACCATGGCCGTTGCCGGGGCCTGGAGGCCGCAGGTGCTGCCGTCCAGATCCTGGACTGGGCGGGCCACGCCGCGGATGCCCACAGTGACAGGTGACGCCATGTACGCAGCTTCCAGGACGGCCCCGAGCCGCGCCCAGGGCTGCGTACGGTCGTACGGCGGGCTCCTCGTCGCGGACCGCGGCGGCATCCTCTCGGGAACAACCGCGGTCGGCCGCGCCTTGTGAGTCATGACGAGATCCGCGAGGCGGTCGCCCGACCGGCCCGCCCCGCTCGACGGACGGAGGTGGCGGCCGTGACACGTGTACTTCCGCTGCGCGCCCCGCGCCCGTACCGCTCCGTCCTGCTGATATCCCGGCCGCACATAGACCTTCAGCGCGTGTCCGCCGCGCTCTGTCGCCACTGACCTTCTCCCCGGCCTGCCCAGCCTCAAGGCCCGGGTCTGCCCCTGCCGCGCTCGCCCTCGCCGACGCCTGCCCTCGCCTGGAGTTCGTCTGGAACCGGGACCTGTCGGCCTACGACCCGGAGGGCCCGCTGCCCGACGTCGACCCGGTGGTGGGCGAGGAGCACATCTCCCGGGGCCGCGCCCAGGTGCGGATGTACCGGGATCCGATCGCCATCGCCCGCGAGTGGCGGCAGCTCGCCCGGGCCAACAAGTGGTCCATACGCGAGCTGGTCATCAACACCGGCAACCGGCAGACCTTCGTCGGCTCCCCGGCGACCGTCGCCGCGACCATCGACGACTTCGTGCAGGCGGACGCCTCCGACGGCTTCATCCTCGTCCCGCACCTCACCCCCGGCGGACTCGACCCCTTCGCCGACAAGGTCGTGCCCCTGCTCCAGGAACGGGGCGTGTTCCGCGCCGACTACACGGGCACGACCCTGCGCGACCACCTCGGCCTCGCCCACCCGGACGCGGACTCTGCCGCCTCGCGCCGGCGGGTCGCATCCTGAGGTTCCTCGCGATCACCATGCAAAGCGTGGTCGCGGTCGTCACCTCCCCCGTAGGTGACGACCGCGACCGCTCCCCCGGTGCCGGACATATGGTCGGTGTCGCCCGTGTGCCGTCACCAGCACATGACCGCCGTCTCCCCCGAACCCCAGGTGGAGTAGAGGCGGACGCGGACGACATAGCGGCGGCCCTTGACGAGCCGGACCCCGACGGCGGCGTTGTCCGGCGTGCCGCCGTCGTCGTGGCCCGCGAGGAAGCGCGGCACCCCGTCGCGCTCCTCGAAGACCACGAGCAAGGTGTCGGCGTCGCCGAAGGTGCCCACGGTGTAGTCGCGGGTCTCCGGCGGCTCCATGGTGAAGTCGGCCTGCTCACCCCGTGCCAGACCGAGCGGCGCCGACCGGAACGGCACCAGCGCGGCCGGCCCCGCCGGGTCGGCCGGCGGATACCAGCGCAGCACGAACTCCTTGTCGGCCGGGGACGGGTCGCCGGACGGAGACAGCCCCCCGCGGTACTGCTCCGGCTCCAGCACCAGCCCCGGCCCGAACGGGAACGTCATCACCGACTGCGGATCCCACACCGAGCCGCTCGCCTCGCCCGCGTCCAGCTCGCGCAGGACGTTCTTGTACGTGGTCTCCCGGCTCCAGAAGTTCGGCGGGCCCGCCAACTCGGCGTACACGGCCTCGTCGTCCCAGTGGAGCCCGGCGTACGGGTTCTGGTGCTCGTGCACCATGCCGAGCGCGTGCCCGATCTCGTGCAGCACCGTGCCGCGCTCCCCGGGCCCGGTCACGTCCCAGCCCAGGTTCATGGTGCGTTCGCTCCGGCCGACCGACAGCGCCTGCCGGCCCACCGCCGACCAGGAACCGCCGCCGGCCTGGAACCCGATCCGCAGCTCCGCCTCACGCGGGTCGCCGACCTCGGCGAACGTCACGCCGATGCCGAGCCCCTGCCACTCGCGGAAGGCTTCGCGGACCACGTCCCGCTGTTCCTCGGTGCCGGCCCATGGCACCCGGCGCGGCTCACCGGTCCCGGGGACCGGGATCACCGAGGCGTCGGAGGCGTCGGAGCCGTCGTAGAGGTAGTAGTGCAGGACCGTGCCGTTGACCCACATCCGCCGCCCGGCGAGCAGCGCGCCATGCCGCTCGGCGGTCAGCCCCGGTGCGAAGCACGGGGCCGGCTGCCGCGGGAGCGAGCAGAGGCGTCGGGTCATGCGGCCAGCGTGCCCGCCCGCGCCGCCGGGCGCCTGAGTCGGGGGCTACTCAAGTCACCCTGCATCAAACCTGAGTACGCGCGCTCTGCATGATGTGAGGACTTACGAGCAGGACGCCAAGACGCTTGACCTGCCCTGGCCGTTCACCGGGCGGGAGGACGAACTGGAGCTGGTGCGCGCCTCGTCGGCCGGCGGCGGCCACGGCATCGTGGTGACCGGACCGGCCGGCCACGGCAAGACCCGGCTCATCACCGAGGCGGTCCGGGGCACGGAACACGCCCTGGTCACCGGCACGCCCGAGGCCCAGGGCCTGCCCTTCGCGGCGTTCGCCCACCTGCTGCCCGACACCGTGTCCCTGCACCGCGCGGTGCGGATCCTGTCCGGCGTACGGCTCCTCGTCGTGGACGACGCGCATCTGCTGGACGAGCCCTCCGCCGCCCTCGTCCACCAGCTCGCCGTGCACGGCCGCACCCGGCTCGTCGTGGCCGCGGTGGACGGCGTGCCCGCGCCCGGCGCGGTGTCCCGGCTGTGGACCGGTGAGCTGCTGCCCCGGCTGGCCCTCGAACCGCTGCCCTGCGAGGACATCGCCCAACTGCTTGCCACCGCGGGGCTGGAACCGCTCACCGTCCGCCGTCTGCACCGGATGTGCCGAGGCGATCTGCGGCTGCTGCGCGACCTGGTCGCCGCGCTGGGCAGGGCCGGGCGGCTGATTCCCGTTCCTGGTACGCAGGAGCGGGCCTGGCGGGGGGCGCTGCCGGTCACTGCGGCCGTACGGGAGCGGCTCGCCCCCGTGCTCGAACGCTCCCGCCCAGGCGAACGGGAAACACTGGAGCACCTGGCCTTCGCCGAGCCGCTGCCCCTGCCGCTGGACGACCTCGCACCGGATGTCCTGGAGCCGCTGGAGGCGGACGGTCTGATCCATGTCGACGACCAGGACGGCGCCGTCACCCTCGCCCATCCCCTGCACGGGGCGGCTCTACGGGCCACGGTCGGCCGGCTGCGGGCCCGCCGGCTGGCCGGCCCACCGCGCGACCACGGTCCGGCCCTTGAGGCCGAACGGCGGGTCCTCGTACGGGCGATCGAGCGGCTGGACGTCCGATCGATGCCCACCCCGGTGGGGGAGTGGCTGGTGTCGGATGGTGCGGTACTACCGGCCGGGTACGCCGCCGTACGCGCTCGGTTCGCATGGCTGCGAGGGGAGGTTCGCGACGCCGCCGCTTGGGCGCGGGAGGGGTTGCGGGGGGCGCCGGGCGATGAGGGATGCCATGCGGAACTCCGCCGGGCCGGTGGTGAGTCGGGCCGGAGCGAGGACGACGACGTGTACGCCCGGTACGAGGCCGTACGCCTCGGTGACCCGGAACGGGCGGCCGGGCGCCTGCCTGCGGGGAGTGTGTTCGCGCGGCACGCCGACGCGCTGGCGCGGAGGGACGGGGACGGCCTGGACCGGGCCGCGGAGGCCCTGGAGGCGCATGGCTTCCTGCTGTTCGCGGCCGAGGCCCGGGCGCAGGCCGTGCGGGTGCACCGGGATCCGCGTGCCGCGCGGGTGTCCCGGACCCGTGCGGTGGAGCTCGCGCGGCGCTGCCAGGGCGCGCGGACGCCCGCCCTGGCCGGGCTGGCCCTCGGCGAACTCACCGCTCGGCAGCGGCAGATCGTCACGCTCGCGGCGGCGGGGCTCAGCAACCGGGAGATCGCGGAGCGGTTGACCTTGTCCGTGCGGACGGTGGGGAATCATCTGTACAGCGCCTACAGCCGTCTCGGCACCGGTGATCGGGGAGCGCTGCCGTCGCTCTGTGCATCGGCGTGAGGGCGTTCTCACGCCGCCCCGAAGGCCGCGAAGGCCCACCCCGTCGCCTGGTGCACCGCGTCGCCCGGCAGCGCGGTGCGGGCATCCCGAAGTGCCTCCGCCAACGTCAGTCCCGCACCCAGGCCCTTGTGCAGGGCCAGCATCAGGGGGACCACGGCCGCGTCGTTGACCGGTGCGCTGCTCGCCACCACCCCGGCCGTGCCGAGCGGCAGCAACGCGGTGACGAGGCCGAGGAGTTCGTCGGCGCCGACGGAGGCGAGGCGGGCGGTGTCGCAGCTGGAGAGGATGATCCGGTACGGGCTGCGGGCGAGCCGTTCGAAGTCGTGGACGATCAGCGGGCCGTCGGCCATGCGGAGGGCCGAGAAGAGGGGACTGTCGGCGCGGAACGTGCCGTGGGCCGCGAGGTGGGCGAGTGCCGCGCCGTCGAGGTGTTCCAGGATCCGCGGAACCTGGGCGTCGTCGCCCTCCAGTACGGTCGCCGTGCCGCAGCGGGCGGCCAGTACCGGTACTTCCGCGCCGCCGGTCGCGAGGCCGGGCCCGCGCACCAGCACATGCCGGCCGCCCGGCGGCGGCTGGGTCTCGCGGGCGCGCAGCCAGCTGCCCGCCGACGGGGAGACACTGAGCACCCGGTCCCGCAGCGCGGGCAGCAGCGCCCACGGCACCCGGTGCAGCGCCCCCGGTGGCACGACCACCACCGGGCCCGAGCCCAGATGCGGTACGGCCCCGCCCAGCAGCAGTTCCTGCAGCCGCAGGCCCGCGGCCTCCACCAGCGGCAGCCGGGCCTCGGCGCCGGGGTGGGCGAGGCGCCGCAGCCCGGCCTGGACGTACTCGGCCTCGGCCACCGCCTCGGCCAGCATGCCGCCGGTGAACCGCCGTACCCGGCCCTGTCCGCACAGCAGGACGTGCACCCGCCCGTCGACCACGGCGAGTTCGACCAGGCGTGCCTCGCCGAGCCGGTCCAGCAGCCGGGCCACCTCGAAGCGGTCGCCCTCGTGCGGGGCGGAGCCGCGCATGTGGTGCGTGCGGGAGCGGATCTCCCGTTCCAGGCGCCGCTGTTCGCGCTCCAGCGCGGGCACCGGACGGCCCTCCATCCGGGCCTCCTCGGCGCGGGCCGCGATCTCCCGGTAGGCGGTCAGGCCGCTCAGCAGCGCCGGGTCGGCGGGCGGCCGGGTGGGCGGCGCGGACAGCACGGTCGCCCGCCAGCGCTCGCTCCATTCCAGCAGCCGGCGGGGACCGCCGTGGGCCAGGCTCACCTCCTGGGCGAGCGCCGCCAGTTCGGCGCCCTGCGCGGTGGCGTGCGCCCGCAGCTCGGAGGCGCCGAGGGTCATCCGGTGGTCGTCCAGCACGTCCAGGCCGCGCCGGCAGGCCTCCAGCACACCCCGCCGGGACCCGGCCGCGCGCGCCCGGAGCGCCTGTGCCGCCCAGCCCGTCACCCGGGCCGGCGGCGGGCCGCCGTACCGGCTGCGCGCGGCCACCGCCAAGTGCCGTTCGGCGTCCGCGGTCCAGCCCAGCGCGAGCGCGATCCGGCCCGCGAGGAGGGATGCCTCCGGCGCGGCGGGGGAGCCGAAGGAGGCCAGCTTCTCGGCGACCGCCGCCGCGTCTGCCACCATCCGCCCCGAGCGGCGCCCGGCCGCCACCCGCGCCGAGATCAGCACCAGCCGGGCGTGCTGCTCCCACCACATCCGCCGCTGCGCCGCGAACAGCCGTACGGCGACGGCGGCGCGGGCCACCGCGGTGTGCGCGTCCCCGGCCGAGCGGGCGGCCCGCGCGGCGGCCAGCAGCAGCTCGGCCTTGCGGGTGGACTGCCCGCCGATCCGGTCCAGCAGCGCGATCGTCGCGTCCGCCTCGGCGAGCGCCTCCGGGGCGAGGCCGGCCGCCATCAGCACCTCGCAGCGCCGGAGGGACAGCATGTAGGTGGGCGTGCCGAGTTTCGCGTACCGCTCCTCGGCCTCGTCGAGCAGCCGCAGGGCGGCCGGGATGTCCCCGGACCGGAACGCGGCCAGGCCCCGGCTCTCCACCGCGTCGGCCTTGTCGTGCTCCTGGCCGGTGGTGTCCCACAGCCGCTCCGCCGCCGTGAAGTCGGCGGCCGCCCGGTCCACCGCGCCGAGCGCCAGATGCACGGTGGCGCGCAGGGTCAGCGCCCGCGCGGTCCAGATGTCGTCACCGAGCTGCCGCAGCACGGGCAGCGCCCGCCGGACGTCCTCCAGCGCCTCCCGGTGATGCCCCAGCACCCACCACACGTACGCCCGCCGGTACAGCACCCGGGCCCGGGTGTGCCCGCTGCCCCGGGCGACCCCGCGCTCGAAGGAGGTGAGACCCTGCCGCGTGCGCCCCGCGTGCACCAGTGCGACCCCGAGCGTGGCGAGCACATCCGCCTCGCGGTCGGCCGAATCGGCGCGCGCGGCCAGGTCCCGGGCCCGGCGCAGATGCCTGAGCGCGATCCGCAGATCCCCGAAGTCCCGCTGCCAGATGCCGAGCACCTGGTGGGCGACGCTGGCGTGCAGCGGCGGCGGACCGGCCCCCAGCACCTGTTCCGCGCGTGCCCGGGCCTCGCCCGGGTCGGCGAACACCAGGGGCAGCAGCTCGAGAACCGACTCGCTTCCCGCCGTCACGTCTCGCATGGTAGTGGCCACCTGTATCAGACGGTGGCCCCGCGGCTCTCACTGTCGAACACCGTCTTCAGGGGGAGGACAGGCCATGGCTCCACAGCGGTTCCACGAGCAGTTCGAGCACATCCGGCGCTCCATGCCGGACACATCCCTGGCCATGGGGCCGGACGACGACGCCGCCCACTTCCTCTACGAGAAGGGCGTCGTCCTGGCCCGGGACGGCGAGGAGGCCCGGGCCGTCGAGGACGCCGTGCGCGCCCACTTCACCGCGACCGAGGGTCTGGTCCCCGACCACGTTCGGCGGGACGGCCCGGAGACCAACCGCACCGGCGTCACCCGCATCCGGGTCGCCGACCCGAGCTCCGGCGACGACACCGTCCCGCACGCCCTGCGCGCCCTGCGCGAGGCCGAGGACCGCCAGGGGCGCCGGCTGGTGAGCCGTAACCATGTGGTGCACATCGCGGTCAACGCCTGCCCCGGTGACGAGCCGGTGCCGGTCGCGCGCACCCAGCCGGCCAACCCGGCCGCCGCCGACGGCGGTTACGCCGCGGACGGCTCCGTCGGGGTCCTCGTGATCGACACCGGCCTGGTGCACGACCACGGCTCCTACCCGCTGCTCGCCCACACCACGGGCGACGCCCAGACGGCCGAGACCGACGCCGACGGCGTGCTGCGCCAGTACGTCGGCCACGGCACCTTCATCGCCGGGATCCTCGCGGCCGTAGCGCCCAGCACCGACATCACCGTGCGCGGCACCCTGAACGACGCCGGGGCGATCCTGGAGTCCGAGTTCGGCGCCCGGCTCTTCGAGGCGGTCGACCAGGGCGGCTGGCCCGACATCATCAGCCTCTCCGCCGGCACCACCACCGAGAGCGGCGACGGCCTGCTCGGCCTGGACGCGTTCATGCGCGAACTGCGTGAGCAGCGCACCCTGCTGGTGGCTGCCGCCGGCAACAACGCCAGCGACACACCGTTCTGGCCCGCCGCCTACGCAGCCCTGCCCGAGTACGCGGACAGCGTGCTGTCGGTCGGCGCCCTCCGCGCCGACGGCGACGGCGCGGCCTGCTTCAGCAACCACGGCCCCTGGGTGCGGGTCCACGCCCCCGGCGAGCGCCTCACCAGCGCCCTCACCGGCTTCGACACACCCGTGCCGTACATCTACCAGCACTCCACCTACGACGCCTGCCGGTTCGGCTTCGACTACCCGTGCACCTGCCAGTTCCCGCGCCACACCGGCGTGCTGAGCGAGGGGCAGGAGAGCACCGGCGCCAAGCCGGACCAGGTGATGTTCGACGGTCTCGCGCAGTGGAGCGGCACCTCCTTCGCCACCCCGGTCGCCGCCGGTCTCGTCGCCGCGCTGATGACGGCGCAGGGGGAGCGCGACCCGCGCACCGCGCTCGCCCGGCTGCTCGCGGCCACCACCGGCACCGCAGAGGTGCGCGGGGCGCTCGTCCCGGCGCTCCGGCCGCCCACCTGGCGCCCGGTCCCGGTCGTGGCCCCGGCCGTGCCCGCATGAGGTGCGGAACGCTCCACTCCACGGCGTACGATGACGTGCCGTACATGAGGGGTGGAGCCGTGGACCGAACAGAGGTCGGCGCGCTCGTCCAGTCCGCCGTCGACGGGGACGCCGCGGCCTGGAAGGCGCTGGTGGAAGGGATGAGTCCGCTGGTGTGGTCGGTCGTGCGCGCACACCGGCTCTCCGACGCCGACGGGCACGAGGTCTACCAGACCGTGTGGTTCCGCTTCGCCCAGCACCTGGGCCGGATCCGCGAACCCGACAAGGCGGGTTCCTGGCTGGCCAGTACGGCCCGCCACGAGTGCCTGAAAGTGCTCAAGAGCCTGACCCGGCTGACCCTGACGGACGATCCGCGGGTGCTGGACCGGGCCAGTGACGAGCGGACCCCGGAGGAGTCGCTGATCGACTCCGAGGACGAGGCGGACCGGGCCGAGCGGGTCCGTCGCCTGTGGCAGGAGCTGGACGGACTGGGGGAGCGCTGCCGGCAGCTGCTGCGCGTGCTGGTGGCCTCCCCGCCGCCCAGCTACGGTGAGATCTCGGCCGCGCTCGGTATCGCGGTCGGCAGCATCGGACCGCTGCGCCAGCGCTGTCTGCGCCGGCTGCGGGCCCGGATGGACGCACGGGGTGCGGCGTGAGTGACGAGCATTTGTTCCCGGAACCGGGTACGGCGGACGAGGAGTTGGCGGACTCCCTGCTGGAGGAGGAGCTGCGTCAGGTGGCCGCGGTCCTCGACCCGGTCCCGGACGCTCTGCGCCAACTGGCCCTGGACGCCTATGCGTTGCACGACCTGGACGCGCGGATCGCCGAGCTGACCTTCGACTCGCTCGTGGACGCGCTGCCGGTCAGGGGGGTGCCGGACGCCCCGCGGATGCTGACGTTCAGCGCGGGCGAGGTCACCGTCGACGTCGAGGTCACCGAGGACGGGCTGATCGGCCAGGTGCTGCCGCCGCAGTCCGCGCGCATCGAGGTGCTCGGCGGCCCGCAGACCGCCCGCCCGGTCGCGGTCGACACCCTCGGCCGCTTCACCAGTGACACACCACCGGCCGGCCCGTTCGCCCTCAGGCTGCGGAGCGGTGCGGAGGTGATCGTCACGGAGTGGCTGCGGGCCTGAACCCGCTCAGGACGTCATACGGACCAGGTCACGGGGAGCGTCCTCGGCCCGCGGATCATCGTGCGGTGCCGCCACCGCACCTCCTCGGCCGGCACCGCGAGCCGCAGCCTGGGCAGCCGGTCCAGCAGGGTGTCCACCAGCAGCTCGGTCTGCAGCCGGGCGAGCAGCGTGCCGGTGCAGAAGTGCGGGCCGTTGCCGAACGCCACGTGCGGGTTCGGATCGCGGTCGGGGTCGATGCGGTCCGGGTCCGGGAAGACGGCCGGGTCGCGGTTGGCGGCGAGGTAGGACACGTAGACCGGCTCGCCCGCGGCGATCCGGTGACCGGCGATCTCCACGTCCTCCAGCGCGATCCGGGCGAGCCCCACCGAACTGCGGTGCGGGATCCACCGGAAGAGCTCGTCCAGCACGGGACCGCGGGCCTCGGGACGTGCCCGCATCCGCTCCATCAGCTCCGGCCGGGTCAGCATCAGGTACAGCATCTGGCCGCAGTTGTGCGTGACGGCCTCGCCGCCGATCTGCAGCGGGCCGGCCAGCCCGACGGCCTCCTCCTCGCTGATCTCGCCGCGCGCCACGGCCCCGCCCAGCATCGAGTAGACGTCCTCGCCGGGGCTGTGGGCGCGGGCCCGGACGGTCGTGGTGATCCAGCCGTACAGGCCCTCCTTGGCCCGGCCGGCCGCCTCGGCCCCGTTGGTGGAGATGATCTCCCGGGTCCAGGCGTGCACCTGCGCCCGGTCGGCGGCGGGCACGCCCATCACCTCGCTGACCACGGTGAGCGGGAACGGCTCCAGCACCCGTTCCATCAGATCGGCCGGCGGCCCGTCCCGTACGACGGCCTCCACCAGCTCGTCCAGGATCGCCTGCGCGCGGGGCCGCAGCCGTTTCATGGCGCTCACCGTGAAGGCGCCGGCGACCGGCTTGCGCAGCCGGTTGTGGTCGGGCTGGTCGGCCCAGGCGAGCGAGCCCGGGCGGGGCGCGAAGTTGGGTGCCATGCGGGTCACCTGGCGGCGGGTCACCTCGGCGCGGCTGAAGCGCGGGTCGTTGGTGATCAGCTTCACGTCGTCGTGGCGGGTCGCCAGCCACGCCCAGCCCTCGCCGAACGGCAGCCGGATCCGGGTCAGCGGACCCTCGCGCATCAGGCCGGCGAGGACCGGGTCGAAGTCGGTTCCGTCCAGGTCGGGGGTGGGCCAGTCCCGTACGGGCGGCGGGGCGTGGCCGGTGAGCGTGGTCTCCTCGGTCATGCGCACCACCCTCGTACGGGGGCGGGGCGTTGTCCTGCCGGAGTGCGCCAGGTGGGGGGCGCTTCAGACCGCGTCCACAACCTGAGCCAGCGCGCCCGCCAGCCGTTCCAGCCCCTGGCCGGCCGGTCCGCCCGGCTCCGCCATATAGGTGTCCCGGCGGATCTCCACCATGAGGGCGGTGACCCGGGTGTCGGTGCCGTAGAACTCCAGCGGTACGTACGTCCCGGCGAAGGGGCTGTCCAGCCCCGTCTCCCCGCAGCCCGCGAACGCCTTGCGGGCCGCCTCGGTCAGCTCCGGCGGGGTGTGGAAGGCGTCCGTCCCCAGGCACACCGGCGGACGCGGCCCGGTGCCGTGCAGCTCGTAGGGGAGCGGCTCGGTCGGATAGGAGTGCACGTCGATGACGACGGCCCGCCCGGTGGCTGCCAGCCGTTCCGCCACCGCCTCCGTCATGGCCCGCGCGTACGGCCGGAAGTACCGCGCCAGCAGCGGCTCCGGATCGGTGTCCGCGGGCCGTAGTTCGCTCCGGTGCGTGGTCCGCGTGTATACGGCGCCCATGCCGACGGCCGTCATCTCCTCGCGCTCGTCCGGGAACCGCTCCGGGTCGACGACCAGCCGCGACAGCCGGTTCACGAACCGCCAGGGCGTGACGGCGCCCAGACCCGCGGCCCGCTCGGCGAGCTCGGCCGTGTGCGCGTCCGTGATGTGGTCCAACTCCCGCTCCAGCGCGGCGTCGTCCAGCACGATTCCGCGGCGCACGTCCTCGGGAACCGTCCGCGCCGAGTGCGGCACGTGCAGCAGGACGGGCGACTCGGGGGCACCGGGCAGGAGTTCGAAGGAGGGCACGGGTGGCTCCGAGGGCGTTGTCAGTGGTCTGGTGCAGGATCAAGGTGTCACATCGACACCGAGCGAGGGGCGGGGCCGGAGCATGCCGATCAGAAATCCCCGGGCGGCGGAGCACGCCTTCCTGGACGGGCTGTACCGGGACGGGTACTTCCCGGACCACGTCGTGGACAAGGGCCGGGCGATCCTGCTCGCCCTGTGCGCGCGGATCGAGGCCGAGCGGCCCGACGACCTGACCGCGCTGTACCGGCTGACGCAGGCCGCCACCGAGGAATTCAACGCACTGGAAGCAGAGTTCGAGGCGGCCGGCAGCGAGATCGAGACCGTGGCCCGCGAGGAGATAGGCGGCGACTTCTGGTTCGTCGCGCGGGCCTACGGCTTCGAGGACGCGGACGTGGAGGAGCTGATCGCCACCCGGGAGTGGTGAGCGTGCCCGGCAACTCCCCGCCCGGGGCAGCTGCTTGCCCTGCCGCCCTGCACATGGTTCCGCCCCGGCCGGTGTTGTTGCCGGCCGGGGCGGAGGGCCACTCACAAGGGCGGCTCAGGTGCCGTAGGCACTGGCGCCGCAGGTACTAGCTCAGGGATGCCAGCGCCTCGTTCCAGGTGGCCGACGGGCGCATGACCGCGTCCGCCTTGGCCTTGTCGACCTGGTAGTAGCCGCCGATGTCGGCCGGCTTGCCCTGGACGGCGATCAGTTCGTCCACGATCTTCTGCTCGTTCGCGGCGAGGGTCTCGGCGAGCGGAGCGAAGGCCTTGGCCAGGTCGGCGTCGTCGGTCTGCCGGGCCAGCTCCTGCGCCCAGTACAGGGACAGGTAGAAGTGGCTGCCGCGGTTGTCGATGCCGCCGACGCGACGGGTCGGGGACTTGTCCTCGTTGAGGAAGGTCGCCGTGGCGCGGTCGAGGGTGTCGGCGAGGACCTTGGCGCGGGCGTTGCCGGTGGCCGCCGCGTACTGCTCGAAGGAGGGCACGAGCGCGAAGAACTCACCGAGGGAGTCCCAGCGCAGGTAGTTCTCCTTGACCAGCTGCTGGACGTGCTTCGGCGCGGAGCCGCCGGCGCCGGTCTCGAACAGGCCGCCGCCCGCCATCAGCGGGACGACCGACAGCATCTTGGCGCTGGTGCCCAGCTCCAGGATGGGGAAGAGGTCGGTCAGGTAGTCGCGCAGGACGTTGCCGGTCACCGAGATGGTGTTCTCGCCGCGGCGGATGCGCTCAACCGACAGCTTGGTGGCCTCGACCGGGGACAGGACGCGGATGTCCAGGCCCTCGGTGTCGTGCTCCGGCAGGTACTGCCGGACCTTGGCGATGAGCTGCGCGTCGTGGGCGCGGTTCTCGTCCAGCCAGAACACCGCCGGGTCGCCGGTGGCGCGGGCACGGGTGACGGCCAGCTTGACCCAGTCGCGGATCGGGGCGTCCTTGGTCTGGCAGGCGCGGAAGATGTCGCCCTGCGCGACCGGCTGCTCGATGAGCACCGTGCCGGCCTGGTCGACCAGGCGGACCGTGCCCGCGGCCTGGACCTCGAAGGTCTTGTCGTGGGAGCCGTACTCCTCGGCCTTCTGCGCCATCAGGCCGACGTTCGGCACCGAGCCCATGGTGGACGGGTCGTAGGCGCCGTTGGCCCGGCAGTCCTCGATGACGGCCTGGTAGACACCGGCGTAGGAGGAGTCCGGGATGACCGCGAGGGTGTCGGCCTCCTGGCCGTCCGGGCCCCACATGTGGCCGGAGGTGCGGATCATCGCCGGCATGGACGCGTCCACGATGACGTCCGAAGGCACGTGCAGGTTGGTGATGCCCTTGTCGGAGTCCACCATGGCGAGGGCCGGGCCCTCGGCGATCTCGGCGTCGAAGGAGGCCTTGATCTCGGCGCCCTCGGGCAGGTTGTCCAGGCCCTTGAGGATGCCGCCGAGGCCGTCGTTCGGGGTGAGGCCGGCCGCCTTGAGGGTCTCGCCGTACTTCGCGAACGTCTTCGGGAAGAAGGCGCGCACCACGTGACCGAAGATGATCGGGTCGGAGACCTTCATCATCGTGGCCTTCAGATGCACGGAGAACAGGACGCCCTCCTGCTTGGCCCGGGCGACCTGCGCGGCGAGGAACTGCTCCAGCTCGGCGACGTGCATGACGGAGGCGTCGACGACCTCGTCCTTCAGCACCGGCACGGACTCGCGCAGCACGGTGGTGGTGCCGTCCTCGGCGACCAGCTCGATCCTCAGCGCGCCGTCCTCGGCGATGACGACGGACTTCTCGGTGGAGCGGAAGTCGTTCTCACCCATGGTCGCCACGTTGGTCTTGGACTCGGGGGTCCAGGCACCCATGCGGTGCGGGTGGGTCTTGGCGTAGTTCTTCACCGAGGCCGGGGCGCGGCGGTCGGAGTTGCCCTCACGCAGCACCGGGTTGACGGCGGAGCCCTTGACCTTGTCGTAGCGGGCGCGGATCTCGCGCTCCTCGTCGGTCTTCGGGTCGTCCGGGTAGTCCGGCAGCGCGTAGCCCTTGCCCTGCAGCTCGGCGATGGCGGCGCGCAGCTGCGGGATGGACGCCGAGATGTTCGGCAGCTTGACGATGTTGGCCGCGGGGGTCTTGGCCAGGTCACCCAGCTCGGCCAGGGCGTCCGGGACGCGCTGGTCCTCGTTCAGGTACTCCGGGAAGTGGGCGATGATGCGTCCGGCCAGCGAGATGTCCCGGGTCGTCACGGGCACACCGGCCTGCGAGGCGTACGCCTGGACCACCGGCAGGAACGAATGCGTCGCCAGGGCCGGGGCCTCGTCTGTGTAGGTGTAGATGATGGTCGAGTCAGTCACCGGGTGCTCCGCTCCACGTCTGCAACATTGCTCGACATCAAGATATCTCGTGATGGGGTCCGGCTCGACAGGGGTCCCGGCCGGGAAGACGTGGCGGGTCGGCGCAACCGGAAGCCGGCTTTGGCGGTCATGACAAACGATCACCCGCGAACCATGAGATATCCCAGCAGAGTGACGGCCCCGGCGGCCGCGCTCATGGGGACGGCGGCGGCACTGACGGTGGGCGCACCGGCCCAGGGGCGTCCCTCCGCACCGGCGTCGGCGGCGCGCACGACATCGGCGGCACGCACGGCCGTGGCGGTCCAGGCCGGCCGGCAGGGGCCGCACGGCCTGCCCCTGCGCTACGTGGTCCCCTCGGCCCGCGCCGCCGCCCTGGAACCGGCCCTCGCGCTCACCCCCGGTCTCGTGACCGGCTGGAGGACCGCCTCGGCGCCTTCCCCTGCCTGTGTCGGCCGGCTCAGTTCTTGTTGCCCGCGCGCAGCCAGGCGATGTAGTCGGCGGCGGCTCGCTCGGTGTCGTACGCGGGCCGGTAGCCGGTGTCCGCCGTCAGCCGGGCGATGTCGAGCACGAGGTGCGGTGCCTCGCCTCCGGTGGGGAGGTCGATCCGGGCGTCGGGGACCGTCTTCCTGATCGCTGCGATGAGCTCGGCGTTGGTGGTGGCCCGGCCGGAGCCGACGTTGTACGTGCGGTGGTTGAGCTTGTCCGCGAGCTGGAGGAGAGCGATGGCCCGTCCGGTGTCCTTGACGTAGCTGAGGTCGATGCCGTCCTCGGCATGGGCCGGGCCCACGAGGTGGGAGAGGTCGAGGGCGGTGCCGTGGGCGGCGGCGTGGATGAGGGCGGGGGCGGCGAAGAACGGGTCGGGGTGGCCGAGAGGGCCCCAGGTGCCGGAGATCCGGTAGTCGACGATGTCGAGGCCGGTGGTGTCGGCGAGGAAGCCGTTCAGCAGCTCGCCGATCTTCTTGAAGGTGGGGATCGAGACGGGTGCGGTCATCGACAGCGGGGCGTCCTCGCGGAGCGGGCTGTCGTGTCCGGCGCCGAGGTAGACGCCGATGGTGCTGGCGACGCCCAGGCGTCCTACGCCCCATTCCTGCGCCGCCTGCGCGATGTTGAGCATTCCGCCGAGGGAGCGCCGGGTCGCCTCGACCGCCTCGGTGGGGGCGGGGAGCCAGGGGTAGGAGCCGGCGAGGTGGACGATGCCGGTGATGGTGTGGCGTCGGCCGATGGTGAGGAGCGCTTCGCGGTCGGTGATGTCCGCCTGTTCCACGGTGACGTGCGCAGGGTCGAGGAAGTCGGGAAGTTCGCGGGGGTGGCGCTGGACCACGACGCAGCCCTCGCCGAGGTCGAGCAGAGCGCGCACGGTGTGCGAGCCGATGAAGCCGAGACCTCCGGTGACCAGGATCATTGCTTGCCCTTTCGGAAACGTGTCGTGTGCGCTCAGGCCGAGTGGTGTTCCCCGGCCGAGGCAGTGATGAGCTAGTCGGCGACCCACCGGGCGACGCCCGCGGGACAGGGCGCCGGCGGCCCGAGAATGACGTGGCGGAAGCCGGCACCGGTCGCCCTGCCGATCGCGTTCCGGGTCGCCGCGGGGTTGCCGTAGGAGACCGGCAGCACGATGGCGCGCGTGACGGAGGCGGGGTCGTGGCCGATCTCGGCAGTGCGCTGCGCCGGACGGCGTCGTCGACGTCGCCGCCCGGGATGTTCCACAGGTCGGCGCGGGCGGCCGGAAGCGGTTGCTGGTGACGAGCGTGCCCAGGCGCGGGCGTCGGGTGTGCGCGGTGAGGGTGGCAAGCAGGGGCCAGCCCTCGCAGAAGCGGACAGGAAGGGGTTGCGTCATCTGACGTTGCGTCCTTTTCGATGCCGTGACGCTCATATGCGAAAGGAGCGGCGGCCGTGTCGGCGGGTGCTCCGGGGCCGCCCCGTGCGGGCGGCCCCCGTCCCCGGACAGCGCGGCGGCCTGGGTGGGGCTCGCCTACTTGCTCTGCAGCGTCCCCAGCGGGTCGGGGCCTTCCTCCAGCGCGGTGGCCGCCGCCTTCCAGTCGCCGTCCTCGCCGAGGAGGGCACTGCGCAGGAAGGCCGTTGTGAGGTGCTGGATCAGGGCGACGCGTGCGGGGTTCTCGTCGGTGGTCTCCACTACCTCGTAGCCGGGGATGCCGCCCAGCGAGTGCTCCGCGCCGAACAGGGTGAGCAGGCTCTTGGGGCCGGGGCTGTGGGTGTAGGGGTCGGTGAACCAGTCCGGTCCGCGCGTGGACAGGTGGGACTGGTCCTTGTCGCCGGCGACGACGAGGGCGGGGGCAGCCATGGTGGCGAAGGACGGCTTCATGAAGGGGAAGTGCTCGGCGGCGAACGGCGTCAGGTCGTCGCCGAGACCGGTCAGAGCGAGCAGCACGCCCGCCTTGACCCTCGGGTCGGACATGTCCTCGCCAGGTGTGCCGTCGGCGTCGAGGACGCGTGCGCCGAGCAGGGCGCTCGCGCTCTGGGCGCCCCAGGAGTGGCCGGCCACGGCGATACGGTCACGGTCCAGGCGCCCGGCGAGGCCCGGCACGGCCGCCTGGAGGGCGTCGAGGCCGTCGAGCACGCGGGTGAGGTCCTCGATGCGGTGGCGCCACATCCGGGGCGTGCGGGGGTCCTCGGCGGGGATACCGAGCGTGCGGGAGTCGAGGTGGGTGGGCTGGACGACCACAAAGCCCTCCGCGGCCCAATGGTCCGCGAGCGGGGCGTAGCCGTCCATCGACCGGCCATAGCCGTGGGAGAAGACGATCACGGGCAGGTCGCCGCCGGCCGCCGGGGCGGAGACGCGGACCTGGAGGTCCTCGCCCCGGCCCGGGGCGGACAGGACGACCGGCCTCGCGGATATCACCGTCACCGGCGCACCCGCGGACCTGTGCTCGTTCGGGACGCTCGATTCGGACATGGAGGTGCCTTCCGTTCAGTGCCTTCGCACTCTGGGGTTCGTGGGCCCGGCCGTCGGCGTCGCCGAAGGCCGGGCAGGATGGGGTGAGGAGTGCCTTCTCGTGTGGGCCGCACCGGCTCCGGGTGCGGCCGGTCGCTCGCTTCGTCCCGGGGTGGAGCGGGATGACGGCAGCGGGCAGCCGCCGGCCGTCCGGTCTGTCATCATGAATGAAACGGAACCTTGTTCCACTTACGATACGGAACACGGTTCCGTATTTCAAGGTCTGTCGACGGAAGGAGTGCCGCGGTGAACGACAGCGGCCAGACGGCGGGCAGTTCGGCCCGGTCCAAGCGCAAGGACGCGCGGCGCAACCAGCAGGCCCTGCTGGACGCGGCTGCCGCCGTCTTCGTCACGTCCGGCGTGGAGGCGCCGGTCCGCGACATCGCGACCGAGGCCGGCGTCGGGGTGGCCACGATCTACCGCCACTTCCCCACCCGGGCGGACCTCGTCATCGCCGTCTACCGCCACCAGGTCGAAGCCTGCGCCGAAGCCGGTCCGGCGCTGCTCGCGGCCGGCCCGACACCCCACGCCGCGCTCGCGCGGTGGGTCGACCTCTTCGTCGACTTCCTGGTCACCAAACACGGACTCGCCGCCGCGATGCAGGCCGACAGCCCCGGCTTCGAGACGCTGCACGCCTACTTCCTCGACCGCCTCCTGCCCGTGTGCACCGAACTCCTCGACGCCGCCGCCACGGCCGGCGAGATCCGCCCCGGCATCGACGCCTACCAGCTCATGCGCGGCATCGGAAACCTCTGCATCGGTGCCGAGGACGATCCCCGCTACGACGCGCGCCGACTCGTCACGCTCCTCGTCGCCGGACTCCGCGACCCGCGCTGACGCGACGTTCTCGGCCGGCGCCGTGATCAGCGCCGGCGGGCGGGGCCGGGACCGGTCCCGTCCGTCATCTCCCGCTCGATCCACCGGCAGATCACATCCACCACGTACACATGCTCGGCACGGGTCAGCACCCGTCCCTTGGGAATCCCGTGCCAGCGCTCCAGACAGCCCCGGCAGCAGGTGGCCGTCGCGTGCTGGGCGACGAAGACCGGGTGACCGCGATACGGCGTCTGCCTGCCGTCCTTGTACGGCTCGGCGGGCGCGAGCCGCTTGGCGATCAGGTCGTAGGCGTGCCACCGGATCGTCGCCGGGCCCCTGAGCTCGGCGGTCGCCCGGTCCCGGCCGCGCAGACGGAACCTGGCCCGGAACGGCTGCCGGGCGAGGGCGTCGAGGCGCTGGTCCAGGGAACGCGGGTCGGGCGAGGAGGTCATGCTGTGCCGAGCGTACGTCGTGGGGACGCGGCTCAGCCCAGGAGCAGGCGCTTCTGGTTCGCGAACTCCTCGTCGGTCAGGACTCCCTGGGCCTTCAGATCCGCCAGCTGCTTGAGCTGATCGATCTTCGCGGTCATGTCGTCGGCGGCTGCGGCCGACGGTGCGGCGGGAGCGGGCGGTGCCGCCTGTTGCGGCTGCTCGTACTGCGGCTGTGCGTACTGCTGCTCGTACTGTTGCTGCCGTTCGTAGTCCTGTTGCGCCCACCGGCCGGCCTGCCGTCGTGAGACACGGTTGGACACGGCGGTGGCGGTGCCGGCGACGACGGCCGTGCGGGCGACGCCGCGAAGCAGTCCGGGCATGTTCGGTCATCTCCCATGGGTCGATACGGCCGGATGCGGCACACTCCGGTTCAGGCGGCCGCGGAGCCGCCGGGCGGCACCGTCTCCTCCGTGGCGTCCAATGCCGCCAGCAAGGCCTGCACCGGAATGCGGCCGCTCGCGACGAGCTGTGCCCCGCTGCGCCTGAGCGCGCCGGCCAGGGGAGCGGCCCACAGGTTCTCGTAGATCAGCACCGCGGCCGAGTTGCCCGGCTCCAGCGCGTTGGCCGCCTCGTCGAGGTCGCTCTGGTCGAGCACGCGGGCCGAGGCTCCCTCGAAGACCGTCAGATCGGTCTCGTCGCCGACGTCCTGCAACTCCAGAGCGACGACCGAGCCGTCCGTCTCCTTCCGAACGAAGGCGAGGTCTATGATCCGGACGATCCCGCGGTCGACGAGATCGACCAGCAGCGGGAACGCCTCTCCCGTCATTCGGTTGCCGGGGAACTCGATGACCAGGTAGTCGACCGGCCCCATCTCTTCGACGCTGTCCATGACTTCTCCTCATGAGGCGCAGGGGAGTCGGTACCGCTCGCCCGCCCGTCGCCCCTCGTTGCCTTCCAGTCCACCATGCGGCGCGACGGCCCGCATATGTAGCGGGCGGCGGGCAGCGGCCCACCGGACGCCCCCGGGTGCCGCGGGACGCTCGGCCCTCCACCCTGGTCCCAGCGAGCCCTCCACCCTGGTCCCAGCGAAAGGAGCCATGTCATGCCGACCGTCGGGGTGTCGTCAGCGGGCGGGGGCCGGGCGTTCCCGCAGAGTTGCCCCACGGGACCCTGATGGCGACGGCACAGCGTGCTCAGCAGCTGACCGCCTGGGCGAAGTCGGTGCACCGGCGGGCGGAAAGCCGGTTCCCCGTGGTCACCCATCTCGCGGACCGCATCGTGTCCGTGAACATCTTCGACTCCGGTACGCGCCTGGCTGCACAGTGCTTCCTGACCGCGGTCCCCCTGCTGTTCGTCGTTGCGGCATACGCTCCGGAGGGGGTGCGCCACCAGCTGATCGCATCCGTGACAGCGCTCTTCGGGCTGACGGGCGCGGCGCGTGCCGAGCTGGAGCAGGCGCTCCAGCCCACCTCCGGCGACCTCAAGCAGACCACCGGCCTGGTGGGCGGACTGATGGTGCTGCTGTCGGCCACCGCCGTCAGCCGGGCGATGCAACGGCTGTGCAAGCGAGCCTGGGAGATCCCGCGCACCGGAACCCGGATCGCCCCCTGGCGGTGGCTGGCCTGGCTGGGCCTGTGGATCGGCGTCCTGGTGCTCCAGGGCCCTTTGCGTGACGGCTTCGGAGCCGGCGTCTGGCTCGGCATCCCCCTCACCTGGGTCAGCCAGGTGGGTCTGTGGTGGTGGACCCAGCATCTGCTGCTCGGCGGCCTGGTCGGCTGGAAGCCCCTGCTGCCGGGCGCCCTGATCACGGCGACCGTCCTCACCACGCTGGCGGTGACGGCGCGTGTGTACATGCCGCGGGCCCTCGACCGGGCCCTCGCCGACTACGGCCCCGTGGGATCCGTGTTCGTGCTTCTGTCCTGGCTGATCGTGGTGTGCGTCGCCGCGGCCGTCGCCGTCAGCGTGGGCGCCGTACTGGCGCAGGAGCCCTTCCTGGCGGGTCGCCTCGGCAGCCCGCCTCCGCGGCGCGACCGCGCGGCGCGGGGCTCGTGAAGCCTCGCCTGGGGGTGCGGTGTCGCCCGTCCGGTCCACCCGGCGCGCGCAGAGGCCACGAGGCTGAGGCAATGGGGGTGTTCAGGCAAACCACCGCACCGGAGGTCCCGTGACCAAGCCGCCCGACCCGCAGCCACCCGACCCGGACCCGCACCGGCCGGGGGACGCGCGGGGCCGGAAAGGGGCCGCGCACGGGCCGGAGGGCGCGCGGGGACAGGACGGGGCCCCACCGCACCGTCCGGAGGACGCGCAGGGGCCGGACCCGGCCGCGCACCGGCCGGACAGCGGCGCGGATCGGCCGGATCCGGGCGCGGACCGGCCGCAGCCGGACCCGCACCGGCCGGGGGACGCGCGGGGCCGGAAAGGGGTCACGCACGGGCCGGAGGATGCGCGGGGACGGGCCGGGGCCGCGCCGCACCGGCCGGAGGACCCGCACGGGCCGGGGGACGCACAGGGATGGGACGGGGCCGCGCCGCACCGGCCGGAGGACGCGCAGGGGCCGGACCCGGCCGCGCACCGGCCGGACAGCGGCTCGGACCCGCCGGGCGGGGAGGCGGACCGGCCGGGCCAGGACCCGCAGCGGCCCTACCCGGTGCCACCTCCGTCGGGCCCTGAAGAGCCGCCGGCGGGCCGCGCCGCGGGCTCCGCCGCCGGTCGCGTCGGGCGCAGCACCGCCTCGGCCGTGCTCATCGTGCTGACCTGCATCCTCGTACCGGTCGCGCTGCTCGCGACCTGGGTGCACGACATCGCGCTCGACACCGACCGCTATGTGTCCACGGTCGCGCCGCTCGCCACCGACCCCGCCGTCCAGGACGCGGCGGTCCACCGGATCACCGAGGCGGTGGGAGCCCATGTCGACGGCAAGCGGGTCGCCGGGGACATCGCCCACTGGCTGCAGTCCCAGGGCCTGCCGCCGCTCGCCGCCGACGCGGTCAGCCGGCTCGGACCGCAGATCGACTCCGCCGTCGACACGGCCGTGACCAGGATCGCCACCCGCGTCGTCCGCAGCGGCGCCTTCGCCACGGTGTGGCGCGAGGCCAACCGCGCCGCCCACAACGCCGTCGTACACGCCCTGACCGGCAAGGGACGTGGGGCGTTCGGGGTGAGCGACGGCACCGTCACCCTGGACGTGGGCACCGCCGTCGACCGGGTGAAGAACGAGCTCGTCGACGCCGGCCTGAAACCCGCCGCCAGGATCCCGCAGGTGAACAAGCAACTGGTGCTGTTCCACTCCGACCAGCTCGCCAAGTTCCGCAAGGGCGCCCGCCTCCTCGACATCGTCGGGAACTGGTTCCCGGTGCTCGTCGTCCTCTTCGGCGCCGCCGGGGTGCTCCTGGCCCGCCACCGGCGCCGGGCCCTGGCGCGCACCGCGCTGGGCGCCGCCTTCGCCTGCCTGGTGGTGGCCGTCGGCCTGGTCGTGGCCCGCGACTACTACCTCGACCACCTGCCGCCCCAGGTGCAGTCGAGGGCCGCGGCGGCCGCCGTCTTCGACACCCTGCTGCGCTTTCTGCGGGTCAGCCTGCGTACGGCCGTCGTCCTGGGCATCGTCATCGCCCTCGGCGCCTATCTCGTCGGTCCGGGCCGGCTGCCCGTGGCCGTCCGCGGCTACTCCGACCACACGGCGGACTCCGCGGCGCGCTGGGCGGCCGGCCATCACATCAGCGCCGGCCGCGTCGGCGCGTACGCGCTGGCCTACCGCCGGGCCGTCACGCTGCTCGCCCTGCTGATCGTCGCGCTCGTCTTCGCGCTCTGGAACCATCCGACGGTGCTCACCGTCCTGCTGCTGGTCCTCGTACTGCTCGCCGTCCTGGCGGTGCTCACGCTGCTGGCGGCCGCGGGCCGCGTCCAGCTCGACGCAGCGCGTGGCAAGCCAGGTCCGGCGGGGGACCGGCGCTGACCGCAGCACGCTCCGGTGACCGTGGTCCATCACACCACGGCGTGGACAGGCCGACCGGCCCTGCGCGATCTGCGGAAGGGCCGGAAAGCTGGGATCCTGATCGAGTGGAGCCCGCTCCGCAGGCCCGACGACAGGGCGGTGACCCTGTGACCACGCGGCAGAAGCAGACGAGGGGACCGGCCGTCACGCATGTCGATCCCCTGGGCGAGCCGTTTCTGCAGACCCGGTTCGCCCTGCCGGCCACGCCGGTCACGTTCCTGCGCCGCCCGCGGCTCGCCGAACGCCTCGACCAGGCCTTCGGGACTCCCCTGACGATGGTCAACGGCTCGGCCGGCGCGGGCAAGACCCTGCTGGTCGCGGACTGGGCCGCCCGGCTCGGACAACCCGTCGCCTGGTTCACCAACGAGGCGGGGAACCAGGGCTGCGGAGTCTTCTGGGCCTACGTGCTCCAGGCCCTGCGGGCCGCCGGGGTATCGCTCCCGGCCGACCTCGGCTGCCCCGGTGAGGCTCATCGCGTGGACCACAGGCTGCTGGCCCGTCTCGCCGACGAACTGAGCGGGCGGGAGCGGCCCGTCGTCCTCGTACTGGACGAGTTCGACCGGGTGACCTCCGCACGGACCGCGGAACAGCTGGAGTTCGTCCTGCACCACGCCGGGCAGGGGCTGCGCCTGGTCCTCGTCACCCGCACCGAGCCGCTGCTGCCGCTGCACCGCTACCGGGCGGCCGGGGCCATGACGGAGATCCGGGACGCCGAGCTGGCCTTCACCGTGGACGAGGCCGCTGCGCTCCTGGACCTGCACGGGCTGCGGCTTCCCGCGGCGGCCACCCGTGCCCTGGTGGAGCGCACCAGGGGCTGGGCCGCCGGGCTGCGCCTGTGCGCCCTGGCCGCCCGGCAGAGCCCGGACCCCGAGACGTATCTGAAGGACTTCGAGGCGGGCCGCAGCCCGATCGCCGACTTCCTGCTGGCAGAGGTGCTGAAACGGCAGCCGGCCCGTACCCAGGACCTCCTGCTGCGCGTCAGCGTCGTGGAGCGGTTCACCCCGGCACTGGTGGCGGAGCTGACCGGGCGCGGCGGCGCCGAACAGGCCCTCGCGGCACTGCACGGCCAGAACGCGTTCGTGGAGGACCTCGGGCACTCGTGGTACCGCCTGCACCCGCTGTTCGGCGAGATCCTCCGGGTCCATCTCAGGGTCCGCTCGCCCGGACTCGAGACCGAACTCCACCGGCGCGCCGCGCACTGGCTGCGCGACTCCGGCGCCCTGCCCGAGGCACTGGCGCACGGCGCCGCGGCCGGCGACTGGAACTTCACCGCGCAGGCCCTCGTCGACGACCTGGCGATCGGCCAGCTCTTCACCGGCCTGCGGGCGAGCGACCTCGTCGAGCTGTTCTCCCGTATGGGGCCCGAGGCGACGACCGCGGCGGCCGACCTCGTGCGCGCCGCGTGCGAACTGTCCGGGTACGACGTGGCCCGCGGCCTGGTCCATCTGCGCCGCGCCGAGGAGCGCCTCGCCGCGGAGACGGACCCCGCGGGCCGGCTGAGCTGTGTGCTGCTGCAGTCCCTGGCGGCCCGGCTGACCGGCTCGCCCGGCCTGGCCGAGCAGGCCGTGGCGACGGCCGGGAAACTGCGGGGCGAGGTCTCCGCCCGGCTGCTGGAGAAGCACCCCGAGTTCACCGCCCTGCTGCTGACCCACCTGGGCGCGGTCCGGCTGTGGGCCGGACGCTTCGACGATGCGCGCGCCGCCCTGTCCGAGGTGGCCGGATACCCCAGCGGTGTCTCCACGGCGCTGCCACGCGAGGACTCCCTCGCACAGCTGGCGCTGATCGACTACCTCAACGGCTGGCTGTGCGCGGCGGAGCGCAAGGCACGGGCGGCCCTGCGGGAAGCGGAGAAGTACGGCCTCGGCCGCCCCCGGTCCTGCGGCTCGGGCCTCGGCCGGCTGGTGCTGGCGGCCGTGGCCGTCGATCGCGGCGAACTGGACCAGGCCCGTGCCCTTCTGGACGAGGTGGCGGACTGGGAAACCCCGGGCGATCCGGTGACGGCCGCCTTCCGGTCCCTCGCCACGGCACGGCTGCTGCTGTCGCGGGGCGAGCCACGGGCCGCCGCGGCGGCGGCCGACCTCGGCGTACCGGCCCTGGTGACCTCCCCCTGGGCGGAGGCACAGACGGCGCTGGTCGCCTCCGCGGCCCATCTGGCCGAGGGCCGCCCGGACAGCGCCCTGAAGGTGCTCGACGACGTCTCCTGCGACGGTGAACCCGTGTGCGCGGCGGAGCTGGCCTGGGCCCGGTTCGCGGCGGGCGACCACGAAACGGCGATCGATCTGCTCGACCACATGCGGACACCGGGCCGCACCGGCCCGAGAGCGACCGTCCGGGCCGCGCTGGTGCGCGCCGAGGCCACTGAGGAGTCCGACGTCGCCACCGCGCGCACACTGCTCGCCCGGGCCCTGCGGGAGGCCCGGCGGGAACGGCTGCGGCGCCCCTTCCGCGAAGCCGGACCGCGGATCCGGAACCTGCTGGACACACCGCCGCTGCAGGGCCTGGCCGCGGGCTGGCTCACCCCGTGCGGCCCGGCCTCGCCCGGTGGTCCGGGAACGGCCGTGGCCCCCTCGGCCCCGGTCGTCGAGGAGCTGAGCGGGCGCGAACGCGAGGTCGTGGACCGGCTGGCCGACCTGATGTCCACGGAGGAGATCGCCGCCGACCTGTACGTCTCGGTCAACACGGTGAAGACCCACCTCAAGAGCGCCTACCGCAAACTCGGGGTGAACGGACGCGCCGAGGCGGTGCGCCGGGCCCGCGAGCACGGGCTGATCTGACCGCGGCCGGGCGTCTCGCCCGTGACGGGTGAGGCGCGCACCGGTACCGCCCGCTTCCCTGAGGGTGGCGGGAGCACGCGGCGAGGTGGTGGACACCATGGGACACTGGCGCACTCTGATGGTGCTCGGGACGGCTCAGTTCCTGATGGTCCTCGACACGTCCGTCATGAACGTCTCCATCAGCCGACTGGTGGAGGACTTCCACACCGAGGTCACCGCCATCCAGGCCGTCATCACGCTGTATGCGCTGGTCATGGCCGCGTTCATGATCATCGGGGGCAGGCTCGGCGACATCCACGGCCGCCGCCGGCTGTTCCTGCTGGGCCTGATCGTCTACGGCACCGGTTCGGCGCTCACCGCCCTGGCGCCCACCCTGTGGGTGCTCGCCCTCGGCTGGTCGGTGATCGAGGGACTCGGCGCCGCGATGGTGCTGCCCGCGATGGCGGCCCTGGTCGCCGAGGCCTACCGCGGCAAGGACAGGGCCGTCGCCTACGGCGTGATCGGCGGACTGGCGGGTGCGGGCATCGCGGTCGGCCCGCTGCTGGGCGGCTGGGTGACGACGTATCTGACCTGGCGGCTCGTTTTCGCGGGCGAGGTCGTGGTCGTCCTCGCCGTCCTGCTGTGCCACCGGGTGATCAAGGAGGCCGCGCGGACCGGACCGCCGCCCCGCCTTGACGTGGTCGGTGCGGGGCTCTCGGCAGGCGGACTGGGACTGGGCGTGCTCGGTGTGCTGCAGAGCAGCACCTGGGGCTGGGTGCACCCGCGCAACCCGCCCTTCACCGTGCTGGGCTTCTCGCCCACCCTCTTCGTCGTCGCCGCCGGGGTGGCCGTGCTGGCCCTGTTCGTGCGCTGGGACCGCAGACGGGAGGCCGCGGGCACCGACCCCCTGGTGCACCTGTCCCTGTTCGGCCGGCCGCCCCTGCGCTCCGGTCTGCTCACCCTGCTGAGCCAGAACCTGATCCTGCTCGGCCTGTTCTTCACCATCCCGCTGTACCTGCAGGTGGTGCAGGGATTCGACGCCTTCCAGACGGGGCTGCGGCTGCTGCCGGTGTCCGTCACGATGCTCGTCACCTCCCTCGGCGCCGCCCGCCTCGGCCGCACCATGGGGCCGCGCCGGGTCGTCCGGCTGGGCCTGCTGACGCTGGCCGTGGCCATCGCCTGGCTGCTCGCCGGCATCGAACCGAAGATCGACAACGCGCAGTTCGCCGGCGCCATGGCGGTGCTCGGCATCGGCATGGGGCTGCTCGCCTCCCAACTGGGCAACGTCGTCCAGTCCAGTGCCGGTGAGGCGGAGCGCAGCGAGGTCGGCGGCCTGCAGTTCACGGCGCAGAACCTGGGTTCGGCGCTGGGTACCGCGCTCATCGGGTCGATACTCATCGGTGCGCTGGCGCACGCGTTCACCGCCGGGGTGGAGAGCCATCCCCAGCTGTCGGCCGAGACCCGGCAGCAGACCGGTGTCCGTCTGGAGGCCGGGATCAGCTTCGTGCCCACCGACCAGGTGCGCTCGGCCGCCCAGCGCGCCGGACTGCCACCGTCCGAGGTCGACGCCCTCACCTCCTCGTACGCCTCGGCACAACTCGACGGTCTGAAGGCGGCGATCCTCGCCACCGGAGGCGTCACCCTCGCCAGCCTCCTCGTCACCCCGCACCTGCCGACCGCGCCGGCCCGCCGGCCGCAGTCGGCGGAGGGCGGCGCACCGGCCGGCGTGGCCGGCGCCGCGGAGTGAGCACGAAGGCCACGGCGATGTCTTCCACCGGCCGCACCGAGGCCCGGGAGCGCCGTGCCGAGCGCCGTGCCCACGCCGACTACACGGGTGCCGTCTACGGATCGATGCTCGCCGCGTCGGTGGTGATCGGCGCCGGCGCGCTGGGGGAGTTCCCCCGCGTGGAACTGGTCGTCCTGCTGCTGCTCACCGGCCTCGTCTTCTGGGTGGGGCACGTCCACGCCCAGCTGTTCGGCGCCCGTCTGGCCCAACGGGCACTGGACCGGCCGACCGTCCTGCGGGTGTGCCGGGAGGAATGGCCGATCGTCAAGGCGGCCGTCCCGCCCGCCCTCGCCGTCGCCGTCAGCCCGTTGCTCGGCCTGGACGTCGACGGCGCGGTCTGGCTGGCGGTCGCCGTCGCCGTGGCCGGCCAGGTGGGCTGGTCCGCGGCCGGCGCACGGCAGGCGGGCGCGTCCTGGCGCCTGGTGGCGGGCACCGCCGCGGTCAATCTGCTGCTCGGCCTGGCGATCACCACGTTCAAGATCGCTCTGACGCACTGAGGCCCGTCCCCGGATCACCTGTGCCGGGTGAGGCCCGGTGCAGCAGGGCGGAGCAGGATCGGGGACGAGACCGCAGCAGGCCCGCGGCGGGAGAACGGCCCATGCGCTACGAGATCCGCGTCGATGGACACATGTCGGAGACCCTGACCAAGGCCTTCCCTGAGCTGGATCATGTGACGATGTCCGGTCAGACGGTGCTGTTCGGTCCCGTCATCGACGAGGCGCACCTGTACGGGCTGCTGAACCGCTGCCAGTCGCTGGGCCTCCGGGTCGTGGAGATGCGGCAGCTGCCGGAGTGAGAGCCGCTCGCCGGCTGCCCGGGCGGCCGTCCCTCACCGATCGGCCGCCATGATCCGGCCCGAGCGCACCGCCTCACCCAGCGCCTCGAAGTCGCGCTCGGTGCGGTCCGCGTAGGCCTGCGCGAACCGGGTCAGCGCGCGGTCGAAGCGGTCGCCGCCGCCGAGGTAGGCGGCGATGGCGACGGGATCACCGGAGCGCGCATGGGCCCGCGCCAGGGCGGCCCCGCACACCTGGCCGGACAGGTTCAGCAGATCCGGGTCCCAGGTCTCCGGCCGGGGGCTGCCCTTCCAGTCCCACAACTGCCGTACGTAGAAGTCCCGGCCGCACCCGTCCAGGCCCACGACGTGCGTCCAGCCCAGGAAGATGTCACTGGCCGCCTGGAGGAGCCGCTGCCCGGCCACCACCCGGTGGCCCTGGTTGTCGTACTGCTCGCCGGCCGTGTACGCCGCGAGCACCGACTCCTGTGCCTCCTTGGCCTGCAACAGCAGCGGATCGTCGTCGTCCCGGCCGAGCAGCAGCAGGATCCAGCACCGGGTGCCGACACCGCCGACCCCCACCACCTTCCGCGCCATGTCCACCAGCCGGTAGTGCCGCAGCAGGTGCCGCCGGTCCGCGGGCAGGGTGCGCGCGTAGGACTCCAGCAGCGCCTGGAGCTCCTTGTCCTCCTCGCCGGGGGAGGTCGCGCCGCGCAGCTCCCGCAGTGGGGTGATCAGCGGGGGGTCCGCGGCGATCCGGCGGCCCTCGGGCGTGAGCCGGGTGAGCTTGGCGAAGGCCCGCAGATGCGTCCGGGAACGGGCGCGGGCGGCCGCCTCGGCCGTACGGCGTCTGCTCTTCTCGTCCGTCGAGGCGGCCAGCAGCCCGCGGATCCGGTCGGCGTCGTCCCGGGCGTACCAGATGTCCAGGGTGCGCATGCCGGCGAACTCCCGCATCCTCTCCCGGTAGGCCCGCACGCAGGTGCGCACCGCGTCGTCCTGCTCCTGCACCGTGAAGCCGTTGTTCCGCCCCGCGACGGCGACACTGGCCGCCAGCCGCTTGACGTCCCATTCGAACGGGCCCGGGAACGTCTCGTCGAAGTCGTTGATGTCGAACACCAGATGCCGCTCCGGCGAGGCCAGCAGCCCGAAGTTCAGCAGATGGGCGTCCCCGCACAACTGCACCTGGAGCCCGGTCCCGGGCAGCGGGCCCAGGTCCGCCGCCATGACCGCCGCCGCGCCACGGTAGAAACGGAAGGGGGATTCGAGCATGCGGCCGTAGCGGATCGGCACCAACTCCGGCACCCGATTGGCCGACTGACGCTCCAGGACGTCGACCACGTCAGGCCGGTCCGGCGCGGCCTCGAACACGCCGTGGCTCGAGCGCGGCGCACGTCTGCGCGCGCTCCTGCCCCGGGCCGCCCGGTCGGCCGGCGACGAAGCGACGGTGTCGGCACTCGGTGCGGTCATGGTCCGTCCTCCTGGTCCTGCGGCCTGCCTCCCGCCGCCGGTCCCGGCTCTCGCGGGGACGGGGGCACCCGGGCCGTGGGCCCGTGCGCCCAGCCCACCGCCCGGGCCGGGCGGAGGGATCACCCACGGCGGGTGATCCGGCGCACCGGCTGCCCCGGGAATGCTGTCCGCTCCAGGGCCGCGGGCCGCCCGCGGGCAGTCCGTCCGCGGCCTGTGCCGAGCATGCGAGGAGAAGCCATGACCGAACCGCGTGGACAGGAACCGCGGGCCGGGCTGTCGTATCGGCCCGGCGAGGCGGGCACCGGCCCCGCCCGGGCCATGACGGTGATCGCCCGTTCCTGGACCTGGATCCTGGCGTCGGCGATCGTGACGTTCGCAGCGGGCGTGCTGGTCTTCGTCTGGCCGGGCGAGACGCTGCACGTCCTCGCCGTCATCATCGGCCTCTACCTGCTGGTCGGCGGTGCGATCCGGTTCGTGACGGCGTTCGCTCGGGAGGACCACGGAGACCGGCTGCCCGGACTGCTGGTCGCGGTGCTGTACGTCCTGGCCGGCGTGCTCTGCCTGCGCCATCCGCTGCAGACCATCACCGCGCTGGCGCTGGTCGTCGGGCTCGTGTGGCTGGTGTCCGGCGTGCTCACCCTCTACACGGGGATCGCCGCCAGGGACCTGCCGCACCGGGGTGTCGTCCTGGGTGCCGCGCTGCTCGGCGTCGTGGCCGGGATCGCGGTGCTGGCGCTGCCCGCCGAGTCGGCGCGGGCGCTGACCCGGCTGCTCGGTCTGTGGCTCGTGCTGCTGGGCCTGGTCGAGCTGGCGGTCGCCTTCGCCTGGCGGGCCGCGGTGCGCAGGAGCGGGGCGCTGCCGGGCGCTCCCGGCCCCATGGACTGACCCGGGCGCACGATCACCCGCCTCGGGTGAGGACGTGCGGCTTGGGCCGTGTGCACGGTGGGAACGGCAGAGACGGGCCCGGCGAACCCTGTGAGCCGGTGCCCTGGATGGAGGAAAGACATGAGCGCGCAGAACTACCTCGCGTACGACTATCCGGTGCTGGGTGTCTTCTGGTCCATGCTGGTGTTCTTCCTGTGGATCATGTGGTTCGTCCTGCTGTTCCGGGTCATCGTCGACGTCTTCCGCGACGACGGCATGAGCGGCTGGGCCAAGGCCGGCTGGACGCTCTTCGTGGTCGTGGTGCCCTTCCTGGGCGTCCTGGTCTACCTGATCGCCCGCGGCAAGGGCATGGGGGAGCGGGAGGTGGCGCAGGCGCGCGCCCAGCAGGAGGCCTTCGACTCCTACGTCCGGCAGACCGCGCAGGGCGGGACCGGCACCAGCAGCGCCGACGAACTCGCCAAGCTCTCCGAGATGCGCTCCCGCGGTGACATCACCGACGACGAGTTCCGCAGGGCCAAGGAACTGGTCCTCAGCGACGCCGGCGCCGCCCGGCGCTCCCAGAACGTCCACACCTCCTCCGGGCGCTGAGCCGCGCCCACGAGAACGACACCAACGAATCGAGGCCCCCTATGACCACGACACCCCGCGGCCATGTCCACACCCGCACCGCCAAGCAGGCCTGGGCGGGTGGCCTGACCTCCTTCGCGGGCGTCATGCTGCTGCTCGCCGGGCTGCTCGGCGTGTTCCGGGGCATCATGGCGATCGCCCAGGACAACGTCTTCGTCACGACGCCGAACTACGTCTTCAAGTTCAACCTCACCAGCTGGGGCTGGATCCATCTGGTCCTGGGCGCGGTCGCCGTGATCGTCAGCTTCGGCCTGTTCACACCGTCGATGTGGGCACGCGTCGCCGGCGTGGGCATCGCCGGGCTGGTGATCATCGCCAACTTCCTGTCCCTGCCGTACTACCCGGTGTGGTCCGTGGTGATGATCGCGCTGTCCGGGTTCATCATCTGGGCCCTGTGCGTGGTCCAGGGCAGGGAATCCGCCGAGAGTCCGTAGCAGGGTCCTGACCCGCACGACCGGCACCGCATGGAGTGGCACCGGGTCGTGCGGGCCGGCCTGTGCGGGCCCGGCCTAGTCGCCCCGGCCGGGCCCCGGCGCCAGCTCCTCCCCGCTGCGCTGCTGCGGGATCACCACCGCACCCTGCTGCAGCGCCACCGTCCGGGTGGGCGCCGGGATGCTGATGCCCTCCGCGCGGTAGCGGCGGTGGAGGCGTTTGATGAACTCGTGCTTGATGCGGTACTGGTCGCTGAACTCGCCGACGCCGAGAATCACCGTGAAACCGATGCGGGAGTCGCCGAAGGTGTGGAAGCGGACGGCGGGCTCGTGTTCCGGTACGGCGCCCTCGACCTCGCGCATGGTCTGCGCGACCACCTCCGCCGTCACGCGCTCCACGTGCTCCAGGTCGGCGTCGTAGCCGACGCCGACCTGCACCAGCACCGTCAACCGCTGCTCGGGATGCGTGTAGTTGGTCATGTTGGCCTTGGCGAGCTGGCCGTTGGGGATGACCACCAGGTTGTTGGAGAGCTGGCGGACCGTCGTCTGACGCCAGTTGATGTCGACGACGTACCCCTCCTCGCCGCTGCCGAGCCGGATGTAGTCGCCCGGCTGGACCGTCTTGGAGGCCAGGATGTGGATGCCCGCGAAGAGGTTGGCGAGGGTGTCCTGCAGGGCGAGGGCGACCGCCAGACCGCCGACGCCCAGGGCGGTCAGCAGGGGCGCGATGGAGATGCCGAGGGTCTGCAGGACCACCAGGAAGCCGATGGCGAGGACCAGGACCCGGGTGATGTTGACGAAGATGGTCGCCGAGCCCGCCACGCCCGAGCGGGACTGGGTGACCGTGCGGACCAGGCCCGCGATCACCCGGGCCGCGGACAGCGTCACCACGAAGATCAGCCACACCTCCAGGGCCTGGTTGGTGTGGTGCTGCACGGTCCGCGTCAGCGGCAGCACGGCCGCGGCCGCCGCCGCACCGCTCGCGATCGCCGCCCACGGCACGACCGAGCGCAGCGCGTCCACGATGACGTCGTCGCCGCTCCAGCGGGTCCGCTTGGCGTGTTTGGCGAGCCAGCGCAGCAGCGTGCGGGACATGAAGGCGAGCAACAGGCCCGCCGCGAGGGAGATACCGGCGAGGACGAGGTCGTCCAGGGTCAGCGCGCGGTTCACCGGACACCTCCGGGGCACGCCTCTGCTGCGGGGTTGTGAAGTCTCGTCACGTTGTCACCTGCTCGATGTGCGGGATGTGCGATCGCGCCGGCCGGGGAAACCCCGTCGACCGGCGCGATCGCCCATCCTGCCGTATCCGGAACGGCAGTTCGCACCTGGACCGGAACTCTTCGCGCGGGTGGCTCAGACGATGCCCTCCGCGAGTTCGGCCTGGTCGCGGCCGGTGCCGTACGCGGCGGCGGTGGGCGTGCCGTACGAACGGCGGGCGACGTACCACCAGACGGTCGCGAGGACCAGGACGACGGCGAGTGCCACCGACGCGTAGTTCATCGTGTCGACGGTGACCGGCGAGGCCTGCGGCAGGCAGAACAGCACGGTCACACAGGCCACCCAGATCACCGCGATCCAGCCGATCGGCCGGCTCCAGCGTCCCAGATGCCACGGCCCCGGCCGGAAACGGTCGCCGGCGCGCAGCCGCAGCAGCACGGGGATGGCGTAGGCGGGGGTGATGCCGATGACGTTGATGGCGGTCACCGCGTTGTAGGCGGTCGTCGAGTACAGCGACGGCAAGGCGAGGACGCCGGCCACGACGACGGACAGCCAGACGGCGGCGACCGGGGTCTGGGTGCGGCCGCTCACCTTGCGCCACAGCTGCGAGCCGGGCAGCGCGCCGTCGCGGCTGAACGCGAACACCATCCGGCTGGCCGCGGCGACCTCGGCGTTGCCGCAGAACAGCTGGGCGACGATCACCACCAGGAGCAGCGCGCCGGCGCCGCCGCTGCCCAGGCCGTCGAGCAGGATCTGCGCGGGCGGCACACCCGTGGCGGTGTTGCGCGTGGCGTCGTAGTCCTGGATGGCGAAGGTCAGACCGGCGAGCAGCACGAAGCCGGCGATCCAGGACGCCCAGATGGACCGTACGATGCCGCGCGCGGCGGAGACCGAGGCCTGCGAGGTCTCCTCCGACAGGTGCGCGGAGGCGTCGTAGCCGGAGAACGTGTACTGCGCGAGCAGCAGGCCGATCGCCGCGACGTAGATCGGATTGTGCCAGCCGGTCTCGTTGACGAACTCGGTGAACACGAAGGACGCCGACTGGTGGTGGTCGGGGACGATCGCGAGCGCGCCCACGATGAGTGCGACACCCGCCAGATGCCACCACACGCTCACCGAGTTCAGCAGGCTGACCAGACGGACGCCGAACAGGTTCAGCACCGCGTGCAGCAGCAGGATGGCGCAGAAGATCAGCATCGTCCTGCCGGGCGTCGGCGTGAAGCCCCACTGCAGGTTGGCGAACGCGCCGGTGAACAGCGCGGCGCCGTAGTCGATGCCGGCGATCGCACCGAGCAGACCGAGCAGATTCAGCCAGCCCGTGTACCAGCCCCAGCGCCGGCCGCCGAGCCGGTCGGCCATGTAGTACAGCGCGCCGGAGGTCGGATAGGCGCTGGTGACCTCGGCGAGCGCGAGGCCGACGCACAGCACGAACAGACCGACGCCCGCCCAGCCCCACAGCATCACGGCGGGGCCGCCGGTGTTCAGGCCGAAGCCGTACAGGGTCATGCAGCCGGACAGGATCGAGATCACCGAGAAGCTGATCGCGAAGTTGCCGAAGCCGCCCATACGGCGGGCCAGCACCGGCCGGTAGCCGAGTTCGCGCAGCCGCTGCTCCTCGTCCTGCTGGGGCAGGCCCGGGGAGGGCACGGGATCGGGGGTGGGGGACATGCGGGGGACCTCCTGATCAAGGGGGTTAACAGGGGCCGTTCAGGTGCGGGAGCCGTCCGCGGCCGCCCGGCAGCGGTCCCGGGCCTGGACGAAGACCTCCACGGCACGGTCGCGGTCGGGTGTGCGGTACATCCAGGGCGGGGGCGTGAAGTACGGTCCGATGGCGTCGAACACCCTTGCCGCGTCGGGGAATTGCAGCGACGCCCACAGGGCGTGGGCGAGGTGGTTGAGGTCCGGCAGCGAGCGTTCGGCGTGGTGCGCGTGCTCGAACCAGGAGTGCAGGGCGCGCCGCGCCTCCCGGGCCGCGTCCTCCGCCACCCAGTGCAGGTCGAGCGCCGCGTCGTGTCCGCTGTCGCGCCGGTAGCGCTCGACGCGGACGTAGAGCGGCAGCAGATGCAGTGCCGAGCCGGGCGGGGCCTGCCCGGCGGCCCATCGGGCGTAGCCGGCGGCCTCCGCGATCCGGCCGGAGCCGCCGCGCGCGTACAGGAACTGCAGCATCCGGTGGTGGGCCTCGCGGTTGTACGGGTCGCGCTTGTGGGCCTCGGCCAGCAGCCCCCAGGGTCCCGGCGGCAGCATCGGCTCGGGCGCGGGCACCCGGTGCTCCTCCCAGCGCTGCTCCGGATCCAGCTGGGCCAGCGCCAGCAGGCACACCCAGGGCACCGGGTCCTGCGGGGCGATCCCGGTGGCGGACTGGGCGGCGTCCCAGGCCTCGATCCACAACTCGTGGGTCCGGCGGTGCCGTTCGCGCCGGGCGCGCAGGGTCCGTTCCACCCCGACCCGCGCCTGCATCACCGCGGCGTGGACACTGTCCGGCTCCTCAGTGAGCCAGGCCCGCAGCACGTCGGTGCCGGCGGCGGCCGCCGCGAGGACCTGGGTGCGCTGGGTCCACCGTCGGCCGGGCGGGGTGTCCGCGAGCAGCGTGCGCATGGCCATCCAGCGGCCGGTGCGCAGATCCTGGAGGGCGGCACGCAGGGCGTGGTCGGGGCCGGCGGGGTCGTAGGAGGGACGCGGTCCTTCTCTGGCCATCAGCCGTCTGCCCCGGGCCACTGGCGCGCGGGCGAGCTGGCGGGGTGGCGTGGCAACAGCCCTCCTGTGGGCGGCGATCGAGGGGTGGGGCGCTGGTCGGCGGTCACTATAGAGGCGCGGGTTCCGCCTTGCCATTGTTGTCAACTCAACTATCCACACAGGCCAGTTGGGAACCGGAGAGTGCTTGACGCCGTCTCGCCGCGGCGGCAGGCTGGCGTGGTGATCTTCGGCGCACAGTGGGGTAAGGCGCGATGACCGGTCCGGTGCTCGCCGTCGACCAGGGCACGTCCGGCACCAAGGCCCTGGTGGTCTGTCCGGAACGCGGCGTCCTGGGGTCCGCCTTCGCCGAGGTCCGCCCCCGGTATCTGCCCGGCGGACTGGTCGAGGTGGACCCGGCCGAGCTGTACGACTCCGTGGTCGACGCCGGCCGGCAGGCGCTCGCCGAGGCCGGCGCGGACGTCGTGGCGCTGGGCCTGGCCAACCAGGGCGAGACCGTCCTCGCCTGGGACCCGGCCGACGGCCGCCCGCTCACCGACGCCCTGGTGTGGCAGGACCGGCGCGCCGAGACCGTGTGCACCGAACTCGCCGAACACGGAGAGGAGTTGCGCCGGCTGACGGGGCTGCCCCTCGACCCGTACTTCGCCGCGCCCAAAATGGCCTGGATCCGCCGCCACCTCACCCGCGAGGGCGTCGTCACCACCTCCGACGCCTGGCTGGTCCACCGCCTCACCGGCGCCTTCGCCACCGACGCCGCCACCGCCGGCCGTACCCAGCTCCTCGATCTGGACCGCGCGCAGTGGTCGCCGAGGGCGCTGGAGATGTACGGCCTTACGGACGAACGGCTCCCGCAGCCGGCCGACAACGCCCAACACATCGGCACCACCAAGGCGTTCGGCCGCGAGATCCCGCTCACCGGACTGATCGTCGACCAGCAGGCCGCCCTGCTCGCCCAGCGCGTCACCGCACCCGGCGCCGCCAAGTGCACCTACGGCACCGGCGCGTTCCTGCTCGCGCACACCGGCGACCGGCCCCGGCGCGGCACCTCCGGCCTGGTCAGCTGCGTGGCCTGGCGGCTCGCCGGAACCACCGCCTACTGTCTGGACGGCCAGGTCTACACCGCGGCCTCCGCCGTCCGCTGGCTCTGCGACCTCGGGGTCATCTCCTCCGCCGCCGACCTCGACCCCGTCGGCGGCGCCGTCCCCGACAGCGGCGGCGTCACCTTCGTCCCCGCCCTCGCCGGCCTCGCCGCCCCCTGGTGGCGCGGCGACCTTCGCGGCTCGCTCACCGGACTCGGCCTCGACACCGGCCCCGGCCACCTGGTGCGCGCCCTGTGCGAGGGCATCGCCGCCCAGGTCGCCGAACTCGCCGACGCGGCCGCCGCCGACCTCGGTTGCCCGCTGGACACGCTCCGCGTCGACGGCGGCCTGACCCGCTCGACCCTGCTCATGCAGACCCAGGCCGACCTGCTGCAGCGCCCCGTCGAGGTCTCGGCGCTGCCCGACGCGACCGCACTCGGCGCGGCCGCCCTCGCCCGCCTCGGCGCGGACCGTACCCTGGGCGTCGCACAGGCCCTGCCCGACTGGAAGCCCGCCGCCGTGTACGAACCCCGCATCACCGCCGACCAGGCCGCCGAACGCCGCGCCGGATTCCGCGCCGCCGTAGCGGCCCTGCTCGGCTCATGACCGTCACCGCGGACGGCCCGCTGCCCACCCGGACGTACGACGTCGCGATCGTCGGCGCCGGGGTCGTCGGCTGCGCCATCGCCCGGGAACTCGCCCGCCACCCCCGTCTGAGCGTGGCCCTGGTCGAGGCCCAGGACGACGTCGGGCAGGGCACCTCCAAGGCCAACACCGCGATCCTGCACACCGGCTTCGACGCGGCCCCCGGAACCCTGGAGGCCCGGCTGGTCCGCGAGGGCCACGAGCGGCTCGGCGCCTACGCGGCCGAGGCCGGCATCCCCGTCGAACGCGTCGGTGCCCTGCTGGTCGCCTGGGACGAGGAGCAGCTCGCCGCCCTGCCCCGGCTGGCCGCGAAGGCCGAGCGCAACGGCTACCACGACACGCGCCGAGTGGACCCCGAGGAGCTGTACGCCCGCGAGCCCCACCTCGGCCCCGGAGCGCTCGGCGCCCTGCACGTGCCCGGCGAGAGCATCATCTGCCCTTGGACGACGACCCTGGCGTACGCCACCCAGGCCGTCCGCGCCGGAGTGGATCTGCATCTGAACACTGCTGTGCAGGACCTGATCCGGGACGCGGGGCATCTGCTGACCACCTCCCGCGGCACCCTGCGCGCCCGCTACCTGGTGAACGCCGCCGGACTGCACGCCGACACCCTCGACCGGCTGCTCGGCCACGAGGACTTCACCGTCACCCCGCGCCGCGGCCAGCTCCTGGTGTACGACAAGTTCGCCCGCCCGCTCGTCCGGCACATCCTGCTGCCCGTCCCGACCGCGCTCGGCAAGGGCGTCCTGGTCGCGCCGACCGTCCACGGCAACGTGCTGCTCGGCCCCACCGCCGAGGACCTGGACGACAAGCGGGCCACCGGCTCCACCGCCGACGGCCTGGACGGGTTGCGGGCCAAGGGCCGCCGTATCCTGCCCGCCCTCCTGGACGAGGAGGTCACCGCCGTCTACGCAGGGCTGCGCGCGGCCACCGGACGGGAGGACTACCGCATCGCCGCCCACCCCGAGCAGGCGTACGTCACCGTCGGCGGCATCCGCTCCACCGGACTGACCGCGTCCCTGGCCATCGCCGCCCATGTCACCGGCCTGCTGGCCGACACCGGACTCGACCTCGGCCCGGTGCGCGAACCGGAGCCGGTGACCATGCCCAACCTCGGCGAGGCCGGTCCACGCCCCTACCAGCGCCCCGAACTCATCGCCGCCGACCCCGAGTACGGCACCCTCGTCTGCCACTGCGAGCGCGTCTCCCGCGGCGAGATCCGGGACGCCCTCGCGAGTACGATCCCGCCCCGCACCCTGGAGGGCCTGCGCCGCCGCACCCGCGCCCGGGCGGGCCGGTGCCAGGGGTTCTACTGCGGGGCGGCGGTGCGCGAGCTGTTCGAACGGGGCGTTTCCGAGGGCGCGTCGGGGGCACGGGGGCCGGCGGGCGGGGAGGCGGTGCGGGGGGAGCGGTCTGGTGGGGAGGCGGTGCGGGAGCTGTTCGAACGGGGCGTTTCCCAGGGCGAGTCGGTGACACGGGAGCCGGGTGGTGGGGAGGCGGTGCAGGGAGAGTGGTCCGGTGGGGCGCGGGCGCGACCCGGGTCGCGCGCCGGGGAACCGGTGCGGAGCCGGAAGCTGTTCGGAAGGGGGCGGCCGTGACCTGCGTACGCCATGTCGACGTCCTCGTCGTCGGCGCCGGCCCCGCCGGACTCGCGGCCGCCGCACGGCTGGCCGCCGCCGGTGCCGGGCGGGTGGAGGTGCTGGAGCGGGAGGCCGAGGCGGGCGGAGTTCCGCGGCACTGCGCACACGGCGGCTTCGGCACGTGGACGCGTCCGCTGACCGGCCCCGCCTACGCCCGCCTGCTGACGCAGGCCGCCGAGCGGGCGGGCGCGGCGATCCGGACCGGGGTGACGGTCCTGGACTGGGCGGGCGCGGCCCCCGACGACCCCGCCGGCGGTTCGGTGTCCGGTGCCGCCGGATCCCGTGCCGGTACGGTGGTCAGCGCCGCCGGATCGCGCGCCGGTACGGTGCTCACGGCCGTCGTTCCTGGAGGGCCCGAGACCATCGAGGCGCGGGCGGTCGTGTTGGCCACGGGTGCCCGGGAACGCCCGCGTACCGCCCGGCTGGTGCCCGGGACCCGACCCGCCGGTGTCTACACCACCGGTGAACTCCAGCAGGCGGTCCATCTGTTCGGGCAGCAGATCGGCACCCGCGCGGTCGTGGTGGGCGCCGAGGAGGTCTCGTACGCGGCGGCCGCCACCGTGCGCGCGGCCGGCGCCGAGGTCGTCGCGCTGGTCACGGAACACCCGCGGGCCCAGACCGGCCGGGCTCGCGCCGGCTCGGCCCGGCTCTACGACCGCATTCCGCTGCTGACGCACACCACGGTCACCGAACTCCTCGGCCACGGCCACCTGTCCGGGGTCCGCGTGCGCCGTCGCGACGGCCGTAGTGCCGTACTGGCCTGCGACACCGTCGTGTTCACCGGAGACTTCGTCCCCGACCACGAACTCGCCCGCCGCGGGGCCCTCGCCCTGGACCCCGGCACCCGAGGCCCCGCCGTCGACGGCGCGCTGCACACCTCGCGTCCCGGCGTCTTCGCCGCCGGGAACGTCCTGCACGCCGTCGAGCGCGCCGGCACGGCGGCCGACGAGGGCGCCCGGGTGGCCGGTGCCGTCCTGGACTTCCTGGCGGGCGCCCCCTGGCCGGACCGGGGAGTCCCGCTCGCCGCCGAGGCTCCGCTGCGCTGGATCGCCCCCAACCGCATCACCCCGGCCGCCCCGCCCGCCCGTTACCTCCTGCGCACCAGCGCCCCGCTGACCCGCCCCGTCCTCCAGGTCCACCAGGACGGCCGCCTCCTGCACCGGGAGCGGCCGGGCCTGCGGACCGTGCTGCCGAACCGCACCTTGACCCTCACCGCACGCTGGACGACCCGGGTCGACCCGGAGGCCGGCGAGACCGTGGTGAGCGTGGGCTGAGCGGGCCGACCGCCCCTGTCATGCGCGGCCCCTCACAGATCCGTGAACGAGCCGTGCCGTCCAGCGCCCGACGCGAACCGGGCGGCGCCTTCCGCGCTCTCGGCCAGGACGGCCATACCGTGCCGGATCTCCCTGTGCAGCGCCGTGTCCTCGTCCAGCCCCTCCTGGTCCAGGACCGACGCGCGGTCGCTGCGCAGACAGGCCTGCGGAAAGCGGGCGATGTCCGCGGCCAGCGCCTCTGCCTCGGCGCGGGCGCGTCCCGTCGGCACCACTCGGCTCACGAGCCCCATCTCGCAGGCCTCGCGGGCCGGTACGGGGCGGCCGGTGAGGATCATGTCCATGGCCCGGCCGGTGCCGATCAGCCGGGGCAGCCGTACCGTGCCGCCGTCGATCAGCGGCACGCCCCAGCGGCGGCAGAACACCCCGAACACGGCGTCCTCCTCCGCGACCCGCAGATCGCACCACAGGGCGAGTTCGAGACCGCCGGCGACCGCGTGCCCGGCCACCGCCGCGATCACCGGCTTCGACAGCCGCATCCGGGTCGGCCCCATCGGGCCGTCACCGTCCTCGGCCACGCGGTTGCCGCGTCCGGTACCGATCGCCTTCAGGTCCGCCCCCGCGCAGAACGTGCCGCCCTCACCCCACAGCACCGCGACCCGGGCTCGGTCGTCCGCCTCGAACTCACGGAAGGCCTCGGCGAGTTCGGCCGCCGTGGGACCGTCCACCGCGTTGCGGGCCCGAGGCCGGGAGAGGACGACCGTGGTGACGTACTCCGTGCGCTCCACGCGGACCGGCATGGGAAGCCCTCCTTGTTCTGGTCGGAAGGCCACTCTGCCTCAGATGACCTTGAACCGGACCAGCGCCCCCAGGGCCAGCGCTCCCGGCAGCAGCGGCACCCAGACGGTGATGATGCGGTAGGCCAGCACCACCGCCGTGGCCACCGCCGCCGGACCTCCCACCGCGACCAGGGCCACGATCAGGGCCGCCTCGACCGAACCCAGCCCGCCCGGTGTGGGCACCAGCGCCACCGCGACGGTCGCCGCGAGGTAGGCGAGCGCCATGTGCGCCACCGGCACCGGCAGCCGCAGCGCCTGGCCGACCGCGGCGAGACCGGCCGCCTGCAGCGCGGGAAAGGCCAGCGAGCCGCCCCACAGGGCCAGGGCGCGGGTCGGCCGGGTGTGCACCGACCGCGCCTCGCCGAGGGCGTCGCGGACGAAGGCGTACACGCGCGTGCGCAGCGGTCGTACGAGGGACACGACGGCCGCCGCCACGACCAGCAGTCCGGCCGCGCCCAGCAGCAGCGGCAGGGCGGAGCCGTCCGGCAGCAGGGGGCCGAGCCGCAGCGCGTCGGGGAAGGCGAGCAGCAGCACGGACAGCAGACCGAGCCGGCCCACGGACTCGGCCAGCAGGTACAGGGCGAGCGCGGCCGAGGAGCGGGCCAGCGGCACCCCGCACACGGTCATGAAGCGCAGGTTCACCGCGCCCGCGCCCAGCCCGGTGGGCAGCAGATGGTTGGCCGAGGCCGCAGCGAACTGGGTGGCCAGCAGCCGCCCCTTCGGCAGCGGCTGCACCACCGCGCCCTGCCGGGTGAACGCGGCGGCCACCCAGGTCAGACAGGTGGCGCCGGCCGCGGCGAGCAGCCAGGGCCAGGAGGCGGTGCGCAGCTGGCCGAAGCCCTCGGCGAGCAGGGAACGGTTCCGTACGGCGACCACGGCGACGAGTGCGAGCGGCACCAGGCACACCGCCTGGCGGACGGGGACGCGACGGGGGAGACGTCCCCGGGGAGGTGGGGGAAGCGGGACGGCAGTCACATCAGCAGAGGTTCTCCGCGCCGCACCAACGGCGGGTGAAAAGACAGGAACATTGACCTCAACGAAGCTTGAGGTTCTACGTTCGTTCCCATGAGCATGGAGACCACTGCATGGATGCAGCTGCACAGTGTCATGAGCGCACAGGCCGAGCGCCGTCCGTTCGCCCGCGCCACCCTGCGCCGTATCGCCGCCTTCGCCCGCCCGCACCGCGCGGGCATCGTCCGGTTCGTGCTGCTCGGGGTGGCCACGGCCCTGCTCGCCGTGGCCACCCCGGTGCTCGCCGGCCGCGTCGTCGACGCGATCGTGGCGGGGCACGACTCCGCCACGGTGGTCCGGCTCTCCCTGCTCATCGCGCTGGTCGCCCTCGCCGAGGCGGGGCTCGGCATCCTCGGCCGGCGCCTGTCGGCGACGCTCGGGGAGGGACTCATCCTCGACCTCAGAACGGCTGTGTTCGATCATGTGCAGCGCATGCCCGTCGCGTTCTTCACACGGACTCGTACGGGAGCGCTGGTCAGCCGTCTCAACAACGACGTGATCGGCGCCCAGCGGGCCTTCGCCAACACCCTGTCGGGCGTGGTCAGCAATCTGGTCACCCTGCTGCTCACCCTCGCGGTGATGCTCACCCTGTCCTGGCAGATCACCTTGCTCGCGCTGGTGCTGCTGCCGGTGTTCGTGCTGCCGGCCCGCCGCATGGGCACCCGGATGGCACGCATGCAGCGCGAGGCGGCGGCGCTGAACGCGGCCATGGGCACCCGGATGACCGAGCGCTTCTCCGCACCGGGCGCCACCCTGGTCAAGCTGTTCGGCCGCCCGGAGGAGGAGTCGGCGGAGTTCGCGGCCCGCGCCACCCGGGTCCGTGACATCGGCGTCCGCACGGCCACGGCCCAGTCGGTCTTCATCACCTCCCTCACCCTGGTCTCCGCCCTCGCGCTGGCCCTCGTCTACGGCCTCGGCGGCTGGTTCGCGCTGCACGGCACCCTGCAGGCGGGCGCGGTCGTCTCCCTCGCCCTGCTGCTGACCCGCCTGTACGCCCCGCTGACCGCGCTCGCCGGAGCCAGGGTCGAGGTGATGAGCGCGCTCGTCAGTTTCGAGCGGGTCTTCGAGGTGCTGGACCTCCAGCCGCTGATCGAGGAGAAGCCGGACGCCCGCGAGGTCCCCGAGGGCCCGGTCGCCGTCGAGTTCGACGACGTCCGCTTCTCCTATCCCTCGGCCGACCAGGTCTCCCTCGCCTCCCTGGAGGAGGTCGCCGCCCTCGACACCCGCGGCGGCTCCGAGGTCCTGCACGGCGTCTCCTTCCGCGCCGAACCCGGCCAGACGGTCGCCCTCGTCGGCTCCTCCGGCGCCGGCAAGTCCACCATCGCCCAGCTGTTGCCACGCCTGTACGACGTCGACGCGGGCGCGGTCCGCATCGGCGGGGTCGACGTCCGCGACCTGACCGCCGCCTCGCTGCGCGGCACGCTCGGCATGGTCACCCAGGACGGCCATCTCTTCCACGACACGGTCCGCGCCAACCTGTGGCTGGCCCGCCCGGAGGCGACGGACGAGGAACTCTGGGACGCGCTGGGCCGCGCCCGCCTGGCCGACGTCGTACGGTCCCTGCCCGACGGCCTCGACACCGTGGTCGGTGAGCGCGGCTACCGGCTCTCCGGCGGCGAACGCCAGCGCATGACCATCGCCCGTCTCCTGCTGGCCCGCCAGCGCGTGGTCATCCTGGACGAGGCCACCGCCCACCTGGACAACACCTCCGAGGCGGCCGTCCAGGAAGCCCTCACCGAGGCCCTGGAGGGCCGCACCGCCGTGGTCATCGCCCACCGCCTGTCCACGGTCCGCGCCGCCGACCAGATCCTGGTCGTGGAGTCCGGCCGGATCGTGGAACGCGGCACGCACGAGGAACTGCTGGCGGGCGGGGGCCGGTACGCGGAGCTGTACCGCACCCAGTTCGCGGAGCGGGAGGGCGCCCTGACGGCACCGGCGGAGAGGACCGAAGCGCTGGGCGAGGCGGTTGAGCTGGCGTGAGGGCTGTGGTGTGGGGCGAGGCGGGTTGGGCCGGCGGAGGGGCTGTGGTGTGGGGCGAGGCGACCGGGTCGGTGAGAGCGGGAGAGTCGCTCACGATGAGTGCTGGACACGTCACCCGTGTAGCGGTATCAGCGGGCAGAGTTCGCAGATCGGGACATACGGTTTCTTTGCTCGGCGTCTTTGTCGAGCTGGAATGGCCCGTCGCCCGCTTGCGGGACCGCCGTCCCAGGCGAGCGGACCACCGCGCCGACATGGAAACGGAAGAGGCAAGTTCGATGTTGCTGACCCAGGTCGCCCTCGTATCCGAAACCAACCAGATCACCCCCGCGCAGCTCAACCGCGTGGCGGCCGCGCTGCAGAAGCAGGCCACCCGGGACTTCGGCCCCCTCTGGAACGTCTCCGCGACCGTCGACCCGTTCGACATACTGGAGGACGTCCCCGTCGGGTACTGGCCCGTCATCGTGCGCGACGACATCAACGAGCCCGGTGCCGCCGGAATCCACCTCGATGAGCACGGCCAACCGTTCGCCCTCGTCCAGTACAGCGACAGCTGGTCGCTCACGGCGAGTCACGAGACGCTCGAGATGCTGGCCGACCCGGGCGGCAACAGGCTCATGGCGGGCCAGTCCCCCAAACCGGACCAGGGAGTCGTCGAGTTCCTGGTCGAGGTGGCCGATCCCCCGGAGGACCCGCAATTCGGGTACACCGTGAACGGACTGCTCGTCTCGGACTTCATCACGCCGCGCTTCTACGACCCGGTGCCGGCCGACGGCGTCCGGTACAGCTTCGCCGGCAACATTGAGAAGCCCCGTTCGATCCGCGAAGGCGGCTACATCTCCTTCCTCGACCGCACCACCAATCACTGGTGGCAGCAGGTCTGGTTCGGCACGTCCCAGCCCACGTTCCGTGATCTCGGGCGCATGACGGACCGGGTCGGCAGCCTCCGCTCCGCCATCGACGCCAAGACGGACACGGCTCTGCGCATCGCCCAGTCCGGACCGCAGTCCCTCAAGTTCGCCGACGCCAGGGCATTGACCGCGCAGATCAAGAAGACCACTGCCTCGCGGGCAGAAGGCTGGCGGCAACAGATCGAGGCCCTGATGGCAGGCAAGATCGTCGAGAGTGCCTGGGAGGAAGGCGAGGAGCAAAATGGGTAATGCGCCATCCCGAGCGGGAGGACTGCCATGGGCGAAGCAGACGAAAGGGAGAGAAGGGCTCGCGCGGCCCAGTTGCACCAGCAGATCGAGAGGATAAAGGCCAGGGCGTCACAGCCGCGGCCGCCTCGCGCGGATGAACCGCCCGACGGCGAAAGCATGCGCGAGTACACCCAGCGACGCGCGCGCGAGCGTGAGCGCGAGACAGTCGAACCGGACGAACAGACGGAACAGGACCAGTAGGACGCCTTGGGGTCGACGGTCGTACACGGTTGACCCCAAGCCTCGGGGTGGGCGTGGTCGCGGGTGGATTGGTCTGCCGTCCGGGGGAGCCTCGCGGCGGCTCCCGCGCGTTGGGTCGCATGCATAGGTTCTCGCTGCTACGCACAACATCCATGGCGAACGGTGAGGACTCCATCCAAGAGAGCGTTACGCAGGCGCCGGCCGGCGTGCAGGGGCAGCCGACAGAAGTCAAACTGGCCGTAGCGGCCGGTGCGGCTGGCATCGATGATGTCCTCTTTGGGATCTTCGCGACAGTGCTATCCGGCCTGCTCGGGCTATTCATTCGCCCGCCTGCGCCCGCACCCCAGTGACGTGCGACCGAAGCGTCGTTGTATCGCACCCCTCCCGACGGCCACCCTATTTTTTCCTATCCCCTTCGCTCCGGCCCGGAGCCGAGCGGCGATTCGGGATCCTGGCACCAAGGTGTGTTCGGCTAGGTAGAGCCGACGGTCAATCAGGGCCTGGCCTCGCGAGGACGCGCGGAACCCTGTCTCGTCCACGATCAACACGCCGTCCCCGTCGAGGTGGTCCAGACGTAGGAGCGGACCGCGTCGCCGAGGATGAACGCCCGTGCCGTCGCCCGCGGTTCCACTCGGCGAAACCGGCCCGCGACGCGGGCCATGGCCTGGTCGAACATCGCCTGCAGCGCACCGCGTCTATGTTGTGACCCGCGGCCATCGCGCGATCTTCAGGAGTCCACACAACCCCTGATGATCACGCGTTGGCCGTTCTCATACTCACCCGGGCCCAGCGCAAAATCGCGAGGGCCGACCGGATGGGGATGGCGCGCTCTCGCCCGAGGCGGCTGATCCACCTGTCAATCCCTTTGCGCGGCCGAGCAGGTCGCTCCTGGCGTGCAAGCGCATAGGAACCGTGCGCCAGGGCAGCGCGCCGACAGCTGGCCCGGATCAAGGAGATCGTGTAAGCAGACGATCCGGAGCGCACCCACAGCGGGGGCTGGGCCTTCCCCGCTCGGCAGTACGACGACGTCAGGTGGGCCTTCTGCGGGGGCGACATCGGGGCCTCTCGTCGTACTCGTCAGCCTGGTAGAAGGCCGCGATCTGGGCGATCTGACGCAACCTCTCCTCGAACCAGTCGAGGGACACCGCGCGGCCTGGTGATCGGCCTCCCGGATGGGGATTGCCACTGCCTCGACGCCTAGCTGGATCACGAAGTCGCACTGGAGTGCCAGGCGGTCAGGTTGTGCCGTACCACTTGACTCCACTGGTCCGGACCTTTAGCTTCACGCCTTAAACAAAGCCTGTGGACGCCCCAACCCTCGGTGTGCTCACGGGCGTTGGCGCGCACCCCCCACGTGAAAGGCCCCCTCCCACACATGGCCAGACCTCTTCCCGCAGCAGTCTCCCTCGGCGTCCTCGCGCTGTCCGCCGGACTGCTCACCGCCTCCCCCGCCCAGGCCGCCACCGGCGCCATCACCGGGCTCGCCGGCAAGTGTCTCGACGTCGCCGGGGCCAACTCGGCCGACGGCACGCCCGTCCAGCTCTACGACTGCAACGGCACCAACGCCCAGCAGTGGACGGTCGGCACCGACGGCACCATCCGCGCCCTCGGCAAGTGCCTTGACGTGACCGGCAATTCGACCGCCGACGGCGCCAAGGTGCAGCTGTGGAGCTGTACCGGCGGTGCGAACCAGAAGTGGACCGTCACCGCCGCCCACGACATCGTCAACCCCCAGGCGAACAAGTGCCTGGACGTCACCGACAACAACTCCGCCAACGGCACCCGGACACAGATCTGGAGCTGCACCGGCGGCGCCAACCAGAAGTGGACCGCACCCGCGAGCGGGGGCGACGGCACCCCGTCCGCGCCCATGGCCGTCGCGCCGTACCTCTACAACGGCTGGGGCAGCCCGCCCAACCCGACCACCATCACCCAGGCCACCGGCGTCAAGTGGTTCACCCTCGCCTTCGTGCTCAGCAACGGCTACTGCAACCCGCAGTGGGACGGCAGCCGCCCGCTGACCGGCGGGGTCGACCAGCAGACGATCAACACCGTGCGGGCCGACGGCGGTGACGTCATCCCCTCCTTCGGCGGCTACAGCGGCAACAAGCTGGAGAGCTCCTGCTCCAGCGCGGGCGAGCTGGCGGCGGCCTACCAGAAGGTCATCAACGCCTACGGCCTGAAGGCGATCGACATCGACATCGAGGCCGACGCCTACAGCAGCGCGACCGTGCAGCAGCGCACCGTGGACGCGCTGAAGACCGTGAAGGCGAACAACCCGGGGCTGAAGGTGTACATCACCCAGGGAACCGGGCAGAGCGGGCCCGACACCAGCCTCATCAACCGGGCCGCCTCCTCCGGGCTGACCGCGGACGCCTGGGCCATCATGCCGTTCGACTTCGGCGGCGCCGGACAGAACATGGGCAACCTCACCACCCAGGCCGCCGAGGGCCTGAAGAACGCGCTGAAGAACGCCTACCACTACAGCGACGACCAGGCCTACCGGGACATGGGCATCTCGTCCATGAACGGCATCACCGACAACAACGAGACCGTCACGGTGAACGACTTCCGGACCATCCTGGCCTACGCACAGGCGCACCACCTCGCCCGGCTCACCTTCTGGTCCGCCAACCGCGACCGGCCGTGCACCGGCGGCCCCGCCGACAGCTGCTCCGGCGTGAGCCAGTCCGACTGGGACTACACCCGCGTCTTCGCCGCCTACACCGGCTGAGCCCCCGCAGGAGAACCCGTGCTTCCTCTCTCACGTCGTAGACCAACCGCCGTCGCCCTCGTCGTGGCAGCGGCCGCCGCCTTGCTCACCGCCGCGCCGACGCCCCTGCTCGGCGCCGGCCCCGCGCGCGCCGCCACCGCCCAGGCCGCCGCCCTGCCCACCGGCTTCGCGACCGTCATCGACGCCGCGAGCGGCAAGTGCCTGGACGCCAAGGCCGCGGCCACCGCCAACGGCACCGCCGTCCAGCAGTACACCTGCAACGGCACCAACGCCCAGCAATGGAGTTTCACCGACGCCGGTGACGGCTACGTCCACATCGACAACCGCAACGACACCAACCAGGTCGTCGACGTCAGCGACGTGTCCACGGCCGACAACGCACCGGTGCACCTGTGGAGTTACGTCGGCGGCGCCAACCAGCAGTGGCAGGCCGTGGACGACGGCGGCGGCGCCTTCCACTTCGTCAACAAGAACAGCGGCAAGTGCCTGGACGACCCCGGTGCTTCCACCGCCGACAGCGTGCAGTTCGTGCAGTACACCTGCAACGGCACCGCCGCCCAGCGCTTCCAGGTGGTCCCCGTGACCCAGCCGGCCACGAACCCGGACCTCGGTCCGAACGTCGTCGTCTTCGACCCGTCCATGTCGTCCTCCGTCATACAGAGCAAGCTGGACGCGATCTTCAAGCAGCAGGAGACCAACCAGTTCGGCGCCCAGCGCTACGCAGTCCTCTTCAAGCCCGGCGCCTACAGTGCGGACGTCAACGTCGGCTTCTACACCCAGGTGCTCGGCCTCGGACTGACCCCGGACGCGGTCTCCATCAACGGTGCCGTACACGCCGAGGCCGACTGGTTCCAGGGCAACGCCACGCAGAACTTCTGGCGCGGCGCCGAGAACCTCTCGGTCAACCCGGCGAAAGGCAGCGACCGCTGGGCGGTCTCGCAGGCCGCGCCGTACCGCCGGATGCATCTGCGCGGCAACCTCGCCCTGGACGACGGCGGCTGGTCCTCCGGCGGCTACCTCGCCGACAGCAAGGTGGACGGACAGGTCAACTCCGGCTCGCAGCAGCAGTGGCTGACCCGCAACTCCCAGCTCGGCGGCTGGACCGGGGCCAACTGGAACATGGTGTTCGTCGGCAGTCAGGGTGTCCCGGCCACCAGTTTCCCCAATCCGCCGTACACCACCGTCGCCCAGAGCCCGGTCACCCGTGAGAAGCCGTTCCTGTACGTCGACGGCTCCGGTGACTACCAGGTGTTCGTGCCGTCCGTGCGCTCCAACACCACGGGTACCAGCTGGGCGAGCGGCAGCCCGCAGGGCACCTCGCTGCCGCTCAGCCAGTTCTACGTCGTCAAGCCGGGCGCCACCGCCGCACAGATCAACGCGGCCCTCGCGGCGGGGCAGAACCTGCTCGTCACGCCCGGCGTCTACCACCTCGACCAGACCCTGAAGGTGACCCGCCCCGACACGGTCGTCCTCGGCCTCGGGCTCGCCACCTTCGTCCCGGACAACGGCATCACCGCGATGAGCGTCGCCGACGTCGACGGCGTCAAGATCGCGGGCCTGCTCTTCGACGCCGGCACCACCAGCTCGAAGACCCTGGTCGAGGTCGGGCCGGCCGGCTCCACCGCCTCCCACGTGGCCGACCCGACCTCCCTGCACGACGTCTACTTCCGCATCGGCGGCGCGGGCGTCGGCAAGGCGGTCACCAGCCTCGTCGTGAACAGCAAGAACGTCATCGGCGACCACATGTGGATCTGGCGCGCCGACCACGGCGGCGGCGTCGGCTGGACCAGCAACACCGCCGACACCGGACTCGTCGTGGGCGGCGACGACGTGACGATGTACGGCCTGTTCGTGGAGCACTTCCAGAAGTACCAGGTGATCTGGAACGGCAACGGCGGCCGCACCTACTTCTTCCAGAACGAGATGCCGTACGACCCGCCCAGCCAGTCCGCCTGGATGAACGGCTCCACGCGCGGCTACGCCGCCTACAAGGTCGCCGACTCCGTCACCAGCCATCAGGCGTACGGGTTCGGCAGCTACTGCTACTTCAACGTCAACCCGAGCGTGACCGCCGACCGTGCCTTCGAGGTGCCGGACAACCCGAACGTCCGCTTCACCAGCATGGTCACCGTCTCCCTCGGCGGCACCGGCACCATCAGTCACGTCATCAACAACACCGGAGGACCCTCGAACTCCTCGGCCAACGTCGCGGACCTCGTCCGCTACCCGTGAGCGAAGGGCGTGGCCTCCCGGACGTGTGAGGCACCGCCGCGTGGATACGCGGACTGGACGGACACCAGGGCCCGTCCGGAAGGCCACCCCTGCCATGACCAGCGAAAACCAGCTCTCTCCCGAGTCGGAGATCACTCTCCGGGTCAACGGGAAGCCCCACACCCTGCACGTCGACCACCGGCGTGTCCTGCTGGACCTGCTCCGCGAGGACCTCGGTCTCACCGGGGCGAAGAAGGGCTGCGACCACGGCCAGTGCGGTGCCTGCACCGTGCTGGCCGACGGCCGCCGCCTCAACAGCTGTCTGCTGCTCGCGGTCGCCCTCGACGGCAGCGAGATCACCACCGTCGAAGGCCTCGGCGGGGACGGCGAGGAGCCGCACCCGCTGCAGCGGGCCTTCCTCGACCGCGACGCCTTCCAGTGCGGCTACTGCACCCCAGGGCAGATCTGCTCCGCCCTCGGCATGCTCGCCGAGGCCGCCGCCGGCCACCCCTCCCATGTCACCGACCCCGCGGCCCCCTCCGGCCGGCCCGTCCCGCTGGACCGGCCCGAGATCCGCGAGCGCCTGAGCGGCAACCTGTGCCGCTGCGGCGCCTACCCACGCATCGTCGAGGCGGTGGAGGACGTGATCCGGTGAACGGCTTCGGATACCTCAGGCCCGGCAGCGTCCAGGAGGCCGTCGAGGCGTACGCCACCCACCCCGGCGCCCGCTATCTGGCCGGCGGCACCAACGTGGTCGACCTGATGAAACTCGGCGTGGAGCGGCCCACCGTCCTCATCGACGTCGGCAGGCTGCCGCTGGCCGGCATCGAGGAGCTGCCCGACGGCTCGCTGCGCGTCGGCGCCACCGTCCGCAACAGTGACCTGGCCGCCGACCCCCGCGTCCGCGACCGCTACCCGGTGCTGTCCCAGGCGCTCCTCTCCGGCGCCTCCGGGCAGTTGCGCAACGCCGCCACCACCGGCGGCAACCTGCTCCAGCGCACCCGCTGCCCCTACTTCCAGGACCTGGACAAACCCTGCAACAAACGCGAGCCCGGCAGCGGCTGCGGCGCCCGGGTGGGCGTCCACCGCGACCACGCCGTCCTCGGGCACTCGGAGCACTGCATCGCCACCAACCCGTCCGACATGGCCGTCGCCCTCGCCGCGCTGGACGCACAGGTCGAGCTGTACGGCACCGAGGGCGTCCGGCGGCTACCGGCGGCCGAGTTCCACCGGCTGCCGGGCGAGCATCCCGACCGGGACACCTGGATCGGCCCCGGCGAACTGATCACCGGTGTCCTGCTTCCGGCGGCCACCGCCGGCGTCCCGTCCGCCTACCGCAAGGCCCGCGACCGGGCGTCGTACGCCTTCGCCCTCGCCTCCGTGGCCGTCGTGCTGCGGGTAGCGGAGGGCGTCATCGACCATGCGGGGATCGCCTTCGGCGGGCTCGCCCACCGGCCCTGGCGGGCCCGGCACACCGAGCTGGCGCTGTTGGGCGGCCCCGCGACCCCCGCCGCCTTCGAGGGAGCCGTGGCGCTGGAGCTCGCGCACGCCGAGCCACTGCGGGACAACGCCTACAAGGTGCCCCTCGCCCGCAATCTCGCCCTGGACGTCCTGAACCGTCTCGCCCCGGCACCGGCGGTCGCCTGAGCCGGCGCAACAGGAGTGAGCAGAGCAGGAGGAACCCATGACCGGCAACTCCCCGGGCACTCCCGCCGAACACCGGGACGCACGCAACACGTCCCCCGACGGGCCTTTCGCCGAGCGCCGGCCGGGCAGGGACGCGGCCCTGGGCGCCCCCACCACGGCTTTCGGTGAGCGCCGGTCAGGTGGGGTCCCGGCCCTCGGCAGCGCGTCGGTCGGGTCTGCGGCACCAGGCAGCGCCGCGCACGCTCCCGTAGAGCACCGCGGCGCACGGAACGCGGCCCCGGGCAGCTCTGTCGGGTCCCTCGGTGAGCCTCGGCCAGGAGGGCACCCGGGCGGCGCCCTGGGCGCGCCCGCCGAGCGCCGGGAAGGACTGCAGAAGGTCACCGGTACCGCCCGTTACGCCGCCGAGTACGCCCTGCCCGGCCGGGTCCACGCCTGGCCCGTGCCGGCCGCGATCGCACGTGGCCGGGTCACCGCCGTCGACGCCTCGGCCGCCCTCGCCCTGCCCGGCGTCCTCGCCGTCCTCACCCCCGACGACGCCCCGCGCCTCGCGGCACCCGAGGACGCCACGCTCGCCGTCCTGCAGGGCCCGCACGTGCCGCACCGGGGCTGGTGCGTGGCCCTCGCCGTCGCCGACACCCTGGAGACGGCCCGCGCGGCCGCCCGGGCGGTACGTGTCACCTACACGGCCGAACCCCACGACGCCGGTCTGGACCCCGGGCATCCGGACGCCTACGAGCCGGAGGAGGCCAACGCCGGCTATCCGGGCCGCGTCGAGCACGGCGACCCGGAGGCCGCCTACGCCGCGGCCGAGGTGCGCGTCGATGCCACCTACCGGGTGTCGCCGCTGCACAATCACCCCATGGAGCCGCACACCAGCACGGCCCACTGGGACGGGGACCGGCTCACCGTGTACACCTCCAGCCAGGGCGGTACGACCGTGCGGGAGGTCCTCGCCCAGCTGTTCGAGCTGCCCGAGGACCGGATCACCGTCGTCACCGAGCACGTCGGCGGCGGCTTCGGCTCCAAGGGCACCCCGCGCCCCGACGTCGTCCTCGCCACCATGGCCGCCCGGCGCACCGGCCGGCCCGTCACCCTCGCCTACCCCCGCCGCCACCTGCCCACCACCGTCGGCCACCGCGCCCCCACCGTGCAGCGGCTGCGCCTCGGCGCGAGCGCGGACGGCACGCTCACCGCCGTGCTGCACGAGGTGACCACCCACACCTCCCGGGTGAAGGAGTTCGTGGAGCAGGCCGCGGTGCCCGCCCGCGTCATGTACGCCACCCCGGCCCTGCTCAGCTCCCACCGGGTGGTGCCGCTCGACGTGCCCAGCCCGTCCTGGATGCGCGCCCCCGGCGAGGCGCCCGGCATGTACGCCCTGGAGTCGGCCGTGGACGAACTCGCCGACGCCCTCGGCATGGACCCGGTGGAGCTGCGCGTCCGCAACGAACCCGAGCGCGAGCCCGGCAGCGGCAAACCGTTCAGCAGCCGACACCTCGTGGAGTGCCTGCGCGAGGGCGCCCGCCGCTTCGGCTGGGCCGAGCGCGACCCACGCCCGGGTGTGCGCCGCGAGGGCCCGCTGCTCATCGGCACCGGCGTGGCCGCGGCCACCTACCCGGCCGCGGCCGTCCCGGCCACCGCGACCGCCCGGGCCCTGCCCGACGGCGGCTTCATCGTCCGGATCAATGCGACCGACATCGGCACCGGGGCCCGTACCGTCCTCGCCCAGATCGCCGCCGACGCCCTCGGTGTGCCCCTCGACCGGGTCCGCACCGAGATCGGGCACAGCGACCTGCCCTCGGCCTGGCTGGCCGGCGGCTCCATGGGCACCGCCTCCTGGGGCTGGGCCGTACACGACGCGTGTGCCGAACTGGCTTCCCGGCTCGCCGCGCACACCGGGCCGCTGCCGGCCGACGGCATCGAGACCCACGCCGACACCGCCGGGCAGGCCGACTCCGACAGCCCCTACGCCCGGCACGCCTTCGGCGCCCACTTCGCCGAGGCCGCCGTCGACACCGTCACCGGCGAGACCCGGGTACGGCGACTGCTCGGGATCTTCGCCGCCGGGCGGATCCTCAACTCCCGTACCGCACGCTCCCAGTTCACCGGCGGCATGACCATGGGCCTCGGCATGGCCCTCACCGAACACAGCACGGTGGACCCCGCGTTCGGCGACTTCACCGAGGCAGACCTCGCCACCTACCACCTGTCGGCGCACGCCGACGTCCCCGACATCGAGGCCGACTGGATCGACGAGGACGACCCGCACCTGAACCCCATGGGCAGCAAGGGAATCGGCGAGATCGGCATCGTCGGCACCGCGGCCGCCATCGGCAACGCCGTCCACCACGCCACCGGCATCCGCTTCCGTGACCTGCCCCTCACGCCCGACCGGATCCTCGCCGGCCTGCTGTCCGAGGCGTGACCGTGACAGGGCCGACCTGGGAGTACGAGGGCTACCGGCCGGAGGACGAACGCCTGCGGGAGTCGCTGTGCACCCTGGGCAACGGGTATTTCGCCACCCGCGGGGCACTGCCCGAGTGCACCGCGGACGACGTCCACTACCCGGGCACCTATGTGGCCGGCTGCTACGACCGGCTCACCTCCGAGGTCGCCGGACGCCGGGTCGAGAACGAGGACATGGTCAATCTCCCCAACTGGCTGCCACTGCGCTTCCGTCCGGCGGGCGGCGCCTGGCTCACCCCGGACGCCGACCCCGTCACCGAGCACCATCTGACGCTCCATCTCGACCCCGGACTGCTGGAACGCCGCACCAGCTACGGCCTCGACGGCGGCACCACGCTCCATGTGCGCCAGTTGCGCTTGGTCCACCTGGCCGACCGTCATATCGCCGCGATGCGCACCGAGTTCACCGTCGAAGGCAAGGGGACCGAGCTGGAGGTCGAGGCCGCGCTCGACGGACGCGTCACCAACTCCGGCGTGACCCGCTACCGGGACCTGGACGGCCGGCACCTCACCCAGATCCGGACCGGCCTCGCCGCACACGGCGCGATGTGGCTGCGCTGCCACACCCGCACCTCCCGTATCGAATGCGCCCTGGCCGGCCGGCTGGCCACCGACGCGCCGGTGGCGACGGCCCACGAGGCCCTGCGCGCCGTCCAGCACGTGAAGCTGCGCCTGACACCCGGCCGTACCGTCACCGTCGACAAGACGGTCGCGCTGCACACCTCGCACGACCCCGCCATCGGTGACCCGCTGGACGCGGCCGTCGACCGCGTCGGCGCCGCCCCCGACTTCGACGCACTGCTGGAGACGCACACGGCGGCCTGGGAGCAGCTGTGGCGGCGCACCGCGCTCGAGGTGCCAGGGGAGGCGGGCAGCATCCTGCGCCTGCACCTGTTCCACGTGCTGCAGACCCTGTCGCCGCACACGGCCGACCTCGACGCCGGTGTCCCCGCCCGCGGACTCCACGGCGAGGCCTACCGCGGCCATGTCTTCTGGGACGAACTCTTCGTCCTGCCCTACCTCAACCTGCACCTCCCCGAGGTCTCCCGGGCCCTGCTCCACTACCGGCACCGGCGTCTCGACACGGCCTGCCACGCGGCCGGCGAACTCGGCCGGCGCGGCGCGCTCTACCCGTGGCAGAGCGGCAGCGACGGCCGCGAGGAGGCCCAGGAATTCCACCTCAACCCGCGCTCCGGCCGCTGGGTGCCGGACCACTCCCGGCTCCAGCACCACGTCGGCTCGGCGGTGGCCTACAACATCTGGCAGTACTGCGAGGCGACCGGGGACACCGACTTCCTGCACGGCGAGGGCGCCGAGATGCTGCTGCAGATCGCGCGCTTCTGGGCGGACTCGGCCGGTTACGACGACCGCCTCGGCCGGTATCGCATCCGCGGCGTGATGGGCCCCGACGAGTACCACGACGCCTACCCCGGCGCGCCCCAGCCGGGTCTGGACGACAACGCGTACACCAACGTCACCGCGGCCTGGGTGCTCGCCCGCACCCTGGACCTGCTGGACATCCTGCCCGAACCGCGCCGCCGCGAACTCACCGAGAGCATCGGCCTGGACGAGGACGAGCCCGCCCACTGGGAGGAGATCTCCCGCACTCTCCACATCCCCTTCCACGACGGGGTGATCAGCCAGTTCGAGGGCTACGGCGACCTCGCCGAGCTGGACTGGGACGACTACCGCAAGCGGTACGAAGACATCCGCCGGCTCGACCGGATCCTGGAGGCCGAGGGCGACACCGCCAACCGCTACAAGGCGTCCAAACAGGCCGACGTCCTCATGCTCGGCTACCTCTTCTCGATGTCCGAACTCCGCGCCCTTTTCCACCGGTTGGGCTATCACCTGGACGAACACACCTGGATCGCGACCGTCGACCACTACCTGCACCGCACCAGCCACGGCTCCACCCTCAGCGGTCTGGTCCACGGCTGGATCCTGACCCGCGCCCGCCGCGCCGACGCCTGGGCCTTCGTCCAGGAGGCGCTGCGCGGCGACATCGCCGACCTGCAGGGCGGCACCACCGGCGAGGGCATCCACCTCGGCGCCATGGCCGGCACCCTCGACCTCGTGCAGCGCGGACTGACCGGCCTGGAGACCCGCGACGGCGCCCTGTGTCTCGACCCGGTCCCCCTGCCCGAACTCTCCTCCTACGGCTTCGCCATCCGCTACCACGGCCACTGGGGCGTCCATCTCCGCCTGCGCGGCGGCCTGCTGGAGATCGCCGTACCGGACTCCGACCGCGCCCCCATAGACGTCTGCCTGCGCGAACGGGTGGTGCCGGTGGGTCCGGGGGAGGCGGCACGGCTGGTGGTCCCGGAGTGACACCGCTCAGCCGTCCGTCACCGGGTACCGGTGCACGGGCGGCAGCCCGGGCAGCAGATCCGGCCACACGGTGTCCAGGACATGTGCGCTCGGCGTGAACAGCGGCCGACCGAGCCGGGGCAGATCGCCGACCTCGTGCCACTCCCAGCGGCGGATCAACCGCGGTTCGGTGACCACGGGTTCGCCGATGAAGGAGGTCACCCGGACGGCGGCCGTCACCCGGGGGATGCCGTGCACGTAGTCCATCAGGATCGCCCGCACACGCGCCCCGGCCGGGTCGGCCGTCAAGGACGTCTCCTCCTCCAGCTCGCGGACGGCCGCCGCGGCGAAGTCCTCGTCCGGGTCGTTCTTGCCGCCGGGCAACTCCCAGACGCCCCGCACCGACCAGCCCAGCAGCACCCGGCCCGCCGCGTCCGTGACGACGACACCGGCGCCGGTGAGGGCGTGCGGGGAGGGGCGGCCCTTGCCGGCGTATCCGGGCGTGGTGGGGGAGGGGCCGCGCAGGACGAGCAGCGCCAGGCCGTCGGCGTCGTAGCGGTCGGCGGACGTCCAGCCGGTGCGGAGCAGACCGATCTCCTGCTCGTCCAGGGCGATGCCACGCCGCTCGTCCGGCACCGCGTCCACGACCGGCGTGATCACACACAGCGCGCCGCCCGGGCGCAGCCGTTCGCGCAGCCGGTTCAGCACCCGGGTACGGTCGCGGACGAAGGCCCAGCAGAGCCGGACGGTGATCAAGTCGTAGGCGGCGGAGGCCAGTTCACCGAGACCGTCGCGCTCGATGTCCAGGCGGCGGTATGTCACGCCGTCCGCCTCGGTGCGCCGGGCCTCCCTGAGCGCGGCCTCGGACCAGTCGACGGCGTCCACCCAGTAGCCGGATCCGGCCAGATGCCGGGCGAGTTCGCCGACTCCGCAGCCGACGTCCAGCGCGAGTCCGCCCGCGGGCGCCGGAACATGCTCCGCCAGCAGCCTCCGTTCGGTGTCACCCAGCTCACGGAACCGGCCGCCGCCCGCGTAGTGCACGTCCCACTCCTCGCGCCTCACATATGCCACCGGGCCTCCTCGGGTCGCTCGTCTCCCTGGACTTCGGGATCCTCGCCCGGCGGCGCCCGCCGTACACCGCGGTGCGCGATCTCGACGCGGACGGCCGGGCAGACCACCATGCACCGGTACGTGGTCGAAGCGGGAAGGAGACGGCGGAGATGAGCGCGAGCGACGCCCCCTTGCGTGTGCTGGCGGTGGACGACGAGGAGCCCGCGCTGGAGGAGCTGCTCTACCTCCTGGAACGCGATCCCCGGGTCGGCACCGCGGTGCCCGCGGCGGGACCCACCGAGGCGCTGCGCCGGCTCGGCCGGGCCATGGCGGCCGGGCCGGACGGCGAGGAAGCCGTCGACGTCGTCTTCCTCGACATCAACATGCCGGGACTCGACGGCCTGGAACTCGCCCGCCTGCTGGGCGGGTTCGCCGCACCGCCACTGATCGTCTTCGTCACCGCCCACGACGACTTCGCGGTCCGCGCCTTCGACCTCAAGGCCGTCGACTACCTGCTCAAGCCCCTCCGCAAGGAACGCTTCGCCGAGGCCGTACGCCGCGTCGCCGAACTGGTCCGGGCCGGGCAGGGCCCCCGGCCGGCCGCCACCCTCGCCACGACCGCGCCCGGGCACGCACCCGCCTTCGGCGATCAGGTCCCCGTCGAACTGGGCGGGGTGACCCGGTTCCTGCCCATCGCCGACATCACCTATGTCGAGGCCCAGGGCGACTATGCGCGCCTGCACACCCCGCACGGCAGCCACCTGGTGCGCGTGGCGCTGTCCACCCTTGAGGAACAGTGGCGCGCACGCGGGTTCGTGCGCATCCACCGCAGCCGGCTCGTCGCCCTCGGCCGCATCGAGGAACTCCGCCTGGACGGCGGCAACGTGACCGTACGGATCGGCGACCGCGTGCTCGCCGTGAGCCGGCGCAACGCCCGCGAACTACGGGACCTTCTCGCCAAACACGCGGCGGGCAGGGCCCGTTGAACAAGCCGAGCGGCTGCCGGGTGACGGACCTGTGGCGATTCTCGTCCACCCGCTGTCTCGGTGGGGTCCCGCTGCGTACACTCGCCGCAGCACAAGGTGATCACCGCTGCGTCGGGAGTGCGTCATGGGTGCGGAATCCGTCCCTCGCAGAGAGGTGGTCACCGCACGGCCGCGCCCCGGCGGCAGTACGACCGCACCGCGCCCGGATCCCTCGCCGCACTCGGAGGGACGAGTACGGCAGTTGATGCACCATCAGTTGCGGGCCGCGCTCGCCGCCACGGCCCTCCTCGCGCTTCTACTGGGCCTGCTCCCCGTGCTCCTGCGCGTCCTGCCGTTCGCCGACGCCGCACCCCGCGTCCCCCTCGCCGTCTGGCTCCTCCTGGGCGTGGCGCCGTACCCCGCCCTGCTGGCCATCGGCGCCTGGTACGTCCGCCGTGCCGAGCGCAACGAGACCGCCCCGGCCGCCGGCGCTCCCGCGGAACACCCTTGACCATGCGCCGACTTCCCGCCGGGACCGGCCGGTGAACGAGACGTACGGCATCGTGGGCGTGACGGCCGTGATCCTCGCCACGGTCCTCGTCGGCGCGCTCGGCCTGCGCATCTCCCGTACCACCTCCGACTTCTACGTCGCCTCGCGCACCGTCGCCCCCCGGCTCAACGCCTGCGCGGTCAGCGGCGAGTACCTGTCCGCCGCGTCCTTCCTCGGCGTCGCCGGACTCGTCCTCGCCCAGGGCGTCGACATGCTGTGGTTCCCCATCGGCTACACCGCCGGGTTCCTGGTCCTGCTGGCCTTCGTCGCCGCCCCGCTGCGCCGCTCCGGCGCCTACACCCTGCCCGACTTCGCCGAGGCCCGGCTGGAGTCCCGGGCGGTGCGGCGGACCGCCGGTGTGCTGGTCGTCGGCATCGGCTGGCTGTATCTGCTGCCCCAGCTGCGCGGCGCCGGCCTCACCCTGCGGCTGCTCACCGGCGCCCCCGGCTGGCTCGGCGGTCTGGTCGTCGCCGCCGTGGTGACCGCCGCCGTCGCCGCCGGCGGGATGCGCAGCATCACCTTCGTCCAGGCCTTCCAGTACTGGCTGAAACTCACCGCCCTGCTGGTGCCCGTGGTGTTCCTGCTGCTCGCCTGGCGCGGCGACCACGCCCCGGCACCCGCCTGGGACGACCGGCCCGTCTTCCACCGCTCCACCGAGGTGCGCATCGACAAGCCACTCACCCTCACCGTGCGCGAGCCGGTCCGGGTCACCGCGTCCGGTACGGTCGACGGCCGTGCCCTGCACGGGATTTCACTGCGGCTCGGCGAGGGCCGGCACCGGATCGGCGCGGAGACCGCCCTGCGCTTCCCGGCCCGTGCCCGCGTCCCCCTGCCGGACCGGGCCGCCGACCGTGCCGCGCCCTCCAGCTGGGCCGAGCCGCTCTCCTCGGACCGCGAACAGCACAGCCTGTACGCCACCTACGGGCTGATCCTCGCCACCTTCCTCGGCACCATGGGCCTGCCGCACGTCGTCGTCCGCTTCTACACCAACCCCGACGGCCGCGCCGCCCGCCGCACCACCGTGAGCGTGCTCGCCCTGCTCGGCGCGTTCTATCTCCTCGTCCCCCTGTACGGCATGCTCGGCCGCCTGTACGCCCCCGATCTGCTCCTGACCGGCGACACCGACGCCGCGGTCCTCGTCCTGCCGCAGCGACTGCTCGGCGGGGTCGCCGGGGACCTGCTCGGCGCCCTCGTCGCGGGGGGCGCCTGCGCGGCGTTCCTCTCCACGGCGTCCGGGCTCACCATGTCCGTCGCGGGCGTCCTCGCCCAGGACGTCCTGCCCACGCTCGGCGTCCGCCACTTCCGGCTCGCCACGCTGCCCGCGATAGCGGTGCCGACGGCCGCTGCTGCCGTGGTCAGCGACCTGCCCGTGGCGGACGCGGTCGGCCTGGCCTTCGCGGTCTCCGCTTCCTCCTTCTGCCCGCTGCTGGTCCTCGGCATCTGGTGGCGCGGCCTGACCCCGCCGGGCGCGATCGCCGGGCTCGTCCTGGGCGGCGGCTCGGCGCTCACCGCGGTGACGGCCACCATCGCCGGCGGCGCCCGCTCCGGCTGGCTGCACACCCTGCTGGCCTGGCCCGCGGTGTGGTCCGTCCCGGTGGGCTTCGCCGCGATGGTCCTGATCTCCCTGGCCACGCGCAGCCGCGTCCCGCCCGGCACCGCCGCCACCATGGCCCGCCTCCACCTCCCCGAACCCCCGGCCGCCACCCGCCCCAGAACGGCGACGACCTGACCGAGGAGCCGTTGTGCAGACCAGCGACATGGACAAAGACGCCGTGGGGCGCACCGGCCGTCCCGCCGACCGGTTCCGCAGCGTGCTCTCCAACCAGTTGCCGACGCGGGCCGCCCGCCGCGTCGGCCGGGCGTGTGCGCGCGCCGGTCGGCCGAACGGAGAAGCCCGCACGGGCCGACCGGAAGGTGAACACGCCGAGCGGGCCAGGCACGCGGCGGTCGGCGGCGCCCCCCGGCACTGCTCCGCCCACCCCGCCGGCCCGAACCCCTGTCGCCCATGACCGTCCTCGGTACCGCGGCGCTCGCTCTCGCCGGGTTCGCGTTGTTCGTGCTCGGTGCCGCCCTCGGGCACGGGGCGGCGCGCCGGCAGCAGGAGCAGTCGGCCGGCAGCGAGGGGGCGCGGCGTGCCCTGGCCCATGCCCTGCACACCGCCGCGCTCGCCGCGGCGCCCCTGCGCGCCGGGCTCACCCCGGACACGGCTCGGAAGACGGTCCGCAGGCTGCGCCCCCTGCTCGGCACCCCCGCCCTCGCCCTCACCTACGACACCGCCGTGCTCGCCTGGGACGGCGCGGCCGAACACCACCGCGCGGAGGTGACGGCACAGCTCGCCCATCCGTCCCGTGCCCGGACCTTCCCGCTGTTCTGCGACGACACCGGCTGCCCCGTCCGCTGGGGTGCCCTGGTGCCGCTCCCCGTCGACGGCAGCGCCCCCGGCGCCCTCGTCCTGCTCGCCGCCGACGAGTCCACCGCCCTGGTCCGGGCCGGCGAGGAAGCGGCCCGCCGGCTCTCCCTGGAAGTCGAACTCGCCGGGCTCGACCGAGTCCGCACCAGCGCCCACGAGGCCGAGGTCCGGGCCCTGCGCGCCCAGATCTCCCCGCACTTCATCTACAACTCGCTCGCGAGCATCGCCTCCTTCGTCCGCACCGACCCCGAGCGCGCCCGCGAACTCCTGCAGGAATTCGCCGACTTCACCCGATACTCCTTCCGCCGTGGCGGCGACTTCACCACCCTCGCCGAGGAGTTGCGCTCCATCGAGCAGTACCTGGAACTCGCCCGGGCCCGATTCGGCCGCCGCCTCACGGTCACCCTGCGCATCGCCCCCGAGGTGCTGCCGGTGACGCTGCCCTTCCTCTGCCTGCAGCCCCTCGTCGAGAACGCCCTCAAACACGGTCTGGAGGGGGCCGTGGAGCGCATCGGCGTCACGATCACCGCCGAGGACGAGGGCACCGAGGCCCGGGTCGTCATCGAGGACGACGGCATCGGCATGGAACCGGAACGCCTGCGCGCCATTCTGCGCGGCACGGCGGGACCCGCCACCGGCATCGGCCTGAACAACGTCGACCGCCGGCTGCGCCAGGTCTACGGCGACGACCACGGCCTCGTCATCGAGACCGGCGTCGGAGCGGGCACGAAGATCACCCTCCGCCTCCCCAAATTCCGCCCCGGCATCCAGGCCAGGCCCGCGCAGCCCTAGGCGTCCCGGCGGTGGTCCCGGATCTCAGGGAGCTGCTGGAAGCCGGCTGACCTGTAGGTGGCGACGGCGCCGACATTGGAGCTCGGGGTGCAGACGACCGCGCTCGACGAGCCCAGCTCCCGCAGTGTGGCCGCCGCGGCGACGGTGATCGCCCTGCCGTAGCCGTGACCGCGGTGCTCCCGGTGCACTCCCATCGGCTCCAGCAACCCGGGCTTCCCCGGACCGGCCGACCACACCGTCACCGTCGCCACCGCGTTGCCCTGGCCGTCGTAGGCGACCAGACACCGGGCGTCGGCGTACGGCAATCCGGCCGCCATCGCGTGCCAGCGCTCGACCGTGAACGTCGACGTGTCGAACGACGCCCGCTGTACGGCGGTCCGCACGTGCGCCTGCTCCGGCCCGATCACCTCGACCCGCACGCCTGGGTCTGGCACCGGCGCCGTGAGATCGCGGCGCAGCGGGGTCCACGGCTCGTCCCCGTTCCAGCCGTGCTCGAACAGCAGATCCTTGACCAGCGCGCCCATGGGCGCCTCGACGTACGCCTTCCCCGCCATCAGTACGCCGCGCTCCGGCTTGGTGATGTCCGCAACCAGCCGCTGTGCCAGTTCCTCGTCCCGCCGAGCCTCCGGCGCGATCGTCAGCCGCAACAGCTCGGGACCGTCCAGCAGCCCGACGGCGAGCATGCGTCCGTCCCGGCGCCAGGTCCGGACCGCCGCGGCCGTCGCCTCCGCACCGAACCGCCAGAACCAGCCCAGATCCCCCGGATGCAGTTGCATCGGCGCCCCGTCGTACTGCCACTCCCGCAGCACACCCACAGCCTCGCTCAACCCGTCGACTTCCGGCTTGCCCAGCACGATCGCCATACCCCCGATCACACACCACGGCGCCGACCATCCGCACCCGGTTTCGGGCCGGGGTTGTCCTTCGACATCGAAGACAGTCGCGTGCAGCGCGCTGATCTGTAGACGCGAGGTGGTGGGCCACGTTGCCCTTCTTCGCGTCGAGCTGCGCCGCAAGCCGTCCAAACCCTTTGATGCTTTCGCAAGCGCTGTGCTCTACTCCCTGCCATGACGACTCTGACGAAGCTTCAGCCTGCTCCTGTCGTCGACGAGACAGCCCGGCTGCTGACCGAGCACTACGTTTTCCCCGAGATAGCCGAGCAACTCGCCGGCCTGCTGCAACGACGCCTCGCCGAGGGGGCCTATGACGTCGACGCTGCCGAGGAGCTCGCCCGTCTGGTCACCGCGGACCTGCAGTCCGTCAACGGCGACCGACACCTGAGACTGAAGCACCACGCCGACCCGGTGTCCCCGAAGCAGGGGGCGGCCACCCGGGACGCCATGCGCCGGGACTTCGACACCTCGCTGGGCGGTGCGCCCCGGGTGGAGTTGCTCGGCGGTGGGGTCGCCGTGGTGGAGCTGGCACCGATGCTGTTTCCGCTGGAGTGGGCCGCCGAACCGCTGAGCGCCGCGCTCACCCTGGCCTCCCGCGCCCAGGCGCTGATCGTGGACCTTCGCTCCAACCGGGGCGGCGACCCGGACACGGTCGCCTTCGTCTGCAGCTACCTGCTCGACGAACGCACCCACCTCAACACCATGTACTGGCACGGCGGCGACCGCAGCGAGCAGTCCTGGAGCCTGCCGCACGTTCCTGGCGCGCGCTTCGGCGGCAGCAAGCCGTTGTATGTGCTGTCCAGCGACAGCACCTTCTCTGCCGCTGAGGAGCTGGCGTACGACCTCCAGCAGCTCGGCCGCGCCGTGGTCGTCGGTGAGCGCACCCGCGGCGGCGCGCATCCGTGCAAGGGCTGGACCGTGCACCCACACCTGGAAACCACCGTCCCCGTTGGCCGCGCCATCAACCCCGTCTCCAGCACGAACTGGGAGGGCACCGGTGTGCAGCCGGACATCCCATGCGCCGCTGCTGACGCCCTCGACCACGCGCACGCGCTGGCCCTCGCCCGACTGGCAGGCTGACCCAGTCCAGCTCACCGACAGCACGCACGCGGCCTCCTCAAACGCCTTGACTGGATGACAAGGGACAGGGGTAGTCGGGACGTGCTCAGCCGTCGGCGCGGACGAAGACGGGCTTGAGGTGTTTCTCGGGCAGGGCCTCGGGGAGTTGCTCCCAGTCGAGGACGTGGGAGACGACACGGGCGGGGTCCACCGACGCGGTCGCCCGCCCGGTCTGAGGGCTCGCGGTCGCGCATTGATGCACAGCCACGACCCGGGGTCAGGCCGGCGCGGTGGCCGCTCGGCGGAGATGCCGGGCGAAGAACCGGACCGCGCTGGCGGCCTCGAACCGGGGGAGCTCCTTGTGCTTGCCCGCGTTGGCGTGCAGGGTCTTCTCCTTCGAGGCGAAGGCGTCGAACAGCGCGAGACCGGCCTCGCGCGGGATGTGTTCGTCGTCCCACTGCATGTCGTACTCGATCGGGATGGTGATCTGCTTCGCCTTCTCCGCCAGGACATCGGGCCAGTGCTGACCGAAGACCGCGGCCGTGATCCGGGGTTCGATCGCCGCCAACGGCACGCCTATCGCTGTGCCCATGTTGATGCCGAAGTAGCCGACCGGCCCGTCGGCGCCGATTTCCGGAAGTTCCTGGAGGGCGTCCAGGGTCGCCTGCCACTCGGGCACGGCGAGCTCCGCCAGGTGGGCGTTGTAGCGGACGACGATCGGTCCTTCCGGCTCGCCCGCCGCCCTCGCCCGGAACAGCTCGGCGATCTCCTGCTCGTCGTGTGCCGTGCGCGGCCGGTCGCCGTGACCGGGCGCGTCGATGCACGCGACGTGGAAGCCGCAGCCGTTCACCAGGAGTTGTGCACGACCGGCCATCGCCGGATGCTTCTTGTGGTTGCCGCCGCCGTGGCCCATCAGGACCAGGGGCGCACGGTGTGCGCCGGATGCGGGGGACCAGAGGACACCGGGGACCTCGCCCACGGTGAACTCGCGTTCGATCATGCCGTTGACGGACGACTCGGCGATGAACTGCAAAGATTTCATGGCGTGTTGCCTTTCGGGAGTGCCTTGTTGTCGAGGCGCTCCCGGCGACACCTACGTCAATCGCCCGACCGTGACGACGAGGGGGAGCACCCACACGAATACAGCGTTCATGGGTCTCACCTCCTCGGCCTTGATCACGGTCAACTGCAAGCTACCAGATCGATGATCAGCCCGCCCAACCCCTTTTCCTGGTGGCGGGAAGCGGTGCGGCACCGTGCCGGGTCGTCGTGTGCCGGGACTGCTGCCGCGGCAGTCCCAAGGTGACCGGGATCGATCACGCGGCTCAGACCGCGCGTCTGCGCGCGGAGGTGCCGGTGCGCATCTCCGACTGCCTCGGCGTGTGCGACCAGGCCAACGTCATCGTCGTACAGCCGTCCGCCACGGGCCGGGCCCCCCGGTGCGCGGCCGGTCTGGCTCGGGCTCGTCAACGACCCCGACGCGACCGAGGACATCGTCACCCGGGTCCGCTCCGGCGGCCCCGGCGTGGCTGCCGTGCCGGACATCCTCGACCTGTACACCTTCACCCCACCCCGCCGCCGCACGGATTCCCGCTGACCCACGGGTCTCGTACCGTCCCGCCTGGTGGGAGAGGAAGATCACTTGGGCGGGAGGCGGTCTTGGCCATGCGCGCGTCACGCGGTACGGTCGGTCCGATATCGATGACGGCGAAACGGAAGCCGGTGGGAATCCGGCACGGTCGCGCCACTGTATGCGGGACCCCCAGCGGGCTCGTGAGTCAGACCCGTGGTCGTCGTCCTGTGCACCACCGAGATGGGACGCGAACTCCCAGAGGAGGCCCTGCCATGGCGCAGACCGTCGCCCAGCCGACAGCCACCACCCCCGTCGTTCCCGCCAAGCTGCCGCTGAAGGCGATTGCTCCCTGGGCGGTCTTCTTCGGCATCCTCATGCTGGTCCTGCTCTACTTCGTCGGCGCCGAGCAGGGCGCCACCTCCGTGTTCAACGGCACGGACGTCCACGAATGGGTGCACGACGCCCGCCACCTGCTGGGCTTCCCCTGCCACTGACGCGACGAACACCGCGCGCCCATGAACTCCGCAACCGTACGGAACCTTCTCGTCCGGGGCATGCTCGCCGGCCTCGCGGCCGGCGTGCTCGCCCTGGTCGTGGCCTACGTGCTCGGTGAGCCGAACGTCGACAAGGCGATCAGCTTCGAGCAGGCCCACTCCCACGAGCACGAGATGGAGGCCGTCTCCCGCTCCCTGCAGTCGACCGCCGGCCTCGCCACCGGTGTCCTCGTCTACGGGGTCGCCTTCGGCGGCATCGCCGCGCTCGCCTTCAGCTTCGCCCTCGGCCGCGTGGGCCGCTTCGGACCGCGCGCCACGGCACTGCTGCTGTCGGGCTGCGCGCTGCTCGCCGTGTACGTCGTGCCGTTCCTGAAGTACCCGGCCAACCCGCCGTCGGTCGGCAACCCCGACACCATCGGCAAGCGGACCACCCTGTACTTCCTGATGATGCTGCTCAGCGTCCTGCTGGCGGTCGCCGCCACCATCCTGGGCAGGCGGCTCGCGCCGCGCCTGGGCACCTGGTGGGCGACGGTGGCCGCGGTGGTCGCGTTCACCGTCGTGATCGGTCTGGCGTACCAGTTCCTGCCCGTCGTCAACGAGGTACCCAAGGGCTTCCCGGCCACCCTGCTGTGGCGGTTCCGGCTCTCGGCACTGGCGATCCAGACCGCTCTGTGGGCCGGATTCGGCCTGGTCTTCGGTGAGTTGGCCGAACGGCTGCTGAACCCCAAGCCGGCGACGGCCGCCAACCGGCGAGCGGTTCCGGCCGCGCACTGACTCCTCGCGCACGGCACAGGGCCCGACGGAACCGTCCGTCGGGCCCTGTGCCGTTCTCCCCGCCTAATCGGCCTCCGGCGCGGCAGGCGGACATCCCAGTCGCAGATTCCAGCGCCCGGCCCGGCCGCTGAGCTCCGTTACGGTCAGCGGCGGCACGTCGAGGCGCCAGAAGACCGCCGCGGGCACACCGAGTGCGTCGACGACGGCTGCCCGCACCACCTCCGGCTCGACCACGGCGAGCGTACGACCCGTCAGGTCCTGTGCGTCGGCCAGCCACCGCGCGACCCGCCGACACAGATCCCGCACGGATTCACCCCCGTGCGGTGCGCACTCGGGGTCGGAGAGCCAGCGGCCCACCGCCTCCGGCTCGGCGGCCCCCACCTCCTCCAGGGTGCGCCCGCGCCAGCGGCCCACATCGAGACCGGCCAACTCCGGTACCGGCACGGCGTCGAGGCCCAGTGCCGCGGCCGTCTCCCGGCAGCGCACGCCGGGGGAGGTGAGGACACGGACCGCGGGGGGCAGGGCTCCGGCTGCCGAACGGGCACGTGCCGCTCCGCTGCCGTCGATCGAGCCGCCGTCGTCGAAGCGGGCCTGCCGCAGCGATGCGCTCATGGCGGGGGAGAGGAGAAGGACTCGGCTGGTCACGTGGTCCAGAGGTACCAGCATCGGCGAACGACGCACAACATCCCGCTGACGACCGGGTCAGCCGGGGATTTGCGGCGCACCACGCGCACTGGCGATCATGGGTGGCTCGGTTCCCCCGGAAGAACAGGCGGCGGCACGTGATACCTCCCGTTCCCTCCCTCGACCGGCGCCGGCTGCTCGGCCGGGTCCTTCCGGCCACGGCCGCGGCCCTGCTCACCGGGACGGCCACCGCCTGCGCGGGGACGGGTTCCTCCCCGCGGGCGGCCGAGCCGCTGCTGGCGTTGGTCTACCGAGGGCCCGCGGCCTGCGACGGATGTGCCGAGGCGGTCGCCGCGCTGCTGAAGAAGGCCCCGCGTCCGTTCACGGTCGCCTACGTCGGCCCCGACGAGGACGTCCCCCTGACCGCGGCCGGTCTGGCGGACGCCGACGTCTACGCACAGCCCGGCGGCAACGACGATCTCGACGGCACCTGGGCCAAGCTGAGGGGCGCCGCCGGGGCGATCCGCGACTGGACGCGGGCGGGCGGCCGCTACCTCGGATTCTGCATGGGCGGCTATCTGGCCGGGAGGGATCCGGGATTCGGCCTGCTGCCCGGCGACACGGACGAGTACATCACCTCACCGCGCGCCTCGGTCCATGACGCGAAGGACACGGTCGTGCCGGTGACCTGGAAGGGCAAGCGGCGCCATATGTACTTCCAGGACGGGCCGTACTTCCGGCCGGCCGACGGTGCGGATGTGTCCGTACTCGCCAGGTACGACAACGGCACGGCTGCCGCCGTCGTCGCGCCGTACGGCAAGGGGCGGGTCGGAGTGGTCGGGCCGCACCCCGAGGCGGATGCCTCCTGGTACACCGACGCGGGGCTGAGGAATCCCGACGGCGTGCGGTTCGATCTCGGCCACGACCTCATCGAGGAGACCGTCAAGGGGCTGTAGCGGTCCACGCGTCGCGCCCTCCTGCCGGGCAGGTGCCGGTGCCTCGGAATCGTGGGGCTTCCTGGTTGGTTTGCTCGGTCGTTCAGGTGTTGGTTCGCGGTGCTCCGCCCGTACGGGGGGCCGGGCGGAACACCGCGAAGTCTTGGTGGGGGTGGGTATGTCGGGTGGGCGGCCGTGTCGTGGGCTTTCTGGTTGGCTTGCTCGGTCGTTCAGGTGTTGGTTCGCGGTGCTCCGCCCGTACGGGGGGCCGGGCGGAACACCGCGAAGTTTTGGTGCGGGCGGGCACGTCGGGTGGGCGGCCGCCCGCCGGTTCGGCTACAGCGGCACGTCTCCGCACAGGTGGACCTCGACGCCCAGCTCGGCGAAGAGGGCGGCCTTGGCACGCAGCGCCTTGTCGGCCGTCTCCGCGTCGGGGGCGTAGGCCACGTTCAGGTGGTTGGCGCGGTGACGGGCCATGAACTGGTCGCGGCTGACCCCGTGCAGCACCGCGTGCATGATCGGCCACTGCGGGGTGGTGGCCTCGAGGCGGCGCCGGGTCTCCTCCTCCGGCAGCTCGATCGCCGTGGCACGGCCGAGGTCGACATGCAGCCGGCCGTCCATCAGGAACACCCGCGACCAGACGACCTCGCCCGGCTTGGAGACCCCGCTGAGCGTGCCGCCGCCGAGCGGGAAGTACATCGGGGGCTGCCGCATGCTGTACGACTTGTCGTAGCCGCCGTTGTGGGAGGCGGGCACCGAGCCGGAGATCTCGAAGACCCACACGAACCGGCCGTCGTACTCCTCGCCCCAGCGGATGTCGTGCAGCGTGGTGGCCGGGTCGAGGCCCATCGCCGTCCAGACGCGGTTGGTGACCAGGGAGTCGACGGCGACACCCTCGTCCACCTCGTTGAAGTGCGGCAGCGGCGCGCCGGCGTAGAGCTCGCGGGCACCGTCACGGCTGAACACCGGCGGGCGCTGGACGTTGTTGAGCAGACCCTCGGCGAGGTCGCTGGCCGGGACGGTGTCCTTCAGGCCCTGCTGGTACTGGATGCCGACCGCGTCGAGCCCGAAGTCGTCGGCGATGCGCAGCGCGGCTATGTACATCTTGAACTGGCTGAGCAGCTGGGCGTCGGTGAGCTCGGTGGCCTCGTCCGTACCGGTGTGGAACCGCATGCCGGCGTGGTCGAGCCAGGCGCGGACCGCCTGCGCCTCCTCGTCGGAGACCTTGTTCATCTCGGCGACCAGGGCGCTCTGCGACAGCCGCTCCTTGTAGATGCCGAGCGGGTTGAGGAACTCGTCGTCGATGATGGCGTTGTACATGCCCATGCAGCCCTCGTCGAAGACGCCGATGATCGCCTTCTCCTCACGCAGCTGCCGGGCCAGGGCCACGCCGAGTTCGGTCTCGGGGTCCTCGGGCAGGGGCGGCAACGGCCGGACATGGCTGGCGTCGTGGGTGAGGGTGCCGGTCTCCAGCCAGGTGCGCAGGCCGTCGCGGGCCCAGTCGTCGGTGAAGTCCGGGCTCCACAGCACGGAGTACTCGCGCCCGGCCTTGGTGAGGCTGCCGGCCAGGTTCAACAGGCCCACCAGGCCGGGGAATTCACCGCTCCAGTTGGCCACGACCAGGATCGGGCCCTGATGGTCGCGCAGCCCGGCCAGCACGTGGTGACTGTACTGCCACACGCCCTCCACGACGATCAGCGGCGCGTCCTTCGGCAGGGTCTTGAACACCTCGATGCCGGCGCGCTGGCTGTCGATGAAGCCGTGTCCCTTGGCCGCGTCGAAGGCGTGAGCGCGGCGCACCTGCCGTCCGAGGTCGGTCAGCGCCGCGGCGAGGTCCTTCTCCAGCTTCTCCTGGGTCGGCCAGCAGGTGACGTTGGCGGCGGGGCGCAGGTCACCGCTGGCCACGGTGTAGACGGTGTTGGGTTCGGCGGTCGCCGGTCGGCTGGGGACGGGCAGGGTGTATGCGGTCATGCGATCTCCGTTGGGGTGTGCGTATGACGGCCACCCTCCAGTCGACCGAGTCGGATGGTGGGTGGGCACAGGTCGGGGGTCCAGGGGGCGGAGCCCGCTGGCTGGGTCCAAGGGGCGGAGCCCCTTGCCTGGTCGAGGCCGGGCTCAGCGCTCCTGGAGCGGCGCCAGGGCATGCACGGTCGCCGAAGTCTCCCGGTACAGCCGCCGGTAGAGCTCGTACAGCCCGTCGTAACGGCTCCGGTGCTCCACGCGCGGCGTCACCGTCCGCTGCACCGGGTTCCAGCGGTCGATGTCGGCGTCCCCGACGAGCTGCGCCGCGAGCAGGGCACCGCCGTAGCTCGCGCCGATCGTCGTGCTGCGCAGCTCCTGCGGCCGGCCGGTGATGTCGGAGACGATCTGGGTCCACAGGGCGCCCTGGGTGCCGCCGCCGACGGCGACCACGCGGCGGATGTCGCCGCCCGCCTCCTCGATGACCTCGATGTTGTGGCGGACCCCGAATCCGGTGGCCTCCAGCGCGGCCCGGTACAGGTCGCCGCGGGTGTGGGAGAGGGTGAGTCCGGCGATCACCCCGCGGGCGTCCGGATCCATGATCGGAGTGCGTTCGCCGGAGAAGTACGGCAGCATCAGCAGCCCGCCCGCGCCGGGCCCCGACTCGGTGGCCAGGCGGGTCAGTTCGGCGTGGTCGCCATCGGCGAACAGATCGCGCAGCCAGTTGGTGACCGCGCCGGAGGTGGCCATGCCGCCGGCCAGGTTGCGGGTGCCGGGCAGGGCACCGACCGTGCCCCACAGCGACGGGCTGGTGAGCGGCTTGGGCACGGTGTGGATCAGGAACATGGTCGTGCCGTACATGAGCATCAGATCACCGGTGCGCTGCGCACCGACGCTGAGGGCCTCGGCCCAGGCGTCGATGGTGCCGGTGGTGACGGGGATCCCGGCCGGCAGGCCCGTCGCTTCGGCGGCCTCGGCGGTGACGGTGCCGGCCGCCTCGCCCGACCAGCGCAGCGGCGGCAGCTCGATGCCGGGGGCCACCTCGGCGGCCCAGGGGCCGTACCACTCGCCCGTGAGCGTGTCGTACAGCGGGGTGCACTGGCTGGCCGAGTGGTGGTCCAGCACATAGGTCCCGGTGAGCTTGCGGACCAGCCACGAGCTGGGCATGTACAGACGGCGGGCGCGGGCGTAGAGCTCGGGCTCCTCCTCGGCGACCCAGGCGATCTTCGGCCCGGCGGCCTGGGTGGTGAGCGCGGAACCGCACCGGCGGATGATCTCCTCGGCGCCCAGCTGCTCCTCGATGCGGCCGATCTGACGGACCGATCGGGTGTCGACGCCGTAGAGGATCGCGGGGCGCACCGGCGTGTCGTGCTCGTCGGTGAGCAGGACACAGGGGCCCATGCCGCTGACCCCGACCGCGAGCACGTTGGTGTCGCCCCGGCCGGTCAGCTCGCGGGCGATGTCGGTGAACTCGCGCCACCACATGGAGGCGTCCATCTCGAAGCGGCCGGGACCCGGCCTTGAGGGGGTGTGCTCCCGCACGGCCGAGCGGATCAGGGTGCCGTCGAGGCCGACGAGGACGCCCTTGCTGCTCGATGTGCCGATGTCCACACCGATGACTGCGTTGCGAGGCATGACGAGCACGCTTGCAGAAATCGATTTCAGCGTCAAGGGGCCGCGCGGAGTCCGACCTCGTCGCCGAACACGGCCGCGCAAACAGCTCAGTACGGGCATGGTGCGGCCGATGAAGTGCAGGGGCGTCTCACCCCTTGACACCCCCTGACGTCGGCCCTACTTTTCGCTGAAATGGATTTCACAAGGTGCGTGGCCCGGTTCCGGGCCCGCCCCGCACCCCACCCATGAAGACCGTGAAGGCACAGAACACGATGACGACGTTTGGACTCGACGGCATCTCCCGCAGGAGCCGTGCCGTGAGCCGTTCCATCAGCGCCGAGAACTTCGATGGTGCCAAGTCCGGCGGCGGCCGGGCCACCGAGGGCACCGGCGCGGTCGCAGCGAGCAGGCTGGGGCCGGGCTGGAAGATCTCCCCGAGCATCGACATCGCCGCCGGCGAGACCGCGGTGCTCGCCGACATCGAGGGACCGGGCACCATCCGGCACCTGTGGTGCACCACCGACCCGCACACGGCCTGGCGGGGCACCCTGCTGCGGATGTACTGGGAGGGCGAGGAGAGCCCGGCCGTCGAGGTCCCGCTCGGTGACTTCTTCTGCAACGGCTGGAACACCTTCAGCCAGGTCTCGTCCGTGCCCGTCGCCGCCAACCCCAACGGCGGTTTCAACGCGTACTGGCCCATGCCGTTCCGCCGCCGCGCGCGCATCACCCTGGAGAACCTGACCGCCGAGAAGGTCACCCTCTACTACCAGGTCGACTACGAACTGGACGAGGTCGGCGAGGACGCCTCCTACTTCCACGCGCAGTGGCGGCGCAGCCACCCGGTGCCGTACGGCGAGGTGCACACGCTGCTCGACGGGGTCACCGGCGCCGGCAGCTATGTGGGCACCTACCTCGCCTGGGGCGTCAACAGCCCCGGCTGGTGGGGCGAGGGCGAGTTCAAGTTCTACCTCGACGGCGACGAGGAGTTCCCGACGATCTGCGGCACCGGCACCGAGGACTACTTCGGCGGCGCCTGGAACTTCGACGTCCCCGGGCAGGGCTACACCGCCTACACCACCCCCTACCTGGGCCTGAACCAGATCCTGCGCCCCGACGGGCTCTACCGCAGCCAGCAGCGGTTCGGGATGTACCGCTGGCACGTCCTCGACCCCGTCCGCTTCTCCCAGGACCTGCGCGTCACCGTGCAGAGCCTCGGCATCGGCCCCGGCCAGGGCAACGGTCTGCCGCACCGCTACCGGCACACCAGCGACGACATCGCCAGCACCTCGCTCTTCTACCTGGACGCCCCGAGTTCGGCCTCCCGTCCGGCCACACCGGACCTGCTGACCCTCGAAGTCGACTGAGCCGCTTCTCCCACCGCAAGCCCGCACCCCCGTCCCCCAGTAGCCCGACCCCGTCCCACGCCCAGTAAGCCCGACCCCGTCCCTTCGACCAGAAGCCCCCCACGCCCGTCCCACCCCAAGTTTCCAGCCCCATCCCACTCCGACAGGAGCGCACGCATGCTCCAGCACGGCAACGAAGCCGGGCGCCCGGCCACCACGTCACGCCGGCGTTTCCTCACGGCGGCGGCGGGCACCGGCGCGGCCCTCGCCTCCCCGGCCCTGCTCACCGGTTGCGGCACGGCACAGGCGAAGGGGGGCAACCTCCAGTTCTGGAACTTCTACGGCCCCCAGCGCTCGCCCGACCCCGCGATCAACGCCCAGTCCAAGTGGTTCGTGGACATGGTCGCCGCGTGGAACCGCACCCACAAGGTACAGATCGACCTCGTCTACCTGCCGATACAGACGTACCTCAACGGTTTCAAGCTCCCCTCCGCCTTCGCCACCGGCGAGGGCCCGGACATCTTCCTGATGTCCCCCGGCGACTTCCTGCGCTACTACAACGGCGGTGTCCTCGCGGACCTCACCCCGCACATGGACAAGGCCGCCATCGACGACTACGGCTCCGCACTCGACAGCCGCAAGGTCGACGGCAAGGTCTACGCACTCCCCATGGAGATCGAGCCGCTGGCCATGTTCTACGCCCAGGACGTGTGGGAGAAGGCCGGCCTGTCCGAGGCCGACATCCCCACCACCTGGGACCGGATGCTGGACATCGGCGACAAACTGCGTACGAAGACCCGGGCGGGCCTCGTCTTCGAGACCAACCCCGGCTACTACCAGAACTTCACCTGGTACCCGTGGATGTGGCAGGGCGGCGGCGACGTCCTGGACCACCAGGGCAAGGTGGTCTTCGACTCCAAGGCCACCCGCCAGGCCCTCGGGCTGTGGCAGGACGCCGTACGCCACGGCATCGCCCCGCGCACCGTGCCCGCCGCAGGCGATGTGATCGGCGGCTTCAAGGGCGGCAACGTCGCCATGTGGCAGCAGGGCATCTGGAACGTCTCCAGCTTCAAGGCGTTCGCGCCCAAGTACCGCTACGGCGTCTTCAAGCTGCCCGTCCCGCCGGGCGGCAAGTACGTCACCACGCTCGGCGGCTGGTCCTTCTGCGCCAACGCTCAGGGCCGCAACCCCGACGCCGCGGCCGAGTTCTGCGTCTGGGCGCTCGGGTCCATGAAGGACGACTCGATCAACCGGATGGTCGACTGGTGCGTCGGCGCCAAGTCCGACGTGGCGCCCCGCGCCAGCGCCCTGGAGCGGGGTGCCGCCAAGGGCGGCTACGACTCCGAGATCATGAAGAAGTTCAAGGACGAGATCTTCCCCGGCGGACGCGCCGAGCCGCGCTACCCCCCGGTCGTCTACAAGGCGATCTCCGACGCCATCCAGGGCACCATGCTCGCCGGCCGCGGGGTGGCCGGTGAGGCGGCAAGAGCCGCCCAGTCCATCGCTGCGTACACCAAGAGCTACAAGGGGGCGAGCCTGATATGAGCAGCGTCGCCGCAGAACAGCGCCGGCGGGCCGCGGCCCCGGCGCAGGCACCCGCCTCCGCGGACACACCGAGACTCAGCCGCAAGCACCGCGAATGGCTGGCCGCGGGCCTCTTCCTCGCGCCCGACGTGCTGGGCCTCCTCGTCTTCGTCGCGATCCCGATGGTGCTCTCCATCGCCCTGAGCTTCTTCCAGGTCAGCGGCTTCGGCTCGTACAAGTGGATCGGGCTCGGCAACTACCAGCGGATGATGCACGATCCGCTGTTCTGGGACTCGATGAAGATCACCGGCGAGTACGTCGTGATCCTCGTCCCCGTCCTGTTCTGTGTGAGCCTCGGCCTGGGCCTGCTGGTGAAGCAGAAGCTGCCCGGCGTCGGCGTCTACCGCACCGCGCTCTTCCTGCCGTACGTGCTCAGCCTCGTGGTGGTCGGCGTGCTGTGGAAGTTCCTGCTCGACGAGCAGACGGGCGTGGTCAACCAGGCCATGCGGGCGGCCGGCTTCGGCGGCGAGTCCTGGCTCGGCAGCCCCGGCCTGGCCCTCGGCTGCGTCATCGCGGTCATGGTCTGGGTGATGATGGGCTACTACATGATCATCTTCCTGGCCGGGCTCCAGGAGATCCCCAAGGAGTTCTACGAGGCCGCGAAGCTGGACGGCGCGGGACCGTGGACCACCTTCCGCACCATCACCTGGCCGCTGCTGCGCCCCACCAGCTTCTTCGTCCTGCTGATGTCGACGGTCGCCGCCATCACCGGAGGCCTCGACCTGATCTTCGTCCTGACCAACGGCGGCCCCGCCAACGGCACGTCCCTGGCGATCTTCTACATCTACCAGCAGGCCTTCGGGTTCGGCGAGTTCGGCTACGCGGCGGCCATGGGCTCGTTCCTGGTGCTGATCATGGTCGTGATCTCCGCCGTGATCTTCAAGTTCACGAGAGGCGGGAGGTTCGACGATGGCGAGTGAGACCCTGACGACCCGGGCGGGCCGGGAGGGTGGACGCCGGCCGCTCTCCTCACGCGCCGGACTGACGGCCCTGGCCGTGGTCCTGTCGCTGATCAGCATCTTCCCGGTGCTGTGGATGGTCACGTCGTCCTTCAAGACCCGGGCCACCGTCACCGACGGCAACCTGATCCCCAAGGACCTCACCTTCGACAACTTCGTCTACGTCTTCACCGAGGTCCCCTTCGGCCGCTATCTCTGGAACAGCTTCTTCATCTCCGCGGTGATCACCATCGTGGCGCTGTTCTTCCACTCCATGGCCGCCTACGCGCTCGCCCGGCTGCGCTTCCCGGGCCGGGAGAAGCTCTTCGGTGCGATCTTCGCCACCCTGCTGGTCACGGCCCCGGTCGTGCTGATCCCGCTGTTCCTGGTGGCCCGCGAGCTGGGCCTGCTCAACAGCTACGCCGGCCTGATCATCCCGGCCATCTTCAACGCCTTCGGCATCTTCCTGCTGCGCCAGTTCTACCTGGGGCTGCCCAAGGAACTGGAGGAGGCGGCCATCGTCGACGGCTGTGGCCACTGGCGGGTGTACTGGAACATCGTCCTGCCGATGTCCCGGCCCATCCTGTCGGCCCTGGCGATCTTCTTCTTCCTCGCCAACTGGAACGCCTTCGTCTGGCCGCTGGTCGCCACCAACGACCAGTCCCTGACGGTGGTCCAGCTCGGCATCGCCTCGTTCCAGACGCAGTACACCTCCAACTGGAACTACATCCTGGCGGCGGCCACCGTCGCGGCGCTGCCCATGCTGGTGCTGTTCTTCGTCTTCCAGCGGCAGATCGTGGAGTCGATCAAGACGTCCGGGCTGAAGTAGCTCCGGACCCTGCCGTGGGCCCGGGCGTGCGGCGGCGCAGGGCCCACGAACAAGGGCGCGGTACCGGTCAGCTGACCGGTACCGCGCCCTTCGCATGCCCGGCCGGCTCAGGGTCCGGCGGTGCTCTCCCGCACCTGGAGCTTGGTGCGCAGCACCACGGTCTGCAGCGGCGACGGCTTGCCCCCGGGCGACGGCTTGCCCTCGATCCGCTGCAGCAGCAGATCGGCAGCGGTACGGCCCAGCTCGTACGAGGGCAGCTCCACCGCGGTCAGGGACGGCCGCAGCAGCGACGCCCACGGCACGTCGCCGAAGGACAGCACACCGATGGCCGGGGGAGTGGTTCCGACCTCGCGCAACGCGTCCAGGACACCGATCGTCATGAGGTTGTTGGCGACGAACACGGCGTCCGGTGGCTCGGGCAGCGCCAGCAGCTCGCGCATCGCGGCCCGGCCGCCCTCGACCCGGAAGTCGGCGTGCCGTACGTAGGCGTCGCCGGTCTGGGCGGCGTCGCCCGCGGAGTACAGCGCCATGCGGTATCCGGCGAGGCGCTCCTCGGAGGTGGAGGCGCCCCGGGGTCCGGTGATGCAGGCGATGCGGCGGTAACCGGCCTGCAGCAGATGGCGGGTGGCAACCTCACCGCCGTGCTGGTTGTCCACCTGTACGGCGTCCACCTCGGCCGCGTGCGGCCGCCGGTCCACGGCGACCACCGGCACGCCCCGGGCGATCAGCGGCGCCAGGTCCGTCTCGTCCTGCGAGGCCGCGGCCACGATCACCCCGGCCATCTGCTCGCCGAGGGCGACCTCGAGGTAGCGGCGCTCCTTGTCGGTGTCCTCGTCGGAGTTGCACAGGACGACCGAGAGGCTGGTGCGCTGTGCGGCGTCCTCGACCCCGCGGGCGAGCGAGGTGAAGAAGGGGTTCTCGATGTCCGGGATGATCAGGGCGATCACGCTGGAGCGCTGCTTGCGCAGCGACCGGGCCACCCGGTTCGGCGCGAAGCCGAGAGCCGCGGCGGCCTGCTGCACGGACAGCGCGCGTTCCGGCGTGACCTTGCCGCCGTTGAAGACACGCGAGACCGTCGCCGGGGACACCCCGGCGGCTCGCGCCACGTCATGGATCGTCACCACCTGAGTGCGCATCCTTTCAGCCGTGTGTAGAACCACCCTACCTGCGCGTGAAAAGGTTTTCACCCCGAATGGGCCCAGGACAGGGCAGACGGGGATCCTGACGGCCATCGCGAGCGCCCTTCGCGTGGGCGACCACTTGCCGGAGCGGCCGGGCTGACCCGCCACGGCGCATGGAGCCGACCGGGCGAAGATGCTCAGCCGGGCAGCGCAAGGCGGTCCGCCCCGGGATGCCGCCGCCCCTCCGCAGTGCTTCGGTGATGCCTGGACCTCCGGGCGACGGACCTGGCGGGCATGGGCACGCAGTGGAGGAGCAGGACATCGTGAGTTCCACCGAGGGCGCACCCCAGGGCGTGATCCCCGCCCAGCTGCTGCGTGGGCAGAAGGCACTGGTGACCGGCGCGAACTCCGGAATCGGCAGGGCGACGGCCGTCGCCCTGGGCCGGGCGGGTGCCGATGTCGTGGTGAACTACGTGGCCGGCCGCGAGGACGCCGAGAAGGTGGTCGAGGAGATCACCGGATACGGGGTCCGCGCGGCCGCCCACGAGGCGGACGTGTCCGACGAGCAGCAGGTCGTCGCCATGATGGACCGGATGGTCCGGGAGTTCGGCACGATCGACATCCTGGTCGCCAACGCGGGACTGCAGCGCGACGCACCGGTCACGGAGATGACACTCGCCCAGTGGCAGAAGGTCCTGGACGTCAATCTCACCGGGCAGTTCCTGTGTGCCCGCGAGGCGACCAAGGAGTTCCTGCGCCGCGGGGTCGTCCCCGAAGTGTCGTGTTCCGCCGGGAAGATCATCTGCATGAGCTCGGTCCACCAGATCATCCCCTGGACCGGTCACGTCAACTACGCGTCGTCCAAGGGCGGTGTGCAGATGATGATGGCGACCCTGGCCCAGGAACTCGCCCCGAAGCGGATCCGGGTGAACGCGGTCGCCCCCGGAGCCATCAAGACCCCCATCAACCGCGGCGCCTGGGAGACGCCGGAGGCGGAGCAGGACCTCATGCGGCTGATCCCCTACAAGCGGATCGGCGACCCCGAGGACATCGCCCACGCCGTCGTCGGCCTCGCGTCCGACCTGATGGACTACGTCGTCGGCACCACCCTGTACGTCGACGGCGGGATGACACTCTTCCCGGGCTTCGCCACCGGCGGCTGACCCACCCACCCGTGTCGGCCTCCGGAGACGCCTCACATGCACACGGTCCTGCTGCCGGCGGACGCGTCGGCGCACCTGTTGCCGGCCAGGTCGATGATGGCCTTCACCCTGGCCTCGCACATCGTCCTGGTGCCCCTCGGCGTGGCGCTGCCGCTGATCACGCTCATCGTGCACGGCTACGGTCTGCGCCGTGACGACGCCGCCGCCCTGCTGCTGGCACGCCGGTGGTCGGCCGTCATGGCGGTCCAGTTCGCGATCGGTGTCGTCACCGGCACCGTGCTGTCCTTCGAGTTCGGGCTGCTGTGGCCGGGCATGATGGGCCGGTGGGGCGATGTCTTCGGCATCGGGTTCGGCGTCGAGGCCTGGGCGTTCTTCCTGGAGGCCGTCCTCATCGCCATCTACCTCTACGGCTGGCGCAGGCTTCCCTCCCGCACCCACTTCCTGCTCGGACTTCCCCTGCCCCTCGTGGCCCTGCTCGGCGCCTTCGGCATCCTGGCCGCGAACTCGTGGATGAACACCCCGCGGGGCTTCACCCTGGACGCCGCCGGCAACCCGGTCGACGTGAAGATCTGGAAGGCGGTCTTCACCCCCATGTTCGGCCCGCAGTACTGGCACTTCGTCATGGCGATGTTCGTGACGGCGGGCTATGTCGTGGCCGGTGTCTACGCCGTCGGATGGCTGCGCGGCCGCCGGGACCGCTACCACCGGCTGGGGTTCACGATCCCCTTCACGCTCGCCGCCGTGTGCACCCCCGTGCAGTTCGTGCTCGGCGACTCCATCGCCCGTCAGGTCTTCCACAGACAGCCGGTGAAGTTCGCCGCCATGGAGATCGTCTGGAAGACCGACACACACCAGCCGGAGTACCTCTTCGGCCGGCTGCGTCCGGACGGCAGCATCTCCGGCGGCATCCGAATCCCGCAGCTCGACTCCATCCTCGCCGGATTCCACGCGTACACCAAGGTGACCGGGCTGACCTCCGTGTCCGCCACCGACCGGCCGACGGCCGCTCAGGCCACCATCGCCCACTGGGCCTTCGACATCATGGCCGGGATCGGCTCCCTGCTGGTGCTGCTCGCCCTCTGGTACGCGGCGATGTGGCTGCTGCGCGGCCGGATGCCCGCGAGCCCCTGGTTCTTCCGGTGCGCGGCCGTGGCCGGCCTCGCCTCCGTCGTCGCCGTCGAGTGCGGCTGGATCACCACCGAGGTGGGCCGCCAGCCGTGGATCGTGTACCAGAACATGCGGGTCGCCGAAGCGGTGACGGCCACGCGCTCCACCAGTCTGTGGATCATGTTCGGTCTGGTCGTCCTCGTGTACGTCTTCGTCTTCGGGTCGTTCCTCGTGGTGCTGCTGAAGATGCGCGCCCGATGGCGGCTCGCCGACCGGCCGGGCGGACCGCGGCCACCGGAGGAGACGCCGGAGACGGACACGCCGTACGGGCCGCGCCCCGCCCGGAGCCGACTGTGATCGCCGGGGTCGTCGCCGTCGTCCTGCTGCTCGCGATCGCCGCCTACGCCTGCGGTGGAGGCACGGACTACGGAGCCGGCTTCTGGGACCTGACCGCGGGCGGAGCGGAGCGCGGCAAGCGCCCGCGCCGGCTGATCGACCACGCGATGGAGCCCGTCTGGGAGGTCAACAACGTCTGGCTGATCTTCGTGCTGGTCATCATGTGGACGGGTTTCCCCGTCCTCTTCCAGCGGGTGTTCACCACGATGTGGCTGCCCCTGGCGCTGGCCGCCGTAGGCATCGTGCTGCGCGGCGCCGGCTTCGCCCTGCGCAAGCCGGTCCGGCGGCCGGCCGGCCGGCGCCTGTACGGCGCGGTCTTCGCCGTCGCCTCACTGCTGACGCCGTTCTTCCTCGGTGCCGCGGCCGGGGGAGTGGCCTCGGGCCGGGTGACCGCGACGGCGACGGCGTCGACCGACGTCTGGGCCAATCCGACGTCCCTGCTGTTCGGTCTGCTCGCCGTCGCGGCCACGGCGACGCTCGGCGCGGTCTTCCTCGCCGCGGACGCCCGGCGCTTCGCCGCGGAGGACCTGGACCGGTACTTCCGCCGGCGGGCCCTCGCCGCGCTCGCCGCCGTCGCCGTGCTCGCCGTCATCACCCTGTTCGTCACCCACGGCGACGCGCCGCATGTGTGGCACGGGCTCACCCACGGCGTGGGGCTCTTCTTCGTCGCCGTGTCCGTGCTGGCCACCCTCGCCACCGCAGGGTCGCTGACCCGCCCCTCCGCGGCGTGGTCCCGGGTCACGGCGGTCGGCGTGGTCGCGTCGGCCGTCATCGCCTGGGGCATGGCGCAGCGCCCCTATCTCGTCCCGACCTCGCTGACCGTCGCCGAGGGCGCGGGCGCGCACACCGCACTGCGCTGGCTGGCGTTCGTCACCCTCGTCGCCATCGTGCTCGTCATCCCCGCGGTCGCCCTGCTGTACTGGCTGGACACCCATGGCGAGCTGGAGGGCCTCACCGACGCCGACCTGCGCGCCGATGCCGCAGCCGACGAGGTCTGACCTCATGCCGGGCCGCCCGCTTCCGATTGCGCACTACCGCCGGTCGAGCGCCGCGTTCAGGGTGAGGGCCGAGTCGATGAGGGCGAGATGCGTGAACGCCTGGGGGAAATTGCCGAGCTGACGGCCCGTCGGGTCGATCTCCTCGGAGTACAGCCCGAGATGGTTGGCGTACCCCATCATCTTCTCGAACACCAGCCTCGCCCGGTCGGTCCGCCCCGCGCGCGCCAGGGCGTCGACGTACATGAACGTGCACAGCGAGAAGGTGCCCTCGGAGCCGCGCAGGCCGTCGGGCGAGGCGTCGGGGTTGTAGCGGTAGACCAGGCTGTCGCTGACCAGTTCCTGCTCCATGGCGTCCAGGGTGGATGCCCACATCGGATCCTCCGGGGTGAGGAACCCGACCGTCGCCATGCGCAGCAGCGAGGAGTCCAGCACGCCACTGCCGTAGTGCTGGACGAAGGCCTGCCGATCCTCGCTCCACCCCTTCGCCATGACCTGCTCGTAGATGGCGTCCCGCTCGGTGCGCCAGCGCCCGGACGCCGCCGGCCACCCCTTCGCCTCGGCCAGTCGCAGGGCGCGGTCGAACGCCAGCCACGACATGACACGGCCGTAGGTGAAGTCCTGGCGACCGCCGCGGGTCTCCCAGATGCCCTCCTCCGCCTGGTCCCAGTGGTCGGCCAACCAGTCCAGGTCCGCCCGCATCGAGGTCCATCCCCCGTGCCCGACCTGGAAGCCGTGCCGGTGCGCGAAGTAGATGCTGTCCAGGGCCTCGCCGTAGATGTCCAACTGGAGCTGCGTCGCGGCGCCGTTGCCGATCCGCACCGGCGCGGAACGCCCATAGCCCTCCCAGTGGTCGAGGATCTGCTCGTTCAGGTCGGAGGAGCCGTCGACCTTGTACATGATGTTGAGCGGGCCCGTGTTCCCGTCGCTCCCGATCCGTTCCTTGACCCGGTCGCTCAGCCAGATGATGAACGCCCGGGCCTCCTCCGTGAAGCCCAGTCCCAGCAGGGCGTACACGGAGAAGGAGGCGTCACGGATCCAGGTGAAGCGGTAGTCCCAGTTGCGTTCGCCGCCCAGTTGTTCCGGGAGAGCCGCAGTCGGGGCGGCCACCACGGCCCCGCTGGGGGCGAAGGTCATGAGCTTCAGCGTGATCGCGGAACGCTCCACCACCTCCCGCCAGCGCCCGGTGTAGCGCGACTGCGCCAGCCAGGAGCGCCAGAACGCCACTGTCTCGTCGAAGAGCCGCTGGTGTTCGTCACGGCGTATCTCCGCGGGCGGCCCCTCGGCGCCCATCTCCAGAACCAGCCCGCGCTGCTGGCCGGCCTGCAGGGTCAGCGAGAGGTGCAGGTCGGCGTCCCGGTCCGTGAGCACGTCCACGAGCCGCTCGTCCTCCGGTTCGCGGATCGGGTGCACGGTGAGTTCCGTACCGTCCTCCGCGGCGAAGACCGCTCCGTGCGGGGTGATGTGCAACGCGTGGGCCGTGCGCCCGTAGTCGAACCGCGGGGCGATCTCCACCTCGAACGTCATGCTGCCGCGCACACAGCGGACCAGCCGGACCAGCCGGTGCCGGGAGGTGACCGTCGTACCGGTCACGGGCATGAAGTCGAGCACCTCACCGGCGCCCGCCTCGGTCATGAACCGGGTCACCAGGATCGCCGTGTCCGGAAGGTACAACTGCCTGGTCGCATGGGTCAGATGCGCCGGCCGTACCGTGCAGTGCCCGCCCTTCTCCTTGTCCAGAAGCGCCCCGAACACACTCGGAGAGTCGAAACGCGGGGAGCAGAACCAGTCGACCACTCCCTCGGTGGTCACCAGCGCGGCGGTCTGCAGATCGCCGATCAGGCCGTGGTTCTCGATCAGCGGGTAGTCGTCCATCGGGGCGCCCCTTTCGGTGTGCGATTCACCCGGATGGGCCCCCTCGATCAGCGTAAGCCGGGGGTCCTGCTCCGGCCACGGGGCCGGTACGGGGCCCCGGACACGGCTCCCTCACCGTGCGACTGCGTCGCATCTGGCGGATAGTGATGAAAGGACGAGATCCCCGGCAGCTCCCCGCACCTCAGGAGGCGCTCGATGCCCCCTTCACGGTTGTTGGCCGCGCTCACCGGCATCACGCTGCTCGGTATTGCGCTCACCGCCTGCCAGGACCAGGCGTCCGGTCAGATCGTGGCGCGGAACGGCATCAGGATCGTGGAGACCGTCTCCAACCCGCCGATCCACCGATGTCACCGTTTCCCCGAGGGTGTGACTCACGTCAACAATCAGACACAGAGCAGCCTGCTGCTGTACTCGACACCGGACTGCACCGTGCCGCCGGGTGGACAGAGCGACTACCTGGACATCGGGGCGTCGGACCGGGTTGTCAGGGCCACCGGCCTCTGGCACAGCTTCTCCTTCGCCCCCGGATGACGGCCTGTCACCACGTCAGCGGCACTGGCAGGACGGCCGGCCGGGTCCAGCGCCACATCCGTGACCGTGTGTCGAGTTCGGCACCAGTCCCCAATTCCTGCTCGGCATAGCCAAGTTCGGCGGTGCTCGGGTGCGTCATGAGCCGGATCACCGGCGTGGTCACCGAGAAGCCGCGACCGATGCCGCTGTGAGTCTGTCCACGGCGGCCGCGACCGCCTCGGGGCTGGAGATCATCGTCAGGTGCCGGGCGCCCGGGATGAGCGTCGCGGGCGGTGCGCCGATGCGCCGGGCGGTCTCCTCGGGCGTCTGCCGGGAGAACACGTCGTCCTCGGCACCGAACACCACCGACTTGGGCACGCGCACCCCGGCGAGCCGAGCCACCTGGTCCGCGGGCAGCCCCGGCACACCGGCGGCCAGCATGCTCCAGAGCGCGCTCTCCGCGCCCGGCACCCGGAGCGGGCGCCGCCACTGATCCACACCGGCGGCGTCCAGGCGCGGACAGGAAGGCCCGCACTGTGCGTCGTACAAGCTGCGGATCAGCCCGTCGATGCCGAGTCCGAGCCGCAGCAGGCTGGTGCGGTACGGGTCGATCAGCACGTACTTGAAGGCCGGCGGCGGCCCGGCACCCGTGTCGAGGGCGTCGCCGTCGAGGAGCATCACACCCCCCAGCCGGCCCGGGGCCCTGAGCGCCGCCTCGGTGACCACGGCGGCTCCGCTGGAGTGCCCCACCAGCAGCGGGCGCTCGCCCGGACCGCCGAGGTGCATGGCGTCCAGGAAGCCCAGGAGCTGCCGGGTGAAATGGTCGACGGTGTACGGGCCGTGGCGCTCGCTGTAACCGTCGCCCGTCAGGTCGAGCGCGTACACCCGGTGGTCGCGGGCGAGCAACGGGGCAAGGCGCGACCAGGTGTCCACGGTTTCGAAGGCGCCGTGCACCAGGACCACCGGTGGGCCCGCCGTACCCCAGGTCTGGTAACGCGTGCGGATGTCGGCGGCCTGCACGTACCTGAGCCCCCGCGGCGGCGCGGCACGCCCGGCCGTGACGCCGTTGTAGACGAACGAAGCCACTGTGACGACGGTCAGCACGACGGTACAGCCCAGCGCGGCACGCCGAAGCCACCGCCGCAGCCGGGAGCGGCGTGGCCGGTGCGCGCGCTCGGCAGGGAGCGACGGCGGAGCGGATGCCGGACGGGCGCCCCCGTCCCCGTCGCCATCCCCGGGTTCGGCTCCGACTCGGCGAAGATCAGCTGTCACAGCCCACAGCATCGCCCATGGCGCACCCACGGACATCCTGCGGGGGGAGCCGTCGTGACTACTCCGCCCGGTGTAGGGGAGTGCCGGGCGTACGGGAGCGTAAAAGGTCAGGTCGGTCGCACCGTGCGAACGAGTCGGCTCTTCTCAAGGGAAAGCGCGACAATTGTCTATATGTCCTTTCTCCGTCGCCGGAGGGATGTGGACGTTGGTGGTCTGGTGGCCCGGGCGGGGACGGCGGCCGGATGGCCGCAGACGCAAGCTCTCGCAGCGGATTCTCCTCGCCCTCCTGTTGATCCTCGCGGTGACGAGCGCTGTCGGTTTCGCATTGGTCGCACTCACCCAGCGCGCCCGGCTGGACGCCCTGTACGAGCAGCGGGCAGTGTCGATCGCGCGGATCGCGGCCGGCAATCCGCAGATTCGCAGCGCGATGGCTGCCGGAGCGCCGCCGACGCGCACGAGCGTCGTGCAAAGCGTGACCCAGCGCATCGCCGCTGACTCCGGTGCCTCCTACGTCGTGGTGATCGACCTGCACCGTGTCCGTCATTCGCATCCCATTCCTGCCTTGATCGGCCAGAGGGTCTCCGATCCGTTCGTGGCCCGGGACGGAAAGTCGCACACCAGGATCAACATGGGCGCGACGGGCCGCTCGGCCAATGGGATAGTGCCGCTGTATGCGCCGGGTAACGGCCGCCGTCTGGTGGGAGAGGTCTCGGCCGGCATTCCGGAGGCACAGGCGGCCGGCGAGCTGGTGCGTGAGCTGCCCGCCTTCGGCATCTATGCCGGGACTGCCCTGGCGGTCGGAGCCGCCGCCGCCTTCCTGCTGGCCGCCCGACTCAAGCGGAGCACGTTCGGACTGGAGCTGGAGGAGATTGCGGGTCTGTTCCAGGACCGGGAGGCCACGCTGCACGGCATCAGGGAGGGCGTGGTCGGCCTCGACCCGCGAGGCCGGATCACGGTGGTCAACGACGAGGCGCGGCGGCTGCTCGGTCTCACGGGGGATGTCGAGGGGCGCCCCTTGGACGAACTCGGGCTCGAGCGAGCGGCGGCCGAGCTGCTGGCCCCGGGACGCGTTGTCAGCGACGAGGTGCTCACCGTCGGGGAGCGGTTGCTGGTGGTCAACTGCTGGCCGACGGGGCGCGATGGCGGCCCTCCGGGGAGCGTGGCCACGCTGCGGGACTCCACTGAACTCCGGCTGCTCTCGGAGAAGGCCGAGGCGGCGCGCAGGCGCCTGCAGCTGCTGTACGACGCCAGCGGGTCCATGGGGACCTCACTCGACGTGAAACGTACGGCCGGAGCAGTTGCCAGCGTCGGGATACCGCACTTCGCCGACTTCGCCGTGGTCGATCTCGTGGAGGGCGTCCTGCATGGCGAGGAACCGGCGCCCGACGGCAGCGTTCGGATGCACCGGGTGGCTGTGCACGGCATTCGCGACGAGCATCCCTTCATGCAGCTCGACGCGGTCTTCGAGCTGGATCCCGCCACACCGCGAGCGTGGGCGTTCGGCCACCAGCGGGCGGTGCTGGAACGCGATCTCAGTGCGACGCAGGCGTGGCATGCCCAGGAACCGGCGCGCGCGGAGGCCATCCTCGCAGCCGGCCTGCGCTCGCGCATCGTGGCCCCGCTGCGCGCCCGGGGGATGCTGCTCGGCGTGGCCTACTTCTGGCGCATGCGGGAGCGTGAGCCGTTCGACGAGGACGATCTGTCGCTGGCCGAGGAGCTGGTGGCCCGTGCCGCGGTGTCCGTGGACAACGCCCGCCGGTACACCCACGAGCACGCGATGGCTGTCACATTGCAGCGCAGCCTGCTGCCGCGCGCCATGCCCGACCAGAACGCCGTCGACCTCGCCCACCGGTATCTGCCGGCCCAGTCCGTGCGCGGCGACTGGTTCGACGTCATCCCGCTACCGGGCGGGCGGGTCGCACTGGCGGTGGGTGACGTCGTCGGTCACGGCCTGCACGCGGCGGCCACCATGGGGCGGCTGCGCACGGCCGTGCGCAACTTCTCCGCACTCGACCTGCCTCCTGATGAACTGCTGTGGCATCTGGACGAGCTCGTCGCACGGATCGACGAGGAGGCGACCGACGACGGCATGGCGGGGATCACCGGCGCATCCTGCGTGTACGTGATCTACGACCCGACCACACGGGCCTGCACGATGGCGCGCGCCGCGCACCCGCCTCCCGCAGTAGTGATCCCCGACGGCACCGTGGAGTTCCCGGACGTGTCGGCCGGGCCGCCTCTGGGCCTGGCAGCGCTGCCGTTCGAAACCACTCAGCTGCGGCTGCCCGAGGGCAGCCAGATCGTGCTGTACACCGACGGGCTGATCAAGGCCCGCGACCGCGACGTCGACGAGAGCCTGGCGCGGCTGAGCGCGATCCTCGGCGACGCGAGCCGCACCCCGGACGAGACCTGTACCGCGGTGCTGGACGCGTTGCTGCCCGCACGTTCCAGCGACGACGTCGCCCTGCTCGTCGCCCGGACCCGCGCCCTGGCAGAGGACCGGATCGCCGCCTGGGAGGTGCCCTCCGATGCGGCCGCGGTGGCCGAGGTGCGGACCAGGGTCAACCACCTGCTGTCGGAGTGGACGCTGGACGAGCTGGTGTTCACCACCGAACTCATCCTCAGCGAGCTGGTCACCAACGCCATCCGCCACGCCACCGGGCCGATCCGGGTGCGCCTGCTCTACGACCGCAATCTCACCTGTGAGGTCTCGGACACCAGCAGCACCTCGCCCCACCTGCGCTACGCGGCCACTACCGACGAGGGCGGCCGAGGGCTCTTCCTGGTCGCCCAGCTCGCGGCCCGGTGGGGCACCCGGTACCTGTCCACCGGCAAGATCATCTGGGCCGAACAGGCGATCCCGGCACCGACGGCGGACGTCGCCGAACGAGACAGAAGGCGACCGTCGGCATAGCACCCGTGCGGGTGTGGGTACTGCCGCCGGCATCGGGAGCCGCGCTGCAGGGCGGATCGCGAACAACCTGGTCGGGGTCCTGTTTCCGCAGCTGTCGTACATGGTGGTGGCCGCCATCAGCACTTCCTGGCGCTGGGGCACCGGCATGTGACCGTGGTGGCGGGCGAGCCGTTCGCCGCGGGGCTCTGCAGAGGTCCATCTGCGCCGACCGGGAAGCGGGCCTCGTGATCGGGGTGAGCGAGCGCGGCATCCGGGCCTACGACATCGCCACCGGCCTCTTGCGGTGGTGACGCCGCGGCGTCCGGTCCCGGCCGGGCGTGACCCTCCCCTTCCTGTATGGCGCGGTGCTGGTGGACGGGGTCCTGGGCGTCCAGGCCGGCGGTTGTCTCGCCGCGTTCCGGCCGCGACCGGCGTGCCGTCGGCTCGGCCTGCCCGCCGTACCGCCCTTGAAGGCCTCACCGCTGCTCGCGCTCACCAGCCCGCGCACCCGGCGCCTGATCCGCGACCACCCGGCGGAGACGCCTTCCCTACGAGGCCCTCTTGGGAGGCCGGACCCACGCACCGACCCACATAGGCGCCGACCCCGCCCCGCTCCGGCGCCGGAGGGAACCGACGGCTGATCGCCCGCGCCCGCGACCACCTGGCCGACCGGTTGGCCCACCTGCCCGGCTGGGTGCCTCCTCGGCCGTGGCGTCCCTCCCCGGCAGCATGACCGAGGTCGCTCGTGCAGGGGGTCCGACGGTCAACCGGTCTTGTGGCCCCACTGCGGCCCGACCAGGGTCCACTCCCTGTCCCACTGCTTGAGGCGCCGACGGTCGAGGTACCTACGGCCGACGCTCCCGAACCCGAAGACCACGCCGCTCAGGGCGAGGGCGGCGGAGGCTCCGAAGAGTCCCGCCTCGACGGCCGCCTTGCCGGGCGTCGGCGGCTGTGTGCTCAGCTTCCCTTGGGTGTCGATCCAGATCCTCACCGTGGAGCCGGTCTTCTTCCCGGTGGTCACCAGCGTCATGCCGCTGTGCGTGGAGCCGTCCGAAGTCGTCCAGCGGACCCTTGCCGAGGCCAGGTCTGTGCCCATCCCCGAGGTCGCGGTGCGCGGGACACCTTCGAGGAGAACGGCGGGAACGGGGGTCCGTTCGGCCCGCTGCCGGGCGAAGACCTGGTCGGCCGCATGGGCCGTCACCAGACCGGCCACCGTGCCACCCACTGCGATGACCACCCATATGGCCAGCAGGAGCCATGCCTCGAGGACGTCGTCACGTCGCCGGATCGGGTTACTCCGCCATCGCCACAGCGGCACCCCCGTTCGTCTGCGCTTCCTGTTCGCGGGCCTGTCCTCGCGCATCTTCCGCACCTCCTCGTCCTCATACACACGAAGGTGACAGCCGCAGCCTTGCCGTGGCATGGGCCGGTCAGGCGGAAGCGGGGGGCCGATCGGGCCAAGCCGTGGTTCTGCGCCGGTGCGTAGTGACCGATGTGCGCTGAACGGGCCCGGCAAGGGGACCATCGGCCCCTCACCGTTCCGCCGTGGCGCTCCCACGCTCGTAGGACATCCGCACCTGTCCGACTTCGTACGGGAGGAGGCCATCATGCGAACCGCGCCCCTCGACGCCGCGGCACTGGAAGCCTGCATCTCGGCCGCCGTGGCCGCGCCCTCGATCCACAACACCCAGCCGTGGCGCTTCCGGCTCGACCCGGAAGCCGCCGTACTGGAGGTGCGCGCCGTACCCGAGCGTGGCTTGCGCCACGCCGATCCTGTCGGTCGGGCGCTGCACATGTCTGTCGGTGCCGCTGTCTTCAACCTCCGCGTCGCGTCGGCCCACTTCGGACGGTCACCCGTCGTACGCCTGCTGCCGGATCCCGAGAACCCGAACGTGCTGGCCAACCTTCGGCTGTCCGGGACGGGCCAGCGACACACTGCGGGACACCGCCCCGACCTCTACCCGATGATCTGGCGCAGGCACAGCAGCAGGTCCCCGTTCTCCGGCAGGCCGCTTCCGCCGCACGTTCGAGCCGAACTCGCCGAAGTTGCTCAGGCGGAAGGCGCCTCACTGACCTTTCCCGGGACCGCCGAGACGGCACGGCTGCTGTGCGTGGCCACGGAGGCCGAGCACCGCAACCGCGCCGACCCGGACCGGGCAGCGGAGAGCCGTCGATGGGTGCACCGGGATCCGGACGACTCCGCCGACGTCGGCATACCGCAATCGGCACTGGGGCCACAGGACGTGCACGAGCAGCTGCCCATGCGTGACTTCACCGCACAACGACATCCGGAGCGGCTCCCCGCCCAGCCCTTCGAATCCCCTCCTGCGGTAGCCCTGCTGACCACCGAGCACGACCGGCGCAGCGACTGGCTGCGCGCCGGACAGGCGCTGGAGCACCTCCTGCTGGTGGCCACGGCGCACGGTGCGCGTGCCTCCCTGCTGCACCAGCCGATGGAGTGGCCAGAGCTGCGCCGCGCCCTGGGCCCCGTACGGGACCTCACCGGGCATGCGCAGATGCTGATTCGCCTCGGGTACGGCCCGGAAGGCCCGGTCACCCCGCGACGTGCGCCGGATCAGGCGTGGTGACGCTCAACGACCGGGCCGCCCGAGCAGCCGTGGTCCCCGTGTGGTGCGGGTTGCTTGCCTACGGCATTGTCAGACCGCGGCGGTGACGGGCACGGCGGCCAAGGCTTCGGGTAGGCGGTCGTAGATCTCGAACACGCCGGCCAGTCCCGCGCCACTCAGGATTCGAAGGAACTGGTTGCCGTCAGCGACGAGACGTAACCGACCGCGCCGTTCCATGACCCTGTTCCGCGCCCGGCACAGCATCCCGAGTCCGGCGCAGTCGATGAAGGACACGGCGCGAAGGTCCACCACGAGGTCGGGGAGGCCGACGGCCGTCAGATCGTCCAGGCGCGCACCAAGGGGCGGTGCCGTGAGGATGTCGATCTCACCGCGCAGTTGCACGACGGTCGTCCCGCCGACGGCACGCTCGGTGTGGCGGGGTGCGGACGTGATGAGGGCTTCGACCATGGTCAAAGCCAATCCGGGCCGATGGGCGTGCCGGAAGGGCCGTCCGGCCCCCCTTCGCCGCCACGTTTCCTCGGGCCGCTCTCCGGTCTGGGCGGGACCCGTGGCCCTCACCTGCGGCCGCCGCCGGCCTCAGCATGGAGTGTGATCCCTCCACCGGGCGAAGGACGGGCTGACTCATGTACCCGAACGATGGTTTCCGCGAACTCGGTCGTCACGAGTGCCTGCGCCTGCTGGCGACGGCGCCCATCGGCCGTATCGTCCACACACGCCGGGCGCTGCCCGCGGTCGTGCCGGTCAACTTCGGCCTGGACACCGACGGAGCGGTGCTGCTGCGCACCTCGGCGGCCTCCGAGCTGGCCCGTGCGGTCGACGCCGCGGTCGTCGCCTTCGAGGCAGACGCGGTCGATGTGGACGCACACTCCGGCTGGAGCGTCGTCGTCACCGGCCGGGCCGAGATCGTGACAGATCCGGCCGAGGCGGCACGCCTGGAGCGGATCGGCCCGCGCTCCTGGGCTCCCTCACCCGAGGAGGTCTTCGTGCGCATCGAGCCTGAACTGGTCACCGGGCGCGAACTCGTCGCGGGCCGCACGATGTACGGCCTGCACCTGTCCGCCTGACCGCCGGGCGCCTGCGCCCGCGACCAGGCCCGAACGGCCCTACGGCGCGGCGGAGCCGCCTGGCGTGGATTCGCCGGCCGACGCCGAGGCCGGCCTGCACACGGCCCTGCACACCTCGAGCTTCCTCGGCACGCGTACCTCCGACGAACTCCTCGTCGACACAGACCTGGTGCTGCTGGACATCAACGCGTTCGCCGCCGCCACCTACCGCAAGCTCACCGGTGGCAGGCTGGCTCCCACGCTCAACTTCGCTACCCGCCTGGACCGGCTGGGCGTCCCCGTGCGACGCGCTGGGCATCGACTTCCCGCTGCGCGACGCGCCCCGAACTGTGTCGGCGGATGATCACCTCTTTGTCGCCGGACCGCGATCAGGTGCCGTCGGACTCGTCGTCGGTGGTGAGCCGGACGCCGGTGATCAGATCCGGGCGGATGCGTACCGCGTAGTCCATGGTCCGGTTCACCCAGGGGTTGAGCAGTGCCTGGTAACGGGCCAGTTCCTCAGGGTCGGTCACCAGGTGCGCGTAGCCGGTGACCACGACGCTCCAGCCGAGGTGCGTGGCGGGGTCGATGGCGTCGGCCTCGTAGGCCACCACGACGCCCTGGCCGTCGGCCTGCCCGGCGCGCGCGGTCAGAGCCGCGCCCTCGTGGGTGCGGATGATGATGTCGCCGTTGTCCAGGACATGGTTGACCGGGCGGACGGTCGGCAGTGCGTGGCGGGTGAAGACGATCCTGCCGAAGGACACGCTGCCCAGCAGCCGCAGGGCTTCGTCGCTGTCCAGCTCGATGCTCCGGCGCGGACCGGCAGGCAGGGACCGGTCGGTGTCGGTGGTCATGGGAGGCTTCCGTGCGCTGTCGTGGCCCACTGCGGTGTGTCTTCGGCCGGGGCGGCGAGGCGGCTGCACGGCCTGTCGCTGTGGTCGCGGCCGGCGCGCCGGTACGGCATGTCCGTCGTCCCTTCAAGATGTGGCTGGTTGCCTGGCCGTGGCAGCCGGTTGGCGCCACGGACAGGCGTGATCAGGTCATTGGACCGGCACTCGACGTCCTCACACCAGGGCCGTTCGGCCCTCGTCCCTGTCCGGTCGGCCCTGCACACCCCAGCAGTAGGCCGTGCACATGATCTCCTGCATGTCGTCCAGCATCGGCATGCGCGGGTTCGCCTGAGTACCGGGCGAACCGGCAGCGGTTCCTCCGCTCGAAGTAACGTCAGGGCGCATGGTGTCTCTGTTCGCATTCTTCGGTCCGCCCGCGATCACACTTCTCCTCTTCGCCGTTGGGACATTTCCGTACGCGTTGTGGGTGACCAGGAGGAAGCCCTCGCGGTCGGCCCGCTGGGCGGTGATCGGCAGTGCGACAGCGATCGCCGCCTACGGGGCCGGAACCGTCTACGGGATCGCCTTCACGAAACCGCTCGACGTGTGTGGGGACAAGACCGGTGACGGCGTGTACATGGACGCCGGGCGGGACTACGGGCTGACATCGGTGAGCGTGGACAGCTTCCCTCCGTCCATCACCTGCCACTGGACCAGCGGCCACAGCACGGAGGCGGTGTGGTTCTGGACTGCGCCCCTGCTGTACGCAGGGCTGGCCTGCTCCGTCGTCTGTTGCGCACTGCTCCTCGTCAACCGAAGGCGAAGGCCCTAAGCGCCTCCACCCGGGGTCGTACGTGCGCAGCAGCGACCGCCGCTTGGACGGCTCCCACGCCAGGGTGCAGACGCCGTCGCCGCAGCGCACCGCGCTCCTTGTCCGCCCAGGTACGCAGCTTCTCCTGCAGGTCGGCGGCGGCACGGTCCTCGACGGCGGCTTGTCCAGCCCGGCATGGTCGGCGCCGGGCACCACGATGGTCTGCTCCGCGCCCTGCAGGTAGCCGAGGCTGGTGTCGATGAGTTTGGAGGGGTCGCCCAACTCGCGGCGCTCCACACCGTGGTGGACGCCGGTGACGGCCGCGAGCTGCCCGGCCTGGTTGGAGTCGTAGGCGGCGAGGAACTTGTACGCGGCCAGCCGGCGCAGGTCGGCCATGGCCTGCCTGTAGTTAAGCCACGACCATGCGTCGATCAACAGTTCACGCAGGTGCCTCACGGGTGCCCCTCCAGGCGTGCAAGGCCCCGCGCCCGCGCCGACCAGGATACGCGGGACAGCAAATACGCCCCTTCTGAGGCCGCACTCGCATGGCAGCTACGAAGCGGTGCTGCGCACAACCTGGTTGTCGTCTCCCCGTATGTCAGGGAACTGAGGTTTCTATGCCCTGCGGGCTTTAGCGGTGTTGCGCACTCGCCCAGCTCATGCAGCACCGGATGGTGTTTCAGATGTTGTTTCCATGCCCTGCGGGCTTTAGCGGTGCTGCGCACCGTCATCACCGACGAGGTGTGATCGACGTCGAGGTTTCTATGCCCTGCGGGCTTCAGCAGCGCTGCACACTCCAGATGAGGCCGCAGGAAGGGAGGATGAAGGCGTGTTTCTATGCCCTGCGGGCTTTTAGCGGTGCTGCGCACTCGGGGTTCTCGGAAACAGCACCACGCAGCATGCGCTTCGGTTTCTATGCCCTGCGGGCGTCAGCGGTGCTGAGCACAACTGGAACTTGGCAGGTCTCATTGGAGGAGCCTAGTTTCTATGCCCTGCGGGCTTTAGCGATGCTGCGGACCCTACTCTATATGAGAGGCTGTTGACCAGCGGCGATGGAGATCGTCGCGCGGGCCTACCGTCGAGGGCACTGGGGATCACGAGCAAGCGGGTGCCCCCGCTGGGCTTGGGTATCTCGATGGTGGCCACGAGTGACGGCTCGTAGGTCCGGGCACGCAACTGCTGGCTGAGCTCGATCAGTCGGTGCAGCGCGCCGTGCTCGAACTCGGCGGCCTGGTGGCTTTTTTCGCCGTCCTCGAGGTCGTTCTCGCGGACTTCGGCCCAGGTGGCGGCGAGGCGTTCCTCGGGCGCGGCCTGGTGGAGCAGTTCACCCATCGGCGCCACCCTGCCGGGTAGGGGCAGTTGAGGCAGGGCGGGTTGTGCGCACGTATCCCAGCCCGTGGGTGGTCTGTGCGCCCACGCCGGCAACCGGCGCGAATCGGGTCAGGGCGGAGAACGCCGCGGCGGCTTCCGGGCAAGTGCCGCTGAGCAGTGCCAGGCAGGCCCGTCCGGTAAAGCCGGTGCGGTTGCCGCGCGGGAGTGCGACCGGCTCGCTGGCGGTGTTGTGGGCGGTGAGCACGACCGCGTCCAAGAGTTCCTTGACCACCGGCTCGTCGATGGGAACGGCGGCGTACTGGTTCCAGCGGCGCAGGAGGCTGCGGTAGATGAGGTCCGGGTCCGGCAGCGGGATCCACCGTCCGGAGCGGGTGAACAGGGTGGGGCTGAGGAAGGTCATCTCGGCGCGGCGCTCGGCGGGGGCTTGGAGCAGCGCCGCGTAGGGGGCTGCTTGCTGGTCGACGTGCAGGACGGTGAAGTGCTGCGAGCCGAGCCGGACCTGGTGGCCGATGAGGACGTCGAGTGGCGGGATGGTGCGGTCGTCCATCCAGCCGAGACACAGTTCGGCGAGGCCTCGGTGCTGGTCGACGGCGAGCAGCGGGGATGTGGAGAAGGGCTTGTGCTGGCTGGTGTGGTCGGCGCCTGCCCCCTCGAAGAGGGCGCAGGCGAGTCCGTGCAACTGCGCGGGGGTGGCGTGGCGTGCCGCCGTGGGGGCGTGCAGCCGTATGGTCCATCGCACGGGCATCGTGGGTGTCCTCGCGCTGGGGTGCAGACTGGTCAGACTGGTCAGGAGCTGGGCGATCGGCTGATCTCCTGGCGGATGTCCTCCATTCGGGCGGCGTTCGCGCCCTGGACACCCTCGTGCAGGTATGTGTGCACCCAGGTCGGCACGGGCGGGCTGGACTCGCGCAGCTCGAAGAGCGAGTCCTGGATTTCGCGGCAGTCGGCTGCGGTGACGGGACGTCCGGCGGTGTGCTGCTGCCACAGGTCGTCGATGCTCTCCTCCAATTGCTCTCGTGCTCGGGCCGCATCGCCGTGGTGGCGGGGCAGTTCGGACAGGTCGAGGAGAGCCGGGGCCAGCGGGACGAACATCTTCACGAGGAAGTCGTCGATCGAGAAGCCCTTGGCGGCCCAGATCGCGGCGGCTGCGGCGCACAGCACGCCGAGCGCGGTCCACAGGATCCGGGTGTAGGCCCGGTGGTTTCGGCGCGACCAGAGGAGGTTCTGGACCTGGCAGGCGAGGGCGTCCAGCGGCCAGGGAACGTCGGGAACGTTCTCGTACCAGCCGCGGTCCTTGTCGATGACCTGCCATCGGGTCGCGTTGGCCTCCTCCCGGATCAGCCGTCTCGGGCCGGCTACCGCAGTGTTCCACTCCAGTCCGAACAGGCCGACGTCGTACAGCTCCTGGTACTTCACACTCTGCAGATGCCGTTGTCGGTGCAGGGACTTGATCCAGGTGCGGCCGGCGACCAGCCACAGCGCCGCTGTGGTCGCGAGGACGTTGGACGCCTTCGGCCAGAACAGGGCCAGTACCGGCGCGGCGATGGCCAGGGCGATGGTGCTGAAGCTCTGCACCACGCGGATGCGGTCGGCGGTGGTGTACGTCGTGCGCGCGGCGGCACGAAGCTTGACGAACTCGTCTTCGTCCTGCCGTCGGGGAATCGGGTGGTGACCGTCCACCGTGCTGGTAGCCATGAGTGCGCTCCCTGGTGGTCGTGCGGATCGTGTCCCGGCAGCCGTGGGATCAGCGAGGGGACTTCTCGGGGTGAATGGGCAGGAAGGGGTTGTCCCACTGGGGCAGGCTCAACCCTCGGTCCTTGCGAACCTCTCGCTTCTCCTCCTGTTCGTTGGCGACGAACCAGGCGTACGAGTTGCCTTGCGGGTCGGGCTTGACCGGCAGGTTCTCCGGTACTCCGTCGGGACGGACGCGGGGATAGTGCACGGCGGCCTCGTCGCGGCCTTCGGAGACGGCGAGGAACGCCTGGAGGTGCGGCGCCTGGGCGCCCGCTGCGGCCTCGAAGGTGCGGCAGGCCTGCTTCAGCCGCGTCAGGAAGTCCTCCGGTGCCTGATCGGCGGCTGGATCCAGACAGCGGTAGGCGTCGATCCACTGCTGTCCGGTGCGCAGGTCGCCGTCCCGGTCCCCGGCGATCTCCAGGCGGACGCTTCCGAAACCGAGGGCTTTGCCGTAGCCGAGCCGGTGGTGGTGCTGTTCGGGGAGGCTGAGCAGCCATACGAGCGCGCCGAGTTCGACCTCGGTCAGGTTGGTCACGCCGATCGTGAAGGTGAAGGACGAGCCGGGTCGGATCCAGCCGCGCAAGGAGCGGTTCTGCTTGTCGCGCTGAGGGCCCTCGTCGGTGTCCGGGCGCCGGTACTCTCGGAAGCGTCCGCTGGCGTCGGCTGCCCGGCTCCGGTCCTCGCCGGGGCTGTCCCAGTAGTCGGCGGGCAGGCCGCGGTGGTGCCAGTAGGCTTTGCGGCCTCGCAGGGCCTGGCCGGTCGTGTACCAGGTGCTGCGGCGGGCGCGTGCCCCCAGTGGCTGCGAACCGTCGGGGGTTCCGGCGAGGTAGAAGCGGCCCTGCTGCGGCTTGGGCTGGCCGAGGATCGCCAGGGGTACCCCGTCGTCGCCGAAGTCGTCCACCTCGACGGTCTCCTCGCAGTTCACCGGCCCGATCCGGAGTTGTCCGCGATGCGCGCCGGGCCCGGAGGCAGACACCCAGCCGAACACCCTGTCTGCGGGGGACAGTTGGTCGAGGGTGCTGGCGGGGCTGAGCGTGTCGTGGAGCAGGTGCTGCGGTGACTGCGCGAACAGGCTGCGGGAGATCATGACCGGGTACAGGCCGCGGATCGTCCGACCGTCCTCGGCGATATGGGCGTAGCACAGCGATCCGGGGTTGAGGGAGAGGTAGCTGTCGTCGTACTGGTGAGGGCTCCAGGCGGTGGATCCGGGGGCGTGGCCCAGGTACTCGTCGGGGCGTGCCCGCTTGCCTGCCCGGCTGGTCCGGTTGTGGATCTCGTCGTCGCGGTGGGCGGCACGGTAGTCGCGGATGGTGTTGCCCCACTGCTGGATGAGCTCGTCGCTCAGCGGGTACTCGACGGTGCCCGCGTCTCCGGCGAAGAACACCCGCTCGTCGTGCTTGCGTGAGATGTTCTGGTTGGTGACACAGACCCAGCCGCGGATCTCCTTGAACTCGCCTGTCGGGCGGTGTGCCGACGAACCGGAGGGCCGGCCCGGCGGGGCCTTCGGTGTGGTGGGGAGTTCCTCGCCGGCCGGCGCGATCGCGCGGACCTGCCAGAAGTAGAAGCCGGGCTGGCGGCGGGTGTGGTGCACGCGCTCGACCCGGGCCACCACCTCGTCTCCGTGCTGCGGTTTCGCGCCGCCGGGGTAGGTGACGGCCCGGTCCGTGTAGCGGGGAAGCCAGGCCGCGTGCAGAGTGGGTGCTCCCTGGCGGGATGCCTGTCCGCCGAGGCCGGTGTCACCGAGCAGGAGGCTGATCGCCCTGCCGTCGTCGTTGATCCGCGCCGGGACCATGCGCTGGCTTTCGGCCGCGGCCATCCGGTGCGCAAGACGGTCCTGGTGGCCGGTGAAGACACCGAGACGCGAGTTGGTCACCGCCTCGTATGCGGATCGCAGCATGCCCCTGATCGAGGTCGCGGGAAGGTACGGCCGGCCGTTGCGGTGCAGCACGGGGTAGGTGGCGTGCCCGTCCTTGCCGTCCCGCTCGGCCCTGGACGGGTCGAGGAGCAGCAGTGGTGTGGCGACGGTGAGCCGCACGGGGAGCGTCCCCGTCCAGTGGCCCTCGTGGAGGCGGTCGTGGCCGACTGGGGCGTGGTCGCCGAAGTCTTTGTCGGCGGTGTCGCGTGGGGTGGCGGGCAGGAACGTGTAGGGGTTGATGAACTGGCGGGGATTGACGCGCTTGACCTTGACCGGGGCGGCGGCCCCGCTGGGTCGCATGTCGCGGATCTTGCCGATCCAGGTGAAGTCGACGCGCAGTCCGTGCAGTTCCGGCCCGGTGAGCTCTTTGAGTTCGGGGGCCATGTCGTGGGGCAGTTTGACGGTCCGGCGGCGGCCGCCTTCTTCGGTGACGGCAACGACGAGTTTCTGCGCGGCCTCGTCCCAGGACAGGGTGCCGCTGCGGGTCTGCTCAGCCATGCTTGCTCCCGGTCGGGACGGGCGGTGTGCATTCGATGCGCAGCAGCAGCCGCTCCTCACTGACGTAGGCGTTGCCGTGCCGGGGTTCCACGCTGACGTATTCGCGGGCCGCGAGGCGCAGCCGGCGGTCGGAATCCGGCGCGGGGAAGGGCACCTCGATGGTGCCGATCTGGGGCGTGTGCAAGGTGGTCCACTCGCCGTCGCCGGGCATCGGCCGGCCCCACAGCAGGTAGTGGGCGTCAATGGTGTCCACCGCGGCCACGGGTGCGATGCCGTGGGTGAAGGCGCCGGGGAGCAGGGCCGGGTCCTCGGCGAGCATGACGGCCCGGCCGCGGGTGCCCGACTGGCACAACCAGCGTAGTTCCCTGTGCTCGTCGAACACGCGGGCTTCGAAGACGGTGTCCAGTCCGTAGTCGGCGCTGCTGCTGGTGTGGCAGTGGCCGTCGCGTACGCGGGCGACGACGTGCTCGTGGGGGGAGGAGAGCAGGGCCACCGCGTGGGTGAAGCCGGCTCGGGTCAGGGCGTCGGCGAGTGTGATGCCCGGTTCCGCCCGGGCGTGCAGGGTGGTCATACCCGGGTCCCGTCGATGTAGGTGCACCATGCCGTGGTGAGGTCCTTGGCGCGCTGCCCGGCCAGGAAGGTGTCCAGTTCGACGGGTTCCTCCGGCTGGGGGAAGGCCAGGGTGATGGCGTGCACGCACATGTCGCCCATGCCTCGGTTGGTGGCGTAGCCGATCGGCACGCGGCCCGCCTTGACGTCGCGCAAGGCCAGCAGGAGCAGCGCGAGGGCCGCCTCGCCGCGCTCACGCTCCGCCGCGCGGTCCCGGTCACGGCCGCTGCCGTACAGGCGGTTCAGGTCGACGGTGAGTTCGATGGGTTCCCAGGCCAGGCCGTGCGGTTCGAGGACGCTGTACAGGCGGCCGTCGGCGGCGCCTCCCGTCCAGCGGTCGATCGCCACGTGGTCGGCCCGTTCGAGGTTGTGCTCCCGCAGGGTGGTGATCGCGGGGGAGGTGCCGGTGTCGTCTTCGGGCTCGTACACGTCGGCCCAGACCTGGGCGGGGATCTTCTGCTCGGCGAAGCAGTCGTCGACTGTGACCGCGCCGATGCCGCGGTCGTCGTTCGTGCCGTCCTTCTCCTTCTGTGTGCCGACGCTGAGCGGGGCGGCGCCGAAGAGCCTGCGTACGGCGGGGAGTTGGTCGAGCTGGCGGCGGAAGGCGGCGCTGCGCTCGGCGTCGTGGTCGTCCGGGCCGGCGACGGGCGCGTCGATGCCGCGTACGGTGCGCTCGATGCGTTCGGTGTGGGAGCGCAGGGCGCCCTTCAGCGCGGTGCCGGGCAGGACCAGGGCGACCTGGTCCGGGCTGATCGCGGAGGCGAGCGGCACGGCATGGACGGTGAAGCCGTTGGCGGCGGAGCGGACCATGACGGGCGCGGCCGAGGCCCAGTCGATCCGGACGGTGAGGACCTGCCGCGCCGGGACGGGCTCGTCCTTCCATTCCTTGCGTGGCCACAGCATTCCGCTGTCGGCGTGGTCCAGTGCGGCAAGCAGCCCTGCCGCACTGGTGAAGTCCTGCTCGCGTACGTCGGTCTGGTCCGGCAGGAGTGCGAGGTGGCCGAGCCCTCGGGTCTTGGCGGCGCCGAGCCGCAGCCGTCCGTCTGCCAGCAGGGCCAGCAGGCGCTTGAGGTGGCGGCGGTCGGCGTCGAGGGTGCGGGCGGTGGCGTTGAGGTCGAGTTCGAAGCGCAGGTAGGCGCCCTTGGGCACGATGGCCCTGGCGTGGAGGAAGCCGTGGGCGGCAACTCCGCCGTGTCGGTCGATGCCGACCGAGTACCGTGTCTCCAGCCGGACGGGGTCCAGGGTGTCGGCGGGCTCTCCGTCGTCGTCGAGGCGGGTTCCGGAGGTGATGAGCGCGTCCCGGGTCACGATACGGCTGACGGTCCCGTTCTGGGTGCCGGGCTCGGCGAAGCCCCACAGTTTGTCGGCCTCGTCCTCCTGTGGTCCGTCGCTGTTTCCGGTGCCGGGGTGAAGCAGGGCGCGCATGGCACCGGCGAGGCTGGTGCCAGGCACGTACAGGCGTCCGCGGCCGTCGACAGCCGTCGGCAGGGCCGCGTTGGGGTCCTGGCCGACGCCACCCACGTGCAGGGGGCTGAGGGCGCGGAGCCACCCGCGAACCCTGAGCCGGGTGGTCATCGGGCGCGTGGTGGCCGGCATGTCAGGCACCCTCCCGCTGGTCCGTGTCGCGGCTGTGCGCGGTCAGGCAGTCCTCGACGAGCGTGCGGACAGCCTCGGCCCACAGCCGCTCACGCAGCTGCTGTGTCCTGTCGGTGTGGGCCACGAGGTCGCCCTCGGGCAGCTCCAGCAATTCCCAGACCCGGCCGGGCGCGGTCAGCAGGTCCTCGACACACCGCAGGGCCGTCGGCGGCCAGGGCTTGCGCTGTTCGACACCGCGTGTCGTCTTCAGGCGCGCGAGCCAGGTGCGTGCTTGCGCCTCGCCGGGGCGCGCCAGGCGGGTGACGAGCATGCGCAGGGAGCCGAGCTGCGCAGGCGGCACGTCTTCGTATCCACGGCCAAGGACGTCTCCACGCCGCTGGCGGGCGATGGCCTCGCACTTGCGGTGCAGCTCTGTGCGCCAGGCGGCCTGCTCCAGGACCCGCAATACCTCACTGTGCCCCTCGCTCCCTACCGGGTCGAGGGGCGGCTCGACGGCGTCGGCCGCCGGACGGTGCGCGGGCGCAGGGGCGGGCGTGGCATCGCCGAAGACGGCGTACAACAGCGGGTCCGCGATTCCCAGCTGACCGAAACCCTCGGCCCGGCGCAGCCCGACGCCCGCCAGCTCCACGCGCTGTACGGCCTGGGGTGTGAGCGTGCCGCCGACGATGTCGAAGGTCAGGCAGCTGCCCGCCTTCATGCCGAGCAGGCTGGCGCGGGGCAGACCCCAGCGGCGGTGCCACGGGTCGAAACGGCGCGTCGCATTCGCCCGCACGACTCGGCTGTCACCGCCCTCCTCGGCGCTGGGCCGAAGCTGAACCCCGAGCGCCCGGCCCAGCTCGGCGGCCAGGTGCACCGGATCGGAACTGGGACGCAACCGCTCATCGGTGACCAGGACGTCCGACAGCAGCCACACGCGCAGTCGGTCCTCGGGCAGCGCCCGCGAGGCAGGCGGCGGGGCGACGGTGGCGGTGACCTCAGTCAGGCCGTAGCCGTCTTTGCGTGCCCGGCCGATGCGCCACGTCCCGGACAGCCGCTCCTGCCATCCCCGCTCCAGCAGCCCGGCGGGCACACGCACCTGCGCGCGCAGCACAGTCCCCGCAGCGATCGCCTGGTAGGTGTACAGCCCACCGACCGCCTCGACTGGGCGCTGCTGTTCGTCGAGGATCGTGTTGTGGGTCAGCTCGGTGTGCGGGCACATGCCCAGCGGCAGTCCTCGGCCGGGCCGGTACTCCCCCACATAGGTTGCCTCAAGGCTCTCCACCTGCCGATCCGGTGCCTCGGCCATGAGATTGACGTGCCGCGCCGCGTTGTTCTTCAACTGGGCCAGGGCCAGCGGAGCCGGGCGTCCGGCCTGACCGTCGACCTCCACGGTGGCGTTGGTGACGACCAGTTCACCGGCGCGCGCCGCTAGGGCGGCCTGCAGGGAGTCCAGGCGTTGCAGCACGGCGGGAAGGAGCAGCCATCCGGGTAAATGCGTGGAGCTGCGCACAGCGTTGCCCACGGTCCGTTCGTGAGCCACGAGCGGCCGACGCAGCACCATGCGCAGATCGGCGATCTCCCAACCGTCACGAGCCCGGGACGTTTCGTGCAGGACGGCCGGCGCGGTCGCCGTGTCCTGCTCGGGTACCCGCGGCGGGGTTGTCTGGCCGCGCAGCCACCGCCAGTCGGCAGCCGTCGCACCGATGTCGAAGCGGCAGCGGCCCGCACCGCGGCGCCGCTTGCCGCCGAGACTCTCCACCAGCCGCGCCCCGGCGTCCAGCAGTGCCGCAGCGCACTTCTGCTGCTCGGCGCTGAGAGTGCCTCCGTCGAGGTGGGCGCGGCCGACCAATACGGCGCCACCCCGGGCCATTTCCTCAAAGCGCAGCATCTTCTCGGCCGCGTGGCCGGTGGCCGAGTCGATCGCGACACCGGGCTTGATGAACGTCGCCGCTCGCCGCAGACGGGGCTTGTCGCGCAGCGCCGTGGTGATGGCCTGGGGGTAGTGCAGGCTGTCGACGAACAGGGCCGCCGGCCGGGGGCGGCCGGTTCGCGTCTCTTCGATGACACCGCGCCGCTCCAGAGCCGGCTGGCTGCCGAAAAGGTACTCCAGCCACGCGTACCAGGACCCCTGTTCGCCCCCGTCCAGAGCGTGCACGACGGTCTCGCACCCGTCACGCCACACGCCAGCCAACGTCTTGGCCGGGACGAACGGGAGCCCGTCGCCGTCGAGTTGGACGCTGCGATCAACGAGGCCGTGGGATCCCGCGCCGGTGCCGACGTGCCAGTCCCCGAGCATGGTCAGCGTCAGTTCGAGTTGGGTCACAGGTCCGCTCCGGTGGGCAGAAATCCGTCCGCGTCCATGGCGTCCAGCAGCCCGGTCACCCAGACGCCGACCTGGATCCGCCCGTCGTCGTGCCGCTGCTCCGGCTCCTGCCAGAACAGGCTGCCTGGAGCGCCGCTGAGCTCGTCGAGACCACGCGCACCGTAGTCCTGCCGCAGGTTGGCGAGGCGGCCGTCCGCCACAGCCCGCCCCAGGAACAGGGCCTCACGAAGGTCGTGCAGCTGCGCAGCGGGCAGGGAGCGTTCGCCGTCCTCGTCGCGCGCTGCAAGGACGGCCACCCGGCGCTCGAGGTCGCTCCAGCGCCGGCCCCGCGCCCACTCGTGGTCGTCCGGCACGTCGCTGACCACGTACGGCTGCGCAACCAAACGGGTCTCTGGACCATCCAGGGCGCCGGCGAGCTGTTGCCGGTCGCGGATCCTGCCCAGATCGGCCCCGGAGCTGTCGTACAACACGTGGAACGACACGGCGGAACACGGGCGCCCCCGGATCGCCTTCTTGACCTGCTTGGCCTCGTCCTTCATCAGCCGCATCGCCAGGTTCTGCGCGGTGGCGAAGGGAAAGTGCGGCTTGACGATCGCCACACCGGCGCAAGCCGACAGACCAGGTCCCATGCCCCGCCGTGTCAGCGGCACGCTGATCTCCGGCGCCTCAGCGGTCAGCCGTTCGAACGCGCGGAGATAAGCTTCAGCAAAAGGCAACGCCCATTTGCCCTCACATAAGGCAACGAGATCGTCGCCGCCCAGGATCAGCGGCAGCACCGGTACCGGTCCGCCCCGCTCGGGACGCGCTCCCAGCGCCTCCAGCCGCGCCACCGACTCGGCGAAGGCATCTTTCGCGCTGCGCTGCACAGCGCCCGAGAACGCCCGCAGGGTGTCGGCGTACCGGCGGTTGGTGCCGTCCACCACGCATGCGTCGAAGTTGCCGAACACCTCACCCAGCCCGTTGCCGTCCGCGTAGACGACACCGACCCAGTCGCAGTCGTCGTTGAGCCGGTCGACGACGCGCGCGAGCTGCTGGGGCTGCGTAGCCGCGAGCTCTGCAAGCCGCCCCAGGCCATTTCCCTCGTCCTGCTTGCCGTAGGCACGCCACTTGGCGTGGCTCTCCGCGGATCTCGGCTCCCACGAATCATCGGGCTGCCGCGCGAGGGACTCGGCGGGCAGGCCCGTGGTGGCACACTCGTCGACGATCGGCAGGCGCAGGAATCGGGCATCCGGGCCGGGCAGTGCCGTACGCACCGGCCCCAGATCCCCCTCTGCCCGCTGGAGAGCTTGATGGAGCAGACGGCCGGTCGACCAGTCGAAGGGTTCGCTCACCACCCCGCACACCTCAAGGCCCGGGGCCTCGCGCAGCGCCGCACTGGTCACCTCGGTGACCAGGCGCCGTGCCGTTTCACCGTCGCGCACGAGGACCTTCGCGTTGCCCGCCCCGGCCTCCAGGATCTCCACGGGCTGGTCCTCGATCCGCCAGCCCGTCTCGAAACCGGGATACAGCTCCTTCAGCGCACGGCCCACCCACCGGCGGTCAAGATAGGTGATCAACTCCGAGGCGCCCGCGATCTCCCTACGCTTGTTCGTGACAGAGATGAACCGCGTGATGTTCCATGCCTCAAACACAACAAGGTGAACCCGCGTCACATCTCCACCCGGCATACTCCAACCCCCGCACTGGCACGCCAGCGTCCGCGCTCCCCACCAGCAGCGCGACCACAATTAACCACCTGAATACTCGTCATGCAACCGGATCGATGCGATCGACCACGTGAGGTGGCTCCGTGAGCAAACCTGTTCGGCGAGATGCAGGAGTTCATCGAGTCCATCGACTGGCTGACCGTGCTCCAACTGCACTCCTGCGCACCGGACCTGAACCCGGCCGAGGGCATCTGGTCCCTGCTCAACCGCGGTGTCCTCGCCAACCTCGCGCCGTAACTTCACGGGTTCAAGTTCAGTAGCGGGTGCTGCGCACCCTGATGCTGGCTGAACTGCTGCAATCTTTGGACGCTTCTATGCCTTGTGGGCTTTAGCGGTGTTGCGCACGCCGAGATGCCGGTGTTCTGAGGCAAAAGGTTCGTTTCTATGCCCTGTGGGCTTTAGCGGTGTTGCGCACGCCGTGATCCCCCACGAGTTCGTGCCGCTGGTGTTTCTATGCCCTGTGGGCTTCAGCGGTGTTGCGCACACCATCGACATGCAGGCGTTCGTGCTGCGCTGGCTGGTTTCTATGCCCTGTGGCCTTCAGCGGTGTTACGCACTCATCTGCCTGCTCTGGCGGTACTGGCTGGTTTCTATGCCCTGCGGGCCTCAGCGGTGTTGCGCACAGTATCCCATCTGAGTGGCTGTTGACCAGCGGCGATGGAGATCGCCGCGCGAGCCTGTCGTCGAGGGTGCAGAGAGGGGAGTGATGCAGGTCGTGTCTGAGTTGATCAGGCGGTTGAACTGCGAGAACGGCTCGCGCACCTCGGCGGTCTTCGGGTGTGTCACCGCGATCCTGTACGTGGTCTACACGGCGAGGCCACCCGCGCCCCCGCACCATCACCCCCGGCGACCCGGCTCGGCCCCACCGCGATCCGGCGCACCCGCTGCACTGGTCCGCCTGGGGCCGCCACCACCAGCACCAGGCTGCCGAAGCCCGTCACCGCTGGAAGAACATCACCGCCACCGCAACCAGGATTCCGGCCTCATGAAGGGTCATTGGGGGAGCGCCTCCGTTGACGAGAGCCGTCGGCGGTGGCCGGCGGTGTGCGGACGGGAGCGGCACCGCGGGTGCGGCGGACGGTGAAGGGCTCTACTCTCGGCCGCTGTCGGTACGGCCGCCGCGCCACGGAGGAGGAGTGGCCGACCTGCGGGCCTCCTCCATGCGGTGCAGGGCACGGTTCATCTGGCTGCGCAGCCGGTCCCGCAGCCGGTCCGCCAGTTCATGTGCCGTGGCCTCCTGGGCATGCACGACCACGAGGGTGTTCCCCACGACGAGCTCGGCCCCGGCGGACCAGGGCCGCTCGGCGTGGTGCGCCACCGCCCTGGTGACCCTCACCGCACCGCTCACGGCCGGAACTCCGGGCCGGCCGAGGACCGCGTCGACCTTCTCCCGGAGGTAGGCGACGGCTTCCTCGTCCACATCACCTTCCACGCGCACCTCTACGGCGACGGCGCTGGTGACCTTGGTGCCGGTGTCCTTGGCAGTCATGTGCTCCGCTCCTTCTGATCGTTTCGCAGCGGGCTCCAGACTTCTGCGAGTACCGGTCCTGGCCCAGGGCCGTCAGACCCCAGCAGCGGGGCCGTTGGACCTGCACCGAGGATCGGGACCGTGACGCCTGACTGCTCTACGAACTGGTGTGGGTTCCCGCGTTGCGACCGCAGGCGGCGGTGCTGGACGTCCGTCTGCCCGTCGTCGACGACGTGGGCATGCTGCAGGGCATCGTCAGCCGCGCGTGTGCGGGGTGCCGTGCACGGTGGCTCCTTCGGCGGGTCGGCCCGCTCACACGGTGCTTCCGGCGCCGTAGGGGGCGTAGAGGTCCAGCAGCCGGGTCCTGGTGGTACGGAGGCGGTGGGCCAGTACGTCGCCGGCCCACTGGGTGACGGCATGGCCGAGTGCCGGGTCGTCCTGGCAGAGGGAGCGGACGGCCGTGGCGTCGAACTCGTAGGCCCGTACCGGTGTCGCCGCTGTGGCGCCCATATGCCACACGTGCGGCGCGAACAGCCAGGATGTCCGACGAGTTCGTTGGGGCCGAGGGTCTCGATGACGGCCCGGCGCCGGCCGGGCACATGTGTGCCGAGATCGATGGAGCCGGTGCGGATGATCCAGAACCGGTCCGCACGTGCACCTTCGTTGAAGATGCGCGTCCCCTGCGGGAAGGACACCTCCCGGGCGAGACGCATGAGCCGTTGCCGGTGCTGGGTGGGCAGCGCGCGCAGCATGCTCGGGGTGTTCATGGCCGGCCTCCCGGTCGAGGGTGCGAAGTGATGACTCCAGCGTGTGGTGCCGACTCGGACCGGGCGAGGGGCCATCGGGGCCGGAGCAGGGCCGTTCGGCCCCCGCAGATGGCAGCGAAGACGGCAGCCGCCCCCATGCTGGTGGGGGCGGCCGCCGTGGCGCGAGGATCGTGCCTCCCCACCACGAGGCCCTCGCGGCTCTTGGGGTGTGCGGGACCCATCTCGAACGTGCCGTAAGGACATGGTGCCGCCGACCGGTTGGTGCCGCGTGGCGAGCCCGGCCGCAGCGCCTGCCCTCGATCGTCGAGCTCGGCACGGTGCTGCCGATGGGGCTGGGCGGACCATGCCGTGGACCGAACGGCCCATGTCCTGTGACCAGGAGCGCCGGGAAGCGGACGAGTCGGGGCTGTCCAGGCCTACGGCAGCGGGACCATCGGGGTCGCGCATGGCCCGTGTGGCCGCTGACTGTGCGCGGCTGAGGGGCAGAAGGATCAGTCGCGGATCGACTCACCCACGCCGGTCCGTAAGGAGCCTCAGCCATGCCCAGAACAACAGGAGGCGGAAAGGGGACAGCGCCCACTGTGGCGCTCGGCCTTCCCGCCGCCTCCGCACTCGTGATCGGCAGCATCATCGGCACCGGAGTCTTTGCGCTGCCCTCCGCCCTCGCCCCGTACGGGCCCATCTCCCTCGTCGCGTTCGTCGCCGTGACCCTCGGCGCGCTCGCCCTGGCCCTGACTTTCGGGGCCCTGTCGAAGCGTGTTCCCGCGAGCGGCGGCCCGTACGTGTATGCCCGTGAGGCCTTCGGTGAGTTCGCCGGTTTCCTCAACGCCTGGTCGTACTGGATCACGGCCTGGGCGGGAAACGCGGCGATCGTCGTGGCCTGGGTCGGATACGTCGAGGTGTTCGTCAACACGGGGCACAGCAAGTGGATTTCGGTGCTTCTCGCGCTGGTCGGGCTGTGGATACCGGCCGCGATCAACCTCACCGGTGTCCGGAACATGGGCGCCTTCCAGGTGATCACGACCGTGCTGAAGTTCGTTCCGCTGATCTTCATGGCCACCGTCGGACTGCTGTTCATCGACTCGCGCAACTTCGGCCCGTTCAACGCCGGCGGCCAGTCGCCGCTGGGCGCGATCTCGGCTGCGGGCGCCATCGCCCTGTTCAGCTACCTGGGCCTGGAAGCGGCCTCTGTCGTCGCCGGCCGGGTCCGCGAGCCGGAGCGCAACGTCCCCCGCGCCACCGTCTACGGCACGCTCATCTGCGCCGTCATCTACATCCTGGGCACCCTCGCCGTCTTCGGCACCGTCGCGCACGGCAAGCTGGGCGGATCCACCGCGCCGTTCACCGACGCCGCGAACAACATCTTCGGCGGCACCTGGGCCGGAGACATCGTCGCCGTCGCCGCGATCGTCTCCGGCATCGGCGCCCTCAACGGCTGGACCCTGCTGTGCGCCGAGATGCCGTACGCCGCCGCCCGTGACGGGCTCTTCCCCACCGCCTTCGCCCGCCTGCGCGGAAGGAACGACGTGCCCGCGTTCGGCATCGTCGCCTCGACCGTGCTGGCCTCGCTGATCACGGTGTTCAGCTACACCCGCTTCGACGACGTCTTCACCAAGATCGTGCTGCTCAGCGTGCTCACCGCCGTGATCCCCTACCTGTTCTCCGCCGCCGCCCAGCTGTACTGGCTCCTGGTCCGCGGCCGGGACAGCCTCAGCCCCCGCAGGCTCGCCCGTGACATCACCGTCGCCGCGCTCGCGCTCGCCTTCTCGTACTGGTCGATCCAGGGCAGCGGCTACCAGACCGTCTACTACGGCCTGTTCGTGCTGCTGCTCGGCGTCCCGGTCTACGTCTGGCTGAAGCGGGGACAGGACACCTTCGGCGAGGCCACGGCGCCGAGGAGCGCGGCGGCCGTGGACCGGTCGGAACGGGCACCCGAGACGCCCCCGCCGGCCCAGCGGCTCTCCCGAGGACTCCGCACCGGCCGCATCGGCGGACCCCGGAAGCGCAACGACTTCCGCCGCCACGACTGACCGCCCCCAGCACAGAGGAACCTCCGCGATGAACACCTTCCACGTCGACTCCGAGGTCGGCCCGCTGCGCCAGGTGATCCTGCACCGCCCCGGCCTCGAACTCTCCCGGCTCACCCCGCGCAACGTCGACGCCCTGCTCTTCGACGACATCCTGTGGGCCAAGCGCGCCCGCGAGGAACACGACGCCTTCGCCCAGGTCCTGCGCGACCACGGCACCCGCGTCCACTACTTCGCCGACCTGCTCGCCCAGACCCTCGACGTCCGCGAGGCCCGGGAGTGGCTGCTGGACCGGGTCGTCACCCCGGCCACGGTCGGCCCGGCCCTCGTCGACCCGGTGCGCGAACTGTGCGCCGAACTCGACGGGGAGACGCTCGCCGGCCATCTGATCGGCGGCCTCCTCAAGAGCGACCTGCCCCTCGCCACCCCGCACAGCCTGGTGTGGAACGCGCTCGGCGCCGACGACTTCGCCCTCGCCCCGCTGCCCAACCACCTCTTCCCGCGGGACAACTCCTGCTGGGTGTACGACCAGGTGTCGGTCAACCCGATGGCCAAGCCCGCCCGGCGGCGCGAGAGTCTGCACGCCGAGGCCGTCTACCGGTTCCATCCGATGTTCGCGGGCGTCGCGCCGGCCCCGCTACTGGCCGGGCCCGTCGGCACCCTCGAAGGCGGGGACGTCCACGTCCTCGGCAACGGCGCGGTCATGGTCGGCATGGGCGAGCGCACCACCGCCCAGGCTGTGGAGAACCTGGCCGCCCGGCTCTTCGCGGCCGGTACGGCGAGCAGGCTGATCACCGTCCAACTGCCGGCAGCCCGTGCGTACATGCACCTCGACACGGTGCTGACCATGGTCGACCGCGACGCATTCGTCATCTACCCCGGCCTCGCCGACTCGCTGCGCTCGTGGACGCTGCGACCCAGCTCCGAGCGCGAGACCGGTTTCGACGTCACCGCGAACACCGATCTCGCGACCGCGCTCGCCGAAGCCCTCGACCTGGACAAGGTCCGGATGCTGTCGGCCCCCCAGGACATCCGCAACGCCGAGCGCGAGCAATGGGACGACGGCAGCAACTTCCTCGCCGTCGCACCCGGCGTGGTCGTCGGCTACGAGCGCAACGTCACCACCAACACCTATCTACGCAAGCAGGGCATCGAGATCGTCACGATCGCCGGTGCCGAACTCGGCCGCGGCCGGGGCGGCCCGCGCTGCATGAGCTGCCCCGTCGAACGCGACCCGGTCGCCTGACCCCGTAAGGACACCCACCATGACCGTGGACCTGCGAGGCCGCTCTTACCTGAGCGAACTCGACTTCACCGCAAGCGAGATCCACCACCTGCTCGACCTCGCCGCCGACCTCAAGAAGGCCCGCCGCGCCGGCACCGAACAGGCCCGGCTCACCGGCAGGCACATCGCCCTGCTCTTCGAGAAGACCTCCACCCGCACCCGCTGCGCCTTCGAGGTCGCCGCCGCCGACCAGGGCGCCCGCACCACCTACCTGGGCCCCGGCGACACCCACGTCGGCGTGAAGGAGTCCATCGCCGACACCGCCCGCGTCCTCGGTCGCATGTTCGACGCCATCGAGTACCGGGGCTCCGGCCAGTCGATCGTCACCGAACTCGCCACCCACGCCGGCGTCCCTGTCTACAACGGGCTGACCGACACCGCCCACCCCACCCAGAGCCTGTGCGACATGCTCACGATGCGGGAGCACAGCTCCAAGCCGCTGTCCGACATCGCCTACTGCTACCTCGGCGACGCCCGCAACAACATGGGCAACTCCCTGCTCTCCATGGGTGCCCTGCTCGGCATGGACGTACGGATCGCCGCCCCGAAGGCCCTGTGGCCCGAACCGGCGCTCGTCGCCGCCTCCCGGGCGTTCGGCGAGCGGAGCGGGGCGCGTATCACCCTCACCGAGGACGTCGAGGCAGCCGTGCAGGGCGCCGACTTCCTGCACACGGACGTCTGGGTCTCCATGGGGGAACCGGCCGGCACCTGGCGGGAACGGATCGAGCTGCTGCTGCCGTACCAGGTCAACGACAAGACACTCGCCCTGACCGGCAATCCGGACGTGAAGTTCATGCACTGCCTGCCGGCCCTCCACGACCACCGCACCCGGCTCGGCCAGGAGCTGTTCGAGGCCCATGGCCGGAACGGCCTCGAAGTCACCGACGAGGTCTTCTCCTCGCCCGCCTCGATCGTCTTCGACCAGGCGGAGAACCGGCTGCACACCATCAAGGCCGTGCTCGTCGCCACCCTGGAGGACTGAACCATGCGCATCGTCGTCGCCCTCGGCGGCAACGCCCTGCTGCGCCGCGGCGAACGCCCCGACGCCGCCGTCCAGCAGGCCAACATCGACCGGGTCGCCACCGCCCTGGCCGCCCTCGCCCGGGAACACGAGCTGGTCATCACCCACGGCAACGGCCCGCAGATCGGCCTCCTCGCCATGGAGAGCGCGGCCGACCCCGCGCTCAGCGCCCCCTACCCGTTGGACCTGCTCGGTGCCCAGACCGAGGGCATGATCGGCTCCCTGCTCGCCCGCGCCATGCACGATGCTCTGCCCGGGCACCGGATCGCTGCCCTCGTCACGCACACCCTCGTACGGGCCGACGATCCCGCCTTCGCCCGGCCCACCAAGTTCGTCGGGCAGGTGTACTCCGCGCCGGTGGCCAAGGCACTGGCCCGCAAGCGGGGCTGGCACATCGCCCGGGACACCACCGGCTGGCGGCGCGTCGTCGCCTCACCCGCACCCGAACGCGTCCTGGAGACCGACACCATCCACGAGCTGCTGAACAGCGGCACCCTGGTGGTCTGCGCCGGCGGGGGAGGGATCCCCGTCACCGCCGACCGCGACACCGGCGCACTGACCGGGGTGGAGGCCGTCATCGACAAGGACCTCACCGCGGCCCTGCTCGCCGAGGACCTCAAGGCCGACTTCCTGCTCATCCTCACCGACGTCCCCTACGTCTACGAGGGTTACGGCACCCCCGACCAGCACCCGCTGCTCGACTCCACCCCCCGGGAACTGCGGCACGGTGGTTTCCCTGCCGGTTCCATGGGGCCCAAGACCGAGGCGGCTGCCGGCTTCGTCGAGCACACCGGCGGTCTGGCCGCGATCGGTGCCCTGGACGCGGCGTACGAGATCGTCCACGGCAGGTCGGGCACGCTGATCCGGCCGGACCTCACGGTCGGGTGACGCAGCGAGGCGGCACCGCTCCGCATCGCGCCTCCAGGGCCGGGCCCTACCGCTCGCCGTTCCACTCGCGGTAGGCGGCCACCGCGGTGGGTAGCGTGGGGAAGATGAGGTTCGTGCCCACGGAGTCCGCCAGGCCGTACGCCTTCAGGTCGTCCAGCAGGTCCTGCTTGACCCGGGCCAGGGCGAACACAACGCCGCGGTGGCCGAGTTCGCGGCGCAGCTCGTCGACCGCGTCCAGCGCCGTGATGTCGACCTCGACGTTCGCCTCGGTGTTCAGCACGAACCAGCGGACGGGAACGGTCTGTTCGTCGACGGCGGCCAGGGCCCGGCGCCGGAAGTCCTCCGCGTTGGCGAAGAACAGCGGAGAGTCGTAGCGGTAGACCAACAGGCCCGGGATCGTGCGGGCCTGCGGATAGTCATCGATGTCGTGCATGCCCGCCAGTCCGGGCACCAGCCCTTCGACCGCGTCGTGCGGTCGCGCCACCCGCGTCAGCAGTTCGGCCACCGACAGGCCGACCGCCACGATCACCCCGTACAGGATGTCGAGAGCGAGCACGCCGGCCAGGCAGCCGAGGGCGAGGAGTAGTTCGCGGCGGCGGAACGACGCCAGTCGGCGAAACCCGGCCAGGTCGATCATGCGGACGGCCGCGTACACGACGAGCGCCCCCAGCACCGCCGAAGGCGTCCGGCTCAGCAGGGGGCTCAAGAACAGCAGGACGGCGAGGACCACCGCTCCGGCCACCAGCGAGTGGCCCTGGCTGCGGGCGCCCGTCGAGGCGGCGAGCGCGGTACGGCTGGCGCTGCTGCTGACCGGAAAGCCGTGCAGGGTGCCCGCGCCGAGGTTGGCCGCGCCCAGCGCCAGGAACTCCTGGTTGGCGTCGAGGCCGGGCTCGTCGTCGGTGCGCCCGGTGAAGGCGCGCGCGGTGAGGATGAAGTCGGTGTATGCGACGATCAGGACACCCAGTGCGGGCAGTACGAGGTGGGGCAGCTCGCCCAGGTCCGGCAGCGCGAGCGAGGGCAGCCCCGACGGCACCTCGCCGATCACCTCGATGCCGTGCCGGTGGTCGAGGTCGAAGACGGTGACGGCTGCCGTGCCGAGGATCACCGCGAGCAGCGGTCCCGGCAGCGCCGGCACGTACCGCTTCACCGCGAACAGGAACACCAGCGCGACCGCGGAGAAGGCGACCGTCTTCGCATCGACGTCGGACAGGTGCCTGGCGAAGGACCACAGTTGGGCGAAGAACTCGGTACCGGTGGTCCGTACGCCCGTGAGCCTGGGCAGCTGGTCCACCATCATGATCAAGGCCACCCCGGCCAGATAGCCGAGCAACACCGGGCGGGAGAGCATGTCCGCCAGGAAGCCCAGCCGCACCACCCGCGCGACCAGGCACAGCAGGCCGACCGTCACCGCGAGGGCCGCGGCCAGCGATGCGTAGCGCCCCGCGTCCCCGTCGGCGAGCGGACCCACCACGGTGGCCGTCATGAGAGCGGTCGTCGACTCGGGCCCCACCGACAACAGCCGGGAGGACCCGAACAACGCATACAGCGCGAGGGCGGGCAGGATCGCCCACAGCCCGGCGACCGGTGGCAGCCCGGCCACACCCGCGTACGCCATCACCTGCGGCACGAGGTACGCCGCCACCGTCACGCCGGCCAGCAGATCGCCTCTCAGCCACGAGCGCCGGTAACCGAGCAGGGTGTCGAGGCCGGGTACCAGCCGACACCACCACGAAGACCGTCTGCCCGCGTCCTGAGCCATGTGCCGCCCCTCTCTGCCTGGGCCCAGCATCCATGGCCGGGCGATCATCCGCGACACCCGCCCGGTGCTCAACCTGCCCGGTTCGCCGCCTCCAGCCCAACGGGCCCCGGACACGGGGACGTTCAGCCCAACGGGTGGAGACGTTCGGCATCCGGCGTGGCGTCAGGCATCGGACGAGAGTGAGACACGTCAAGGAGACGACGATTCATACATCCCCGAAGGGATCACCCTGATGGCCGTGCACGAGCACCCGCACCGGAGCCCGGGCTTCCACCTGTCGGCCGCCTTCCGTTGGCACCGGACCGGCGCAGAGTCCGCAGTGTCGGCACGTCTCGGCACGCACACCGCGCAGGCTTACGCCCTCGCATCCCTGCGCATCCTGACCGGGTTCGTCTTCCTCTGGGCGTTCCTGGACAAGACCTTCGGCCCTGGGATACGCGACCGCGTCCGGCAAGGGCTGGATCGACGGCGGGTCGCCGACGAAGGGCTTCCTCAGCCCCGTCGCCGCCGGGCCGATGGAGTCGACGTTCCGCTCCTGGGCCGGCGACACGTGGGCGGACTGGCTGTTCATGCTGGGTCTGCTCGGCATCGGTGTGGCCGTCATGGCCGGTGTGGCGCTGCGGCCGGCCGCGGTGGCGGGCACGGCGATGACGGCGCTGATGTGGATGGCCGAGTGGCCGCCGGCCAGGCACCTGTCGGACGGCTCGCCGAGCATGTCGACGAATCCGTTCGCCGACTACCACGTGATCTACGCCGGCGCGCTGATCGCCGTGGCGGCAGCGGGCGCGGGCGCCACCTGGGGCCTGGGCCGGCTGTGGGCGCGGCTGCCGATCGTCCGCGACCACACCTGGCTGCGCTGACCCGAGCGCGGCGGGACGGACCTCGCCCCGGGCCCGTCCCGCCGACCCCTGAGGGGGCCCATGGTCCCCGCTGAAGGACCAGCGGCCCCTGCCCTGAAGAGCCCCCTGAACACGACGCTGGAATCGGGCCCCCCTCGGGGCCCCGATTCAGGAGGTGGAGAACATGCCCCGCACCATCACCGTGGGTCTCGACGGCTCGCCCGAGAGCCGCGTTGCCGCGGAATGGGCGGCCCGCGAAGCGACCCTGCGCGGACTGCCGGTGAAACTCGTTCAGGTCTGGGAGCCCGTCCCGGAGCCCATGGCTCAGGCCCCGCTCCTCGGTGCCGAGACACAGCAGCACTGGACCGAGAGGATCCCCCGCGAGTCCGCCCAGGGCCTGCGGCTGCGCCACCCCGGCATCGAGGTGACGACCGAGCAGCTCACCGGAAGTCCCGCCCAAGCCCTGGTCAACGCGGCCAAGGACGCCGAAATGCTCGTCCTCGGTTCGCGCGGCCTGGGCGGGATCGGCGGCTTCCTGGTCGGCTCGGTCGGCCTCGCGGTCGTGGCGCACACCGAGCGGCCGGTCGTCCTGGTCCGCGCCGGCGAGCAGGCCGCGCACGACCAGGAGACGGACGAGGCAGGTGTTCCCTCCGCGGCCACAGCCGCCCGTCCCGTCGTCCTCGGGCTCGACATCGCCGGCCCCGACGAGACGCTGCTCGGGTTCGCCTTCGACGCCGCCGCGCGCCGGAACATGCCGCTGCACGTCGTGCACGGCTGGAACCCGCCGCCCTACTACGCCTATGGCATGGCCCTGGAGCCGGCGGTCGAGCGGGAGATGGCGAAGGGCGACACCGCGGTCCTCAGCGAGGTCCTGCGCCCCTGGCGGCAGAAGTACCCCGATGTCGAGGTCGTCGAGCAGTCGCACTACGGCAGCCCCTCGCTCCTCCTGATCGACGCCTCCCACGAGGCCTCCCTGGTCGTCGTCGGCCGCCGCATCCGCCGCTCCTCCGTCGGCGCCCACGTCGGCACCGTCACCCACGCCGTTCTGCACCACTCCGCCGCCCCCGTCGCCGTCGTCGCCCACGACTGACGCGCCCCCCCCAGAGGAGAACAGATCATGAAGGCAGCGGTCGTACGAGCCTTCGGCGAGCCCCTGGTCATCGAGGAGCGCCCCGACCCCGAACCCGGCCCCGGCCAGGTCCGCATCCGCGTCGAGGCGTCCGGGCTGTGCCACACCGACATCCACGCCGCCCACGGCGACTGGCCCGTCAAGCCCACCCCGCCCTTCGTGCCGGGCCACGAAGGTGTCGGCGTCGTCGAGGAGCTTGGCGAGGGCGTCACCCACCTGAGCGTGGGAGAGCGGGTCGCGGTGCCGTGGCTCGGCAGGGCCTGTGGGCGGTGCGAGCACTGCCTGTCCGGCTGGGAGACACTGTGCGAGCAGCAGGTCAACACCGGTTACGGCTGCGACGGCGGGTACGCCGAGAAGATGCTGGCCTGGGCCGACTTCGCGCAGCCCGTGCCGGAGGGCGTCACCCCCTACGACGCGGCTCCGCTGACCTGCGCGGGCGTGACCACCTACAAGGCACTCAAGGTCGCCGACGTCCGGCCCGCCCAGCTCGTCGCGATCTCCGGCGTCGGCGGTCTCGGACACCTCGCCCTGCAGTACGCGAAGATCGCCGGGGCCACCGTCGCGGCCATCGACGTCACCGACGACAAGCTCGAACTCGCCGCGCAACTCGGCGCCGACCTCGTCATCGACGCCCGCAAGCAGGACGTGGGCAAGGAGTTGAAGAAGCACGGCGGCGCCCACGCCGCGATCGCGCTCGCCGTGAACCCCGCCGCGTTCGAGGCCGTCAACTCCGGTCTGCGGCGCGGCGGCAAGCTCGTCATGGTCGCGCTGCCTGCGCACGGCACGATCCAGGTCCCCATCTTCGACACCGTCCTCAACGGCACCTCGCTGATCGGCTCCATCGTCGGCACCCGGCAGGACCTCGCCGAGGTCTTCCAGCTCCACGCGGCCGGCCGCACGAAGGTCAGCTACGAGACCCGCCCGCTCGCCTCGGTCAACGATTCCATCGACGCCGTGCTGCGCGGCGAGATCAAGGCCCGGATCGTCTTCGACATGGCCGCGGAAAGGTGAGCACGATGGAACTCCCCCTGGTCGTCGGCGTCGACGGTTCCGCGCCGAGCCTGCGCGCCGTCGACTGGGCGGCCGACGAGGCCGCCTTGCGGGCACTGCCGCTCCGGCTGGTGTACGCCTCGCTGTGGGAACGGTACGAAGGCACCGCGCTCGCGAAGGACCTCGGCAAACCCTCCGAACAGGTGATGGCCGAGGACATCGTCGACACCGCCGCGCGCCGTGCGCACAGCCGCCAGGCCGACGTGAAGGTCACCACCGACGTGCTGCCCGAGGAACCGGAGTACGCGCTGGTACGGGAGAGCCGCAGCGCAGCCGCCGTGGTCCTGGGCTCGCGCGGTCGGAGCAGCCTGGCCGAGGCGCTTCTCGGCTCTGTCAGCGTGGCCGTGGCGGGCCACGCGCACTGCCCCGTGATCGTGCTCCGCGGCAACCACGACAACCGGGCCGCACCCGGCAGGCACGGCCGCATCGTCGTAGGCGTCGGCGAGAAGCCGGCGGACGCGGCGGCGGTGCGCTTCGCCGTGCAGGAGGCGCGGCGCCGAGCCGTGCCGCTGGAGGCCGTACGGGCCTGGCGCTGCCCCGCACATGAGACGACCGACCACCCCCTGCCGGCCGGCGAACCGGCCCGGCTGCACGAGGAACGGGCCGCGGAGGAACTGGAAGCGGCTCTGCGGGACATTCCGGCCGACGTCGAGGTGCACCGGCGCACGATCGAGGGCCACGCCCGCCAGGTCCTGCTCGACGCCTCGGTGGACGCCGACCTGCTCGTCGTAGGGACCCGGCGCCGCGAGGGGCACTACGGCCTCCAACTCGGCCGCGTCTCCCACGCGGTGCTGCACCACGCTGTCTGCCCCGTGGCCGTCGTACCGCGGAAGGCGTGAAGGCCGCGGCAGCTCCAGGACCGGCTTCCAGCGCCGAAGCGGATCCTCCAGGCTGTACCGCTGTGGGTGCGCTCGCGCTCGTTCGGCTGGGGCAGCGCCGCGATCCGCGCCACCCGCGGATTGACGGTGCCGCCCTTGCCCGCCGCGTCCCGCCCTTCGAAGATCACGACCAGTCGGGCGCCCTCCGCCCGCGCCCACTCCGGCGAGAGCCGGTGACGGTCACATCCGCTTGGCGATCGAACAGAGCCAATCGGCCCTCTTTCCTCCTGCGATCCCGGCCTACGGTGGGGTGATCACCCCGATCGACGGGAGGAGAGCACGTGGAGATCGTCGCGTATGGCGTTCTCGCAGACGAGGAGCCGCTGCTCAGGGAAGCCTTCGACAAGGCATTCGCGGGCCGGCACGAGCTGAGGTGTCTGGGGTTGTTCCTCGACGGGGACACCGCCCCGACCGCTGCGGGCCACGAGGTCGTGCTCAGCAGCGTCAACGACACCCTGAACGCCGACGTTCTGCGCTCGCTGGCCAAGGGCGGCACCCGACTGATCGCCCAGCGGTCCACCGGCTACAACAACATGGACCTGACCGCCGCCAGGGAACTGGGGCTCACGGTTGCCCGGGTCTCGTACTACTCGCCGTATTCCGTCGCGGAGTTCGCCTGGACGCTGGCCTTGGCGGTCAATCGCCGGATCGTCCGGGCCGCGCACCGTACCCGGGAGTTCGACTTCCGGCTCGACGGGCTGATGGGCCGCGATCTGCGCGGCCGGACGGCCGGCGTGGTGGGCACGGGAAAGATCGGCGCCGCGTTCGCCCGGATCGCCCACGGGTTCGGGATGCGGCTGCTGGGCTGGGACGTCGCCGAAAATCCCGATTGCCTCGCCCTCGGGATGGAGTACGTTCCGCGCGAACGGCTGTTCAGCGAGGCGGACCTGGTCAGCCTGCATGTGCCGCTGCTGCCCGAAACCCGTCACCTGGTCGACGCCGAGACCCTGGGCCTGATGAAGGACGACGCGATCCTGGTCAACTCCAGCCGTGGCGGACTGGTGGACACCGACGCCCTGCTGGAGACGCTGCGCGCCGGCCGGCTGAACGGTGTCGGCCTCGACGTGTACGAGGAGGAGGCCGGCGTGTTCTTCCTGGACAAGTCGCTGGAGGTGATGACCGACGAACGCCTCGCACGGCTGATGACCTTCAACAACGTCCTGATCACCTCCCACCAGGCCTACTTCACCCGGGACGCCGTCGGGCAGATCGCCCGGACCACCATGGCCAACATCGAGGACTACTTCGCCGGCCGCTCCGGCGACAACGTGCTCGTCCGCCCCGAGACATCCTGATCCACCTCCACTCCCGCCGCGCGACGCGAAGAGGGGCCGTTGGACCCCATCCGTGGGCCGGCCCGGGGCTGTTCGGCCCTATCCGGCCCGGGTACCCCTCCGACGATCATGAGGCGGCGGCCGGGAAGGGTCCAGGTCCATACCCGCACCACGGCACTTCCCGGCTCGTCATCGACATGGCAGAAAGGGAGGACACCGTCCGGTGGACCAGGCACAGATACACAAGGTGGGGACCGCGCGGCCGAGTGCCGGGGGCACCGTGGCCGCAGGGCCGACCAGACCGACCGTACGGCCGTCGTGGGCGGAGTGGCTGACGACCACCGACCACAAGAAGATCGGAACGATGTACCTGGTCACCGCGTTCGCGTTCTTCATCGTCGGCGGTGTGATGGCCCTGCTGATGCGTGCGGAGCTGGCCAGGCCCGGCCTGCAGATCATGTCGCAGGAGCAGTTCAACCAGGCGTTCACCATGCACGGCTCGATCATGCTGCTGATGTTCGCGATGCCGCTGTTCACCGGCTTCGCCAACTGGATCATGCCGCTGCAGATCGGCGCCCCCGACGTCGCGTTCCCACGCCTGAACATGCTGGCCTACTGGCTCTTCCTGTTCGGTTCGTCGATCGCGGCCTTCGGCTTCCTGACTCCTGGAGGCGCCGCGGACTTCGGCTGGTTCCTGTACGCCCCGCTGTCGGACGCCGTCCACTCGCCGGGGCTCGGCGCCGACCTGTGGATCATGGGCGTGGCGCTGTCCGGCTTCGGCTCGATCCTGGGTGCGGTCAACTTCATCACCACGATCGTCTGCATGCGGGCGCCGGGCATGACGATGTTCCGGATGCCGATCTTCACCTGGAACGTGCTGCTGACCGCCCTGCTGGTCCTGATCGTCTTCCCGGTGCTGGCCGCGGCGCTGTTCGCGCTGGAGATGGACCGCAAGTTCGGTGCGCATGTCTTCGACGCGGCCAACGGCGGAGCCCTCTTGTGGCAGCACCTGTTCTGGTTCTTCGGGCACCCAGAGGTGTACATCCTGGCGTTGCCGTTCTTCGGCATCGTCTCCGAGGTCATCCCGGTCTTCGCGCGCAAGCCGATGTTCGGCCACATGGGACTGATCGCGGCGACGATCGCGATCGCGGGCCTGTCGGTGACGGTGTGGGCGCATCACATGTACGTCACGGGCGGCGTCCTGCTGCCGTTCTTCTCCTTCATGACCTTCCTGATCGCCGTCCCGACGGGGGTGAAGTTCTTCAACTGGATCGGCACCATGTGGAAGGGTTCGCTGTCCTTCGAGACGCCGATGCTGTGGACCACCGGCTTCCTGATCACATTCCTCTTCGGCGGCCTGACCGGAGTGATCCTGGCTTCCCCGCCGATGGACTTCCACCTCTCCGACTCGTACTTCGTCGTCGCGCACTTCCACTACACGGTCTTCGGCACGGTCGTGTACGCGATGTTCGCCGGATTCCACTTCTGGTGGCCCAAGTTCACCGGCAAGATGCTCGACGAACGCCTCGGCAAGATCACGTTCTGGACGCTCACGGTCGGCTTCCACACCACGTTCCTGGTCCAGCACTGGCTGGGCGCCGAGGGCATGCCCCGCCGCTACGCCGACTACCTGGCCGCCGACGGCTTCACCGCCCTCAACACCGTCTCCACGATCGGGTCGTTCCTGCTCGGCCTGTCGATCCTCCCGTTCTTCTACAACGTCTGGAAGACCGCGAAATACGGCAAGCCGGTCGAGGCCGACGACCCCTGGGGCTACGGCCGTTCACTGGAGTGGGCGACCTCCTGCCCGCCGCCGCGCCACAACTTCGTTTCCCTGCCCCGTATCCGCAGCGAGTCCCCGGCCTTCGACCTGCATCACCCGGAGATCGCCGCGCTCGAAGAGGCGGCGAGGTAGGCCATGCCCCAAGCCGTCCTCGCCCTGGGAGCCGCCATGGTGACCGCGGCGGGCTGCGTCTGGTACGTGCCGGCCCTCGCCGACCTGCGGGCGGGAGCCGACCGGCCGCTTGCCCGGCGCAGAGCCGCGGTGGCCTGCCTCAGCGGCTGGGCCACGACCGGGATCGTCGCGGTACTGCTGCTCGTCTGCGAAGAGTGGTGGACACCTTCCGGCGCGGCGGTGGCCGGTGCCACCGTCACGGCGGGCCTTCGGGCGCACGCGGCGGTACAGCATCGCCGCGAGATGCGGGAGGCCGCACGCGACTGGGCGGCGCTCGGCTACGTTCGGCAACCACCGGACACCGGAGGTGCCCGGTACGTCGTCGCCGTGCTGATCGGTATCGGACTGGCTGCCGCCGTGGTCGCAGCGGACCTCGGGGCGGTCGCAGAGCGCGAGCACGGCGTGGAATGGTGGACGGTGGCCGCCGTGCCCTCCGCGGTGGTTGGGCTGTTTCTCACCCTCGCGGTCGGCTATGGACGGGTGCTCCGAGACGACCGCTTTGACCCAAGTGGTCGCCGCCGGTGACGACGCCCCCGGTGAAGGCGCACGCCGTGGTGACGGTCCCCGGTTCGCCGGCCGCCTACGCGCGGGCGGTACGGGTTTCTGCGCGAGCTCGACCAGCACGGGGCCGTTCCCCATCCCCGGCGCACCGGAGCGGTCAGGGCACGGTGGGGACCGCCGCATCGAGGCCGCGGGCTGCGACGAGCTGCGCGCTGCCGTCGGCCAGTCGGTAGCAGAGGCCCACCACGGCGGCCTGGCCGGCGGCGACCTTCTCGGCGAGCACCCGGGAGCGGTCCAGCAGCAGGTCGACGGTGTGCCTCACGTGCTCGGCGAGGATCTCCTCCGGCTCAACGTGTCCGGCGGCCCGTGCTGCCAGCACGCTCGGGGTCACCCGTTCGACGACGTCCCGGACGTATCCGGCCGGTGTCAAACCGTCCTCCAGCGCGGCGCACGCTGCGCCGACCGCGCCGCAGGAGTCGTGACCGAGCACCACGACCAGCGGGCAGCCCAGTACGTCCACCCCGTACTCGATGCTGCCCAGCACTTCCGCACCCACGACGTGCCCCGCGGTACGCACCACGAAAAGGTCGCCCAGGCCGCGATCGAAGATGATCTCTGCGGCCAGCCGGGAGTCGGAACACCCGAACAGCACGGCGAAGGGCCGCTGGGCCGGTGCGATCTCGGCGCGGCGGGTGGCGTCCTGGTTCGGGTGCTCGGGGTGGCCCGCGACAAAGCGTCGGTTACCGCTCAGCAGCAGCTCGAAGGCGTCGCGGGGCGTCGGGCTCTGGATCTCGGTCATGTCGGCAGCCTACGAGCCGACACCGGTCGTCGCAGGGCCTGGTCCCGCCGCAGCTCGCCGGGGAATCGGGAGGCGATGGGGCCAGGAGGCCCTCATAGGCGTCCATCCCGAAGAGGAGCAGCAACATCGCGATTGGCGTGCACAGGGCGATCAAGAGCACGGTGCCTCCCAGGGGAAGCGCGAACGAGCTACCTGCCTGTGCTTCGCGAGCGGGTGCCGCGAAGCACTCCTCAGTGTGGGGCCGAATGGGGTAATGCGCATGCCGACCCTGCGTGCCACCCAGGAACGCGTGAGTGCGCACGCCGGCAGCAGCACCACGCCGCGGGCCTCGGCTTCACCGTGGGCCCAGAGCAGGACACTCAGTCCCGCCGAGCCCAGGGGCGGTCGGCGCGTGAACAGGGACATCCGGCCCCTGCCCCGCACCGCTTCCGCACGAGTTCACTGACGGTTACAGGCGCCGCCCGCATCCCGTCGGCGCTGTGCCGTGCGCACACCGCTGCCGCCTCAGGGGCGGGACCGCTGCACGGCTCTCGACCACATTCGGCCGCCCGCGACAGCGGGTGGCAGAACGGAGGGACGTCGTGACCGACGCTCCACAGCAGTCCCGGGCCTACCTCGTCGGCGGCGGAATCGCCTCCCTGGCAGCCGCCGCCTTCCTGATCCGCGACGGCGGCTTCCCCGGCGAGAACATCCATGTCCTCGAGGAACTCCCGCTCGCAGGCGGCTCGATGGACGGCGGCGGTGAGCCAACCGGTTACGTCACCCGCGGCGGCCGCATGCTGGAGGACGAGGCGTACACATGCCTGTGGAACCTCCTGGAGACCATCCCCACCCGCACCGACGAGACCATGTCGGTGCGCGAGGAGATCCGCGAGTTCAGCGCCAGGTGGCCCACCGACGCCAAGGCCCGCCTGATCGGCAAGGGCGCCGAGATCCTTGACGCCTCCGACTACGGCCTCGGCACCAGGGACCGTCTGGAGCTGACCCGGCTGCTCGTGCTGCCGGAGGCGGTGATCGGGGCGCGCCGGATCGAGGACTTCTTCTCCCCGCACTTCTTCGAGACCCACTTCTGGGCGATGTGGCGCACCACGTTCGCCTTCCAGAACTGGCACAGCGCCATCGAGCTCAGGCGCTACTTCCTGCGTTTCATGCAGGAGTTCCCGCGCATGCACACCCTGGCGGGCGTGCGCCGCACCCGGCTCAACCAGTACGACTCGATCATCCGCCCGCTGCAGTCCTGGCTGGAGGAGCGCGGCGTACGCTTCGAGCACGGCGTACGCGTCACCGACGTCGACTTCACCGCCGAGGAGGACGGCACTCGACGGGTACGACGCCTCCATCTCGACCGCGCCGGACAGCCGGAGGCGTACGACCTCGGGGACACCGACTACGCGTTCCTAACCCTTGGTTCGATGACCGCCGACGCCGCGTACGGCAGTGACGACACCGCTCCCGAGCTGATCCGCGACAAGCGCGACGGCGGTTGGCGGCTGTGGGAGACCATCGCTGCCAAGGCGGACGACTTCGGGCGCCCGGCTGCCTTCCACGGGAACATCGACGAGGCCAAGTGGGAGTCCTTCACCCTCACCATGCGCAGCCCCCTGCTCCTGCACCGTATCGAGGAGCTGTCCGGCAACCTCCCCGGCACCGGCGCGCTGATGACCTTCAAGGACTCCAACTGGCTGATGTCCATCGTCGTACCGCACGCACCACACTTCGAGGGACAGCCCGAGGACGTCCACACCCTGTGGGGCTACGGCCTCTTCGTCGACAACGAGGGCGACTTCATCGGCAAGACGATGGCCGAGGCCACCGGCCGGGAGATCCTCACCGAACTGATCAACCACCTCGGCCTGTGGGACATCGAGGAGGAGGTCGCGGCGACGACGACCGTGATCCCAGTGATGATGCCGTACATCACCAGCCAGTTCGCCCCGCGCACGGTTCACGACCGACCGCTGGTCCGCCCGCGTGGCGCCGCGAACTTCGCCTTCCTCGGCCAGTTCACGGAGATCCCGGAGGACGTCGTCTTCACCGTCGAGTACTCCGTCCGCGGCGCCATGCACGCCGTCTACGGCCTGCTCGGCCTTGACCGCGAGATCCCTGGGATCTACCACGCCCTCGCCGACCCGAAGACGGCCATCGGCGTACTCAAGGCCGCGCTGGGCTGAGCTGTAGTCGCTCCGACCGCAGTTCAGGACGCCTCGGCGGGGGACGGGACCGACGGGCCCAGCCCTCCAGGGCGGTTCGGCCCTATTTCCGGGTGGCGGCTGCACCGGATGATCGATGTGCCGGTCGGACCCGCACGACGGGTCCCGGCTGTGACGGTGAGCGCCGTCCCTCATGTGCCCACATCCCAGAGGAGTCCCATGCTTTCGCGCGAGTCGGCCGCTGTCGTTCGCGCCACTCTGCCCGCCGTCGGCGGTGCCCTGGACGACATCACGGCGCGCTTTTACGGCACCATGTTCGCCGAGCAACCCGAGCTGCTGGACGGCCTGTTCAACCGCGGCAACCAGGCCAGCGGCGAGCAGGGCAGCTGGCCCTGACGCTGGTGGTGCTGCCGCTGGCCCGGCGAGTGCTGTCCGCGCAGGCCAGGGACCGTTTCGCGGCCGAGGCCGGCCGCCGGTTCGGGCTCCTGACGGGGACGGTGTTCCTCCCCGTCCAGTTGAGCACCGGGTGGGCCATGGCCTGGCACAAGGGCCTCACCTGGGCCTCGCTCGCCGGACCCGGCTACGGGAGGACGCCGGCCACGAAACTCGGGCTGTTCGTACTGGTGATGCTTGCGGCGGCCGGGCACGGCATCGCCTACGCCAAGGGCCGTGCCGAACTGGCCCGGGCTCTGGCCGTGGTGTCGCTGGTCGGCTCGCTGGGCGTCAGTGCTGCTCGCCACCGCCCTGCCGGCCACGTAGGCCCGTGTGGCGTGGACAGCGACGATGGCGAGCCAGCCGTATCCCCGTCCGGCCAATGGAGATCGCCTTCTCGGAACGCGACTGGTACGAGACGCGGCCTTGGGCCCGGGTCGTCCGGTCCGCAGCGGGGGACGGACGGCCCTCGTCCTGCGTCCTGCGACGACCGAAGGTAGAGGACATACGGGGAGCCCCCCACACCACTGCGGCTCCTCACAGGAGTTGAGGAGCCGCGCATGCAGACCCGGGAGATCGACGCCAGTGTGCTGGAGACGCTGATGGCCGCGGCCGTGGCGGCACCGTCGATCCACAACACGCAGCCGTGGCGCTTCGGGATGCAGGCGGCCACACGCTCCGTCGAGGTCCGCGCCGACGGCAGGCGAGCACTGCAGCTGGCCGATCCCGACCGGCGCGCCCAGCACCTCTCCGTGGGAGCTGCGGTCTTCAACCTGCGGGTCGCTGTCGCGCACCTGGGCTGGGACCCCGTGGTCCGGCTGCTGCCCGATCCCGGCGAGCCCGACCTGCTGGCCACCGTACAGCTGACCACGCCCGCCGGGGAGTTGCCGGATTACCGGTGGCTGTACCCGGCCGTCGAGCGGCGCCACACCAGTCGGCTGCCCTTCACCGGCCGCCCGGTGCCCGAGGCGGTCGTGGCGGAGATGGCCCAGGCAGCACAGTCCGAGGGCGCGCGACTGTATGTGCCCGACTTCGCCGACACACGGCTGCTACTGGGCCTGACAGCGACGGCCGAAGCGCGCAACCAGGCCAACTCGGCACGGACCGCCGAGTCCCGTGCCTGGATCACTGCCCCCGGTTCGAACGTGCCCTACGGCATCCCGCTCACCGCTCTCGGCCCACAGGACGCGGACGGACGGATACCGATGCGTGACTTCACCGGCCCACTGCCCGTACCGCGGTTGCCGGACCAGCACTTCGAGCGCCACGCCCAGGTGGCCCTGCTATGGACGGCCCGCGACCGGCGAGAGGACTGGCTGCGGGCGGGCCAGGCCCTGGAGCACGTGCTGCTGACCGCGACCGCGCACGGAGTGCGCACCTCGATGCTGCACCAGGCGATGGAATGGCCGGATCTGCGGGCGGCGGCCTGCCTGTCGCAACGGCGCTGTTGCCCCCAGTTGCTGATCCGGTTCGGCTACGGACCGGACGGTGGCCGCACACCGCGCGCCTCCGCGCAGACGGTCGGGCATCGCGCGGACTGAGCGGGCCGGTCCGGGAGAGGCGTCTTGGCAAGGGTGGGTCGGGGCCAGTCGCCTGTCATCATCGAGTCATGCAGAAGCCTGCCCCCGACGCTCCCTGCTCCCCGGACGCTCCTGTCGACATACGCTTCCCGCTGCTCACCCAGCAGTGGCTGGATCTGACGTTCATCCACTGGGCCATCGAACCGGCCATAGTGGCAAAGCTGATGCCACCCGGGACCGCCCCCGACATCCACGGTGGGGTCACCTACATCGGACTCGTCGCTTTCCGCATGCACAAGGTCGGCTGGTTCCGGCTGCCCGGGCTGCCCTACCTCGGCTCGTTCCCGGAGACCAACGTCCGCCTGTACTCGGTGGACGCGCACGGCCGCCGCGGTGTTGTCTTCCGCTCGATGGACGCCTCGCGTCTGATCCCCGTGGTGATGGGACGCATCGGCTTCCGCCTTCCCTACCTGTGGTCCCGTATGTCCTTGCGCACCACCGGTGACACCGTCACCTACACCAGCTCGCGACGCTGGCCGAGTGTGCGCGGCGCGTACAGCCGCGTCACCGTACGCCCGGGCGAACGCATCGAGGAGCCCACCGAGTTGGAGCTCTTTCTCACTGCCCGTTGGGGCATGCACAACCCCTTCGCCGGTGGCGCGGCGTACCTGCCCAACCAGCACCCGCGCTGGCCCCTGCACCGCGCCGAGCTGATCACCTGCGAGGAGAACCTGCTCACCGCGGCCGGCCTGCCCGCGCCGAGCACCGCCCCGGTCAGCGTCCTGTACTCACCGGGTGTCCCGGTTCGCCTCGGCCGCCCCGTCCGCCGGCTGAACTCCTCCGAGTAGCCGGGCGGGGACCATCGGCCCTGACAGCTTGCCTCTTTGGGTGGCCCCATGGTCCCCGCGCGAGGACCGGTCGGGCCGCCAGGAGGCATCGGCCGCCGGCGGGGGCACCGCACGCACCACCGTGTAGGTGAGTGGACGCGAAAGGCGAGACGAGGAATGACAGCGGGTCACCGACTGGGGAGCACGACAAGGCCGTCCGCCTCACCTGAATGCGGGGTGACCGACCGGCGGGGAGCGTCAGCCTGTTGAGGGAAGCGGGACGACCCACTCGACGACGGTGCCGCTCGGTTGGTTCGCAGAGAGGCTGAAGCTGCCGTCCAACTCCTCGGCGCGTCTGCGGAGGTTGGCCAAGCCGCTGCGGCGGTTGACCGTCGGGTCGATTCCGCGGCCGTTGTCCGCCACCCGCAGCTTCAGCTCGGTGTCGGTGACCTCGACGGTGACGTCGACGGTGCCGGCGTGCGCGTGCCGGGCGGCGTTGGACAGGGCCTCGCCGAGCACGGCCAGCAACTGCTCGGCCTGGTCGGCGGAGACGGCCGTGTCCAGCAGCCCGGTCATGCGCAGCGCGGGGGCGAAGCCGAGCGATTCGGTGGCCCGTTCGGTGGCTGCCACCAGCTGGGCGCGCAGCCCGCTTCCGCGACGGGACTGATCGTGCTCGCGCAGGGCGTAGATGGTGGAGCGGATGATCTTGATGGTGTCGTCCAGGTCGTCCACGACTCGCTGGATCCGTTCGCTCACCTGCGGCCGGTCGGAGACCCGCCCGAGCGTGGACTGCAGGGACAGCGCGCCGGCGAACAGCCGCTGGATGACCAGGTCGTGCAGGTCACGGGCGATCCTGTCGCGGTCGTCGAGGATGACCATGCGCTCGGTGTCCCGCCGGTGCTCGGCGACGTCCAGGGCCAGCGCGGCCTGGTTGCCGAACCCGGTGACCATGTCGATGACGGCGTCGGTGAAGAGGGGGCCGCCGGGTGCGTTCGCGACCTGCAGCACTCCGCGGACGTGTTCGCGGGTGCCGAGAGGGACGAAGAAGGCCGGACCGAGCTCCACCACAGAGGCGCTGCCGCCCTCGGCGCGCGGGTCGGCGCTGACGGCAGCGCTGGTGATCGTCTCGCCGGACGTGTAGACCTTGGCCGCCAGTGCCGTGGCGGGCAGCAGCAGCCCGCGGACCTCTTCGCCCCGCGCTCCCGAGACGGCCTCGATGACCAGCTCGCCCTTGTCGCCGACCGGCACCGCCAGGGTGACCAGGTCCGCGCCGGCCATCTCGCGCACGGTGGCGGTGAAGGAGTCCAGCACCGCGGCGGGCTCCGCGCCGGACAGGAGGCTGCGGGTCAGCTCGTTGCTGGCTGCCAGCCACCGCTGCCGGCGGTGGGCGTCTTCGTACAGCCGGGCGTTGTCGATCGCCACACCGGCCGCCGCGGCCAGCGTGCGCAGCACCGCCTCGTCGTCGCTGTCGAACTCCGCGCCGCTCTTCTTGTTGGTCAGGTACAGGTTGCCGAAGACCTGGTCGCGCACCCGCACGGGGGCGCCGAGGAAGCTGGTCATCGGCGGGTGCCCGGCCGGGAAGCCGGCGGACGCCGGGTGCTCGGCCAGGTTCGCCAGGCGCAGTGGCTCCGGGGTGCGGATGAGCAGGCCGAGGATGCCTTCGCCGCGCGGGTAGTGCCCGATGCGGGCGATGGCCTCCTCATCCATGCCGACGGTGACGAACTGCTTGATCGTGCCTTCCTCGCCCAGCACACCGAGCGCGCCGTACCGGGCGTCGACCAGGGTGACCGCCGACTCCACGATGCGGTGCAGCACCACCTCCAGGTCGAGGTCGGAGCCGACGGCCAGCACCGCGTCGAGCAGCGTGTGGACCCGGTCCCGGGCCGCCCGAACCTGCGCGACCTGCTGCTGCAGGTCGTCGAGCAGTACGTCCAGCCGCAGCTGCGGAGACATCCCGGACGTCTCCACCTCACGCGAACCCCGCGCGCGCTCGTCCACCACAGCTCCCCTTACGGTCTCCCGGCATACTCCCCCAAGGATGCCCGACGAGCCGAACGCGTTCGACGGCACCCGGCGGGTGGCGTGGGCGCGGCTCACGAGCGGTTGGCTGCCGGTGGGCCGTCGCACGGACCGCCCGGTCGACACCCGGCCCGAGGCCACCTTGCACAATCCGGCAGAGGTGTGGATTCACCAGGGACCCGGTTCGCCTCGACCTGGAGCGGCTGGCCGCGATCCACGAGCACCTACCGGTCCCGCTCGTCCTGCACGGCGCCCTCGCTCGCGCTGCCCGGCTCCGATGCCGTCTCCCTGTGGGGGCGGCCCGCAACGCGATCCGTGACGTGGCCCTGGAGGTCATCGGCCGTCTCACCCCCAGCCCTGAGGACGAAACGCCTGACCTTGAGCCAGACTCACCGACCGCGAACGCCACCGCATCCAGCGCGTGCGGCCGTCGTACGACTCCCCGTCGTACTGTGTCGCGCCCACGAGCCGCCGACTCCTGTGGCATCCCCTCGCAGCTCGCAGGAAACCTGGCCCTGCCTCCTGCTCTGCCGCTCTTCGCACTTCCGGCAGCCAACTCGCTTCGCTTCTCCCCTTCTTCTCTCCTCTTGGACGACGGCGTCAAGGAGCAGGACGGCGCCCGGTGACCGATCCGCCCACGCGACGACGGTGGCGAGCATGCGCCGTCGTCGAGGGGGACCATCGCGGCACCGGTCGTCGCCCGAGCCCGAGGAGCAACCCGGGGAGGCTGCCGAGCGGACCGTGGTGCCTCTCGCGCCGCGGTTGACGCCGGCTACTACCCGCACCAGTTCCAGGTCGGGCAGATCGGCACGCTGCCACAGGACCTCAGAGCGTGCGAGGGCCGTGCAGCCTGCTCTCGCCTCCTTCATTGAGCCGTTCGACGAGGAGCATCGCCGCATCGTCCGCCAGGTAGCCGTGGGTGTGCCGGATCAATTCCTGGTGCAGCCGTTCCAGGAACTCTGAGGGGGCACAGGGGTGCACCGATTCCGTGGTCTTGGGCAGGGGAAAGAAATCGCCGCCGGGGCTGCGGGCTTCGATCACGCCGTCGGTGTGCAGCAGGAGACGGTCACCGGGTGCGAATGGGTAGCTCTCCGCTTTGGCAGCCGGAACGGTCATGAAATCTTCCAGGCCCAGGGGCGGCATCGGGCAGGCGGGGAGGAGCGCCTTTACCTTGCCCTGGCGGAGCACCAGCGGGGGCGGATGGCCGCGATTGACCACCTCGACCACGAAGGCGTCTGATACCTGAGCCACGAGCGCGGTGACGAAATCCTCGGTCAGATTGTCTTGCTCGCCCTGATCAACCGCGCTGAGCGCCGCCCGCTCGCGTTCCAGCGCCGCCGCGCAGTGATTCACCACCTCCGTCAGATCCTCGTCGTAGTGCGCGGCCTCCCGGAACGCGCCCAGCACGGCTGCGGCCAGGCGCACGGCGGGCAGCCCTTTGCCACGGACGTCTCCCACGATCATCCGAACCCCGTACCGAGTGTGTACCGCTTCGTACAGATCGCCGCCGATCTGCGCACCCGTCTCTGCCGCGAGGTACTTGCTGGCCATCTGGACGGGACCGAGCCGGGGCGGCACAGGGCGCAGCAGAACCCGTTGTGCCGCCTCGGCGACCCGGCGAACCTGGTTGAGCTCGCTCTGCCTGCGCGTGCGCACTGCATTACTCATGGTGACGCTCGCTGCCGTCACTACGAGGAGGGAGACGAGATTGCTGTAGACCTGGCCTCCCCAGCTGTGGTGGAGGCTGGCCGTGATGACCGTGACGGTGAAGGCTCCGGCCGCCACTGAAAGGGTGCCTTTGGGGCCCATCGTCAGCGAGGCCAATGCCGGTACGGCGGCGAGGAGAGGACCGGTGATCACCGCGTGTGCGGGGGAAAGCTCGATCCCCAGCGCGAGCAGTACGACCATGAATGGCACACACTGCGCGAGTCTGAAGAGGACCCGGCTATGACCGCCCGCCGCTGATGGGCCAGATGGGCGGGTGTGCGACCGCATGACTACAGCCTGCCTCCCTGACGTCGGGTGTTCCACCCGGCGCCCTCATGAGCGCTCGAATGCCGAATGTCGGCATCGCCGCGTCCTCCGCAGTGGGCCGGCCCACCCGGGGTACGCATCGACCAAAGCTTGGGCCGGCCCAGCCCCGGGCCGGGGCGCGCCGCCCCACCTGTACGCGGCCGGCGTGCGGGGCGGGGAACCATACGGACCGGACGGCATGGGTGAACTGCGCGGCGCGCCCACGCAGCCTCCCGGCGGCCGCCCGTGGCGAGAGCGTCCGCGCCCACCTCGTCCGCCACCGGTGGCGCCCCGGCCGGGGCCTCAAGCGCGGCCGTGCGCGGGCCGTCCCGTCACCGAGGGCCCTCAGCCGCCCCTCGTCCTGATGCGCACCGCCTCACAGGTGACGTCACCGGCCCGGCTTGCGGTGGACCTCCGGCCCGCCCGTGACCTCGCACGCGTACAGGCCGGCCGAACCGCCGAGGACGAGGCGGCGGCCGTCCGGGTGGAAGGAGCAGGAGGACAGATGGCCGTCCACCCTCAGCCGGCACAGCTCGGCTGCCGTGTCGACGTCCCACAGGTGCGCCGATCCGTCCATGGTGACAGCGACGAGACGCCTCCCGTCCGGAGACAGGGCCACGGACCACAGAGCCGATCCGTCACCTTCGAGGATGCGGCGCGGCGGCCCCGCGACGGTGTCCCACAGCACCGCACAGCCGTCGTATCCGGCCGTGGCCAGGCGACGCCCGTCGGACGACCAGCACACCGCGCTGACCGAACTCGAGTGGCCGGGCCACAGCTCGACCTCGCCCGTGGGCCGGCCCAGCGGGTCGAGCAGGAGGACCCGCAGCTCCGCCGAGGACGTGGCGGCGACCAGCCGGGAGCTGTCGGGGGCGAAGGAGAGCCCGTTGACGGCGGTGCCCAGCTCGACGACCCCGGCCCGCTCCCACGTCGTCGTGTCCCACAGCACCACGTCGGTGTCGGCGGCGGCGGCCCATCGTCCCTCGGCGCTCCAGGCGACCGCCCCCGCGTAGGTCAGCCTCCGCGTCAGTGTGCGGATCACCTCCCGCCGGTCGGCGTCCCAGACCAGCACCCGGCCGTCGTCGCCGACGCTGAGCAGCCGTCGGCCGTCCGGCGCCCAGGCCACGGATCTGACGTCGCCCTGGTGAGCGGGTACGAAGTGCTGTGACGGGAGCGAAAGCTCCGCTACGGCCGGTGCGGTCAGGACCAGCAGGCCCGCCGCGGTCCCCGCCGCCAGGGCGCCGTCGGGGGACCACAGGGTGGTGTTCACCCGTTCGTCCGGCCCGGTGTCCATGCCGGACTGCGGACCGAGGGTCCACACCCGTACGGCGGGCTGGCGGGTGCCGACGGCGATGTGATCGCGGCCCGGGTGCGGAGCGATCGCCCGGATCTGGACGCCGCGGGCGTGGAAGGTGACCGCGGGGCGCAGGTCGGGCCCCTCCGGCCGCGCGTCGAACCGCCAGACGCGGATCGTCCCGTCGTTGTCACCGGCGACCAGCGCGTCACCCGACGAGGCCCAGGCCACCGACTGAAGCCACGCCGCGCCGGGCTGGGTCTGCTCGGGGAGCCGGGCCGCGACGGTGGCGCTGCCGGCGTCGACGACGCTGAGCACCGGCGAGTGGCCGCACACGGCCAGCAGTTCTCCGCCGGGATGCCAGTCCAGCGCCTGCACCGCCGTCTGGCCGGACTCCACCACCCGCGGCTCGGTCGGCGCCGTGGGCTCCCGCCACAGATGGACCCGGCCGTCCGCGCGGCCGACGGCGAGCCCCGCTCCGGGGTGCCACCGGACGGCCGTACAGGTGCCGGTGCGCGGGCCGGGCAGGGGCGGCCCCAGCCGACCGGCGTCGAAGGGCGCCGACCAGAGCCGTACCTCCCGCCCGCACGCCACGGCCACGGCCCGGGAGTCCGGCGCGAAGGCGACCAGCACGCGTTGCCCGGCCTCCTCCCGGTCCCGCACGGGGACGGCCAGGCGCCGGGTGATCCGGGGCTCGGACGGGTCCAGCAGGACCACCTCGCCCCGGTCGGTACCCACGGCCACCATCGCCACGTCGGGACTCCACGACAGGCTGGTCACCGCGCCGCCGAGGTGCACGACCGCGTCCTGCCGGGTCGTGTCGACACGGCGGATCCGTACGGTGCCGTCGGCGCTGCCGCTGATCAGGACCTGGCCGTCCACCCGCCAGCACAGCGCCTGCACGGGCCCGGTGTGACCGGTCAGGACACGCCACAGCCTGCCGTCGGGCTCGTCGGGGAAGGGCTGCGTCGCGACGATGCCGCCGAGCAGGACCTCGTCGGTGTGGTGCAGGCGGCGCGGGATGTGATCCTGCGCCAGACAGCGGCTGAACAGGGTGACGGCGAGATCCAGGGGCCGTTCGTGGTCGACGAGGAGATGGGCTTCCCCCTGCACCAGCTCGACGAACTCCAGAGCGTAACTGTCCATGTCGAAGCCCTGCACGCGGAGCCTGCGTATCCCCTCCGCTTCCAGGGCGGCCGGGCCGCTGCGCCACACCCGTTCGACGAGGTACCGGAAGTCGGTGGTGGTGCGATGCAGTTCGGCGGTCTCCCCGGCTTCGGCGAGATGGTAGGTGACGTTGTCCATGAACTCGGCATCCCCGTCGGGCGCGGCCAGGGCGTGCCAGCCCGCTCCGCGGCACAGCGCGGCCTGCCCCGCCAGCAGGGTGCGGTGGGCCTGCCGTACCGCCTCCGGATCCCGCCGACGCAGGTCGTCCCGGATGACGTCGTGCAGCCGTACGCCCGTGCCGTCGTGCTGGGCCAGCAGGGAGTGCTCCGTCAGCCGGAGGCACTCCCGGCGCGCGGTCAGCTCGGTGACGTCCCAGAGCCGGGCGAGCCACCGGTACGGAATGTGGTAGTCCTCCGGGAAGCAGGCCAGTGCCGTGAGCCGCTCCAGCGAGCGGCGGCCGGTGCGCGGGATGCGGGCCAGCTCACGCAGACTGAGGTCGATGGTGGCTTCCACCGTCCGGGGGGCCGCTCCCGGGTAGTCGTCGAGCGGGCCGGACAGTCCGTACCGATCCAGTTCCCCGGCCATCTCCCGGACGACGTCCGGGAGGTGCATTCCACTGCGCTGCACCATGCTGCGCAGCACGCCGTTCAGCAGTCTCAGCGCGAGGGGCCAGTGACCGGAGCGCTCGAACAGCGGTAGAACGGAGGCGTTGTCCGCTCCCTCCACCCCCGCCGTGAGCAGGCTCAGCGACTGCGCCGAGGACATCCGGTCGACGCGGATCAGCGGGGCCGACTGGTCCAGCACGCCCGGCCTGCGGGTGGTCACCAGCCGCACGCAGCGGCTGCCGCCCCGCAGGAACGGTTCCAGGTCCTCCCGCTGCCACACGTCGTCGACCACCAGCAGCACCCTGCGGCCCTCCAGCGTCGCGCCGAGGTGTTCACCGGCCGCCTCCGCCGTGGCGTACGCCGGGGGTTCGCGGCCGGTGAGCAGGCTGACGAGGTCGCGTGCCCAGGCGACGATCCGCTGACGCGCCGGGTCCTGGCCGAGCTGCACCCACAGCACGCCGTCCGGGAAGGCTTCGCGCACCTGCGGCTGGTGGCAGACCCAGGCGGCCAGCGTGGTCTTGCCGAAGCCCCCGGTGCCGTGGACGCCGGTGACCGACGAGGCGAGACCCACGGAAGGGCTCTGCTCCGCCTCGCCGGCGGCCGCCGCGGCGGCCAGCAGGGAACGCAGCAGCGCGGCCGCCTCTTCGGGGCGGTCGACGTAGTCCGCGGGCACGGCGGGCGCCATGTGCGGTGTCGGGGCGGCCGGAGCGGTCCGGGCCGCCGGGGCCGCCGGCACCGGGGCGACGGTGGCGGACCGGGCGGAGGACCCGTCCTGGGCCGCACCTGCGGCCGGCCGCGCCACGCAGGTGCCCTCGGACACGGAGGCGTCCTGGGCCGTCACGGTGTCCCGTGCCGCGGAGCCACGCTCGGACGCGGTGAGGGACGACGGCGGCGCGACCGCGGGGGCCGAGGCGGGCGGCAGCACGTCGTGGTGCGCCAGCAGCTCGCCGCCCGCGTGGGCGGCCAGCCGGAAGAAGCGCCACCGGCCGTCCGCGCCGAGGTCCTCATAGCCGGTGAAGAGCAGTGCCGTCGCCAGGACGGACACCAGCAGTTGGCCGGACCACAGCGGGCGCCAGCCACCCTGCGCCACCTCGGCGCAGGCGGCGTGCAGATCGTCGACGAGCCCCGCCCACGCCGGCGCGAGGAACGGCACATGGGCGTCCTGGGGATGCACCACGTGGCGCAGCAGCGCGCGTTCCTGCTCGCCTCCCAGATCGGCCGGCACCCGGTCCGCCAGGACCGACAGCATCAGCGTCGCCACGTCCCGGCTGAGGGGCGCGTGCTCCGCGAACGTGGCCAGGTCGATGAGCCGGAAGTCGCCAGGACACACGGTGCCCCGGCGCCGGGGGACCAGGGCGTTGTGCAGATGCAGGTCGCCATGGGCCAGGCCGTGCGCGACCGGGATCACCGGGTCGGGCAGCCCGCCGTCTCCCTGCGCCATGAGCCAGGGGTTCGGCAGGACGACACCGTCGATCTCGATCCACGCCGGGTCCGACGCGACGCCCGCGACCGCCGCGGCGTAGGCGCGCGCCGAGGCGCCGCTGCCGGCCGACGCGTCGAGCTCACCCCGCAGGAACGCGGAGACGGACAGGTCGTCGGTGTCCTTGGTCGCGAGTCCGTGGTTCCAGTCGGTCACCAGGCCGCTGACGACGGCACGGAACGCGGTGCGCAGTTCGTCGTCGTTCAACTCGGCCATGGTGAGCACGTCCCGCAGACTGTCCCCGGCGGCGCTCTGGAACGTCAGCAGCCGTCCGTCGCCCACCGGGTACGGCGGGAAGAGCGGCGCGGCCAGATGCCGCTCGGCGAAGTCCCCCCGGAGCAGGGAGGCGCGCTGGGCCCGCTGAAGGGCGGCATGCTCCCCGCACCGGTCGGGCGGCAGCACCTTCACCACGGTGACGCCCGGACCCGGCGTGATCGTCACGGCCGCCAGCACCGCTCCGGTGTAGCCCTTTCCGGACGGTGCCCACCTGGGCCGTACGGGCCGTACGGTCACCGCGCACTCGTCGGCCCACCGGGCCAGCGCCCGCGCCGCGCGCTCGTCGCCGAGGCACGCGGTCAGTTCCGCCGGCCGGGCGTCCTGCGGCGCGGGCCGAAGTCGCACCCGGTCCGGCTCGGGAACCATCGTCATCGTCACCCCGCGAACACACCGACGCGCGCCGCGCCCGCCGCGCGGTGGCCTGGAGGGTGATTCTGGCACCAACGGCCGGGAGGGGCCGTCGGGTTGAGGCAGGCGACGGCGCGCGTGACCGGGCGACCGGCCCGACGCCGGGCGGCCCGGCCGACGCCACGTCGTGTGTACAGCGGGTGGACGGGAGGGCACAGTTAGTGAGGAGAGCCGAGGGCGAGGGGGACGTCATGGGCAGTGGGGCGAACGGCAGTTCCCGCATTCTGGTCGAGCAGAACGCCGATACGGCACTGCACCGGCTGCGCGCCATGAGCGTGTCGCACAGCAGGGCGCAGCGGCTGGCCAACGCCCGCACCGGTGTCTCGCTCCTGTTGGCGGCCGCCGGGCTCGTCACCGCCTTCGTCCCCGGACTCACGGTCGTCGTAACGGTGTTGGGCGGGCTGTGGGCCGTGGCCCACTCCGTCGGCCTGACCGCCTGGGAGAGCGCCGAGGCCCGGCGGGCCGCGCTGCTGCAGGAGTTGTTCGACGTGCGGCTGTACCGGTTGGCCTGGAATACCGCCCTGGCCGGCACCCCGCCCGCGCCGCAGGAGGTCAGCAGCCTCAGCCGCCGCTTCCGGGGCGACGAGGCGGAACTGCGCGACTACTACGAGATCCCCGAACTTCCGCACCCCTACGACGTGCTCGCCTGCCAGCAGCAGAACCTCGGCTGGGGCGCCCGCGTGCGCCGCCGCTACGCCCGGACCGTGCTGGCCGCGCTGCTGACCTGGCTGGGCGCGGGACTCGTCGTCGGCCTCGGCGCCCGGATGGACGTGCTCGACCTGGTGCTCCTGTGGTACGTGCCCTCCCTCGGCGCGGTCATGATGGGGCTGGAGGTGTGCCGGACGCAGTGGCAGGTGGCAGCGGAGCGGGAGCGCGTCATGGAACTGTTGGAGACCCGGATCGCCGCCGGGGACGACCCGGCCGCCCTGCTGGTGCTGGCCCGGCAGGTGCAGGATGTGATCTTCCAGTCCCGGCAACGGCACACCCGCGTCCCGGACTGGTTCTTCCGGCGCTTCAAGAACACCGACCGAGCCGACTTCCAGGCCGCGATGAGCGACCTGCAACGGACGGTCGGGCGGACGACGCCCCAACCCGGTTGAGACGGCGGTGACTCGTGCGGGTACCGGTCACCCCGCTTCGACGACGCAACCCGGCGGACTGATGTACCGTCAGCAACCGTGCGCAGTCCGCGACGCCTGCGCGATCCCCGGGTGCGGACGGTCCGGACAAGGTGGAAGGCACGGTGGAGAACGAGGACGGCCTCAGGGCGTTGTTCGACGACGAGCCGGCGTCCGACGCGCTGGTGGCGTGGGCCCGCGACGGTGGTCACGGCGGTGTCGTGCGGCCGGTCCTGCCCCCGTGGAGACCCTCCGGGGCGAGCGCCAGCGGTGCCCTGCTGACCGCCGTACTGGTGACGCCCGGACCGGGACCCGTGGTGGTCAAGGTGTCGGCCGCCGGACAGGGGAACGAGGGACACAACCACGCCCGGGCGTACCGGACGGCGCCCGACCGGGTGGCCCGGCTCCTGTGGACCTGGCAGGTGGGGGACGGACGGACCCTGACCTTCCAGTCACCGGCGGGCCAGAGCCTGCGCACCGTGCACACCATGGCGGGACTGACGCACGAACTCCCGGACGCCTGCGCCTGTGTCACCCGCTGGCTGCTGACGGAGTGGAACGCCGGCCCGGACGACATGACGGCCGGCACACGGACCGTCACGGACCTGCTCCGCCACGAACTCGGCGCGCTGATCGGCGCGGGCGGCTCGGCGCTCGCCTACGGCGCACGGATCGACGGCCTGGACCCGGACACCCCCTGGATCCGCCTCGACGACCGGGACCTGCCGAACCCTCTGGCACTGACCGCCGGACACGCCGCGCTGCCCGACCCGCCCCTCCACGTCCTGCAGGGACGCGCCCACGGCGACCTTCACCTGCACAACATCATGGTGCCGCACAGCCTCGGGCGGGCCCGGTACGAGGACTTCCGGCTCATCGATCCCGCGACGTTCACCGAGGACGCCCTGCTGTCCCGGGACGTCGTCACCCTGCTCCTGTCCGCCCTGATCCCCGAGGTCCGGGAACGGGCGGCCGCCGACGGCGACGCCCTGCTGCGATATCTGGTGTGCCCGCAGGCGGAGCTGCGGGACCGGATCGTGCCGGCCACGGTCCGCCTGGTGGACGCCGTACGGGAGGCGGCCGACACGGTCGCCGGCAGCTGGTACGACGTGTGGACCGACCAGTTCCTGCTCTCCGTGCTGGCCACCGGCCTGCGGTTCAGCACCTACGAGAACCTGGGCGAGGCCGGCCGCTGGTGGTTCTTCCGGCTGGCGGCACACGCGGCCGGCGAGCTGCTGCGGCCCTACGTGGACGAGCCGTGGCCCACCGGGCGGCCGGTCACCGCCCCGGCACCGCCCACCGCCCAGCCACGGCAGGAGCGGCCCGGCCCGAGCCACCCGGCAGCCGGCGACGGCACCCCGGGACGGCCCGGCACGGACCCGCCCGAAGAACTCCGCCGACTGGAGGCGTACAGCCGTACCGCGGTTGTGGCCGCCGGGCACCAGGGCGCCTCCGGCGCCGGCGCGCAGCCCCTGGACCTGACCGCGCTCGCCGTACCCCGGGACCTGGAGTGGTCACTGCTGAGCCTGCTGCACGAGGGCCGTTCGGCCTGTGTCACCGGCCCACCGGGCACGGGCAAGACCACGCTGCTGTGGCGACTGCACCGTGAGCTGGCCGGGCGTCCCGGCGGGCCCCGCCCCTACTTCCTGCGGGCCGGCGACCTCTGGCACACCGACCACGCGGCGGGGATGCCTCTGGAGACCGTGCGCGCCGCGTGCCGTTCCCTGCCCGGCCCCGCGGTGTTCCTGCTCGACACCGCCGACCTGCTCGTCTCCGACACCTCCGGACTCGTCCTGGTGCGGGAACTGCTCACCGCGGCCGCCGAGTTCTCCGTCCCCGTCCTGATGACATGCCGGGAAAACGTGGCGGACCACCTCAAGCCGTACGTCGACGACTTCGCCCTGCAGTGGAAGAAGCTCGGCCCGTACAGCCCGGCCGAGCAGGAGGCGGCGATCCGCTCCCACGCCCGGTACTTCTACGAGGGCCAGCCCGAGGTCTCCGTGGACGAGGTGTGCCGCACCGTCGCGAACGCGGCCGTACGCGGCCTGCCCATGCGTGAGGTGTGCCGGGCCCCGCTCACCCTGCGCATGCTCTTCGAGACCTTCGCGCCGAAACCGCCCCTGGTGGAGGAGATCGACGCCACCACCCTGTACGACCTGTACTGGGAGCACCGTGTGGGCCGGGACCAGCGGGCGGGCGACACCCCCGCGCCCGGGACGGCTCCGCCGCCCGACCTGTCGGAGACCGGCGAGAAGGTGGCTCGGCTGATGCTGGAGGAGGGCCGGCTGGACCTGTCGGCCGCGGAGCTGGGCCCGGGCCCGCTCGGCGCCGGCGCGACGGACGACCTGCAGGGACTCGTCGGGCGAGGGGTCATCGAGTGCCATGGCGACGGTGTCGCGCGCCGGTACTCCTACTTCCACCAGACCCTGTTCGAGTACGCCGCCGGCCGCCGGCTCGCCCGGACGGCCACCGACACGGAGCCCTCGCACCTCGCTCAGCTGCTCCACTGGCTCAAGGAACACCCCGACGACCAGTTCCGGCTGGCCGTTGCCGAGCAGGCGCTCGTCCAGGCCGGCCGGGCGGGCGGCCGGACCGCCGCGGCGGGCACGGACCTGCTCACCGGGTTGCTCGCCGAGACCCGGGACGGCGCCCCCGATCTGCACGGCCTGCGGGCTGTGCTGATGCGGGTCTACGCCAGGCTGCCGGCCCCGGACGCCGAACTGCGGCAGCACTTCGGTCCCGCCGTCGCCGCCCTGCCCCCGGTCCTCGGCCGGATCTATCTGGAAGCCCTGCCCACCACCTGCCACCAGGACCGCGAGCGCATCGTCGACGAACTGCTCGGCATCTGGCGGGCGGCCACGCGGAGTTGCGGCAGCCCCTGATCGGCGCGCTCGGCTGGCTCGCGGAGAGCATGCCCGAGAGCGTCATCTCGGTCATCGACCGGGCCTGCTCCGCCGCGGAGCGGGGCGACGGCCCCTGCGGCGGACGCGACTGTCCCCCCGAGGGCTGCCTGTGGGCCTGGCTGCTGACCCGGCACAAGTCGGAGATCTTCAAGTTCCTGGCCGTTCTGGAGGCACTCGCGCCCAAGCGACCCGACTGGGTCTGGCCCCGGCTGCGCACACTCATGACGGATCCCCGGCGCGACCTCCTGCCGGTCGCCCGCTGTCTGCGGCTCGCGGCGCGACGCCAGGACTGGCCCGAGCGGCCCTACTCCGTGATCCGCCCCGTCGTCCGCCATCGCTGGGGCAGGGAACGCCCACGGAACAAGGACGGGTTCGAACTGCAGGCGGCCCTGGGCAGGCTGATCGCGAGCACCTGGCTGACCGGCGGCCGGCCGCCGTCCCCCGAAGCGGTGCTGGCCGCCGCCTGCCGGCGCCCCGCGGCGTCGATGTCGTATCCGCAGGTGCGCGCCGTGGGCGAACTGGCGGTCAACGCCTCCCCCGACGAGGTCCGCCGCCTGCTCCACGTCGTCGAGACCGCCGGCGGCCCGGGAGCCATGCCGCTGCTCACCGACCACCTCCTGCTGCCCCTGCTCACCGCCGCGGACGGCCCCGACGACACGATCGGCGGCGACACGCCGTCCAGCCGGGTCGCGGGAGCGGAACCCGCCGCCACGGCCACCGTCCGCGACTGGCTGGCCGGCAAACTGCGGGCCCTCGACCAGGGCGCCCCCGCCGACTTCGGCCACAGACTGGCGGAGCACACCTGGAGCCGTCGGCTGGACGTGCCCACCACGGCCCGGCTGGTCGCCGCCGCGTGGCCACGACCGAGCGGCGACCCCACCGAGGCCGAGGACCGGCTGCGGCGGATCTGGCTCGCCGACCAGAGCGCCGTCACCCTGCTGGTGGCCGCCGTGGCGGCCGGACACCCCCAGGCACGCCAGGCCCTGCGCCTGTGGCGAGCCGACCGGGCCCGGACGACCGGAACCAGGGCGGCGTCCCGCAAACAGGTCGTGTCCCAGGCGGACCAGAAGATCGCGCACGACCTGCAACGACTGGTCCCCGAACACCCCGAGCTGCTGGACGAGTTGCTCACCGAAGGCACCATCGACCCCTGGCTGGACCCCGGATGGCTGAACGAGGCGCTCGGCAAGCCCGGAGCGGACGCCGACCCCCGGCTCGCCGCCGCGCTGCGCCGCCACGCCCGCACCCTGGAGCGGCTTTGCGATGTCACCTGGACCGGTGACCACGGTTCACAGGTCGCCAGGAAGTCGTTCCACCTGCGCGGCAAACTCGTCGCCCGAGGCGTCCTCAGCGCTCCGACCGCGCCCCGGCTCGGCGCCATCCTGACCAAGGGCGGCCACCCGCATCACATCAGAAGCGCACTCCTGCTGGTCGAGACCGTCATCGACCACAGCCCGAACGGCTCGCTCGCCACCCAGGAGTGGCGCCGGCTCGAGGAACTCCTGCACGGCTACCTGCGTCCCGAGTACACCCAGCAGCGCACCGGCCCGGGCAAGGGCTGGTACGAGGACGTCCAGACGGTCGCCCGCCGCTGCCTGACCGGCCTGGTGTGCCGCCACCACCCCCTCGACACACCGCAGCGCATCGCCCAGGCCTGCGCGCGCGCCCACGACCATCTGACGCGGGCCACCCAGGTGGACGACGTGACGGTCCTCGGCCGGTTCATCGAGCGCCTTGCCGAGACATCGCCCCGGCACGCCGTCGAGATCGTCGACGCGGCCGCCGCGACTCTGTGCGTCCTGCCCACGGGCAAGGGCATGTCCTTGGCGCAACGCTGGTACCGCCCACTGTCCCGCCTGGTCGAACGGGCCACGTCCGAGCAGTGGCAGGAGCTCGTCGCGGCCTGCTGGGAGGGCCCCCTGGAGGTGCTGCGCGTCCTGATCCGCGCCGGCATCCGCAAACGCACCGACGAACCGGCCGCCCACCTGCTCGCCCTCGCCGACACCAGCCCGTGGCCCGACGTGATCCGGGAGACCGTCCGCATCGGCTCCCTGCTGCGCACCGACGGCAGCCGACGCCGCTGGCTGCCCACCGACCACCGGCCGGGCCCGTCACCGGACGCTGAGGGCCGCTGACGAGTTCCTCGCCCGCGCCGCGTTGCGGGCATCACGCCTCAGGCGGCTCGGCAATGCCTCGGTACGGAGGCCAGGGGATGGCCGATCCGGTCGTGGTGGTCGAGCAGCGTGCGGGGGGAGTCCAGGGCGACGGCACCGACCAGGACCGGGGCGCCGTCGGGCCCAGGGCGGGTGTACCCGGGGCGGTGGGATTCCTTGCCGGTCATGGTGATCTCGCCGCGCCAGCCGAGTTCGCGGAGGCGTTCGGCGGCGGACAGGCCGGCGAGGCCGGTACCTTGCGCCGGAGGCCACTTCCTCGGCGACTACGAGGGCCTCGCTACGGATGGCCGCTCCGCTGTACGGCCGCTGTTCGTCGAGACCGACGCCAACGCGCCGCAGGACTCCACGGACGCCTACAGCGGGCTGTTCTCCACCGGCAGGGACGACGGCGCCTTCGCTGGGGTCGCGGCCACGCCGCGCGCGACAGGAGCCCCGAAAGCTCGGCCGCATCGGTTCGTCCGGTGCTCGGAGGCGCGCTCGAAGCACCGTGTGGCGAGCGCGACTTCGGGTTCATCCGAGGCGCAAGGTAAACAACCCACCATTTTTCCTGTGAGCCCTGGGTGTGACTGTTGTGGTCACGCCAAGATCCCCTCTGCGCCCGGCACACCCCCATATGCCCGGCGCAGGGAGGAGCGGGCATGTTGCCCCCGAAACACCGGCGACGGTTCATAACCTGCACCGTCGTAGCGGCCGCGTTCGGACTGGTAAGCACCCAGTCGTTCGCGGCGTCGAACAACGCAAGACCCCGGCCTTGGCAGGCACGCCACCAGGCCGCCATGGGCCGGCAGCACATCAAGGCGGTGCACGCAGGCCACGGCATGTCCGCGTTCGCCGCGGAGGGCGGCGATGACGACGGGGCCGACGAGGCGGAGAACTCCGCCGAGGCGACGGCCCAGTTCACCGAGGCCCGCACCGCACCCGGCGTGGTAGCGCCCGGCGCCTACGGGGCGGCGTGGCAGCAGTTGCAGTCGATGCGGCACACGAACGGCAGCTGGGACCACGTCACCAAGAAGGCGTACAACGCCGACGATCCCCGCTACCGGGACGTGAACTCCAACTCCAGCGGCGGCGCGGGCGACGTGACCGGCCGGATTACCGGGATCGCCGCGGACGACCAGGGCTATGTGTACGCGGGCGGCGCCAACGGCGGTGTCTTCCGGTCCACCACCGGTGGCGGGCACTGGAAGCCGATCTCCGACAAGCTGCCGTCCCTGTCGACGGGCACCCTGGCCCTGGACGGCCAGAAGCGGCTCTGGTACGCCACGGGCGAGTCCAACACCGGGGCGACGTCCTTCGTGGGGACGGGTGTGTACGTCCTCAAGGACCCGCGTCACGGGCAGTTCCAGCCCGGCGACCGCGTCGGCGGTGCCGAGCTGGAGTCCACCGTCGTCCATGCGCTGCGCTTCGCCGGCACCAAGGTGTGGGCAGCCACCAGCACCGGCGTCTGGTCGCACTCCTCGACCACCTTGTCGGGGCCCTGGAAGCACGAGTTCGCCCCCAACCCGGACTATCTTCCGGGCGGTTCGAAGGCGGACGACCCGAGCGCGCCGTACAAGAACATCGCCAACGACATCGCCGTCGACCCGAAGGACCCGGACAAGGTCCTTCTTGCGGTGGGCTGGCGTGGCGGTGACACCTACAACGGGCTGTACGCCAAGCAGGACGACGGCAGCTGGAAACCCGTCAGCGGCCTCGGTGACCTGCCCACCAGCAGCGCCGATGTCGGCAACATGACGTTCGCCGCGGCGGCCGACGGCTCGCGCCTGTACGCCATCGACCAGTCGCCGGCCCAGATGGCCGCCAACCCGGACAGCGGGCTCAAGGGCGTGTATGTGTCGAAGAACGGTTCGCCGTTCGGGCCGTGGACGCTGATCGCGGACTACACCAAGCTGAAGGCATCCGGATCCGCCCTGCAGAGTGCCGGCTACATGCCCGGCATCCAGTCCTGGTACAACCAGTTCCTCCAGGTCGACCCGGCCGACGCCGACCACGTCTACCTTGGTCTGGAAGAGGTCTTCGAGACCAAGAACGGGGGCTCGACCTGGACGACCCCGGGTCCGTACTGGAACTTCCCCTTCCCCTGCTGGAGCATCGACCCGGCCAAGCAGACCGGCGACTGCTCACCGACCACGCACTCCGACCAGCACGCGGTCGCGATCGGCAGCTACAAGGGCAAGAGCTGGGCGTACGTCGGTAACGACGGCGGCATCTACCGACGTCCGCTCAACGGCGCGGTCGACTCCGGTGGCCACGCCAAGGACTGGCAGTCCCTGAGCGACGGCACCCTCGACACCCTCCAGTACTACTCGGTGGGCGTCGGTAGGGACCTCGCCAACGGTGGCGTCTCGGTGACCGGCGGCCTGCAGGACAACGGGCAGTCGATCCTGCGCGGCCACGACAAGGTAATGGGCTCGAACTTCGGCGGCGACGGCGGTGACACCATCGCCGACACGGCCAACGGCTGCAACATCGCCGCCGAGTACGTCTACCTCGACATGTGGGTCACCCAGAACTGTGGCGTGAACGACGGTTCCTGGTCGACGGACCCGTCCAAGGCCACCGAGTACGAGGTCGCCCCGCCGGACAAGGACCAGGGTGGCGCGGGCGCCCGCTTCATCGCCCCGATCGCCGCCGACGCCAAGGACACCAACACCTGGGTGGCCGGCGGCCGGCATGTGTGGGTGAACACCAAGGGCTTCGCCATCCGCTCCGGCAAGGAGTGGACGAACGCCTACGACCTCGGCGAGGGCCACGTGGCCACTGCCGTCGCGTCTTCGGGTGGCACGGTGTACGTCGGCTGGTGCGGCCCCTGCAACAACCAGGGCTTCACCCGGGGCATCGCGGTCGGCAACGCCGACGGCACCGGCTGGCACCAGCTGAACCTCCCGGTCGACGGCACCATCCCGAACCGCTACGTCTCCGGTTTCGAGATCGACCCGGCCGACGCCCAGCATGTCTACGTGGCGATCAACGGCTTCTCCCGCCGCTTCACCGAGGGCCCGGGCGCGGGCGTCGGCCACGTCTTCGAGTCCAGGGACGGCGGCGCGAGCTGGACGGACATCTCCGCCAACCTGCCCGACGTCCCGGCCGACACGGTCAAGCTCCTGCCGAACGGCGGCCTTGCCCTCGGCACCGACCTGGCCACCTTCTACCGCCCCGCCGGCGCCACGAAGTGGCTGGTCCTGGGGCACAACCTGCCCACCACGGCCGTGATGCAGCTGCGCCTCGGCCCCGACGGCAAGCTGTACGCCGCCACCCACGGACGCGGCATCCGGTCCTTCGACGTACGGCGCCTCAAGGGCCGTAAGGACTGATCCGACCGGTACGCCACGCTGTACGACGACGGCCGGTGCGGAGCCCCCTCCCGGGGACGCACCGGCCGTGTGTCGTTCGGGTTCACTGCACCGGATACGCCGCCACACTCAGCCGAAGCGTGAAGAGCGGCGCGCTCTCGGGACCCCAGGTGACGGCGACCGCCCCGATGCGCGGCACGCACCGTGACCCGGGTGACGCCCCTGCTGTCGGTGGCGGACGCGGTCACCAGCGCCAACATCGGATTGCTGCTACGCGGCTGCGGCCAGGAGCCGTGGGCGCGGGGTTCCAGGACGACGGTCACCGTCGTACCGGATCGCACGCACAGGTTCTGGACGGAGGAGTCGCCGGGGCCGTGGGTGACGGTGGCGGAGCCCGCGACGCACCCCGGGGACGCGGAGGCCGTCCCATGAGGGGACGGGGTTCGTGTAGACGGCGACGACGGCGGTGTCGCCGACCTTGTTACGGCCGCGAGCGAGGGCCACGATCCTCGACCGCGTCTACAGTCCTCCATCAACATGACCACTCCTTCGCACCACCGGATGTCACTGCGACGTCGAGCAGCGGAGGGCCTCAGCGGATGCCCGAGTCGAAGGGGATGACGATCGTGGTGAACCGCCCGCCGGTGACGGTGACGGACACCGGTTGGGCGATCGGAGTGACGGCGCCCGTGAGATTGGCGGGGCGGACTGTGTAGACGCCTGGCGGCAGCGAGACACGGAAGTGGCCGTCGGTATCACTGGTGGTCTCGGCGACCGTCCGTTCTGGATCGCCGCCGGTGATGGTCAGCCGGGCGCTCAGAGGCCGGTCGGGACAGGGGCTCCCCTCGCGGACCACCGGGCAGCCGCCGTCGATCATGGTGCGGCCCTTGATCCCGGAGCCGGACGCGTCGGCTCGTCATGAACGCGACGCGTGTACGGCGCGCGCGGCACCGGTGGTCGGGTTTCGTAACGCAGTGGCTTCGTGGGTCGTCCGTGCGATCCCGTGGGGCGCCACCGGTGCCATGCTCACGCCATGACTGACATCCCCCACCACAACACCGCGGAACCGCAGCGCGACCTCGAGCCGTCGGACGCTCCCGCAGGTACCAGCCGCAGGTCCGTCATCGCCACCCTGGGCGGCGCCACCCTCGGGGTGGCCGCGCTGGGTCTCGCCGCCACGAAGGCGACCGCCGCCACCGAGCACCAGGCCACGGCCCGGCCGGCTGCCGCCTGCGTCCTCACACCCGAGCAGACCGAGGGCCCGTACTACCTGGACCTGGAGACGGTCCGCAAGGACATCACAGAGGGGAAGGCGGGTGTTCCGCTGACCCTCCGCGTGACGGTGGTAGACGCAGCGACCTGCACCCCGCTGCCCCGGACGGCGGTCGACATCTGGCACTGCGACGCCCTCGGGGTCTACTCCGGTTATGTCGCCGGCGGTTCCACCCCGGACACCACCTTCCTGCGCGGCGTGCAGCTGACCGACTCCGCCGGTGTCGCGGAGTTCACCACCATCTACCCGGGCTGGTACGTCGGCCGGGCCCTTCACATCCACGTCAAGACGCATGTGGGAGGCACCGTGTCCAACGGGACGTACCACGGCGGCCACGTGTCCCATACGGGCCAGCTCTACTTCCCTGAGGCGTACAACACCAGGGTCGCCGCCCTGTCCCCGTACCGGAACAACACGGCCACGCGCACGCTCAACGCGCGGGACGGCATCTATCGCAACGGCGGGTCCTCGACCCTGCTGACCGTCACCCAGGCAGGCAGCGACCTCGGCAAGGGAGTGACCGGAACCGTCGTACTCGGCATCGACCCCGCCACCACCCCCTGACGCACCGGGATGCCTGCAGTGGTCGGCCCTGCCACGGTCTCGGCCGTCGCACGCGCGACTGCGGCCGCTCTGCTCCTGCCGAAGCCGGGCGCCGCAGTCATCGTCGAGACACATGGCTGAAGGCGATGGTTTCGTTCCGGGGCGGCGCGGCCAGGAACCGGGAATGAGCCGGAGTCGAACATGTGATGTGTGCGGTGAGGGGCTGATCGCGAGGCCGCACGGGGGTCGGCCGGCTCGATACTGTTCCAGTGCCTGCCGGCAGCGGGCACTGCGGCGACGGGCGGCTTCGAACGCCACGGCCGCGGTATCGACGGCCGGTGGCAGCGTCCTGCCGCCGGCGCTCGACTCCTTCGTCGGCCGGCAGCACGAGCTGTGGTGTCTGCGCACGCTCCTGCGGAGTTCGCGCCTTCTCACGCTGACCGGTGCGGGCGGAGTGGGCAAGACGCGGCTGGCGCTGGAGTTCGCCGAGGGGTTACCGAAGCGCTTCGCGCGAGTCGACCTCGTGGAACTCGCCTCGCTCCAGGACGGCGCGCTGCTGCCCCACTCCCTGGCCGCCGCGCTGGGGGTGGGCGAACGAGCGGGCCGGACCGACGTCGACGCGCTGGTCCGGGCGATCGGCGGCGCCTCCCGGGTGCTGATTCTGGACAACTGCGAGCATCTGGCCGAGCCGTGCGCGCGGCTGGCGGCGACCCTGCTGGGCCGCTGCCCCGGTCTGCGGATCCTGGCCACCAGCCGGGAGGCCCTGAGGGTGCCCGGAGAGACCGTGTTCCGGGTCGGCGAGCTGTCCCTGCCGTCGGCTGACGCCGGAGACGATGTGACGGCCCTCCTGCAGTCCGATGCCGTACGGCTCTTCGTCGACCGCGCCGCGAGCAACTCACCCGGGTTCACGCTCCATCGCGGCAATGGCCACCTGGTGGCCGAGATCTGCCGGCGCCTGGACGGACTGTCGCTCGCCGTCGAGCTCGCGGCCCGCCACGTCGGTGCGCTCGCGCTGAGCGACATCCTGGCAGGGCTGGACGACCAGTCCTCCCAGCTGGACCTCCTGACCGGGGGAAGCAGAACCGGACCCCCGCGCCACAGTGGGCTCGCCGCAGCGGTCGACTGGAGCCATCGGCTGCTGGATCCGGCCGAGCAGGCGGTCTTCCGGCGTCTTTCGGTCCTCGTCGGCGGGTTCGACGTGGCCGCTGCGCAAACGGTCTGCGCCGGTGACGGCATAGATCGGCGGCAGGTCTTCCGCATCCTGTGCGCCCTGGAAGCGAAGTCGCTCGTCGTACGTCTGCCGGGAGAGACGGCACCCACGCGCTTCAGGCAGTTGAGTGCCATCCGTGTCTGCGCCCTGGACCGCCTGCACGCATCCGGCGAGCTGCACGCCACCGTGCGCCGGGCGCTCGCGTGGCTGACCGAGCTGGCCGAGCGGGGCCGCGGGGAGGTGTTCGCCGACCAGGCCGGCAGCCCGCTGGCGGCGGAACGGGACAATCTCGCCTCGGCACTGGCCTGCAGCGCCGGCCACGGCGAAGCCGTACGGGAGCAGCTGACACTGGAGCTGGCGCGTGTGCACTACCAGCAGGAGCAGCCGTCGGCCGCCCGCGCGCTGCTCACCGGACTCCTGCGGGGAGCCGGGGGCCGGGTGCTGGATGGGCAGGTGCCGGCGCTCGCCGCACGCGTGGCCTGCCAGCAGGCCGATCTGGACGAGGCACTGCGCCTGGGCGACCGGGCGGTGCAGAGCCAGCGGACACGCCGTGACGCCGCCGGACTGGCCAACGCCCTGGACGCCCGGGCGGCGGCGCGGCTGTGCCGTGGTGAGTTCACCGAGGCCGTCGCGGATCTACGGGAGTGCCTTGAGGTCGTCGCTTCCTTCGGCAGGCCGCAGGACACCGCCTGGTGCACCCATCACCTGGCCTGGGCGTTGCTTCAGGCAGGCGGGGAACTGGAGGCCGACGAGCTGATGTCACGGTGCCTGCCCGTACTGAGGCGGCAAGCGCCGTGGCCTCGGACCGCGGCCGCGCTGCACACCGCGGGGGCCGTACGGCTGGCCCTGGGACAACTGCGCAGCGCGGAGATCCTGTTCGCCGAGGTGCTGCGGATCGTTCCGGGGGCCAGTTTCCACGCCCTGTACCCCGTGGAGGGCCTGGCCCTCGTGGCCGCGGAGAACGGCGACATGCAGCGTGCGCTGCGGCTGTACGAGGCGAGCGTGCAGGCGCGGCGCCGCCTGGACACCGAGCCCGAGGCTCCCTGGCGGCACAGGATGGAACAAGTGGCGGTGCGCGCCCGGACACGGCTGTCGGCAGCGGCGCGGGAGACTGCCGTCGCCGGTGCGCGTGGGCTGCGTGGGGAGCGGCTGGTCGCGTACGCGCTCGGGGCAGCGAGCGGGGACCACCGAACGCGCCGTGATGCCCGGGCCACAGACGATCGGTTCCGGCTCACCGCAAGGGAGTCCACGGTGGCCGAACTCGTCGCCGAAGGGCTGACCAACCGCCAGATCGCGGACCGGCTCGGCCTTTCGATCCACACGGTCGCCACGCACCTGGACAAGATCCGTGACAAGCTGGGCCTGCGCTCCCGCACGCAGATCGCCCTGTGGGCAGCCGCACGGACCGAGGACGGGTGCACAGCCCGGCGGTGAGCACTCGGGTGGGCGGTGTCCCGGCTTGCTGACCTGCGCCCGTGGCAGGGGCTGCTGCGCCGCCTGGCGCCCCGCTCTCCGTCATCCGTTGCCGAGGCCCGCCGCGAACGCGGTCAGCGGAGTTGGAAGCCGATGGAGTGGGCCGCGGAGACCAGGTGAACAGCGCAGGCCGGGGGATCACTGCCGGCCCGCGCTCCGTCGGTCGTCAGGGGCCGGCGTCGCTCCCCTCGCCGACGGCGGCCTGGAGGCCGGCATCGGTTTCGCGCTCGCGGCCACTCCCAGCCCCCGGACTCGGGGCAGACCACGATGTGGAGCCGGCCCGCTCACGCAGGCACCTGGCTCCGCACCGCGGAGTGCCACGCTTCGCCACGTCCCGGGCGGCCGATGAAGGCGGACCGGGACGTCGGGCTCAGGCGAGGTCGAACCGGTCGAGATTCATCACCTTGTTCCACGCTGCCACGAAGTCACGTACGAACTTCTCTCCCGCATCCTGGGACGCGTAGACCTCCGAGACGGCTCGGAGCTGGGAGTGCGCACCGAAGATCAGGTCGACGGCGGTGGCGGTCCACTTGACCTCGCCGGTGGCGCGATCCCGGCCTTCGAACACGTTCTCGTCCGTAGCCGACGCCTTCCACTCCGTGCCCATGTCGAGCAGGTTGACGAAGAAGTCGTTGGTCAAGGTTTCCGGCCGGTGGGTGAAGACACCGTGGGGGGATCCCTTGAAGCCGGTGTTCAGGGCCCGCATGCCGCCGATCAGCACCGTCATCTCGGGAGCGGTCAGCGTCAGCAGGTTGGCGCGGTCCAGCATGAGGGTCTCCGGCGACAGCTTCTCGCCCGCCGGAAGGTAGTTGCGGAAGGCATCCGCCTTGGGCTCCAGCACGGCGAACGACGCCGCGTCGGTCTGCTCCTGCGAGGCGTCCGTACGCCCCGGTGCGAACGGAACCGTGATGTCGTACCCGGCGTTCCTCGCGGCCTGCTCGACGGCCGCGCACCCGCCGAGGACGATCAGGTCGGCGAGGGAGACCCGCGTTCCCCCGGTCTGGGAGAGGTTGAAGTCCTGCTGGATCCGCTCGAGCGTGTGCAGTACCTCCGTCACCTCGGGGAGGTCGTTGAGTTCCCAGTCCTTCTGCGGCGCGAGCCGGATTCGTGCTCCGTTCGCCCCGCCGCGCTTGTCGGTGCCGCGGAAGCTCGCCGCCGACGCCCAGGCGGTGGTGACCAGCTGGGAGATGGAAAGGCCCGAGGCGAGGATCCTGCCCTTGAGGGCGGCGATGTCCTCGTCCCCGACCAGTTCGTGATCGACGTCGGGAACGGGGTCCTGCCACAGCTGCGGCTCGGGAATCCACGGGCCGAGGTAACGGGAGACGGGTCCCATGTCGCGGTGCAGCAGTTTGTACCACGCCTTGGCGAACGCCACCGCGAGTTCGTCCGGGTTCTCGTGGAACCTCTTCGTGATCGGGCCGTAGACCGGGTCCATCTTCAGCGCGAGGTCCGTCGTCAGCATCATGGGTGCGTGCCGCTTCGACGGATCATGGGCGTCGGGCACGGTGTTCCTGGCCGCGGGATCCTTGGGAGTCCACTGGTGGGCGCCGGCGGGGCTGCTCGTCAGCTCCCACTCGTACCCGTAGAGATTGTCCAGGTACCCGTTGTCCCACTTGGTCGGCTCGGTGGTCCATGCGCCCTCCAGACCACTGGTGAGCGTGTGGGGGCCGGTGCCGCTGTCGTATGTGTTCCGCCAGCCGAGGCCCTGCTGCTCGATGGGGGCCGCCTCGGGCTCCGGGCCGATATAACTGGCTTCGACCGCGCCATGACACTTGCCGAAGGTGTGGCCGCCGACGATGAGTGCGACTGTTTCCTCGTCATTCATCGCCATGCGCCCGAACGTCTCCCGAACGTCCCGGGCGGCTGCCATCGGGTCCGGGTTTCCGTTGGGTCCCTCCGGATTGACGTAGATCAGTCCCATCTGCACGGCGGCGAAAGGACCGGCGAGTTGCCTGTCGCCGCTGTAGCGTTCATCTCCGAGCCATGTGTCCTCGGGCCCCCAGAAGATCTCCTCGGGTTCCCAGATGTCCTCTCGCCCGAAACCGAACCCGAACGTCTTGAATCCCATGGATTCCATGGCACAGTTTCCGGCGAAGACCAGAAGGTCGGCCCAGGAGATTTTCCGGCCGTACTTCTGTTTGACCGGCCAGAGCAGACGGCGCGCCTTGTCCAGGCTCGCGTTGTCCGGCCAGCTGTTCAGGGGGGCGAAGCGCTGTGCGCCGCTGCCGCCACCGCCGCGGCCGTCCTCGATGCGGTACGTTCCCGCGGCATGCCAGCTCATCCGGATGAAGAGCGGCCCGTAGTGACCGTAGTCGGCAGGCCACCAGTCCTGGGATGCCGTCATCACCTCGAAGACGTCACGCTTCAGGGCGTCGACGTCGAGGGTCGCGAATTCCTTCGCGTAGTCGAAGTCCTCGTCCATCGGATTTGCGCCGGGCGAGTGCTGGTGGAGAATCTGAAGGTCCAGCTGATTCGGCCACCAGTCCCGGTTCGTCCTGGGCCGCCGAGTCGGTGTGGGCGTCGGTGAAGGGATTGCAGGATTCTCGCTTTCACTGCCGGACATGCCCGTCCTTCTTCCTGTCTCGGTGTTCCTTCTGCCGGCTGCCGCTCTTGACGTCGTCGGCTTTGCTGGTGTCGAGCGTCCGTATGGTCGCGCATCGCAGACCACATCTCTATGAAACACGCAGAACACCGCGTATGACAGACGCGAGAGAAGGGGCGGCCTTTCTGCTCCCGTGCCGACTACCGACGCAAGCCGAATCGAATGCGACAGCCCCCGGACGCGCCGGAGGGGCCTGGCTGGTGGCGGCCGTAAGGCGTGGCACGCCTCGACCAGTAGGCGAGTGATCAGGAATGCAGTGATCAGTAATGCCAGGAGCACTGAATGCTTCGTGCCATGTTCAAGCCCAAGATCTTGCGCTTGGCTTGTTTCCGCAGGTCAGGGCCCTGATTGCCGTGTCCGGGTCAGCAAATGGAACAGCATCAGGCCGGACGGCGTCCGGCTTGCTGACCTGCACCGGTCGTTCCAGGCCGACCCACGGTCAGCACCCCCGGCCGTTTCCTTCGCCGGTCTGGCGCTGCCGGTGGAGGTGCTGCGGACACTGGGCGGACTCGGGGTGCGCAAACCCTTTCCCCTCCAGGCCGCCACACTCCCCGATGCCCTGGAGGGGCGCGACGTCCTCGGACGCGGGCGCACCGGACCGGCCAAGACGCTCACCTTCGGCCTGCTGGCGCCGTACGCCGAGGCGCTGCGGCTGCGGATGGCCACGATCGTCGGCGGCATGTCGATCGGTCGGCGGGTCGCCGCGCTGCGCCAGGGAGCCGAGGTGGTCGTCGCCACCCTCGGACGCTTGCACGACCTGATCGAGCGCAACGCCTGCCGCCCGGGACGGGTGATGATCACCGTGCTGGACGAGGCCGACCAGATGTCCGACCTGGGATTCCTGCCGCAGGTGGTTGACGTGCTCGACCAGGTGCACCCCGAAGGTGTTCCTCGACACCAAGCACGCCGTCGACCAGCTCACCAGGCATCTGCGGGGCCACGGTTCGACACCCGCGGCCCGGCCCGAAGCCGTCCTGTGCACCTCACCTACGAAGCGAACGCCCCTGGCCGCGAGAGGCATACCCGCCGAAACCGAGCAGGATGATGTTGCCGGCGCCCCGCACTGCGCCCGGCATGACAAGCTGTGGTTGCCCACCCCCGAACTCAGGAGGTCACCATGACCGCAGAGCCCGTATCTACGGAAGGTTCGGAGCCGGCTGCCCCGGAGACGTCCTCTCTGACGCCGGACAGCGACGGCAACTACGACCTCAAGCGCAAGTTCCGCGAAGCCCTGGCGCGCAAGCGCGGTGCGCAGGCGGACGCCGCCGATGTCGCCGCCAACCCCAATGCGTCGAAAGTGCGTGCGGCGCACGGCCCGGCTGCGAGCCAGCGCTCGTTCAGGCGCAAGAGCGGCGGCTGAGTCGATCAGTCCGGGCCCCGGGAGACCCGTTCCCGCCGACCGGCGGAGACGGGGTCCGGAGCCAGAGCCGGATCAGAGAACGGCTGCCGCGCTGTGCAGGTTCTTCGCGGCCAGGGCGAGTCCTTCGGTCTGCGAGTAGGCGGCGTCCTCGTGCTCGATGTTCACGGCCATGTCGGGGTCGACGTCGGCGAGGGCGCGCAAGAACTCGGTCCGGAAGGGGACGTCGTTGCCGAGGCCGACGGCGACGAACTTCCAGTCGGGGTTCTCGGGCCAGGCGTTGCACCAGAAGCCGTATCCGGTGGGCACCTTGCCCTCGGCGTCGACGGGCACCCGTGTGACCGAGGTGTCCAGCACACCGCGGATGTCGGCGCCGGGGCAGAGCGTGGCGTCCTTCGCCGCGGCGTGGAAGACCAGCGGGCCGAGCCACTTGATGGATGCGATGACATCCATGCCCTGCCACATGAGGTGCGAGGGGCCCATCTCGGCGCCGACGTTGGTCAGGCCGCCTCGTCGACCAGCCTCTTCAGCGTGACGGGGGAGAAGACGGGGTTGTGCGGGTGCATCTGGATGGCGACTCGGACGTCGTTCTCCCGCGCCAGCGCGTCGATCTCCTTCCAGAACGCGACGGCCACGCCCCACTGGTAGTCCAGCACGTCCATGTAGACGCCGTCCCAGGGGTTCACGACCAGGAGGGGTACTTGGCATCGGGGTCGGAGCCCGGTGTGCCGGACATGGTGACGACGTGCTTCACCCCGAGCAGACCGGCGAGGCGGATGGTGGGGCGCAGGTCGTCGGCGTGCTTCGGGCCGACGCCCGTCGACGCCGCATCCCTCGGCTCGTGGACTGCTCCAAGCGGATGTGTCGGCCCGCCCCGTGCTACGGCGAGGTGGGCCGGTGCGGGGAGCGGAGCACGAGCAGGGTGATCTCGCTGGGGGCGAAGACGCGGAACGGCGGGCCCCAGAAGCCGGTGCCGCGGCTGGTGTAGAGGAGGGTGCGGGGGCCGTGGTGGCTGAGGCCGGCGAGGGCGGGCTGGTCGATGCGGACCAGGTGGTGGAAGGGCCAGATCTGGCCGCCGTGGGTGTGGCCGGAGAGCTGGAGGTCGATGCCGGCGGCTGCTGCCCGGTCGACGAACTTGGACTGGTGTGCCAGGAGGAGGACGGGTAGGTCGGGGTCGGCGCCGTCCAGGGCTCCGGCGAGGTGGGCGCGGTGGCCTGCCAGGCCGGAGGACTCGGCGGTGACGTCGTCCACGCCGGCGACCACGAGGGTGTCGCCTCCGCGTTCGAGCAGCAGGTGGCGGTTGCGCAGCGGCTCCCAGCCCAGCTCGTCCATCAGGTCGACCCAGCCCTGGGCCTCGCTGTAGTACTCGTGGTTGCCGGTGACGTAGACCCGGGCCCGGGTGGCCCGCACCGTTCCGAGTGGGGCGGCCTGGGCGCGGCGGCGTTCGGCCGTGCCGTCCGCGATGTCGCCGGTGTGGCAGACCAGGTCGGCTTCCAGGGTGTTCACCGTCTCGCACACCCGTGCCGACCAGCGGGCGCGATCGAGCGGGCCGTAGTGGGTGTCGGTGATGAGGACGACGCGGATGCCGTCCAACCCGGCACCCAGCCGTGGGAGTTGCACGTCGAGTCGGCGCACGCGTGGCACGCGGCGGGCCTCGGCGTACCCCCAGGCGAGCAGCACGGCGGTTGTGCCGAGGACGGTCCACGTGACGATGCGGGCCCGGTCCTGACTCTCGCCGACGCCGGCCACGGTCAGGGCGAGCCGCAACAGGACGCCGAGCAGAACGGACCAGGTGAACAGGATCCAGCTGGTGCCCAGCAGGGTGTCACCGACGATCGCCGCCCGGTCCTGCTGGCGCCGGCCGTGGCCGCGCGCCATCGCGAGCGGCATACCGACGAGGCCGAGGACGAACAGGGCGGTGCCGACCAGCGTGACGGGCAGCGGCCAGCGCTGGCCGGTGTACAGGAGCACCCAGCAGGGCACGGCCCACAGCAGGACGGGGGCGATCAGGGGGAGGTAGCGCATCAGGCGGTGCAGTCGGCTCCGCCGCGGAGCTTGCGCCTCACCCTCGGCGGGCCGGGTGTTGCTGGTGTCGGTCACGCTTCCCCTCCCTGACCGGGCTGCCGTCTCGCGCACTGTATCCGGTCGCCCTCGGGCCGGCCGGACCGGCGTTCATGGGCGCGGCCCCGTGGGGCGAAGGGTTCTCTGCGGGAGGGCAACACTCCGCCGCAGACAGACGCCTTCCTTGTCGCGGCGGACGACGTCTACCGGGTTCACGAACGGAGCCATTCCGACAGGCACAAGCCGGCAAAGCTGAAGGATCACAAGGCGGGGGACTTCCGCCCCGGGCGGTCTTTGGGAAGCGGCTTGATTCGACCATGGCGGGCAGCACAATCTTCGTCCCACGGTGGTACCCCACATACGGCTGCTGACTGGCCGGAGAAGTGCCGGAGATCGATGAAGGCGGAGCCTCGGCCGTGAACGGTCCGCGCCGTCGCCCTGTGGAAGGCGGAATGATGTTCCTGTCGGTCGCGGCAGGCTCGGCCGGGACTGACGTTCCCTACCGGAGCCACCCCAACTGCGAGGCTGCCCGCGGAACGGCGCGGAACTGATCGGACTGATCAGGGCGTGTGCTCCGAGACCCTTTTCGTCAGGTGGTCAGCCCGCCTGCCGCAAGTCGGTCGTTCATGTCGCCCGCCAGCCCCTTGCCCAAACCGTCAGCCTTGGTGAGCAGTGTTTCGAAGGCGCTGAGGCGACGGAACGTCTCGGCGTAGGCCACCTGCTTCTCCAGGGGAAGCTGGAGTACCTGGAGACGTCGGATGTCGACCCGGGAGGAGCTGGAGGCGTGGGTGCCTGCCTGGCGCCCGTTGGCCGGCGCGCGCAGACAACCCGCGAGGAAGTGGGCGTCCAGCTTCTCCGAGTCCACCCGCAGGACGTAGAGCTGGGGACCGACAGCCATCGGTGGTCCTTCGTGGACCCACGCTCGGAAGGCCCGGATCACTCCGGCGACCACGACGTCACCCTTCTCCGCGATGGCGTGCGCCGAGTCGGTGGAAAGGAGTCCGCCGGGACTGCCGTCGTGCAGGAGGTCGGCGATGGTGAGGAGCGGCACGGCGGCCCCACCGGTCGGTGCCGTCGTCTCCGGGGGTTGCTGACCGGCGCGCAGCGTCAGGGCACCGGCTTTGACCAGGTCTCCCACGGTCGCTGTGGTCGGGGACGTGCCGGTCTCGACGTAGAGTCCGGAGAGGTGTTGCGCGTGATCGGCCAGATCGGTCAGCAGCGACCCGAACTCGTCCCACTTCGCGGCCAGTTCCTTGCGGGAAGGTTCCGTCGTCGAGGCGGTGTAGCGACCCGGAGTGACATCCACCTCGTCGTCCAGGAGGTCGAGAAGAGGAACGCGGACAGCGCCCTCCGGCGGCTCCTGGGCGGGATGGTCGAGGGTCGCCAGAGCGGTGAGGACGAACGAACCGAGAACGTCCCAGTCGGGGTTCGGCTCGCGGGTCCCCGGTCGGGCGAAACGTGTGGCGTCCACGAGGAGGGCGTCCTGGCTCGGGGGAGCGGCTGCGGGGCCGTCCGCCGCTGCTCGCAGGACCCACAACTGCAAAGAGACACTGTGCGGTTGCGCGCTGCCGGGAGGCAGCGACACGACCGCCCGGAGGGCCCCGGTGCGCAGCAGCGAGCCACGGATACGGCGGCCCGCCTTGCGCGACGCGACCGCAGGTGGAAGGACGAGCACGGCGGCCCCGCCGGGCTTGAGATGAGAGAGGAGGTGCTGCACCCAGGCCAGTTCCGGCTCGGTGCGTGGGGGCAGCCCATGGGTCCAGCGCTGGTCGGTGGCGAGTTCCTCGTAGCCCCAGTCACGTTCGTTGAACGGCGGGTTGCACAGCGCGATGTCGGCACTGGCCAAGGCGAAAGGGTTCTCCCGTAGTGCGTCGGCCGTGGCGATCCGCGTATGGACGTCACGGTCCTCCGCGACGAAGCCGAGCCGGGCGGACGCCAACGCGGCCAGCGCCGGATCCCGTTCGCACGCGAGCACTTCAAGTCCCGGGCCGTCGTACTCCTGCGCGGCCGCGGCGGCCAGGTGCCCGGTGCCGCATGCCGGATCGAGGAAGGTCAGTCCGCCGTCCCCAGGACCGAGACGGACGGCGAGGGCGATCCGGGTCATCAGCGTGGCGAGTGGTGGCGGCGTGGTGCTGAGTTGCCGGACATGGGTCTCCAGCCACCGTTGCAGCAGGAACTCGAAGGTCTCCCGCGGCCCCTCCTCCCGCCCCAGCTTCGCGGCCTCGGCCACCAGGTCTCGGGCCTGCGCGGAGAGTTCGGGATGGGCGATCCGTGCCTTGGAGGAACGCATCCGGCGAGCGGCCTCCGCTACGGCCAGCCCCGACTCGTTCCTGCTGCCGAGCGCCTCGAAACGCGGCCAGAGGAGCTCCCGGCCGCCGATGTCGTCGAGCTTGCCGTTGTCCCTCAGCCACTGTTCGACCTCGGCCAGCGAGAACTGCGGGCTGACGTCGGTGCCCCCGATCCGCGTGGGGAAGGAGTCATGGCGGCGGCGCCAGTTGCTCACCGCGGCGCGCCCGACGCCTGCGATCCGGGCGATCTCGGCCAGGCTGACGGGTACGGGGTCGGGGGTACTCATCGATCAGTCTCCGAGGTACTTGGCGGCTGGGCTGGTCGGCGTCCCAGCGGCCGTATTGCAGGGAAGGCTACTACGCTCATTGACTTTGTTCACAGATTTTTCGTTCCACCATGATGTGTGGGGAATGTGGAGGTCAAGGAATATGCCGGGTCTTGTGCCGGGAATGGTGCTCAGTGACCGCTATCGGCTGGAGTCGGTTCTGGGCCGAGGCATGATGGGGCAGGTGTGGCAGGGGCGCGACCTTCCCCTCGACCGGCCCGTCGCGGTGAAGACCGTCGCCACGGAACTGCTGGCCGTGCCGAGCAGCCGAGACGCGGCTCTGGCACGGTTCAGCAGGGAGGCACGGGCCGCCGCGCGTCTGGATCACACCAATGTCGCCACTGTCTTCGACGCGTCGATCACGGACGACACCTGTTGCCTGGTGATGGAACTGATCGAGGGCACCACACTCGAGTACCTCTTCGACCAGCAGCCGGGCGGGCGGTTCGACGTCCCCTCGGCAGCCTCCGTCGCTGCCCAGCTGTGCGCGGGGCTCTCCGCGGTCCATGCCGCCGACCTCGTCCACCGCGACCTGAAGACGCAGAACATCATGATCCGGCGGGACGGCATCGTGAAGATCCTCGACTTCGGGCTGGTCAAGCTGCTCAGCGACACGGACCCCCGGCTGACGACGACCGGGGAGGGCATCGGCAACCTCTTCTGCGCGTCTCCCGAAATGCTGGCCGGGCGGGACCAACTCGACGGCCGCAGCGACCTGTACGCCGTGGGGTGTCTGCTGCACCACATGCTCACGGGCGAAACCCCCTTCCCCACCCATCAACCGGCACTCCTCTCCTCCCACCACCTCGCTTCGGCCCCGCCCCTCGTCGCCGACGCGGGGGTGGACGTGCCCGGCGACCTCCAGGACCTGATCACGGCCCTGCTCGCCAAGCGGCCGGACGAGCGCCCCTCCTCCGCCGCAGAGGTCTACGCGGCTCTCGCGCCCCATCTGCCGAAGCCGGATCCCGGTCAGGCCGTCAGGCGTACTCCACCCGAGGACCCCCGCCGCCCGTTCCTCGTCCCGCAGGGCCCGATGCCCCGGTGAGCCTCGCCGACCCCTGTCCCGGCGGCAGCCCACGCCCGGTTGTAGGCACCACCTTTCTGGTCGCGTGGGGCGCAAGAGTGCCGTGACCAGTGACAGAATGGCGTCCTCGGCCGGGTGCCGTGCGTTCCCGGTCCACGGGAGGTGGCGGGCGCGGCAGGCGCCGGAACTGGGGACGGGGCGCGATGCGACGAAGCCTTGGACGGTACGAGCTCACGCACGAACTGGGCCGGGGCGGCATGGGGGCGGTCTGGGCGGCCCATGACCGCGAACGCGGCCGTGAGGTGGCCGTCAAAGTACTCGCGCCCCGTGGTCGCGGTGCCGAACTCAGCACGCTGGAACGCCGTTTCCTGCGCGAGACCCGCCTGACCAGCCGCCTGCGCCACCCGGGTATCCCCGCCGTCCACGACCACGGCAACCATGAGGGCGAGCTCTACCTGGTCATGGACCTCGTCCCGGGCCGCGCTCTGGACGCCGTCCTCAAGGACGACGGCCCGCTCGGCATAGAGCAGGCCGCGGACATAGCCCGCCGAACGACCGAGGTACTGTCCTACGCGCACGGTCAGGGCGTCGTGCACCGCGACCTCAAACCGTCCAACCTGATGATCACTCCCGAAGGGGAGGTGAAGGTCCTGGACTTCGGGGTCGCCGCCGCCCTGGAACCCCAGCCAGGCGAAACCCGCTTCACCGCCTCCAACGCCACCCCCGGCACGGTCGTCTACATGGCACCGGAACAGGCCGTGGGCCGGACGGTGCCCGCGAGTGATCTCTACTCGCTGGGCTGCGTCCTGTACGAACTGCTCACCGGCGCACCCCCCTTCACCGACGGCAGCCCCTTCATGCTGTACCACCGGCACGCCAACGAGCCCGTCCCGCCGCTCGCCGACCGCCGCCCCGAAGTTCCGGACGGCCTGCGGACGCTGGTCGAGCGGCTGCTGGAGAAGAGACCCGAGGACCGGCCCGCCTCTGCCGCGGAGGTGGCCGCCCTGCTCGCCGCCTGGGCCCCCCGACCGGCTCCTGCCGCCGAGGTCGCACCCGCACACCCGCGGCTGGCCGAGATCGAGGCCCTGCGCCGTGCCGGCCGTCCAGCCCGTGCTCTGGAGCAGTACCGGGAACTGATGGCCGTCCCCGGCCCCGACCGCGCGGACATCCTCGCCGCACGGGCCGGAGCCGCCCTGTGCGTGGGCGCGCTCGGCCGCACCCGCGAGGCCCTGGACGAGCTGAAGTCCGTCCTCGCCGAGCAGCGCAGCCTGCTCGGTCCGGGCCACCCCGCCGTGCTGGACACCCGCTACGAGATCGCCGTACTGCTGATCCGCACCGGAGAACGGCACGCCGCGGCGGAACTGCTGCGGCGCCTGGCCGACGAGGAGGACCGGATCCTGCCCGAGGGCGACGCCGTGCGCGGGCGGAGCAGGGCGCTGCTGGGTCGGCTGCGACGTATGAGCTGAAGCCGCAGTGCCTGCGGAAGTCGAACTTTGTAATCTCTGTTCACAGTTGATGGATCGTGTTACGCTCCCGTCGCGCCGTTCCGGTGGGGAGACAGGTCACTGTCTGCGGACGGCGCAGGAGACACCGAGGGGAATGGCGCTCATGACGTCAGCAGTTCAGCGTGCGACCGAGCGGACGGGGGCCGAACCGCTCCCCGAGGAAGGCAATCTCGTCGAAGTACGCGGACAGTCATGGGTGGTCGCCCGCGTCGAGCCGTCTCCGGCGGTCGAAGGCGACGACGACCGCCGGAGCGCCACGCTGATCCATCTCCAGTCCGTGGCCGACGGCCGCTTCGGCGACACTCTCTCCGTCATCTGGGAGGTCGAGCCCGGCCGCCGTGTGCTGCCCGCGGGCTCCCTGCCCGACGCGTCCACCGGCTCGTACGACTCCCCGAACCGCCTCGCCGCGTTCCTCGACGCCGTCCGCTGGTCCGCCGTCGCCTCGGCCGACGCCAAGACGCTTCAGGCGCCCTTCCGTTCGGGTGTCGCCGTCGAGCCGTACCAGCTGGAGCCGGTGTCGCGAGCGGTCGGCGCACCCCGCGTCAACCTCCTCCTCGCCGACGACGTCGGCCTCGGCAAGACCATCGAGGCGGGTCTCGTCGTGCAGGAACTCCTGCTGCGCGGCCGAGCCCGCCGGACCATGGTCGTCTGCCCGGCCGGCCTCACCCTCAAGTGGCGCGACGAGATGGCCGAGAAGTTCGGCCTGGAGTTCACGATCGTCGACTCCGAGCACTGCGCCCGCCTGCGCCGCACCCACGGCACGGCGGCCAACCCCTTCCGCGTCCACCCCCTCACCATCGTCTCCCTGCCCTGGCTGCGCGGCCAGAAGGCCCAGCGCCTCCTCGACGAGGTCATCGGCGCCCCTGACGACAGTGGTGACGGCGAGCACAAGCGGTTCTTCGACCTCCTCGTCCTCGACGAGGCCCACCACGTCGCACCCGCCGCGCCCAAGCAGGTGTACGCCGTGGACTCCCAGCAGACCAAGCTGATCCGGCGCCTCGTCCCGCACTTCGAGCACCGGCTCTTCCTCTCCGCCACCCCGCACAACGGCTACCCCGAGTCCTACACGGCCCTGCTCGAACTCATCGACGACCAGCGGTTCGCACGCGGCGTCGACCCCGACAAGGAGGCCCTGAAGGACACGGTCGTACGGCGCCTGAAGTCGACCGTCACCAACGCGGACGGCACGCCCCGCTTCCGTACCCGCAAGACCCTGGAACTCTCCGTCGACTACACGCCGGAGGAACGTGAGATCCACCAGCTGCTCGGGTCGTTCGCCGAGCAGCGCCGCAGGAAGCTCACGCCGAAGGCCCGCGGCGGCCGCCGCGCCGCCGACCTGGTGACGCTGCTGCTGAAGAAGCGGCTCTTCTCCTCCCCGGCGGCCTTCCTCCACACCGTTCAGGTGTACCTCTCCCACCTGGAGGACACCGGCCCCGCACGTAGCCGTACGGCCGCGGCCGAAGTCCCCGAGTGGCTGGAGGAGTTCGCCGACCTCGTCGCCGACCTGGACGACTCCGGCCTCGTCGACGCCGAGGACGACGCGCTGACCCGCTCCACCTCGCTGACTCCGGCGGAGGACGGCCGGGAACTGGATCTGCTTCAGGAGATGGAGCGCTGGGCGCTCACCCATGAGGCCGCGCCCGACTCCAAGGCCGAGGCGCTGATCCGCGAGCTCAAGGCGATCTGCCGGCCGTCCGACGGCACGTTCTGGACCAACGAGCGGGTCGTCGTCTTCACCGAGTACCGTGACACGCAGGAGTGGCTGTACGACCTGCTCCAGCAGGAGCAGCTCACCGACGGCGGCCGCGTCGAACGCCTCCACGGCGGCCTGTCCGCCGAGGAGCGCGAGCGCATCCGGCTCGGCTTCCAGGCCGACCCGTCCCTCCCCGAGGGCAAGGTACGCATCCTGCTCGCCACCGACGCGGCCGGCGAGGGAATCGACCTCCAGAACCACTGCCACCGCCTGATCAACTACGACATACCCTTCAACCCCAACAAGCTCGAACAGCGAATAGGCCGTATCGACCGCTGGGGCCAGAAGCGGGACCCGGAGATCTATCACTTCATAGGCTCCGGATGGCAGCAGGCACAGGCCGGCTCCTACGAGGCCGACCTCGAATTCCTCTCCCGCGTCGCCAAGAAGGTCGCGCGCATGGAGCACGACCTCGGCTCCGTCAACGCCGTCCTCGCCGACGCCGTACAACGCCGCATGACCGGCGACACCGCCCCCGTCGACATCGAGAACGCCAAGCCCAAGCCGATCAAGGGCCGCCGCACCGGCGGCGAGGTCGCACCCGAGCAGAACGTCACCGCGCAGACGAAGCGGCTGGCGGACCAGTACGACGAGACGGTGACGGCACTGGGTCTGACGCCGACCAACGTCAAGCGGGTGGTCGACACGGCCCTGGCCCTGGACCACCAGCCGGCGCTGCTGCCGTCCACGTTCCGGGCGGAGGACTTCGAGCCGGGCGACCTCTTCGACGTACAGCCCCTGTCCGGCAGCTGGGAGCGGGCGACCCGCGGCCTCGCGCACAAGCTCCGCCAGGGCGAGCAACGCCCGCTCACCTTCTCCCCGGCGGTGGCCGCGCAGGCCAAGGACGACGTGGTCCTCGCCCACCTCAAGCACCCGCTGGTGGCCCTCTCCACGCGCCTGCTCACCGCCGCCGTCTGGAACGCCGACTCGGTGGGCCTCAGCCGCGTCACCGCGGTCGTCTCCGACGACCCGGCCCTGACGACGACCCTGGTCTCCGCGTACGCGCGATACGTCCTGGTCGGCACCGACGGGACCCGCCTGCACGAGGAAGTCCTGTACGCGGGCGGCTGGTTCGGCGACACGGGCCGCTTCCGCCGCTGGGAGTCGGTGGGTGAGCAGGGCAGAGTCCTCTCCCAGGCGCTCACCGAGGGCATCGAGGCCGCCCCGCACCTCCGCAAGGAACTGACGGAGGCCTGGCCGAAGCTCCGCGACCCTCTCTACCGCTCCCTGGAGGCCCGAGCCGCCGAACTCGGCCGCCAGTTGGAGAGCCGCCTCGCCGACCGCAGGGCCGAGGAGGAGCGCCGCATCACGGCCACCCTCGACCGCTTCGAGGCCACCCTGCGCGCCAAACTCAAGGAGGAGGGCGACGGCGACGGCGAACAACTCGCCCTGCTGTCCACCCACGAGCTGACCGGCCACGAACGCCGCCAGTTCGAGGACGACCGCCGCCGCTGGGACGACCGCCTCAAGGGCCTCCCCGCCGAACGCGAGCGAGAACTCGCCGCCATCGCCGCCCGATACCGCGAGCCCCGCTCCCACCTCTTCCCCGCCGCCGTAGTCTTCGTCGTTCCCGCAAAGGAAGCCCGCCGATGAGCCCCCGCCGCACCGTGAGCCGTGGAGCAGCCGCCGCCAAGGCCCAGGCCACCGACGGCCGCCGGCAGCACCAGGAGTGGCTGGACCTCACCGAGGTCTCCGGCCCCTTCCTCACCATGCCCGTCCTGCTGCGCGCCTGGCCCCAGCTCGACACCCTGGAGAAGGACGAACGCGCCCGGCTGCGCGCCCGTCACGCCGACTGGCAGACCGATTCGACGGCGGGCCGCGACGAGTGGGTGGCATACATCCTGAGCCGACTGCTGGGCTGGAACGACGCATTGACGCTCCGCGTGGGGGAGTCGGAGCATCACGGCCTGGACCGCCTCACGCTGCGCGTCGCGGAGCACAACACCGAAGTCCGCCCCGACTTCGCCCTCGCCGACCCGGGTACCGATCTGGCGGCCGAGCCCAGCACCGAGGCCGCCGCCAAGCGTGTGCGGCTGCTCGGCCTGACGGTTCCGGCGGGCACCGCGCCGACCGCCCGAGCGGGCGGTGGCGGCGACTGGGCGGCGGCCCCGGCCGACCGCCTCGCCCGACTGCTGCGCCACCACGGGGTGCCGCTGGGCCTGGTGACCGACGGCCGTTGGTGGTGCCTGGTCTGGGCGCCGCTGGGCGGTGTCACGACGACGGCCGTCTTCGACGCGATCGGCTGGAACGAGGCCGCGGAGCGCAACGTGGTCCGCGCCTTCGTGTCGTTGCTGCGACGCCGCCGCTTCTTCGAGTACGACGAGCCCGAGACGCTGGTGGGGCTGCTCAAGGAGAGCCTGGCGGCGGGTGAGGACGTCACCGAGGCGCTGGGCGTCCAGGTCCGGCAGGCGGTGGAGCTGCTTGTGGACGCGATCGGCCGCGCGGACGTACGGGCGATGGAGGACGGCGCCCCCGGCCTGCACGCGTCGGGGGTCAGCGCCGGTGAGGTGTACCGTGCCGCGGTCGCCGTGATGATGCGCATAGTGTTCCTGCTGTTTGCCGAGGAACGAGGTCTGCTCCCGGCGGACAACGAGGTGTACGCCCGGTCGTACTCCGCCCGCTTCCTGCGCGACGAGCTGAAGGCGCGTGCGGACGAAGAGGGCGAGGCGTCGCTGGAGCACACCAGGTCGGCGTGGCACCGCCTGATAGCACTGTTCCACGCGGTGCACGGGGGAGTGGACCACCTGGGTTCCGGCCTCCACCTCCCGGCGTACGACGGCTCGATCTTCGACCCCGAGACGTACCCGTGGCTGGAGCGCACCACCCCGCTCCTCCCGATAGACGACCGCACGGTGCTGCACATGCTCCAGGCGGTGCAGGAGGTCCGCGTCGGCAAGGGCAAGGACCGCGAGGTCCGCACGCTCAGTTTCCGTGCGCTGGACGTCGAGCAGATCGGCTACGTGTACGAGGGCCTGCTGTCCTACGACGGGCGCCGCGCGACCGAGCACATGGTGGGGCTGATCGGCCCGGAGGGCCTGGAACACGAGGTGCCGCTGCGGGAGCTGGAGTCCCTGGCGGCGAAGTCGGGCGGCTCGCTGAAGACGCTGGCGAAGGCGATCCACGAGAAGTGGAAGGACCCGAAGCCGCCCGCGACGGCAGGGCAGCTGGAGAAGAAGCTCGCCCCGGTGGGCGCCGAGGCCGCGGCGGAGACGCGTCGCCGTCTGAACGCGGTGACGAAGGACCCGGCGCTTACGGAGCGCCTGCTGCCGTTCGCCGGCATCCTCCGCGACGACCTGCGGGGCCTGCCGACGGTCATCCCGAACGGCGCCCTGTACGTCACCGAGTCCTCGCTGCGGAAGAACACGGGCACGCACTACACGCCCCGTTTCCTGGCGGAGGAGGTCGTGCTGCACGCGCTGGAGCCCCTGGTGTACGAGCCGGGCCCGCTGCAGACGGCGGACACGGCGGAGTGGCGCCTGAAGTCGGCGGAGCAGATCCTCGACCTGAAGGTCGCTGATATAGCGATGGGTTCGGCGGCGTTCCTGGTGGCGGCCTGCCGTTACCTGGGCGACCGCCTGATAGAGGCCTGGGAGAACGAGGGCCGCGCGGACGCGATGGTCTACCGGGCGGGGCGCGCCGTGGAGGCCGTGACGGCGGCCGACGCGGAACAGGACCCGGTGGTCATCGAGGCCCGCCGCCAGATCATCGAGCACTGCCTGTACGGGGTGGACATCAACCCCATGGCGGTGGAGATGGCCAAGCTGTCGCTGTGGCTGGTGTCGATGGACCCGGAGCGGCCGTTCACGTTCCTGGACGACCGGCTGGTGTGCGGGGACTCGCTGCTGGGCGTGCACAGCATGGAGCAGATCCAGGGCGTGCACATGAAGCCGGAGCAGCAGGCTGACATCTTGGCTGAGCACGCGCGTGAGTTGGTGGACCAGCTGACGCGGGAGCGGTTGGCGATCACGGCGATCAAGGGCGTGGACCTGCCGGCGTTGCAGAGGAAGCGGGAGCGCCTGGAGGAGGTCAACCGGCACTCGCGGAGGCTGCGGCTGGTGGGGGACCTTGTCGCGGGCGCGGCGCTGGCTACGTGTGCTTCGGGGCGGGTGCCGTGGTACGCGGAGGAGGGCGGCGAACGGGTCAGGGACCTGTTCCCGCAGGCGGCTTGGATCGTCCAGCGAATCATGGAGGACGGGGTCGAGGATGACTCCGAGGTGGTACGGGAGGCTCGGGCCAGGGCGGAGGAGTGGCTGGGGGCGGAGCTGCCGGAGGGGGCGTTGGAGCGGCGGCCGATGCATTGGCCGTTGGTTTTTCCGGAGGTGTTTTCCCTGCGGGGTGGGTTCGATGCGGTTGTGGGCAATCCACCATTCCTGGGAGGTAAAAAGATTACGCCTGCCATGGGGGAATCGTACCGAGAGTACTTGGTGGACCACGTAGCCCGCGGCAAACGTGGAAATGCGGATCTCGTGGCGTACTTCGAACTGCACGCACATCGCCTATTGAATCCTGTCGGGCAGTCGGGTCTGATTGCAACGAACTCCTTGGCGCAAAAAGAATCGCGAGAGGTCGGGCTCGACCAGCTTGCTGCTTTCCATATTGAGATCCGGCGGGCCGTCAAGGACGAATTTTGGCCCTCAAAATCGGCGGCTCTCCGCTACTGTGCCGTCTGGACGAGTAAAGCGAGGATTGGAGAGACATCTCTCCGCGTGCTGAATGGATTTAATGTGCCGAACGGAATCTCCACGGGCCTCAATCCAGAGACGCGTGAAGATTCCTGGGTCGAGTCGTTGGTCGAGAATGGAGGCATATCGTTCATCGGATCATATGCTTTGGGTACAGGTTTTGTGCTCGACGAGAGTGAAGCGCGGGAGTGGATTTCCGCAAACGGAAAGAATATGGAGGTCCTGTTCCCTTACGTAAATGGACAGGACGTCAATAATAGCCCTCGGCACTCCGGAAGCCGCTGGATCATTAATTTCGGCGAACTGGACGAAGTGCAGGCGCGGAGATATGAACTCCCGTTCGCGCGAGTGGAGCAAACGGTATGGCCTGAACGTAGGGTCAAGGATGCCGTGAAATACCCGCGCATGGTTCATGAATGGTGGAAGTTCTGGAATGCGCGCCCCGGTCTCTATGCTGCTATTGCTCGATTGGACCGATGTATCGTGCTGGCGCGATCCAGTGAGCTTGTCATTCCTGCCGTGGTGTCGGTCAATTCTGTTTTCTCCGAGAAGGTGGTTGTCTTCGGCTCGTCCGACTTCGCTCTCCTGGCCCAGCTGTCAAGTTCGCTTCATTATTGGTGGGCGATCGATCGTGGCGTCGCAAAGCCCAAGGTGCCGAATTACTCGCCCACGGACGTCTTCGAGTCCCTTGTTCGGGCCTCTCCCAATAGCCGTCTCCGCTCCCTTGGTGCCCGACTCGTTGAATATCGCGCGAGTTTGATGCTGGCTCGCGACACGGGCCTGACCACCACCTACAACATGGTCCACGACCCCGATTGCCAGGACGAGGACATCGTCGAACTCCGCTGTATCCATAAGGAGATCGACAAGGCTGCCATCGAGGCGTACGGGTGGCACGATCTCCTGGACGACTCGGGGCAGACCCCGCCCGCCGATCCGACCCACGAGACGTTCCCGCTCGACCACGGCTTCCACGAGACCGACCAGGGCACCCGCTATACCATCGGTCTGCTTGCCCGGACCGAGATCATCGACCGTCTGCGCCAGCTGAACCACCAGGCATACGCCGACGAGGTTCACCTAGGCCTGCACAAGGAGTCGGAGAAGAAGGCGAGGGAGAAGCACCCGGACATGCCCCCGCCCTCTCAGGAGGCCATCCGGAAGTGCAAGGAGCAACTAGCCGCGCGAGGTGGTTCGGATTTCGGTGAGGGCGCCGAAGGCGCCCTCTTCTGAGCCGGCGGCATGGCAACGGGCTCGCTCGCCAGCTCTTCCTGTCGTTCGAGCTTCTGGCCCTCGGTCGAAACTCTCAGATATGCCACGGAAAGGGAAGCTAAGGCGAGGATCGTCATCGTGTGGTTGGTGATAAACGTGAGATCGCGGGGGCGACAGTCGCTTAGCCGCTGGCTGTCGGAGGTCTCCGTTAGGGTTTGGAAAAACAAGACAGGGCGGCGGACGGAAACACGGCATGGGATACAAGAGCGAAGCTGAGATCATGCAGGCGCTTGGGATCGAGTCCTGGAGGAACCTCTCCAAAGACAAGATGATCAGGTTCGCGGCCATGATGCCTGACATGGACACTGAGGTGGCTCTTAAGATCGTTGAACAGTTCCCCGTATTCAAGGATTTCGCCGAGAATGCTGTGGACGCGATGAAGAAAGCGCATGAGTCCACGCTCTCGGCCAACAAGCAAAGCCAGGAGCATGTCCATCGAGCCTTCCAGGACATCAGGGAAACCCTTAAGCGTGAACTCAGCAAGGACGACCTGGGTTGGGAACAGAAAAAGTTCATCATCGAGCTAATCCAGGAAACTGGAAGGCTGGAGTTCCAGAAGGACAGCGAAAACAAGAAGTTCTTGGACGGGATGCTCAAGAAGGTGCTGGTTGGCGCTGGTGCTGCACTCGCCCTAGGCGTTGCTTTTGTCGGCGGCAGGGTAATGGCCGAAAGCAAGGACAACCCCGAAGATTCCCCGGAGGCTTGACGCTGCGCCGGGTCCCACTGGCCCGGAGACTGCGAGTTCTCCTCCTTCCTGATCCTCGGCGGAGTGTGTTTCTACTGTTCAGGTGTGGCGGGGCGGTAAGCCGGTCCCAGGCGAGGACGAAGGTGTCGGTCCAGGACCAGGGGGTCGAGCCGGAGGTGCCGGCGCCCGGCGTGACGGGCGAGGCGGGCGGGCTGGTGGTGGATCCGCAGCCGCACGGTCTGCGGCTCTGCCTCGGTAAGGTCCCTCCGGCCGTGGAGGGTCAGGAGCCTCAGCCGGGCGTCCAGGTTAGCGGCCGCATTGGCTGCGGCCGTCCAACTCCGTTCGGCCGCCCAGGACTTGAATGGAAGATCGCGCATGCGCATGGCTTTGTGGGTGCGGACGCGGTCCCCGACGACCGCGTTATCGCCAGCTGCACGAAGACCACGCCTGGTTCCGCCAACTACTTCCACCGAGGTAAAGCCTGACGCTCCCTCGGGACGCGGACTGCTGCTCGTCGAGGCGTAGGTGTGGGCGGAGATCTTCACCCGCGGACGTGCTTTGCCGGAGGCCGGCCACCCGGCATACACGACGTGACATGTCAGCCCCTGGATCCGCTCACCTGGCGTCCCAGAGCCCCTCCGTCGGCCGAGTTGGGTAGTCCGTGCCCGCCCAGAGCGGGTGCGGTGCCGAAATCCCGTCGAGTTCGGCACCGTGCAGGCCCTACCCTGCCGACATGGCTCACGCGAAGACCTCCTACGTCTGCCTGCCCTGCCGGGCCTCGTACAAGCAGCCGTACGACTCGTACGACACCGCCAGGCAGCGGATCTGCCCCCGCTGCTCGCAGCCGCTGATCCACGTGGGCTCCGCCTTCGCCGCACCCCGCCGCAGGGACACCGCGGCCTGGCGGACACTGTCCGTCCTGCTCCATGCGGGCGTCCGTTTCCACAAGAGCTGCTGCGGAGGGCCCGGCTACCGTCCTCGCACCTTGCGGGAGGTCCGCGAGCGGATGACGTACGCCCGCCGCAGCGGCGAGCCCTTTGCCAGGGCACTCGTACGCCCCGAGGTTCCGTGACACCGACGCGGACGTCGGCCCGACACCGGCTCACAGAACGCAAACCATGCCCCGGACCGGACGTACGTTGTCGAATCGAACCCGCTAGTTCTCCAGACGCACCGGCATCAGAATCGAGAAGGTCCGCTCGTCGTCCGGCCGGCGGATCGCGATCGGCGCCGTAGGGGCGCCGAACTCCAGGATCAGCTCGCCCCGGACCCCCGCGGCGAGCGCGTCCAGCAGGAAGTCCCGGTTGACGCCGACGTAGTCCTGCTCGTCCTCACCGTCCTCGCAGAGGGTCACCGTGCCGTCGTCCGCCACCCTGAGCACGCTGACGTCATAGGACTCACCGTCCTGCTCGCGCACCTCGCTCGCGCGGACCGGACCGGTCTCCAGTGCCTCCCGGAAAGCCGTCACGTCGACGAGGGTCCGGCGGCCGGCCGGCAGCTGGACCAGGCGACGGTAGTCAGGGAAGTCGTGGTCGAGGCACTGGCCGGCTGCCTGGCGGTCGTCGGACTCCAGCGAGACCCGGTCACCGTCCACAGTGAGCCGCACCGGTTCCTCGCCCTGCAACAGCGCCCGCATCGCATCGGCGAGAGGCAGTGGCACGATGGCCTGCACGCGCGGCCCGTCGTGCCCAGTGGCAGCGGCCTGCGCGACAGCCATCCGGTAGCGGTCCGTGGCCACCAGGTTGAGTTCCTCGCCCTCCATGTCGAACAGGATCCCGCCGAGCATCGGCAGATCAGGGTCCGTACTGGCCGCGAAACGGACCGCGTCCAGCGCAGCGGCCAGCTCCGGCGCCGGGACGGACAGCTGGACGGTGGCGGTGCTGAGCGAAGTCATGGGGTTCTCCCTGTGATCGAGTAGTGCTCGGAGCGTGGAGAACTCGCTGCGGGCGTCGGCCAGGCCCAGTTCGAGGCGGCGCAGGTGCGCCTGGAGGAGCCCGCGCACCAGGTCCGTGTCCGCGCTCGACCAGCCGGCCAGTACCAGCCGGATGTCCGCGAGGGGCATGCCGGCCCGGCGCAGACGGGCCAGCAACTTGGCTTCTTCGAGCTGCTCGGGCTCGTACCAGCGGTAGGCACTGACCGGGTCCACCCAAGCGGGGACCAGCACACCGGCACGGTCGTAGAACCGAAGCGCGCTCACGCTCAGTCCGCTGTCCCGGGCCATCTCCCCGATGCTGCGCATCTCGCTCTCCACACCCGGAACTCTGAGCCCTCGACAAGGTCGAGGGTCAACCTCAGCACCCGGAGTCATCACTCAGGCGGGGCAGTCGGACAGCGTGGTGGCCGTACCCCAACGGATCATCAAGTAGTGGGAGCCACCGATCTCCGCCACGGCGTACCGGGTGTACGGCCACGCGCTGCCCGCGCTCTCCCGTTCGCTCACGAGAGCCCGGCATGCCTTGCCGGCGGCCATGTCCGCCCAGGCCTCGACCTGCTGCTGGTTCCACTGCACGTAGTCCGACCAGACGTACATCGCCGAATTCGCCGGGTCGAAGCCCACTTTGATCTGCTCGTTGCCGAGTACCCGATCGGTGCCGAGACTCTGGCGCATCTCGTTGGTCCCCGCGATGATCTTTCTCGCGGCGCCGTCCGCGACCCGGATCTCGGCGCTGTCGGTGCTGGGAATCATGGCCTGCCCGAGTCCGTTCTCGTCCGGCTGCCAGTCCTGCGTGGTGCCGTCCGAGACCTGTCCGGTGCCGTCGTCGGCTGCTGTCTGGCACTTGGAGTTCGTGATGAAGTCGTCCTGCCACGTCACCTGGGGGGCACGGCCCTTCTCCTCCCTCACCATGACGTACTTGCGGTACGGCAGATCCGGGTGCAGACGGAGTACGACATCCCTCACCGTCAGACACATGTTCCTGGCGATCTCCGTCTCCGCGTACATCGTGCCCTGCTCGTCGGAGGTCAGCCTGTACGCCAGGTAGACCTCCCGGCGCGACTCGTGGAACCGCACGTTTTCCGGAGAGAATTCGGCGCCGCCGCTCAGCTCCTGGGCCACCACGCCCTCGTCGTGCAGGATCGCGCGTGCCACGTCGTGCTCACCCGCGCCCTGTGCCGCTCGCGCCTGGTCCCAGCTCTCCGCGGTCGCCGAACCGCCGTTCGCCGTCTGTTGCTTCGCCGTCGTGTCGCTCTTCGCACTGCTCGCGGCGGGCCGCCGGGAACCGGCCGAGGAGGACGGTGAAGCAGAGGCCGCGGACGAGGATGCGTGCGTGCCGTTCCCGGCATGCCCGGGCAGCAGCGCCGCCGCACCCCCAGCCAGGCCGCCGACGACGCCCGCCGCGAGGACGACGGCGCCGACCAGTCGCTTCTTCGAACGACTCCGCCCCGAAGACAGGTGCCACACGGGATCCTCCCCGGCCGGTACGTCCCAGACGGCTGCGACCATGTCCACGGCCGTAGCCGGCATCGCGTCGCGGCTCACCACCTGAGTGACCTGGGAGGCCAGCAGGACCGTGCACTCCTGGGCGGCTTCGGTGGCTGACGGGCGGTCACCCGGTTCCTTGGCCAGTGCCTTCTCCACGACGGTGCGCAGCGGTGCGGGAACGCCGTCCAGATCCCACTCGCCCGACATCACGCGGAACGCCACCACATCGGGTGCGCCGGTTCCGAACGGCAGCCGCCCGGTGGCGGCGTAGGCCACGAGCGCTCCCCACGCGAAAATGTCGCCCGCCGGACCCGCGGTGCCCTCACGGTACTGTTCGGGGCTGATCCAGCCAGGGGTGCCGGTCATCACCCCGGTGCGGGTGACGCTGGTGCCGTCGGCGGCATGGGCGATGCCGAAGTCCAGCACCCGGGGGCCGGCGGGCGTGAGGAGGACGTTCTGCGGTTTCACGTCACGGTGTACCACCCCCGCGGCGTGAATGGCGGCCAGTGCCTGTGCCGTGGCGGCCGCGAAGGCGTACAGGCTTCCCTCGGCGAGCGGTCCGTGAGTGGTCAGGTGCTGGTTCAGCGTCGGCCCCGGAACGTAGGCGGTGGCCAACCATGGGGTCTCCGCGTCCGGCTCGGCGGCGAGCAGCGGGACGAGGTGCGGCCCGGTCACACGGGACGACAGCTCGACCTCGCGCTTGAAACGCGCGCGGAACTCCGGATCCTGCGCCTGCTCGGGGTGAATCACCTTTACCGCCACGCGCGTTCCGTCGGAGGCGACTCCGGCATGGACCGTGCCCATGCCTCCGGCGCCGAGGCGGCCGACGATCCGGTAGGGGCCTATGCGGGAGGGGTCGCCCGGACGAGCCGGCTGGACTCTTCCGGCGGGGCCGTTTTCGCTCACGAACACTTCCTCTAACTGGGGCCTGGCCTGAGCAGGCCAGGGTGTGACAGATGGGCCGACGGCGGCAGCCCTGGGCGGTCGGGGAGCAGACGGGGGGCGTACAGATCGGCCCAGGTGAGTCACCGGTGGCTCACGATCCGGACGGGCGGGTGATCCTCGGCAAGCAACCGTCCGCTTCCGGCGGCACATTGACGTACTCGGAGACGAGCATGACCCCGCGTGGACCCCGCGCGGACCTCGCCGGAAACGAGCAGGCCCGGTGCAGGTCGAAAAGCGGTACGGCGGGTACGTGCGGCTCAGGGCGTCGACGCCGAACGTGTCAGCGGTCGGCGTAATGCTCCGCCAAAGCCTTCAATTCGTCGACCCACAACCGCACGTCGTCGCCGGGACGTCGGTACGGGGCACGGCGGGCCAACTTGAAGAAGCCTCCGGACGGCATGCCCGTATCCTTCAGCACGACCAGTGCCGACAGCAGGGGCAGTGATCCGTCCGGGCTTCCTTGGGCGGACGCGTCCTCCAACAGGTGAGGCAGCGGGCCTTCATGGGGCGGCACCTGATGGCCTAGCCGCCTGAGTTCGCTGCTCAGTTGGCCGTACTGCAGAGGTTCGGCCCCTTGGCGCGCCCGATCCTGCAGAATCCCGACGAGGGCGTCCAACGCCTGTTCGTACTCGACACTGCCCTTCCGCATGCGCGGGTCCCCTCCCCGACCGTCCGCCTTGTGCAAGGTGAGCCTATGCCTCCTGCGCGGCGATGGACAGCTTGAGCGCCGATCTGAGTCGAGAATACTTGTGAACTCAGTACATGAGCCACATGCTTTCGACTCTGCGTCAGCTGGCTTCCTGGCCGGCCAATCTCCTCGGCGTCTTCGCGGTATGCCTCGTGTACGATGATCACGAGGGCCTGCTCGTGAGCACTCTCTCCTCTCAAGGGACGGCCCCCGGAGCCTCACCAGCTCCAACACAGGGGGCCGTCGCCGTTTGTTCGACGAGGTTTGTTCGACGAGCGCAGTCGGGACGCCGGCCGGCGGGTCACCAGCCGGGGTAGCGGTTCCACCAGTGCGGGTCCCACCCCTTGATGTACTCGCTGCCGCTGGGGTAGTCGGTGAGCTGCGCGACGAGGTCGCGGGCCAGGGTGTCGAGGACCCAGGCCAGTTCATGGCGGCTGATCAGATCGACGGGCAGCGCCTCCACACCGTGCGCCGCTCCGAGCAGCGCGCCGGCCACGCAGGCCACCGAGTCACCGTCCGGCGCCCCGGCGGCGAAACGCAGTGCGGCGCCGACCTGCGCTCGGTCGGGGAAGGAGGCGGCGACGTACAGGCCGCCGAGCAGTGCCGAGGGCGCGGTGGCGTCCGGCGCGAGCCGTGCGAGCCGTCCCGCGTCCGCGGGCTGGTCCTCGGCCTGCCGTAGGGGCGTGATGAGTCGGTCGTGCTCGTCGGCGGTCAGGTCGCGGTCGGCATGGGAAAGGGCATGGATGCCGTCCATCAGCGCTTGCCGCACCCGAGGCTCCCTGCCGGACAAGGAAGCCTGCGTCTCGGGTCTGCTGGTCAGGCAGTGGTCGACGAGCACGGCCGCATGGGCCGCCGTGGACTGCGCGGCCGGATCGCCGTGGGTGATGGCGGCGGTCTCACGGGCCCACTGCGCTGACGCCTTCGAGCCGTATGCGGCGCCTACCACAGCGGCAGGAAGAGTACGGGTGAGCGCGTGGCAGCCGCGGCTGGTCGTCGTCGGCCTCTCCACGGTGCCCTGCTCGATCTTGGACAGGGCGGCCACGGTTGCCGGTGCTGAACCTCGCCGCGCGGCCAGCACGGGCACCTGGGCGAGCCAGCCGTCCGGCCACATCTTGTCGGCGCGGCCCCCGGCCCAGCGGCGCCGCATCCGCTCGACCTCGATCCCCTGTAGGGCGGCCCACCGGCAGTAGGCGTGCCACACCACCCCCGAGGACGGCCCGATCCCTTTGTGGTCGCTGCGCACGAGAGCGCGGATGGTTCCCTCGGCGGTGAAGCAGGCCAGCTGGGTGCTGACCCCGGCTCGCAATGGACCGTCGGCCGGCAACTTGCCCCGGGCGGCGCCGAGGGTGTCCCCCAGGGCTAGGCCGAGCAGCAGTCCGCGTACCCGGGACACCGCGCTCTTCTCCTTCAGGAATTCCGCCTGCGGGTTGGGTATGTGCTGGCTGGCCATAGGGCTCCATGCGGTCGGCGGTGTGCGGTAGGCCGGACGGCTGAGGGCACGGTGTGCGCCGAATTTGCCCACACCGTACCGTCGGATTCCGGAGAAGCCGGGGTTCGGTCCCTCAGTCGTCGTCCGGCGGCAGCCAGCCGATGTGCCGCAGCACGGGCACGATCCGGAAGCAGACGAACGCGGCCACCGGTGTCTCGTGATCGGCGGCGGGAAAGAACAAGGCGTGCTGGAAGGGCTTCTCGTCCTGCGGGTCGTCCAGGTCCACCGGAGGCAGATCCGGTCGGTCGAAAGCAGCCTCCAACCTGACACCTTCTCGAGCGGTCAGCTCTCTGAGATGGTGCCACCCCACTTCGTCCGCGAGGTGAGCAGTCGTGAGGGACTTCTTGATCCGTGGCCTGTCCTGCGTGTCGACGTACGTGGGGAACACCATGATGCGCAGTTCCCCACGTGTCACAGTGGTGGAGACCCCCGAACGCAGCCTGTTGTGCAGGTTGGAGAGGGCTGCGGGCATCTCCGGGACGACCGTGGGCTTGTAGAGCACCACATCCCGCTCGCCGTTCGCCCAATGATTGTCATGCACTGTCAGCGTGGATTGCCCGGGGAGCCGTAGCTCCCACTCGATGGCGTTCGCCCGCGACATCACGCCGGAACAGGTCGTGCCTGTCTTCTCTCTGCGCGTTCCGTCGTTGCGGACCAGCGTGAGGTCGTTCAAAAGCCGCACGAGTGATGTCCCCCTTTCGACACTCCCGACCGCATTCAGTCCCTCTGCGCCAGATCCAGCGCCGCCACCCCCACGAACCAGTCCAGCACCTCGCAGATCTCTTCACCGTGCTCCGCGAAGACACTCACCGGGAAGGACGGACGCAGCTCCAGCTTCGCCTCGGGCAGTTCGATGCCGCCGATCTTGTTCAGGCGGTTCAGCAACTCCCGGCGCTGTTCGGTGTCGTCGAAGGGGGTGCGGGACTTCAGGTACTGGAAGACCACCTCGACCGTGCCACTCACGGGATAGACAACGATCGGCCAGAGCAGGTGGGGGCTATGGCTCGTGCCGACGTCCAGCATCGGGAAGCAACTGGTTTCCTCATGACGGCCGTAGTTGACGTAACCGCCCTGCCGGCGCCAGAAGTCGAGGACCGTCATGACACCAGGGTGCGCGTCCGGCCAGTTCTCCCGCAGCTGCGCGCGGAAGCGCTCGGCCGCCGCCGCGTCCTCGCCCTCGGGGAGCGGATCGTGCGCCGGTGGCTGTGCCACGTCCTTCCCCAGCAGCGTCGCCAACTCCGCCGCGGTCAGGCGTTGCGAACGGTGCGCCCGGCCCCAGGTGTCGAAGCGCACACCCTCGCTCGTCAGCAGTTCCTGCGGCGGCTGCCGGTCGTCGCCGTCCGCCCAGCGGAAGGAAGGGGAGATCTTGCCTTCCGAGGTGAGCACTCGGTAGGCGCCGATCACCGTCGAGTTGCCGCCCAGGTACGCTCCGACGGCCACCGGGTGGCTGCCGATCAGCTCGGCGACATCGCCGTACGTGGTCCACGTGCCGCTCGGCATCGCCACCAGCGCGGCCCGCAGCTCGGCCCAGCCCGGGGACTCCTCACCGGCCGGCTTGACCCCGCCGATCGGGCCGGGCCACAGGTCCACCGCGCGCTCGGACAGGCGGTCGGCACGCGCCAGAATCTCCGCCTTGCCCCAGCGCTGCGCCGAGGCGATCTCGAGGTTCATGCGCAGGGCGCTGGATTCGAGGATCTGCTGCTTGCGCTCGAAGGGGTGGTTGGACAGCTTGGCGTTGTCACCGGTCAGCGTGAGGTTGCCGAGCGTGTGCACCAGCAGGTCGTGCAGTTCCTGCGGAGTCTGGTGCGGCTCCGTCTCCTCGGCGAGCAGGTCGAACCACGCCGGAGCGGGTCGCTGCGGCAGTACGTGCTCCACGCTGAGGGACGCCTTGGCGAAGTCCACCGGCTCGGAGGGACGGTAACTCTCCTCCAGGCGGCGCAGGATGTAGCTGCGCTGCGGAGGACGGCCGCTCCAGTAGAACGGCTTGGTGCGGATCGCCTCGCGCAGCTCCTCGTCGCTCGGCCAGCGACGGCGACGGCCGGAGAGGAACCGCTGTACCGCCTCGGCGGCGGGCCGGTCGGTCTCCAGCTCCTTCGGCGCCTCCATGAAGATCCGGTTGAGGCCGGTCGTAGGCGTCTGGCAGATCAGGCGCCGTACCAGGTAGGACTCAACGTAACCGAGCGCCTGCGCCGCGTCGTCCGGAGTCGTCCGGCCGGCCGCGAGCAGATCCAGCAGGTGCAGTGCGAGCGGGTAGTGCGTCTGGCCACCCCAGGAGGCCAGCCGCTCCAGGACCGCGCGGAGGGCGGGGGACTGCTCACGGGCGGGATCGACGATGCGCAGGAACCTCCCGGCCCGCTCGGCCAGTTGCTCGATCTCGTGCTGCAGTGCGTCCTCGTCACCGGCCAGCGGCTGGAGCCGTTTCTGCTGTTCGCGGTAGATCTCACTCTGCTTGGTCTTGTAGTGGCCGCGCACCACCAAGTCGAGCCAGACCAGCAGTTCGAGGTTCTTCGGGCCGAGGCTCTGCTGCATGGGCAGCCACAGTTCCTGGTAGATCCGCTCGCCCCGCTTGGGCAGCAGCATGAACACGTAGTTGCGCAACAGGTCGCTCTGACTGAGCCCGACACCCGTGTTGTTGATCGACTCGAAGATCCGGTAGACGTTGTCCCCGGACTCGGCAGTGATCTCCACGATGGAGAGCAGGTCCTTCAGGACCGTCTCGACCGTGGCGGTCCACCGCTCGTCGCCGGCCTCGTGACCCTCGGCCAGCGCACCGCGGAAGAACCGGTAGGCAGCCCCGATGTTGTCGCCTCCGCCGGCGTCGGCCCGGGATCGGATACAGGCGGTGTACGCCTCACGGTCCGCCTGCGTGGGCAGCAACCGGTAATGATCCGCACCCTCGTGGAACTCGTTGACCAGTATCTGGCGGTGCACCCGGTCCACACCCCGCGCGTCACCAGTCTCCTTCAGATGGTCACGCAACGCCGTGAAGGCCAGCATCAGCGTGGTCAGCCGCTGCTGACCGTCCACCACCAGCCATCTCTGCACCCCGCCCGCCTGGATCTGGCCCGGTGCGAGCACCACCGAGCCGAGGAAGTGCGGCGCCGCCGACTCGCCGGCCAGGTGCTGTTCGACAAGTTCCCCGACGTCCTCCCACAGCCGCTGGAGCTGATCCCTGCCCCAGCTGTACGTGCGCTGGTAGAGCGGGACCTGAAACTGCTTGTCACCTTGGACGAGCTTGAGGAAGGTGATCTCCTGGGCGCGCATGCGCCTCCTTTCCCGCGTGTCCCCCTGCCGAGTGCCACAGGCCCGGCCCATCCATGTCCCGGTGTTTCTCGCGCCAGGGGCGGCTGTGCGTTGAATCTATGCCTCTTCAGGCGCTGTTGTCCGCCGATGTCAGAGCCGAGCGGCTGGAGATGCGCGGCATCGTCTCGTTGGGGGAGCGGCGCAGCAGCTTGATGCTGCGGCCTTCGACCCAGGCGTTCCACGCCTTGAGGTAGTAGAGCAGGTGCTCGCGAGAGTCGTCGCGACGCCGGTGTGCGTTGCCCAGGGCCAGGTTGAGCATGGTGTTGCGCAGAGTGAGACGCGGGTCGCCCGGCTCGAGACGCGCGCCCGTGACGACCCCCTCCTCCCAGGCGGACTGGTCGATGTCGGGTCGGGCCTCGGTGGTGACGTACCAGCCGATCGTGGCCGCCGTGACGGTGATACGGCACCCCCGGTTCAACGCGATGCCGTGGTGCAGGGCGTCGCGGATGCCGGGGTGCTTTCCGAGCAGATCCAGGAGCTGGTCGTTGCTCGTCACCGACGATCCTCCGCTCCACGAGGAGTTGGGCGCGTTCCGGTACAGGTGCAGCCCGCGCAGGGCGGCCGCCAGGTGGGTCGCATTGGCCTCGCCGGCGAGGGCGAGCGCGTCGCGGCCGGTGCGCTTGCGGCCCGTGTCCATCACGGTGAAGGCGGTGCGCGGAACGCCGTGCGCGACGGTCAGCGGCACGGTGACACCCGCCTTGACGATGGCCGCGAGGCGGTGCTGTCCGTCGATCAGGATGTCGTCCTCGTCGAAGGCGATGCCCTGGTGGGTCAACTGCCATTCCCCGCGCTGTATCTGCCCCGCCAGCTGCTGCACCGTGGTCTTGCTGAGAGGTCGGTTGTTGGTGTTGCGCGTGAGCCAGTGCGCCGCCAACTCGGGCGAGACGTCGACCACTTCCATGTGCATGGCGTGCTTACCTTCCTCTGGGAGTGGCATCACGCATACCGCACGGGTGACGCCGAGAACATCTTGCCGGTTTTCTGTGAACTCAGTCAATGTATTCCATTGGGCGAGCGATGGTGGCTATGGTGTCGTCGCAGGCGGGTTGACGTCGCTGATTGATCACGCATCAGTGGTGATGTGGGCCGGTAAGGCGTTCATGGCGGGGCCGGATGTCCTGCCCTGCTGATACGCTCGCCGCGTGTGCTCAGTTCACACCCAAGTTCGCGCGCCGGGGGGCGCCTTGTGGCCGGGCTTTGGGGCGGCCGGGCGGAATGTCCACCGGACGGGCCACCGGATGGCCCTCAGCAGCAGTGGGGTGGGGCGTGTGACCCAGGATGAGAGCGGGCGCAGTGACGGTCTGCAGCCGGTCGGTTCCGTCTACCAGTACGGTGATGGCCTGTACGTACGGGTGGATGATGTAGTTCCTTACGAACTGGCCGGTCCTGACGACGGTCACGGGTACCGGCCGGGCGACGACCTGGTGCGCTGCACCCTGCACCTGAGCAACGGCACCGGGCGGCCCTTCGACATCGACGGCGTCACCTTGCTGGTGCGCGGCGGTCCGTTCGGCAAGACGGGCCGTCAGGTGCAGGACTACCGCAGTGACGTGCTCGACGACGCGCTGGCGGGCACGCTGCGCAACGGGCGCAGGGTCTCCGCGACGTGGGCCTACAGCATTCCGGCCGGCACCGCCGGCGAGCTGGACATAGAGGTCCGATTTCCGCGCGCGCACGACCGGGAGAGCGTCACCTTCACCACGGCCGCGGCCCCCGTACCGGCCTCCCTCGGCACCGGCCTTGCCGATGCGCGCACCGCGCCGGTGCTGTCCGACCAGGCCGTCTTGTTCGGTGAGCATCAGCAGGCCTTGCTCACCGACGGAGTTTCGGGCAAGGCGCCTGTGGGCGACCTCGGCGATTCCGCCGACGGAGCCGGGCAGCCGCGCGCCGGGCGGGTCGCGCTCGACGCCGTCCCGGCCCAGCCGGCCGGACCCGGGCGCCGGGTCACGCAGTCACAAGCACCGCAGCTGTCCGCCGACGAGCTCGACGCCGCACGCGTCCGGCAGATCTTCCGGTTCCTCGCCGAGGCGGAGGAGTCGAAGACCCGCCCCGTGCGCACGCTCGACGGTGCGGCCGGCACCGTGTGGTTCGACGAACTGCCCGACGACGACGGCGTCGAGGTGATGATCGACGGCGTCCTCGCCACCGACGAGCCGGCCTGGCTGACCGTCGCGCGCCCCGAACGCGAGGACGCACCGCATCCCAAGCCCCTGCTCGCGCCCTGGGTCGACGAGACCCGCATCCGGGACTTCAAGCAGACCCGCGCCCCGCATCTGCGCCGGCGCATCGAACCCGAGTTCCCCGACTGGTCGCGGGGCATACCGCTCGACAAGACCTACCACGAGCTGGACGAGCACCCCCAGCGGGAGAAGATCGAGAAGCTGTACGCCGCCTGGGAGCAGGAATGGCTCGCCTGGGCGGAGCGACGCGGCGCCATCGACCCCGTCGTCAGGCTGTACGACCGGCTGCACAAGATGCACGAGGACGCCGCCAACCTCGGAGAGGCCTATGAACTCGTCCTCGGACTGGGGCGGCTGACCTGGCAGACGACGTCCGGGCAGCGGGTGGAACGGCACCTCGTCACCCACCGGGCCACCCTCCGGCTGGACCCGTCGACCGGCACGCTCACGGCCGCCCCGGACCCGACCGGAGCCGGCCTGGAACTCGAGGAGGGCATGCTCGAAGGGGCCCAGCACGTTCCTGGACCCGTGCGAGAGGAGATCGTCGAGGTGCTGGAAGGCGCCTTGGACGTCACGGACCCCGAACACCTCGACGCCGTGCACACCGCTCTGCGCAGCTGGGCCAACGCCGCACACAGTGCGGGCAGTTACACGCCGAGCGTGGAGCGGGCCAAGCCGCGCGCTCTCGACGTCCCGCATGTGGGACTCACCCCCGCACTCGTCCTGCGCGAGCGCAGCCGCCGCTCGACCATGGACGCGCTCAAGGCCATCGCCCGGCAGATCGACGCGGGTTCCCCGCCCACCGATCTGCTCAGTTACATCGCGGGCCGGGACGGTGCGCTGACGGCGGCGGACCTCGCGGCGGCGGAGGACGACAGCACGGCGAACGACACCGGCGAGATGTACTTCGCGCTGCCGGCCAACGAGGAACAGCGCACGATCGCCGAACGCCTGCGCGCCAACCGGCTGGTCGTCGTCCAGGGCCCACCCGGCACCGGCAAGACGCACACCATCGCCAACCTGGTCACTGACCTGCTCGCCCAGGGCAAGCGGGTCCTCATCACCAGCCACACCCCGCGCGCGCTGCGCGTGCTGCGCGACAAACTGCCGGAATCCATCCGTGACCTGTGCGTGAGCCGCACCGAGGACGGCGCGGCCGCCCAGCGCGAGCTGGAGGCGTCCGTGCAGCGGATCCTCAGCGAGTACGCCGGATACGACGCGAAGGAATCCCGGAAGCAGATCAAAGCGCTCCAGTCACGCCTCGCCAAAGCCCGCGCCGCCCAGCAGGCCATGTTGCGCGACCTCGCCGTGCTGCGCGAACAGGAGACCCATCGCTTCGACGCGGAGATCGGCGACTACAGCGGCAGCCTCCAGGAGATCGCCGAGCGCCTCACCGCGGAGGCGGAACGGTACGACTGGCTGGGCCCGGTCCCGCAGGAGCAGCCGACGCTGACCGCCGACGAGGCACTGCGCCTGCTGCACACCACCCGCGCGTACACCCCGCACCACCAGGCCCTGGCGGCCGACGTGCCCGGCCCCTCCGAACTGCCGGCCCCCGGCGACTTCGAGGACGCGGTGCGCGTCGTACGGTCCGCCGAGCATGCGCATGCTGCCGCGCGCCAGGAACCCCTGTGCGCCGAGTACGACACGGCCGTCCGGAGCCTCAGCGAAGCCGAACAGCAGCGGCTGTCCTCGGCGCTCGACGCGTTCTCCGCCGCCCGCGCCCGTTCGGCGTCCCTCGCCGCCCCGGCCGGCGACTGGGCCGGGACGCTCCTGAAGCAGGTGACCGAGGGCCAGGACTGGCAGGCACGCAGCCGCCGGGCCGCCGTCACCGAGACACTGGCGGCCGTGGACGTCTCCCTCGCCACCCTGGGCACGGCCATGGTCAGCGGCCTGGAGCAGTACGAACCGGCCGCGGCGCTGGCCCAGGCCACCACCCTGCACGACGGGCTCGGCCAGGGCCAGAAGCTGCGCGGGCCCCTCGGCATGCGCTCCAAGCTGGCGAAAACGGTCGGCGCGTTCGCGGAAACCGTACGGGTCGACGGACGGGCCCCGGAGGACATCGCGACGGCGGCCGTCGTCCTCGCCCGCGTTCAGCTCGAACTGCGCCTGTCGCAGGTGGAGTCCGAGTGGGGCACCCCCGCCGCCGCCTGGCACGGACACGGGCCGCGCCTCGCACGGCTGCGGCAGGACGCGGAGGTGCTCGACGCACTGCTCGCCGTCGCCGCCGCTCGTACCGACGTGCTGACCGCCGCGGCCACCTCGCCGGCCCTGGCCGTCGCCACCTGGCACGACGCGTCCGTCGAGAACGCCGTACGAACCCTGCTGCGCGCGGCGACCACCCTGCGCGCGGCCGAGCAGTCCCGCAAGGTCATCGCGGACACCGAGGAACTTCTGCGGGCATGGAACGACCGGCCCGGTGTCGCACCCGCGGTCATGCACGCCCTCGACGCCGTGCGCGACCGGAACCCCGACGGTTACCGCTCGTTCAGCGACGAGATGGCCGAGGTGCGCGAGGCCGCCCGGCTGCGCGCCGAACAGGACATGGCTCTCACCCGTGTCCGCGATGCCTTTCCGGCTCTGGCCGACCGCATCGCGGGCACGCACGAGGACACCGCCTGGGACACCAGGCTGCCCTCGCTCGCCGAGGCCTGGGCCTGGTCCGCGTGGCGCGAGCGCATGGAGCGGCTGACCGACCCCGAGGCCGAACGCGCCCTGCGCAGGCGGCTGACGGAGGCTGACGACGAAGCCCGCATCATGCTCGCGCGGCTCGCTGCCGCCCGCGCCTGGCACCGCTGCCTCGGCCTGCTGACCGGCGACCAGTCCCGGGCGCTCAGCGCGTATCAGCAGGCCGCCCGGCGCATCAAGGGCAAGTACCAGCACCGCTACCGGCGCGACGCCCAGGCCGCCCTGCGCAAGGCGCAGACGGCGGTGCCGGCCTGGATCATGCCCCTGCACCAGGTCGCCGAGACGGTGCCCATGGACCGGCCCGGCATCTTCGACGTGGTCATCGTCGACGAGGCCAGCCAGTCGGGCCTGGAGGCCATGCTGCTGAGCTGGCTGGCCGACCGGATGGTCGTCGTCGGCGACAGCAAGCAGGTCAGCCCGTCCAACGTCGGCCTGAAGCAGGACGAGTACTTCCACCTCAGGGACCGTCTGCTCACCGCGCTGGAGCCGGACGTGCGCAGTCTGTTCGGTCCCGAGTCCAGCTTCTTCGACCTGACCGAAGCGCTCTCCGCGGGCCGCGGCACGCTCATGCTCAAGGAGCATTTCCGGTGCATGCCGGAGATCATCTCCTTCTCCAACGACCTCTGCTACAACCGTGATCTGCTGCCTCTGCGGCAGTACGGTGCGGACCGGCTGCCCCCGGTCCACACCGTGTACGTGGAGAACGGCGAAGCCCTGGGCGCCAACTCCCGGCTGACCAATACCGCCGAGGCCGAGGCGCTGGTCGACGCGATCGTCCGCTGCTGCGCCGATCCCGCCTACGACGGCAGGACCATGGGTGTCATCAGTCTCCGCGCCAGCAAGGGACACCTGACGGAGCTGGAGAACCTGCTCGTCGAGCGCCTCGACTACGAGCAGCGCGAGGAGCGGCGCATCCGGGTCGGCGACGCCGAGGACTTCCAGGGCGACGAGCGGCACATCATGTTCGTCTCCTGCGTCAACTCGGCGACCACCGCGGCAGGCACGGTCCCGGGCGGTTTCAACGGCAAGACCTACGAGCAGCGGATCAACGTGGCGGCCTCCCGTGCCCAGGACCAGGTGTGGGTGTTCCACAGTGCGCGGGTCGAGCAGTTCCACGAGAACGACCTGCGCAGACGGTGGCTCGACCACCTCACCCGGCCCGCGGAGGAGGAAAGCACCGCGGTCGAGGGCGAGGTGCTGCCCGACGTCCGGCACGAAGCGTTCGACAGCCTGTTCCAGCAGAAGGTGTACCTGGAACTGACGGCGCGGGGCTATCGGGTCCGCCCGGGATACAAGGTGGGCCGCCACACGATCGACCTGGTCGTCGAGGGCGGCACACGCCGGCTGGCGGTCGCCTGCGACGGTGACGCCTTCGCCGAGGGCGAGGACGCCTCCACCGGGGCTGCCCGGCAGCGGGACCTGGAACGCGTCGACTGGACGTTCGTCCGGATCCGGGGCAGCCGGTTCCACCTCGACCGTGAGCAGGCGCTGGCTCCGCTCTGGGCCGAGCTGGAACGGCTGGGTATCGAGCCGGTGCGGGAGGAGCCGGAGGAGCTCGTGGCCACCGCCGGCGAGGAGCACGCTGAGACCGAGCCGGCCGGTGAGGACCTCGCGATCGAGCAGCAGAGCGCGGTGAGCGCGGCCACCGGCACGGACGCCGGACTCGTCCGGGCGGCGCCGGATCGGCCGGAGCCCACGGCACCGGCCGATCCGCGCGAGTCGCTGCACGGTCCGGCCGAGGAGACGGCGCCTGCTTCGGCCCGGGAGATCCCCACCACCGTGTTCCACCGGCTGGTCCGCGAGGTGCAGCAGCTGCAGGCCGCCCTGGACGCACCTGACGAGACCCCTGAGGGAACTGACCCGGCGCAGCTTGTCTTCCTCAGAAGGACTCAGGGCGACCGGCGTGACCGGCGCACGAAGCGCCTCACCTTCCTGCGGACGTTCCTCGACACCGTCCGCGTCGTGCGGGAACCGGCCGTCCCGGACGTCGTGATACCTGGCGCGCTGCTCGTCTTGGAGTTCGACGGCGAGGTGGACGAGGACAACCTGTACACCGTCGCCGAACTGCCCACCGAGGAGGCGGACATCGTCTCCCCCTCCTCCCCGCTCGGGCACGCGTTGATGTGGCAGCCCGCCGGACGTGAGATTTCGTACGACGCGTCCCGGGGCAAGCCGCGCACGGTCGTCGTGCGGGAGATCCGGGCCTGAAACGAGCCACGGCACTCGCGCAGTAGGGCCCTGTCACACGGACCGCATGGTCCTCCGGTCCGTGTGACAGGGCTCTGCGCGTCTCAGCCGGCGACCGGGTCCAGCATGCGGCTCCGCTCACCGCTCCAGGAGATCGCCAGTGCGTCGCGCGCCCGCGTACAGGCCACGAAGAGCAGGCAGTGCTCGGCCAGCAGGTCCGAACGGTGCTGTACGGCGTCCTCGTCGACGGGCGTCACCTGCGGTGCGAAGGGGAGCACGCTCGACGTCACGCCCACGACGGCCACGCAGCGGAACTCCAGCCCCTTCATCGCGTGCATGGTCGCCACACGCACACCCGACACCTTCGGCCCCGGGTCGTCCTTGACCGCGACCGCCGGGACGCCCTCCCGGCGCAGGCGCGCGATGACCGCGTCGACCACCGTGTTGAACCGGGCGCACACCGCCACTTCGGACGGTTTGACCCCGTCCTGGTCCACCCAGATCCGGATCTGTTCCACCAGTGCGCGCAGTTCTTCGTCCTGGCTGGCGTGGCCCCGGGCCACCGGGGCGCGGCCGTGCAGCTCGGAACGGTAGCCCCGCAGCGAGTCCCGGCCGCCGTCCTCGTCGTCGTCCTCACCGAGCCGGCCCACCGGCTGACCGTCGAGAAGGGACGCCGACCAGCGCAGAATCTCCTCGGTGCTGCGGTAGTTGACGCGCAGCCGGGACGTTCGTCCGCGCACGTCGATGCCCAGCGAGCGCAGCGAGACCCGGGAGTCGTAGATGCGCTGGTGGGGATCGCCGACGAGGAACAGGTCGTCGGACCGCGGAGCGACGCAGGCGCGCAGCACCCGCCACTGGGCCGGGTGGAGGTCCTGCGCCTCGTCCACCACGACGTGACGATAGCGCGGCCCCTTCTCGCCCAGAATCCGGGCGGCCTGGTCGCACAGCATGGTGTACGTCGCCGAGTCGCGCGAGGCCAGATCCCCCGTGAACCGTTCCATGACCCGCCACAGCCGCGCGCGTTGCACCCGCCCCACCTGAGTGCCGCGCCCCCGGCGCACACACCGCAGGTACTCCTCAGGCGTGCGCAATCCCTGGGCCAGGACGACGTTGCGGAACTCCTGGGACAGGAAACGCTCCGACCAGGGCAGGTCCTCGCGCGCGGCGGCACGGGTCCAGGCGCTCTTCTCGGCCGCAGCCGACAGCGGTTTCGGTGAGCTGCCCCGCGCCTCGCGTATGACCCGCGCGGCCAACGAGTCCACCGTTGTGACGTCCACACGGTCGAGCAGATGGGCGTCGGCGTCACCGAGCAGCAAGGCCAGGCTGTCCCGTAGGGCGGCCGCCATGGCGTTGGTGAAGGTGGTGAGCAGGATCCGGTCACCCTCGCGCCCGGTGCGCAGCAGATGCCGTACGCGATGCAGGGCGACGACGGTCTTACCGGTGCCGGGGCCGCCCGTCATCTGGGCCGGACCGTTGAAGCCGGGGTGGTAGGCGTACCGGCGCTGAGCAGGGTGCAGGAAGACGCGCCAGCGGGTGAAGTCCTCGGTGAGGATGCGTTCGAGCTCGCCGGGACCGGTCACTTCCACGATGCGGTTGGGCGTGTTGAGGAGCGCCTCGCTGAGGGTGACGGCCGGGCGGTCCTCGGCCGTGCGAACCGTCTGCCCGCGCGGCGCGATCAACTGCTCCCAGACGTCCTGGGGCGAGTATTCGGCCGCCAGGTACTCCAGTACTTCGTACTGATCAGCGGGCATCATGGGCGGGGCCATCACCGCCAGGTCGTCGGCTGTGACGCACACGCGCGCCAGTCGCAGGACCTGCTCGTCGATACCGAGGTCGCGCAGCACGGTGTCGGAGTGCTTGGCGAAGAGCCGGGCGGGCGTCTCGACCGCTTTCGTCTCGAAATACGTCTCCATCTGTTCGAGCGCCTCGACGTTGCGCACCTCGAGGGCGCCGGTGGCGCCGTTGACCGAGTAGGCACGCTTGCAGGCCCAGTTGATCGCCTCGTCGTGCGGAGCGACCCGCAGCAGCGTGTACAGCTCGCTGCCGTCGTCCGGGGCGAGGAGCACACCCCGGTAGAACCTGGTGATCCGGATGGTACGGATCCGGGGGTCGCGCGCCCCTTCGAGCTTCTCCAGATGCATCCCCTTGCTGGCATGGAGCTGAGGCACGGTCAGGCTCCGGAACATCTGGATCGCGTCGTTGACCTCCTTCTGGACCGGTCTCTGCAAGGAGATCAGATCCGCGACGAAGTCGTCGGAAAGGGCGAGACGGGGCATGGGCGTCCTCGGGTCGCAGGCGGGCGGTGGGCGTGCAACAGCCTAAAGACCGATGGGATACCGAGCGACGGCACTCCCCATAATCGTTGTGTGAACTCAGTCAACGATCTATATTTCTGATGCCGTCACACCCTCGGCGTAAGCCCGTACTTCAACGGATCCGTCCGGAAGGACCCACCGCATGCCGGCCCAGCCTGCCCAGGCCGATGTACCGCACCCACTCGACGAAGTCCCCCAGACGTTCCGCCCCGGGGACTCCTACGCGGTCCGCGACGCACTCGTGGCCTACATCCGCCGGGATCTGCTGGGCCCCTGGGACGGCGAGACGGAGACCCTGCCGAGCGCCTCCTCCGGGCCACGCGACCGGTACCTCGTCGGCATGCTCGGTCCGCGCCCCCAGACCGTCACCACCGACCGCATCGCCCGTGCGGCCGCCCAGAGCGCGGACGGCGAGTCGGGCGACGAGCAGGAGGGCGACGACAGTGACCTGCAGGACCGGTTGAGCCCGCAGGCCGCCGGACACATCTGGGCGTCCTCCATGGGGCTGTCCTTCACCGTCCCGGCCTCCGTCGGCACCCTCAGCGCCACCGTCCGCTGGGGGCGCTACACGCAGTCGGAGGAAGCCACCGACCGGGGCACGACCCGCAGGGTCTGGTCGCGCGAGCCCGTCGAGCGCCTGGTGGACATCGACGTGACCGGCGGAGCCGACCGGGCCGTAGAACTCGACGGCGATGCCGTGGTCCTCGACGTCCAGGTACGCCGGCATTCCGGCCGTACGGGCGCAGAGGATCTGCGCATAGTCGAGCTGGCCCTGGTGAACCGGCAGCCGGACACCCGGGACGCACGCGACGCCCACTGGCTCTTCCAGACCGAGATCGACGTCACCGCCTTTCCCGACGAGCAGGCCGCGGTCTTCCTGCCGGTCGACGATCCCCTGGACACGCCCGGCCACGGCAACGTGCCGGAAGACGCCGAGGAGCGACGGCTGCGCCTCCTGTATCGGGACAGCCTCAGCCACGCCAAGGGCCGCAATGTCGCCGTCCACGCGCACGTCCGTGAGGGCGAGCGCAACGCCCACCGCCTGACCACCGTCTGGCTCCCCGAGTACGACGTGAGAGCCACCACCGCGCCGTCACTGGAGGAGCAGGAGCTGCTCCAGGGGCTCGAGCTGGGCATGGACGAACTGGCGGCGCTCGCCGTGCCCGACCGCCGGGGCGAACTCAGCGCGGCCCTCGCTCCGCTGGCCGACGGGTACGCCGCCTGGCTGGAACGGCAGCGCCACGCCGCCCGCTCGCTCCCCGACGACCTGCGCGAGTCAGCCGAGGTCGCGATCGAGCAGGCACTTGAGGTCTGCGACCGCATCACCCTCGGCATCGACCGGCTCGTGGCCGACGACACCGCCCTGACGGCCTTCCGGTTCGCCAACCGTGCCATGGCCCTGCAGCGGCGCAACACCGTCATCGCAGCCGCCCGGACCGGCCGCGAGAACGACCCCCTCTCCTACCGCGAGGCCCACACCGAGGTCCACGGCAAGGGCAAGGCGGCGGCCAGCTGGCGTCCGTTCCAGCTCGCCTTCGTCCTGCTGAACATCGCCTCACTCACCGAACCCGGACACCCGCACCGCGGCACCGGCCGCCAAGCCCTCGTCGACCTGCTGTTCTTCCCGACCGGTGGTGGCAAGACCGAGGCGTATCTGGGCCTGGCCGCCTACACCTTCGCGCTGCGGCGCCTGCAGGGCACGATCGGCTCGGGAGCCGAGGCCCGCAGCGGCGAGGCAGGGGTGGGCGTCCTCATGCGCTACACCCTGCGGCTTCTGACAGCCCAGCAGTTCCAGCGCGCTGCCGCCCTGGTGAGCGCCTGTGAAGTCCTGCGCCGCCACGAGTTCGCGCGGGATCGGCGCTGGGGTGCCACGCCGTTCCGCATCGGGCTCTGGGTGGGCACCTCCGTCTCGCCGAACTGGTTCGAGGAAGCGAAGGAACAGATCGCCGAAGCCAAGGAGAACGCCAGCGACAAGCACGCCCGCGTCCTCCAGGTCCTCACCTGCCCCTGGTGCGGCAGCGGACTGACCGCCCGCTCCAACATGGAGTACGACGAAGGACGCCGCCGCATACTGCTGTACTGCCCGCGCGGTGAGGGGGAGGACCGCTGCCCCTTCTCCCGCCGCGAGGCGCCCGGTGAGGGCATTCCCGTCCTCACGGTCGACGAGGAGATCTACCGGCTCGCGCCCTCGCTGCTGATCGCCACGGTCGACAAGTTCGCCCAGCTCCCGTGGAACGGCTACGCCGGGCTGCTGTTCGGCAGGGTCACCGAGCTGTGCCCCCGCCACGGCTACCGCCACGACGACCTGGACGCCAAGACCGGTTGCGGTGCCCGGCACAACGCCAGGGGCGACCTGCCGGGTGTCACCGCCCAGCCCGTCACCCGCCTGCGGCCCCCGGACCTGATCATCCAGGACGAGCTGCACCTGATATCCGGGGCGCTCGGCACCACCGTGGGCCTGTTCGAAGCCGCCATCGACCAGTTGTGCACGTGGAGCTTCTCCGACGCCGACGGACGGCGCCGGGAAACCGGTCCCAAGATCGTCGCATCCACCGCGACCACCAAGCGGGCAGCCGACCAGGTGCGCGGTGTCTTCGGCCGCGAGGTCGCCGTCTTCCCGCCCCAAGTGCTCGATGTCGGCGACACGTTCTTCTCCCGGCAGGTGGAGCTGAGCAGGGAGAACCCCGGCCGTCGCTATCTCGGCGTGTGCGCGCACGGCACGCGTCTCAAGGCGGCCGAGATCCGCGTCGCGGAGATCCTGTTGCTCGCTGGGCAGCAGCTCTTCGACGACTACGGCAGGCCGGCGGACCCGTACATGACCCTCGTCGGCTACTTCAACGCCACGCGTGAACTCGCCGGCATGCGGCGGTACATGGACGACGACATCACCACCCGTGTGCGCGCCAACGGCAGCCGCAAGGGCCAGGACACGCTGTCCGACCGCATCGTGAGCAGAGCGGGGATGCTCAGCATTCAGGAGCTGACCTCACGTATCTCCTCGGCGGACATCGGCGCCGCCCTGAAGCGGCTGGAGATCGAGTTCGACCCCGAGCGTGACACCTCGGTCCGACGCCGAGCCCTCCTGCGCGAGTACGCGGCCGCAGTGAAGGAGAAGCGCGAACCCCGTGCCTCCATGACGCCGACCGTCCGTCAGGCCGTGGACGTGGTCCTCGCCACCTCCATGCTGCAGGTCGGTGTCGACGTCTCCCGCTTCGGCCTGATGCTGGTCGTCGGTCAGCCCAAGAACACCGCCGAGTACATCCAGGCGTCCTCCCGGGTCGGCCGTGACGCCACACGTCCCGGCCTGGTGGTGACCCTCTACAACTGGTCGCGCCCCCGCGACCTCGCGCACTACGAGGACTTCGAGCACTACCACGCGACCTTCTACCGCCAGGTGGAGGCCCTCTCCGTCACCCCGTACACCCGCCGCGCACTCGACCGGGGCGTCGCCGCCACCTACGTCGCCGCCCTGCGGCACGCGGCTTACGACACCTCCCGCAACCTCGACGCCCACGACGTCGACCTCGACGGACCGCTCGCGCAGAACGTGGAACGGCGGCTCCTGGAACGTGCCGAACGGGTGGGAGGCGACCGGCCCCGCCAATATCTGAGCGAACGGCTGGACCGACTGAAGGACGAATGGCGCCGCAGGCGTGACGAGAGCAACTCGGCGCTCGGCTACCGCAAGGAGAAGCACAAGACGACCGTCGTGAACGGACTGCTGAGGCGGGCGGACGGGTCCCGGTGGACCGAGCTCACCGTCGGTATGTCGATGCGTGAGACGGAGAACGAGATCAACCTGCTCCTGCCTGGCGGAGGAGCGTTCCTGGAAGAGCCCTCGGGCGGTGGACCCGATTGGTCGTTCGGCGCCTCAGGGACCGACTCCGACACCGATCCCGACACGGCGACCACCGTGGACAGCGACGAGTACGGCCCCGTCACGGCCGACACGGTCAGGAAGGCGCAGCGATGAGCACCCATGGCAGCAACCGCAGGGTCGGTGCCGTACGGCCGAGCCACCTCATGTTCACCGCCGGTGTCGGCGCCCTTGTCGACCTGCCCAACTTCTCGGTGCTCATCCGGGGTATCGATTCCTGGAGCCACTCCGGTGTCACCGACTACGACATCGACGAGCCGCGGCTCCGCGCCGCCGTCAACCGGTCCCTGCAGCGCTACGGACGCGGACAGGTCGAGCAGCTGCGCGCCGCTCCCTGGCTCGAGGGCGCCGACACGGACCCCAAGGGCTGGGCGGCCCAGGGGGTGGGAGTTCCCGTCACGCCCTTCCCGCAGTGGCTGCGCTGCACCGCGTGCAACGTGCTGGCCGCCATCGACTCAGGGGAGTTCACCTTCGTCAACTCCAACCCACGCGCACCGCACGAGGCGAAGTTCGTCCACGACTGCAAGCGCGGGAAACCACTCGCCGTGGCCGCCCGCTTCACCCTGGTCTGCACCGCCGGCCATCTCGACGAGTTCCCTTACACCGCGTACGTCCACCACGGCCAAGCATGCGGCAAGACGCCGCGTCCCAAACTGCGCATGAAGGACCACGGCGGCAACCAGGCCGCCAACGTGACCATCGAGTGCGTCGCCTGCGGTGTGAAGCGCAACATCCGGGAAGCCATGGGCGAGCGGGGCCGCCGTAACCTGCCCTCATGCCGTGGACGGCACCCGCACCTCGGCACCTACGAGCCGAATGGCTGCGAGCAGGAGCCGGTCCTGATGGTGGCCGGAGCGTCCAACCAGTGGTTCCCGCTCACCCTCAGCGCCCTGGCCCTGCCCAGGGCGCAGGGCGGAGACATCGACAAGCTCCTCGACGACCACTGGCCCGACCTGGAACTCATCGAGGACCGCGGGCAGTTCGACTTCATGGCGCGCATGCCCAAGTTCGCCTTCCTCAAGGAGTTCGACGCCAACGCGGTGGTGGCGGCGATCACAGCCCGCAAGCAGGGGACGGCCGGACCGGCTCCCTCCGCACCCGACGTCCAAGCCGACCTCTTCGGACCCGAATGGGAAGCACTTTCCGGGCCCGTCCCCGCACCCAGCGACGACTTCGCACTGCGCCAGATCCCGGTTCCGGCCCTTCTGAGCGAGCTCTTCGCCGACCTACGGCAGGTCGAACGGTTGCGTGAGGCACGGGCGTTGATCGGCTTCACACGACTCGATGCGCCCGACCCGGAATCGCCGGAGATCGCCACGCGTGTCGAGCTGTCCCGCGGGGCCCGGAACTGGGTGCCGGCCAGCGAGGTGCGCGGCGAGGGCGTCTTCCTGCGTGTGCGGGACGACCTGATGGCCGAGTGGGCCGCGCGCATGGACAAGTCGCCACAGATGGAGGCGCACCGGGAGGCGTACGCGCGGTTCCGCGCCAACCGCAAGTCGGACCGCAAGACCAGCGACTTCGATCCCTATTACGGCTGGCCCGGAGCACGGTACATCGCCCTGCACACCCTCTCCCATCTGCTGATCCGCACCATCGCGCTGGAATGCGGCTACAACTCCGCCTCGCTCGCCGAACGGATCTACGCGGGAGACGAACACAACCCGAGGACCGGCATTCTCATCTACACCGCGGTTCCGGATTCCGAGGGCACTCTGGGCGGGCTCGTCTCCCTCGCCGAGGAGCGGGAGTTCGACCGGATCGTGCGCCGGGCTCTGACCGATGCCGGTCACTGCTCGGCCGACCCGCTCTGCGCCGAACGCCTGCCGCACGACCCGGCCGACTTCCTTCACGGAGCCGCGTGTCATGTCTGCCTGTTCGTGTCGGAAACCACGTGCGAACGCGGCAATCGGTTCCTGGATCGCCGTTTCCTCGTTCCGCTGGCCGAGGACAAGGACCCGGTGCTGACGCCGGTCGGTCTACTGCCGTGAGCCGCCCCGCGTTCGAGGCCGCTGCCGAGACCGCCGTCGCGGCCCTCGGACTCTCCCGAAGCAAGGACCTCGCCGGCCTGCTGGCCCAGGCACGTTCCAGGGAACGGATACTGACCGAACTGGCGACCCCGGGAGTCGACGAGGCCGTCGCGCGACTCTGCGGCGCGATGGAGTCGGAGTCGGTGCCACCCGCAGAGGCGGCTGCCTATGTACGCGGCTATGTCGCTGCCCTGCGGAAGGCCCGGGACACGGTCCAGGTTCGCACTGTGTGGAGTGGCCCATCGACACCGGCCGTACCGGTGCGCGCCACAGCCCAGGTGCTCATCGAGGTCATCAACGGGGCGCAGCACGAACTGCTGGCCATGACGTACGCGGCCCGTCCCTATCCGGCGCTGACCCGAGCCCTGACGAAGGCTGCGGACAGAGGCGTGGAGATGCACGTCGTGGTCGAGACGCTGGCAGGCGCGGGCGGACTTCTCTCGGGAAAGGAGCCTGCCGACGCGTTTGCGTCCGTGCCCGGACTGATTCTGTGGGTGTGGGCCCGGAACCCGGCCGAACAGGGGCGCTCACGCCAGCACGCCAAGCTTGCGGTCGCCGACCGGCGCACCCTCTTCCTCGGCAGTGCCAACCTGACCGAGTCCGCGGCTCAGCGCAACATCGAGGCTGGTGTGCTGGTGAACGGTGGGGAAGCACCGCGGCGCGCGGCAGAGCACATCGTGGAGCTGCAACGTCTTGGCATACTCAGGCCTTTCGGACCTGAACGAGCGGCTTAGCCCTCTCGGCGGTGAGGCAGTTGCCCGTCTACGGCCATCGAAAAGACGGTCAGCAGGCGGTCGCGGAACACGCGAAGCAGCGGCAGTCCCGGCGGCGCTGGATGAGTTGCAACAGGGTCGCATGCTTTTGAACAGCACGACCACGTCAACAGCCATCGGCAGAGCGCCGGGTTCACTGCGGTGGTTGAGCCGTTATGCGCCTGTCGTCGAGCCGGGGCGGACGATCATCAGGACCACCACGATCAGCCAGGTGAGGGCGAACAGGCCGGTGATCATCGACAGACGGGGCAGTCGGGCGATCAGGGACTCCGCGGCGGTGGACGTCTGGTCGGGCTTGTCGAGCTGGCTGACCACGTCGTCCTGGGTGCCGAGCACCGCGATGCCCAGCAGGACGGCGGCCACCGCTGTCAGGGCCATGGAAACGCCGCCATGGCCGCTGCTGTTGCGCACGGGGCACAAGGCATCGGGATCGCGACCGTCTACCGCCACGTCCGCGAAGCCGTCGACGTGCTGGCCGCCCTCGCGCCGGCCTTGACCCAGGCGATGAAGACGGCCTCGGCGAAGGCGTTTGTGATCCTGGACGGCACCCTGCTGCCGATCGACCGGATCGCCGCCGACACTCCGCCACCAGGCCCCGTCCAACGGGCCGTGGCTGACGTCCGAAGTGAGGGCCAGGCGAGGCGTGGGCATGCGATACGTGTGCGCCTCGGCCGAGGACGCGCCTTCGGCCGGTGTTCCGCCGGGTTCCATCGTGCGGTCCCGTCCCGGGAGCCGTCGGACGACTGCCCGTTTCGTCACTCGCCGGGAACGGCACCGCCGGTCGCGCTGCGCGAGTCCGGCTGTGCCTCCTCCGGCTTCACCCGGTCCTCCTGTTCCTCCTCTTCCTCCTCTTCCTCCTCCAGTTCCTCCATCAGACGGATGCCCTCGTGCGTCAGCGAGACGGTGGCGGGGGTGTGGTGTGAGGTCCAGTCCACGCTGATCAGACCCTCGTCGGTCAGATAGGCGCAGGCGGCGGAGAGGTCCTCGTCGGGCAGGGCCAGCTCGGCGCGCAGCGCCGATCCATTGACCTCGGGGCGGTTGCGCTCGACGGCCCCGTACAGGGATCGCAGGACCGCCTTCCGGTTGTTCTTGCGTTCGCGGAGTTTCGTCATGGCTGTCGTTCTCCGGTTTGACGGCCGCGCCGGGACGAGGCGACGGCGGATCCTCGGGCCGCTCGGATCCGGGTCACGCCTCGTCGGCGTGTGTCTGTGTCTGCTCTGTCGAGGTGCTGGTCGTGAGCCAGGACTGTGCGGGTTCCGCCGCTTGAGCGGTGTCGAGGGTGATGTGGAGCCGGGTGCCTCCTGCGCGGCCCGCGGGATAGCTGCGCTGCTCGGTCGAGGCGAAGCAGTGCCGGAGCACTTCGGCGACGCGCCGGGCGACCTCTGGCGTCGCGGCCACGATGCGGACCTCGGCGCGGCCTTCGGAGGGAAAGGGCTCGTGCTTCATACGGACCTCCTGGCAGGTGGGGGTGCAACCCCGACTGAGGTCGCTGCCCGACCCGTCGTCGGTGCGGACTGCGGCGCGTCACCACGGCCACCCCCTTTCTGAAGGGTATGCCGGGCAAGGGAGCGTGCGTGCCACGACCGACCCCTCGCGGAAGACCGGTGCTCTCCCGGAACCGGCTGTCGCAGTCGTCGGCCGCCGCCGCGCCACCGTGGCGGGCCCGGCCGGGAGTACGGTGGAGACACCGAGGGCATGCCGCGCACCGGCTCCGGCACCGGTGCCGCTCTCGGTGATCGGCGACACCGGGTGGGCCCTGGTCCGCGCCCGGGGCAGGGTTCGACCCATGAGCGCGCACATGCTCCTCCCGACGACCTCGCACCTCCCCGCGCCCCAGCCGGCACCGGGCAGGTCGCACACGCGCAGGCCGGGCCGACCGATGCGGGAGCAGGGATCCTCGCCCCGCGAAGGAGAACGCCTCCGCCCGCTGACGCGCGGCCAGGTCGAGGACCGCCTGCAGGAGCTGGGTGACCTGTACGCGGAGGTCTCCGGCGGCGGCCCCTGGGCGTGGAACGAGGCGCGTGCCGCCTTCCTGCGACACCTCGCGGCCGACGCACGACGACCGGGGTTCTCGCTGCTGATCGCGGAGACCACGGTCCTGACCGGATGCGCCTACGGCTTTCCCGTGGGCGGCGCCGGTCCGTGGTGGGCGGGCTTCGACGGAGACGTTCGGGAGAGCCTGCTCCGCCGCGTCGCCCCCGGGCGGCTCTTCGTCGTCTCCGGGATCGTCGTCCCGTCCCGCGTGCGCCGGGAGAACCAGGGCCGTGCCTGGAACCTCGCCCGGCGCCTGCAGCGGCGACTGCTCGCCGACCACGGCGCCGCGCTCGGAGTCACGTTGGTGGAAGCCCGGGACGCCGGGATGGCTGAGACGTTGAGGTCGTGGGGGTGGCGGAGCGCCGGAGACGACACCCGCACGGCCGGACCGCCCGGCTCGTGCCACGTGCTGGTGCTGACCGCGGGGGCGTGAGCAGCGCCGTCATCGATCACGGCCCGCCCCGGTCAGCGCACGGGCAGGCGCAGGGCGAGGAGGGCGATGTCGTCGGTGCTGCCGGGTGGCATCCGGGCGGACAGCTGGTCGCACAGGGTGTGCAGCGGTTCGTGCGCGAGGGCGAGGGCATGGCGGCGCGGTCGGCCGAGCCCACTGTCCAGGTCGCTGCCCGGAGCCTCGATCAGGCCGTCGGTGTACAGCAGGAGCGTGGACCCCGGCGGCAGGGCGCGAGCGGCACTCGGACGATGACTGCCGACGCCCAGGTGGGTTCCGAGAATCAGTCCCTGCCCGGCTTCGAGGTACTGCGTGTTCCCGCCGGGGCCGGCAGCAGGGGCGGCGGGTGCCCGGCACTGGTCCAGCGAAGCGTCCAGGGCCCCGTGTCCCGGCCTTCCAGCCGGGCGAGGACGAGGGTGGCCACGGACTGGCGCCGCTCGCGCAACGCCTCGATGAGCGCTCCGGCTCTCTGTCTGCCCGCGCTGCCGACGGTATCGGACAGGAGCAGGGCGGGGTCTGGACGAGTGGTTCCCGGGAGCGGTGCAGGAACGCCTGCCCGAGCAGCCGACCCCTCCGCACGAAGGCACCCCCCGGTGCGAAATACTCTCCCGATGAGTTCACGCACTTCCCCGATCAGTCAGCCGATCACGATACGGAGGGCCGTCGCGCGGGATGCCAGACGGCTCACACGGCTCGTGCGTGGCTCAGGCGCCTACGAGGGTAAGTACGCAGCCGCAGTCGCGGGATACCGGGTGGGTCCTGATTACATCGAGGCCCATCGTGCCTTCGTGGCCGTCGGCGCCGATGAGCATGGAGGCCGGGTCCTCGGGTTCTACTCGCTGGTCCTCGCTCCACCGGAGCTCGACCTGCTGTTCGTCGCCGACGAAGCGCAAGGACGGGGTATTGGACGACTGCTCGTCGCGCACATGCAGTCCGAGGCCCGTGCCGCCGGGCTCGACCGTGTCATGGTCGTGTCGCATCTTCCCGCCGAGGACTTCTACCACCGCGTCGGTGCCGTACGGATCGGGACCGCCCTCGCGAACCCGCCCGCCGTCCCGTGGGACCGTCCCGAATTCGAGTTTCGCATTCCTTCGGTATGACGCGGTGTGCCGGTTCGCAGGGCACCGGCTTCGCCTGCATGGCGCGCTCCGTGTGTGCCGTCGTCTCTGCCCTGGCGAGGGGATCGCCTGCGCCGGCGGCCTCTCCCTCACCCGAGGCCGACGAGCTGGAAGAGGCGTGCGGCGGCACCGACCGTGGAGTCCGTCGCGGGCGGGGCCGCGGCCGGAACGGGGACCGTGCTGCCGGGCTATGGCTCAGGCGTCGATGATGACGGGGATGATGAGGGGCTTGCGGCGATAGGTGCGGAACGCCCAGTTCGCCACGGCGCGGGCGAGGAGTTGTTCGAGTTGGCGCGCGTCCCCGACGCCTTCCTCGGCTGCGGTGGCCAGGGTCTTCTCGATGACGGGGATGACCGGCTCGAAGGTGGCGTCGTCGTGGACGAAGCCCCGGGCCAGGAAGTCGGGGGCCTCGGCGAGGGCGCCGGTGTCCGCGTCGACGATCGCCACCACCGTGACCACGCCTTCGGCGGCGAGGGTGAGGCGGTCCTTGAGGGACGCTTCGGTGGCGCCGCCGACTTCCATGCCATCCACGTAGACGTTGCCGGCGGGGACCTTGCCGGTGATGGATGCGCGTCCGTCGACCAGGTCGACGACGACGCCGTCCTCGGCGATGACGACCCGGTCGGGGTCGACACCGGTGCGAATGGCGAGGTCGGCGTTGGCCCGCAGGTGGCGCCATTCGCCGTGCACGGGCATGACGTTGCGGGGCTTGACGATGTTGTAGCAGTAGACGAGTTCGCCGGCGCTGGCGTGCCCGGAGACGTGCACCTTGGCGTTGCCCTTGTGGACCACGTGGGCGCCCCACCGGGTGAGTCCGTTGATCACCCGGTAGATGGCGTTCTCGTTGCCAGGGATGAGGGAGCTGGCGAGCAGGACGGTGTCGTCCTTGCCGATGCGGATCATGTGGTCGCGGTTGGCCATCCGTGACAGCGCGGCCATCGGTTCGCCCTGGGAGCCGGTGCACACCAGCGTGATCTTGTGGTCCGGGAGCTTCTCCAGCTCCTTCGTGCTCACGACCAGACCGGAGGGGACCTTCAGATAGCCCAGGTCACGGGCGATGCCCATGTTGCGGACCATCGACCGGCCGACGAAGGCGACCTTGCGGCCGTGCTGGTGGGCGGCGTCCAGGACCTGCTGGATGCGGTGCACGTGGCTGGCGAAGCTGGAGACGATGACCCGGCGCGGCGCGGTGCGCATCACCTGTTCGATCGCCGGGTTCAGCTCTCGCTCGGAGGTGGTGAAGCCGGGTACTTCGGCATTGGTGGAGTCGGTGAGGAACAGGTCCACGCCCTCCTCGCCGAGGCGGGCGAAGGCGCGCAGATCGGTGATGCGGTCGTCGAGAGGGAACTGGTCCATCTTGAAGTCGCCGGTGTGCAGCACCATCCCGGCCCGGGTGCGGATCGCGACCGCGAGGCTGTCGGGGATGGAGTGGTTGACCGCCACGAACTCGCAGTCGAAGGGCCCGAAGCCACGCCGGTCGCCCTCCCGCACCCGCACCGTGCGCGGCCGGATGCCGTGTTCCTTGAGCTTGGCCTCCAGGAACGCCAGCGTCAGCTTGGAGCCGACGACGGGAATGTCGGACCGCTCCCGCAGCAGGTACGGCACGCCGCCGATGTGGTCCTCGTGGCCGTGGGTGAGGACCACGGCCACGATGTCGTCCAGCCGGTCGCGGATCGAGGTGAAGTCCGGCAGGATCACGTCCACACCGGGCTGGGTCTCCTCGGGGAACAGTACGCCGCAGTCGACGATGAGCAGCTTGCCCGCGTGCTCGAAGACGGTCATGTTGCGGCCGATCTCACCCAGGCCGCCCAGGGCGATGACCCGCAGCCCTCCTTCGGCAAGGGGCGGTGCGGCCTTCAGTTCGGGGTGTGGATGACTCATACCCTGACGGTACCTTCGCCATGGCCACCTTGGTCTCGAAGCCGACCTCGTCGTCGATACCGGCCCGGCGGCACCTTTCGCGGTCATCGGTCCAGGAGGTGGGCACGGGTTGCGGGCCGGCCCCGGCCATGCAGCAGCCGCGATGCTGCCGCACGGCGCACGGGCCCCTGCTGCACGCAGCGTATTTCGAACAGGGCTCCACGCTCGGTCCGGGGTGTGTCAGGCCTGCTGCGCGGGAGAGTGCAGCACCGGGGTGAGGGCGGGGGCCGGGGTCTTGGGGGTGCGGGCCAGGGACTGGGGGGTGTGGGGGTAGGCGGCTGTTCGGTGCTGGAAGGAGAGAATCTTTGGGTTCAGGACGACGCCGTCGCGGATCTCGATGGCCTTTCTGACCGTGGGGTCGGCCTCCCAGACCGCGGGGCCGCTCATGACCTTGCGCAGGTACGGCAGGAGTGCCTCGCTGATTTCCCACGTGGCCGAGTTCCACAGGTGGGACGGGCTGTGATCCACTGCGTAGTAGTGGCAGCCCGTCCCCACCGTGGGCATCGGCTCGCCGAAGGTGGTGGGACGGGCCCACGCGAAGCCCATGCCTTCGTCGCAGGCGACGTCGATGAAGAAGGTCCCCGGCCGGAACAGGGTGAGTTCCTCTTCGGTGACGAACATGAGCGGCGCGTCGGTGTCCTGCAAGACGCAGTTGACGATGATGTCGAACCCGGCCAGGTACTCCGCCAGCGGCAGGGAACCGGCCGCGGTGAATGTGTGCAGGCGCGACGAATCGCCCTCCTGCTGTGCGAAGTGGCCCATGACGACCGAGGGCATCGGCGAGGCCACCGCTGCCGCTGCGCGCTGGGTGAGCACCGTGACGTCGGAGACCCCCATGGCGCCCAGGCCGGTGACCGCGCCGCGCGCCGTGGCGCCGAAGCTGATGACCACAGCACGCAGACGCCGCCCGTAGCTGCCGGTCAGCCCGCCGAGCTGCAGAGCGTGCAGTACCGAGCAGTAGCCCGCGAGCTCGTTGTTCTTGTGGAACACATGGACGCTGAAGGCGCCCGTGGACGTCCAGTGGTTCATGGCCTCCCAGGCGATGAGTGTCAGCCGTCGGTCGATGGTGAGCTGGGTCAGCTCCTCGTCCTGCACACAGTGCGGCCATCCCCACAGCACCTGGCCCTCACGCAGCGCGGCGATGTCGTCGTGCATGGGTTTGGGCAGCAGCAACACGTCGCACTCGGCGAGGAGTTGCTCGCGGGAGCGCAAGCCCGCCACGAGCGGTCCGAGCGTGTCGTCAGCGACGCCGAACCGTTCGCCGTAGCCCTGTTCCAGGAAGATCCTCCCGCGTACGTCCGGCGCGATCCGGTCGAGGTGAGCTGGGTGCAGCGGCAGGCGGAACTCGTTCTCCTTGCGGGAGGAGGCGAGGACTCCGAGACTCATCAGGCTCATACGCTTCCTCATCATTTCGTTTCGCTGCGCTCTCGGCGTGCGTGGTGTGGCTGCCGGATGTCCGGGTCAGAAGCCGTCGGCCCGGTGCCTGCGGACGCGCTCGTCCAGCGGGAGGGGCGTTTCGTCCAGACCGTCGACCGACCCGCTCGCCATGCGTGCACACGTCCCGTGGCAGGCGAGGAGCTGCCCGTCGTCGCGGTGGGAAACCACCACCGCCTCCGGGGCGGGTGCGTCGCGGTAGTCGGTGCCGCAGATGAGGCAGGCCAGTCCGGAGAGCATCTCCGCGGTCGGTTCGGGGCGGTCCCGGCGGCGGCCGGAGATCGAGTCCTGTGAATACATGTGTCCCGCATCCTCTAGATCGGTTCGAAGTCGTGCTGATCGGTCCAGCCGGGCCGCGGCCCAGGGTCGTGCGCGAGATGTCCTGGTGCCCGGGCAGCCCGGAAGCCGGGAAATCTGCTACCGCGCTGCGCGGGACCGGATACGGAAGACGGCGTGACGGTGCGGGCCAAGAGGCATGTCGCGGCTCATTTCCGGCCGGATCCGGTGTACGCCGGCCTGTGCCGTTGTCCGAGGGCGACGCCGAATCTGATGACGGCGCGCGAGGTGCCCGCGGTGCCGCAACCGTACTCCCTCGCCGGAGTCGGCACGTGCCGGATGCCGGATGCCGGATGCCGGATGCCGGATGCCGGATGCCGGAGCCGACCCGCCCAGGCGTCACCGAACTCTTCCCGGCTCGTGCGGGAACCTTCCCGGCGCTCCGGACGTTGGGGGCAGTGGTTGTAGTTGAAGTTTGCGAACGTGGAAACGCCCGCGGAGTTCTTGACAGCGGGCGTTTCGTCGTTTTCGGGGTTTTCTTCGACGGCCGGCGACCAACAGCCCGGGATCGCGTGATCGCGCACATTCCGCCCCAGCCGCCATCTCGAAGGAGACGTCACATGGCTCAAGGAACAGTGAAGTGGTTCAACGCGGAGAAGGGTTTCGGTTTCATCGCCCCTGATGAGGCCGGTGCCGACGTCTTCGTCCACCAGTCGGCGATCGACACCGACGGCTTCCGCTCCCTGAAGGAGAACCAGCGGGTGGAGTTCACCGCCGGCCAGGGCCCCAAGGGTATGCAGGCCGACCAGGTCCACGTGCTCTGAAGGCACCCTTCCCGAGGCAGGCCCGCACCGTGGGCCTGCCTCGGGCGGCTTCCGCACGACGTCCGACGCGTGCGGCATCCTGCACCCCGCCCCTCGCGCCTTGGGCAGCGCCGTACCTCCCGAAGGGAACACTGTGACCACTGACGTCAGCCACCGGAGCCCCGATCCTGCGGGCCACGCCGAGATGACCAAGCCTCCGCCCGGAAGCCGGGGCAGCGACTACGCCGCGCTGTGCCGCGAGGTGAGGCAGAGCGGGCTGCTGACGCGCCGCCCGGGCTACTACTGCGTGAAGATCGGCGCGAACCTGCTTCTGCTGGCCGGCGGCTGGACCGCGTTCGCGCTGATCGGACAGTCGTGGTGGCAGCTGCTGACCGCCGCCTTCCTGGCGGTGATGTTCACCCAGACCGGGTTCATCGGGCACGATGCTGGACACCATCAGATCGCCGCCTCCAAGCGCGTCAACAACCTGCTCGGCCGCGTGCACGCCGACCTGCTGATCGGCCTCAGCTACGGCTGGTGGATCACCAAGCACAACCGGCATCACTCCCACCCCAACCACGTCGACCGCGACCCCGACATCGCCGACGGTGCGATCGCCTTCACCCAGGACCACGCGCGCGTCCGCAGCGGGGCGTACGCCTGGCTGGCCCGTCACCAGGCCTGGCTGTTCTTCCCGATGCTGCTTCTGGAAGGACTCGCCCTGCACGTCGCCGGTGTACGGGCGCTGCTCGACCGCACCGCCACCACAACCTCGCGGACAACCAAGCTGGCCGACGTGGGACTGCTGGCAGCGCATCTGGGCGGCTACCTCGCCGCTCTGTTCCTGGTCCTGTCTCCCGTCCAGGCCGTGTGCTTCCTTCTCGTGCACCAAGGGCTGTTCGGGCTGTACATGGGATGCTCGTTCGCCCCCAACCACAAGGGCATGGCCGTGTTCGCCAAGGACGACAAGATCGACTTCCTGCGTCGGCAGGTGCTGACCTCACGCAACATCCGCGGCCACCGGTTCACCGACTTCGTGCTCGGCGGGCTGAACTACCAGATCGAACACCACCTGTTCCCCTCCATGCCGCGACCCAGCCTGCGGCATGCCCAGGAACTCGTGCGCAGGTATTGCGCCCAGCACGGCATCGCCTACCAGGAGACCGGGCTCTTCAACTCCTACGCCCAGGTACTGCGGTACCTCCACAGGGTCGGCGGCCCGCTGCGCCCCGAGCTGGAGTACTGATCACTTCGCCGTCCGTGACCGACCGTGGACCACCGCGGCCAGGCCGAGCGGAGGCGGCACCTTGCGGCAGGCGAGCAGCTCGGTCGTGCCGTGACGCGAACCTGGTGGCCACTGGCCCTGCCGCTGGCCGCAGCCGCCCGTCTGCCCCCGCTGCTGGAACACCGACGCAGCCGCCCCGGTCCTCCGGTCCTGTCCTGGACGGTCACGCGCCTCGCCGATGACCTGGCCTACAGCCTCGGTGTCTGGAAGGGCTGCGTCCGGGAGCGCACCACCGAGCCGCTTCGCCCGAGACTGTGGTGGCTCTCCGCCGACGGCGTCACGCCTCCGTCCGGACGTCCCTGTGGGTGAGACCACGGACCGAACGTCCGCCGATGTGATCGTGGTCGGAGCAGGGGCTTCCGGCGCCGCGTTGGCGGCGCGCTTGAGCGAGGACGCAGGCCGTACCGTGCTCCTCCTCGAAACAGGGCCATTTCCGCGCCGTCGCCGCGACTTCGCGCCCGAGCTGCTCGACGCGCGGCTGATTCCCGGAGCCCAGCCCGACCACCCGGCCATCCAGCGGTACGCCGCGCACCTCACGCCCGAACGGCCCTACACGGTGGTCCGCGCGCGCCACCTCGGTGGCTCGACCACCGTCAACGGCAGCTATTGCGTCCGCGCCCGGCGCGGGGACTTCGACCGCTGGGCGGCAGCGGGCAACCCGGCGTGGACGTACGACCGGTTGCTCCTTTTGCTGCGCGCCCCGGAGACGGAGCTGCGTACTAAACCTCGGGGGAGGGGACGCGGGCAACGAGTTCGGTGGCAAAGTGTCGGGCGGGCCTGGACTCCCCAGTCGTGATCGGCTCGACTGCACTCGGTCGCTTGCTCGGGCGCCTGCCGGAAATGGAGTGTGATGGATTGGCAAAGTTAGGGTCGTCGCATGACTGATTCACTCGATGACGTACTGGGCCACCTCGATGCGTGGCTGGGGGCTAACGCTCCAGCGGATTATGCTGCGTTGAATCCTCCGGCTACGCAGGATGATATCGACGCCATTACTGACCGACGGTTCGACCTGCATCCCGATCTCGTGACGTGGTTGCGGCGTCATGACGGGTCGTCCGCCACCAGCCATGCGGGCCCAGGGGTCATCCTTCCTGGGGGTTTCATCTTGCTCACCTCGGCTGGAATGCGTGACGGTCAGCGGTGGATGGAGGAAGGCATCGCTGAGTGGATCGATGCAAACGAGTCGGAAGACCCTGACCTACGTGACATTTACGACGGTGTGTATGGGTACTCGTTCCACGTACGGTGGGTTCCGATCGCCTCTGATCTCACGGGCGGGAAGCTCATCGTTGATCACCGTGCCGGAGACGGGTTCGGGAACGTGCTGTACGGCCTGCAGACCGGCGACACGGACGCGCCGGTGAAGGTTTGGGACAGTCTTCATCAGATGTTCCAGCAGCTTCTGGGAGCTCTCACGGAGGAAGTTCCCATACGGCTTGCCGACTATGCCGAGCCGCAGACGCCAAGCGTGAGCGGCGCAGGTCATGATGCACACGTGATGTGGGCATGAAGCACTGAGGCGGTCCGGAGCAGGAAACTACTCCGGACCGTCACCTTGTTCCAACTAGCTAGTGCGGCTGAACCACGCAGACTTCATCGGGGCGGCAGCCCTCGAGGTCCGGATCCTTGATGTAGAAGGGATCGTTGTCGTCTACGCGGGCCTTCTTGTAGAAGGAGCCGACGTCGCGGCCCGCGCCCTCGTTCTGTATCGCGGACATCGATGCCCGTCCGCAGACTTCCTGCCACGTGGGCGCAGCGACTCCTGGGCGGTCGTCGTAGTACAGGCGCCACTTGCCGTCACTGGCACTCTTCTGGGCGTACAGCTGAATGCACTCGTCGCCGCTGTCGACGAACTGACCGCCCCTTTCCTTCGTTGACGCGAAGCGGTACTCATCGCATTGCCGGCCGTCGGGGCTGTTTGTGGTCGCCTCAGGAGTTGCCTTGTCGTATGGCTTCCAGGAGTTGGGGCACACCACTCCTCTGTTCTTGTCCCGCACGCTCTGGTCGATCTCCCAGTGGAGCGGCGATTTGTGTTCCTCGCTGCCCGGGTGTGACGGCAGTTCCTCGCGGAGCAGCCAGTAGTACGCAGCAGCGGCCGGGTACTTCCGATCGTTCACGGTGTATGTCGGTATGTGCTTGTAGAAGATGCATCCGGTGGAGTTGGGGACGGTCACCGAGTTGTCGCAGCGGATTTGGTCGAACAGCGAGATCTCTGGCTTGTCGACGGGAACAACACCTTGCCACTTGGGGCTGTCTGCCTTGAAGCTCAGGTACACGCCTCGGTCGAACTTCTCGGAGGTGCCGGCGGTCGGAGAACGAGGCGGCCTGCTCGTGGCGCACCAGGATGTACCGGATCCCGGAGCCGCTCAGGGCGTCGACGAAGCGGATGTTCTCCTCGCCGGGGATCCCGAAGACGTACTCGACGCCTTCGGCTCGCAGACAGCGCACCAGCAGGTGTGCGACGTCGTCCGCTGCTGCCGTGGTCCGCGACTTGGTCGCGCCTTCGGTGCTCATGAGGCGAACGTAGGTACACGTGGCTGCCCGGGCCACTCGTCCGCCGCCGACCGGGCGTGGACCGCTGTGGCTGTTTGGAGGCGTTGTGGTGGCGGCTGCCGTGGTCGGAACGCACGCTGGTGAGGTGAGAACGAACCGCCATGCACAGAGCGGCGGCGGAACTCCGGGAGGACCGTGTGACCCCTTCGCCGCCCGCCACCGACGCACCGCCGGCCCGGTACGACGACCTGCGTGCGCTGGTGATCAACTGCACCCTCAAACGTTCACCGGAGAAGAGCAACACCCAGGGATTGATCGACCGCTGCACCGCCATCCTGGACGCGCAGGACGTGCACGTGGATGTCGTACGGGCGGTGGACCACGACATCGCGACCGGTGTGTGGCCCGACATGAGGGAGCACGGCTGGGAGACGGACGCCTGGCCCGAGCTGTACCGGCAGGTCATGGCGGCCGACATCCTGGTGCTGGCCGGCCCCATCTGGCTGGGTGACAACAGTTCCGTGATGAAGCAGGTGATCGAACGCCTCTACGCCTGCTCCAGCCTGCTCAACGAAGCAGGCCAGTACGCCTACTACGGCCACGTCGGCGGCTGCCTGATCACCGGTAACGAGGACGGCGTCAAGCACTGCGCGATGAACGTCCTCTACAGCCTCCAGCACCTGGGCTACACCATCCCGCCCCAGGCGGACACCGGATGGATCGGTGAGGCGGGCCCCGGCCCCTCCTACCTCGACCCCGGCTCGGGCGGCCCGGAGAATGACTTCACCAACCGCAACACCACCTTCATGACCTGGAACCTGCTCCACATGGCCCGTGCGCTGAAGGACCTCGGCGGCATCCCCGCCTACGGCAACCAGCGCACCGCCTGGGACGCCGGCTGCCGCCGCGACTACGAGAACCCCGAGCACCGGTAACGTGATGCCCAGGGAAACCGGCGGGCGGCCGACGGGGTCGGCTGTGGCGGCGTGGGCGACCGTTCATAGCCGAGGGTTGTGCACCGCCTCGGGCTGCCGCCGCAGATCAGGAGAGCCTCGACAAGACCGCCGACCTGCTGATCAAGATCCTCCTGCCAGACCCGGCCACACATGACGATGACGTGACACCGCTCCTGATCGGGCTGCCCATGCCTGAGGGAGAAGACTTTCGTGCCTGATCGCTGTGATGGCGGTCCTCTTCGACCTCGGCGTGACGGATCCCCGTGCCCGCACCGGCGCGGACGGCACCGGCCGCCGACGGCGACCGGAATCTGTACATTTGTGCAGTAGGGATCACGACTGTCAGTCGTGCGGTTGTAGCCCGTGATGAACCTCGCAGGCGAGGGATTATGTCCGACTTGAGTGCGCCGATCGTGGCCACGTTCCTCGTGTATGTGGCCGTCATGATCGGAACAGGTGTCTGGGCCTACCGCCGTACGCACACCTTCGCCGACTTCGCCCTGGGCGGCCGCAGGCTCCCCGCGTTCGTCGCCGCCCTGTCCGCAGGGGCCAGCGACATGTCCGGCTGGCTGTTCCTCGCCTTCCCCGGAGCGGTGTACGCGGCCGGTGTCGGCGCCAGCTGGATCGCGGTCGGCCTGGTGCTCGGTACGTACCTCAACTGGTTGTTCGTCGCGCCGAGGCTGCGCACCTACACCGAGCGCGCAGGGAACGCGGTGAGCCTTTCGGCCTACCTGGAGGAGCGTTTCGAGGATCGCACACGGATGCTCCGGATGGTCTCGGCGGCGGTGACCCTTGTGTTCTTCACCGTGTACGTGGCCAGTGGACTGGTGGCCGGCGGGCTCCTCTTCGGGCACATCTTCGGCGCCGGTTTCCGGCTCGGGGTGGCCCTGACCGCCCTGGTGATCGTCGTCTACTCATGCCTGGGCGGCTTCCTGGCCGTGAGCCTGACCCACGTCATGCAGGCCACGCTGATGTTCCTCGCCCTGCTCGTCCTCCCCGTCGTGGGTATCACGACGCTCGGCGGCTTCGGTGCGCTTCGTGACTCCCTGGACAGCAAGACGCCCAGCCTGCTGGACATGGGTGCCAAAGTCGGCTTCACGGACGGCCGGTGGTCGGGAGGCGGCGGGTCGCTCGGCGCCGTCTCGATCATCTCGTTGCTCTCGTGGGGCCTCGGCTATTTCGGGCAGCCGCACATCCTGGCCCGCTTCATGGGCATCCGCAGCACCAGTGCCGTACCCGCGGCCCGTCGTATCGAGACCGGGTGGGTGGTCGTGGTGCTGGCCGGTGCCACAGTGGTCGGCCTGCTGGGCATCGCGCAGTTCGGCACACCGCTCCATGATCCACAGACGGTGTACATCGCTCTGAGCCGGACCCTGTTCAGTCCGTGGGGCGCCGGTGTGATGCTGATCGCGGTGCTCGCCGCGATCATCTCGACCGCGGACAGCCAGCTCCTCGTGTCGTCCGTCGCACTCACGGAGGACTTCTACCACGCGTTCCTCAAGCGGCGCGTCTCGGACGAGGCACTGGTGTGGGTGGGTCGCTCCGCCGTCGTCGCCGTGACCCTCGTGGCCTCCGTGATCGCGCTGAGAGGCGGCGAGCTGCTGGGGATCGTGGGCTACGCCTGGGCGGGTTTCGGGGCCGCTTTCGGTCCGGTGGTCCTGCTCTCGCTGTACTGGCCGCGCATGACCTGGGCGGGGGCCATGGCCGGTATCGTGTCCGGCGCAGTCACGGTGCTCCTGTGGCGTGTGGTCAAGCCACTGCACGGCCCCTTCTGGTCGGGCATCTACGAGATCATTCCGGGCGCCCTGGTCGCCACGGTCGCGGCCCTGATCTTCGGCAGGTTCGTCGGCCGACCTCCGAAACGGGCCTTCTGGCGGATGCCGGGCGGCGGGGTGAGCCAGCTGATGCTCACCCCCTTCCTCAGCCACGCGCCGGTCGGCATCGCCGTTCTCGACACGGATCTGCGGTACGTCTGGGTGAACGAGCCGCTGGACCGCCAGATCTCGCTGAAGCGGCGGCTGGGGCGGCGGATGGCGGAGGTGTTGCCGCAGGCCGAGGCCGACGCCTTCGAGGAGAAGATGCGCGAGGTTCTTCGGACCGGTGCGCCGGTGATGGACTTCGAGTACCGCGGCGCCGGCTACACGGTGCACGACCGAGGCCGCGCGATCTCTGCCTCCTTCTTCGCGATGAAGGACCGTCACGACCGGAATGTCGGTGTCTGGTACATGACCATCGATGTCACTGAGCGGTGGCGGGCGCAGGAGCGTCTGGCCCTGCTCAATGACGCCGCTGCGCGCATCGGCAGCACCCTGGACGTGACGCGGACCGCGCAGGAACTGGCCGACGACGCGGTGCCGGCCGTCGCGGACTTCGTCGCCGTCGACCTGCTGGACTCGGTCACGAGGGGCGAGGAGCCGGCCCCCGGGCCGGTCGGTATGTCACCCGTCATCCGCCGTGCGGCCCAGCGGTCGGTCCGTGAGGGATGCCCCGAGGCGTCCCTTGCCGTGGGGGAAGCAGTCCGACGTGCGCCCGCGTCGCCCGTGACCCGCTGTCTGCTGGAGAGCAGGACCCTGGTCGAACGGGTCCTTGACCGCACCAACAGTCCGTGGGTGACCGTGGACGAGACGCTGGGCGCCTCGTTCCTGGACTACGACTTCCGCTCGGTGATGGTGGTCCCCGTGCGGGCGCGCGGCGTCACCCTGGGGGTGGCGACGTTCGCCCGGTCCCGGCGGCTGGGCCCCTTCGAGGACGACGACGTCCGCCTCGCCGAGGAACTCGTCTCCCGCGCGGCGGTGTGCATCGACAACGCACGCCGTTTCACCCGTGAGCGTACGGCGGCCCGTTCCATGCAGCGCTACCTGTTGCCACAGGACCTGACGGGAGGGTCCGCTCTCGCCGTGGCCTCGTGGTATCTCCCGGCGGATGCCCCCAGCGGTGTGGGCGGCGACTGGTTCGACGTGATCCCGCTCTCCGGAGCACGGGTCGCCCTGGTCGTCGGGGACGTGGCCGGGCACGGCATCAACGCGGCGGCGACCATGGGGCGCCTGCGCGTCGCGGTGCGCACGCTCGCCAACCTCGACCTGTCTCCGGACGAACTGCTGGCCCATCTGGACGATCTGGTCATCGGCCTCATGGGGGCGCACGACATCGATGCTCCGTTGGCGGCCGAGGGCGAGGCGACGGGCACCGCGTTCCTGGGCGCCACTTGCCTGTACGCCGTCTACGACCCGGTCAGCAGGCTGTGCTCCATGGCCCGGGCCGGTCACCTCCCGCCGATGATCGTCGCTCCCGACGGCGCCGTCGACATTCTGGACCTGCCCGCCGGACCGCCACTCGGCCTCGGTTACCTCCCGTTCGAGTCCATCGAGACCGAGCTGGAAGACGGCAGCCTCATCGCCCTCTACACGGACGGCCTCATCGAGTCCGTCGACCGGGACATCGACGTCGGGCTCTCCCGGCTGGGCGATGCCCTCGCGGCCCCCCTGCCGACCCTGGCGGAGACCGGCCGGCGAGTGATCGACAGCCTGCTGACGGGTCCGCCTGCCGACGACGCGGCCCTGCTCCTCGCCCGTACCCGTGTCCTGGCTCCGGACCGCGTCGCCTCCTGGGACCTGCCCAGCGATCCGGCTGCCGTCGCGCATGCCCGCGGCCTCGCGGCTCAGAAGCTGACGGAGTGGGGCATCCCCGATCTCAGGTTCACCACGGAACTCATCGTCAGCGAACTGGTGACCAACGCGATCCGCCATGCGGCCGGACCGGTCTGCCTGCGCTTGATCCGGGATCGCGGCTTGATCTGCGAGGTCTCCGACGCCAGCAGCACCGCGCCGCGGCTGCGGCACGCGCGGACCACCGACGAGGGGGGACGGGGCCTGCTGATCGTCGCCCAGATGGCCCGCCGGTGGGGCACTCGTTACACGAAGTCCGGCAAGATCATCTGGACGGAGCAGGTCATTGCGGCCGACGCGATCGGCTAGCCAGCCCGGCGGGCGGATCCGCCATCGCCGCACAACGTGGATCTGATGGCTCCCGCAGACGGGGCAGTGGGGCGCTGACTGTCGCTGACGACGAGCTTCACACGTATGCCCATGGACTGGCGCGCCGTCAGGAAAGTCAGCAACAGGTCAGTGTGAGTCCTCAAACACCCGGCGACAGCTGACCCCACATGCGAAACGTTGTAGCCTCCGAACATCGCCCTTGACCTGCAGAAAGCAGGCAGGGAGCAGACGAATGGGGAGTTTCTTCGTGCTTCGTACCATGTTCAAGTCCAAGATCCACCGTGCCACCGTCACCCAGGCCGACCTGCACTACGTGGGATCGGTGACCATCGACGCCGATCTGCTCGACGCCGCGGACCTGCTGCCGGGCGAGCTGGTGCACATCGTCGACATCACCAACGGCGCCCGGCTGGAGACCTACGTCATCGAGGGCGAGCGCGGGTCCGGGGTGATCGGGATCAACGGGGCGGCCGCCCATCTCGTGCACCCCGGAGACCTGGTGATCATCATCAGCTACGCACAGGTCACCGATGCCGAGGCGCGGGAGCTGAAGCCGCGGGTCGTGCATGTCGACGCGGGCAACCGGATCGTCTCCCTCGGTGCCGACCCGTCCGAGCCGGTGCCCGGCTCGGACCAGCAGCGCAGCCCGCAGGCCGTCCGGGCCTGACCACGGGGCGCTGAGCGGACGGCGGCTCGGCCTGTCGGGTGAGTGGCCGCGCGGGGGTCGGGTAGGCGGGGGAGTAGTCCAGAGGCGACGTTCAGCGACTGCCCGGAGGACGCCATGACGAATCCGTATTTCGGCCCGGTCCCCCCGGGGCCGACACCGGGTCCGGGTCCCACCACACCGGACCCCTACCCGAGCCCCGTCCCACCACCCGAGCCGGGCCCCCAGCCGACACCGCCCCCACCTGGCCCGCAGCCCACACCACCCCCACCGGGCCCCGACCCGACCCCACCTCCGGCACCCCCGGCCCCCGGGCCGCCGGAGCCCTCACCGTCCCCCATCCCACCGGGCCCGGAGCCGGTACCGAACCCCGAACCCGGTCCACCACTGACCTGAAGAACCAGACGCGAAGCGCCGGTTCCCAGGGGCGCGGGGAACTGCGCGACCAGCCACGACGTACCCGCACACGCCGGCCGCGCGTTCCCCCGGCCTCGTTAGAGCGGCCACCTCAGACCTCAGGCGGACACCTCCGACCGATCCCCACCCCACAACGTGTGGAACGATCCCTCCCGGTCCACCCTCCGATACGTGTGCGCCCCGAAGAAGTCCCGCTGCCCCTGCGTCAGAGCCGCCGGCAGGCGCCGTGCCCGCAGCGCGTCGTAGTACGCCAGCGCCGCCGCGAACCCCGGCGTCGGCACCCCCTGCCGAGTCGCGGCGATCAGCACCTCACGCCAGTCGTCCTGCGCGTCGGCGATCTCGCGCGCGAAGGTCTCGTCCGACAGCAGGCTCGGCAGATCGGCGCGGGCGTCGTACGCGGCGCGGATCCGGTCGAGGAACGCTGCCCGGATGATGCAGCCGCCCCGCCAGATGGAGGCCACCGCGCCGAGGTCGATGTCCCAGCCGTACTCCTCGCTGCCCGCGGTGATCTCGTGGAAGCCCTGCGTGTACGACACGATCTTGGACGCGTACAGCGCCTGCTCCACCCGGTCCGCGAAGGCGCCCGCCTCCTCCTTGCTCAGCGGCGCCGCCTGCGGGCCCGCCAGCCCCCGCGAGGCCTCGCGGAGCTTCGCGTGACCGGACAGCGAGCGCGCGAAGACGGCCTCGGCGATGCCGGACACCGGCACACCCAGGTCCAGCGCGATCTGGACCGTCCAGCGGCCGGTGCCCTTCTGCTCGGCCTGGTCCACCACCACGTCCACGAACGGCTTGCCCGTCGCCGCGTCCACGTGCGACAGCACCTCCGCCGTGATCTCGATCAGGTACGAGTCGAGACGGCCGGTGTTCCACGTGCGGAAGATCTCCGCGATCTCGGCGGGGGAGTACCCGGCGACATCGCGCAGCAGCTGGTACGCCTCGCCGATCAGCTGCATGTCGGCGTACTCGATGCCGTTGTGGACCATCTTCACGAAGTGCCCGGCGCCGTCGGGGCCGCAGTGGGTCACGCAGGGCGCGCCGTCCTTCGCCTTCGCGGAGATCTTCTCCAGCATCGGGCCCAGCGACGCGTACGACTCCACCGAACCGCCCGGCATGATGCTCGGCCCGTGCAGCGCGCCCTCCTCGCCGCCGGAGATGCCCGTGCCGACGAAGTGGATGCCGCGCTCGCGCAGTTCCCGCTCCCGGCGCCGGGTGTCCGCGAAGTGCGCGTTGCCGCCGTCGATGATCATATCGCCGGGTTCGAGGAGCGGCGCGAACTCCTGGATCACCGCGTCCGTCGGCTCGCCCGCCTTCACCATGATCATCAGGCGGCGCGGGCGCTCCAGCGCCGCCACGAACTCCTCGGCGGTCTCGGCCCCGATGAAGTCGCCCTCCTGCCCGAACTCCTCCACCAGCGCCTTCATCCGCGACGCCGTACGGTTGTGCACCGCGACCGTGTAGCCGTTGCGGGCGAAGTTGCGGGCGAGATTGCGGCCCATGACCGCGAGGCCCGTGACACCGATCTGCGCTGAAGTGCTCATACCGCCTGCTCCCTAGCTGCCTCGTGACTACGGCTCCGTCAGTACGGGTCCTCGCCCATCCTGGCGTGCCGCCACGGCGAGCGCACATCCGACCCGCCATGCCTTCAGTACGACGTGCGGCCGCCCGAAGCCTCAGTCCTCCGGGAATCCGGTCAACGAAGGTCCGTTCCCGGCCACTTGGGTGGTGCGGGAGGCCGGTTTTCCGTCTTGTCATGGCCTGTTCGTGGCGCTTACTTTTGCCCCCTCCTGACGCATGCCGAGGGGAATTCGGAGATGGCCGTACGCGGCCGGCATCGCCGGTACCAGCCGAACAGGATCAACCGCGCCTCACTCACCGTCACGGCAGGTGGCGCCGGCCTCGCGATCCCGCTGGTCGCCGCCGGCACGGCCGACGCGGCCGACGGCTCCACCTGGAACAAGGTCGCCGCCTGCGAGTCCAGCGGAAACTGGAGCATCAACACGGGCAACGGCTACTACGGCGGGCTGCAGTTCACCCAGTCCACCTGGGAGGCCTACGGCGGCACCCGGTACGCCCCGCGCGCCGACCTCGCGACCAGGGACCAGCAGATCGCCGTCGCCGAGAAGGTCCTCGACGGGCAGGGCCCGGGCGCCTGGCCGGTCTGCTCGGTGCGGGCCGGGCTGACCCGTGGGGACGCGGACCCCGGCGTGCACACCGACAGCACCACCAGGCGCCCCGTGCAGGGCGCCGCGCTGAAGGACGTACAGGCGCACACCACCCCGCAGTCACGCGCGGGCCGGGCCGAGATGTACACGGTGGTGCACGGCGACACCCTCTCCGGCATCGCCGACGCGCACCACGTCCGCGGCGGCTGGCACGCGCTGTACGCCGGCAACCGGGGGACGATCGGCGCCGATCCCGACCTGATCCTGCCGGGCCAGCGGCTCAGCCTGCGCGGCGCGGCCGCCACCGACACCAAGTCCCCGAAGAAGAAGGACCCTTCGGAGCACCGGACCGCACCGCATCGGACCAAGAACACCAAGAGCACCGGCCGGACCCTCGTCGCCCCGGTCGACGCGCCCATCGGCACCGGCTACCGCGTGGCCGGCTCGCACTGGTCGAAGGGCTACCACACCGGCGTCGACTTCCTCGTGCCGACCGGCACCGCCGTGCAGGCCGCCGAGGCCGGGCAGGTGGTGGCCGCGGGGTGGGGCGGCTCCTACGGCTACCAGGTGGTGATCCGGCACGCCGACGGCCGCTACACCCAGTACGGCCACCTGTCGGCCATCTCGGTGCGGATCGGGCAGAACGTGTCCACGGGCCAGCGCATCGGCCGTTCCGGAGCCACCGGGAACGTCACCGGCCCGCATCTGCACTTCGAGGTGCGGACCGGGCCGGACTTCGGCACGGACATCGACCCGCTCGCCTATCTGCGGGCCGGCGGCGTCAGGATCTGACGCACGTACCCTGCCCGTCCAGGACCGGCAGCGGTATCCCGATACCCGCGGGCAGCGCGAGGTACGACGCGGGGAGCGAGCGGACGTCCGGCGGTCCGCAGCCGTCGGCGCCCTCCACGCGGGCGCCCGCAGCAAGGCTGCCGCCCGGGCCCGGCACGAGCAGGTCCCGCAGCACCGGCGCGTCGGGCGCGCCGTCTGCCTCGGGAAGTCCTTCCCGCCCAGGCGCGGCCTCCGCGGGCACCCGCTGCTGGGGCATGGCCCGGAACGTTTCCGTGGCGGCGACCGGTTCCAGGCCGCCGTCCGGCAGGGCCGGTGTCCCGGCGCGCTCGATCCGCTCGGTCGTCAGCATGATCAGGCCGCTCGCCGCCACCACCCCGCAGGCCACGGCGAGCACGGTGCCCGTGCCGCCGTGGCGGAACGTCTCGCCGAACATCAGGATCCCGACGGCGGCCGCCAGCACCGGATTGACCACGGTGAGCGTGGCCAGCGGCGCGGCGAGGCCGCCGCCCCGGTAGGAGGCCTGGGACACCAGGACGCCGGCGACGGCGAACAGGGCGATCACCGCGAGGGACGGCAGATCGTCCAGATCGATGCCGTGCGTCCAGTCGACGGCCACGGTCTTCGTGAACACCGACGACATGCCGAACGCTATGCCGGATGCGGTGGCGAGCAGCACGCTGCGCACCGCCGGATGCCGGTGCGCGGCCCGGCCGGCGCACATCAGCGCCACGACCGCGCCGCTGGTGACCAGCGCCACCGCCACCCGCTGGGCCGTGTCGAGGGAGTGGCTGTCGGAGGAACCGACCAGGGCCAGCAGACCGGCGAGGCCCACGGTGGCCATGACCGCCCCGCGCCAGGCGGTCGTACCGGCCCGGCGGCCGACGAAGAGCGCCGCCATGGGCAGGGCGAAGACGATGGTCAGCGCGCCGAGCGGCTGGACCAGGCTGAGCGGGCCGTAGGCCAGCGCCACCACGTGCAGCACGCCGCCGAGGCCGTTGAGGGCCAGCGACCCCCACCAGCCGGGCCGCCGCAGCGGAAGGTACGCGCTGCCGGGGGAGGAGACCGCCACCTGCTCCTGCACGATCGCGCCGGCCGCGTAGGCGAGGGCGGACGCGAACGACAGGAGCACGGACAGCGCGAGGGCGCTCATCTGCGTCTCCTCTGCGGGCGGCGGGGGCTCTGGGCCCGGCGCGACGTACGGTCGGCTTCCATGGCCAACACTCTGCCCGGCCGCGCTCTTCCCGTCGTCGTCCCTGAGCACGCAATGCCTCCTACTGCCGATGGAGTACACCGGCCGCGCGATCATCCTCGCGACGGGTGACGCGAGACGGAGGCCCCGTGCGAGGACCGGGGAACTCACCTGGTAGCAGTACTCGTCGTGGACCTCGACCCCGCTCTCGCCGCCCTCCGCCCGCTCGGCGGCTTCTTCGTCCTGCGTACGGTCCCGGGCCCGGCCGCAGCCACCGGCGGACCGGATCCCCGGCAACTGCCCACCCTCGCCGAGACCTACGAACGGGTGACGCCGGACGCGTTGGCGGTGCGGGTGGCCCTGGTCGCGGACCGGCTCCGCACCCCCGAGCCACGCGTGGCCGCCTCCATCGCCCAGCAGGGACTGGCCGCCCGGCTGTGGTCGGCGGCCCTCGGCTGTGCCGTCCGGTACGGCCGGCTGCCCGACCTCGACCCGCGACTGCTGCGCTGGGACCCGCTCGCCTCCGCCCCCGAGGACCTGTACCTGACCGAGCTGCGCCCGCTGCCCGGCGACGCCGCCGGCCTCGCCGCCGCCGTGCTGCACGGACACCTGCAACCCCTGGCGGAGGCCCTGAGCGCCGGATACGGCAGCGCGCCCGGACTGCTGTGGGGCAACGCGGGCTCCGCGCTCGCCGGAGCGGCCCGCGAACTGGACCGCTGGGCCCGCGCGCACGGCCGTACCGATCTCGCCGACCGGGCCCGCGCACTGACGGACGAACTCTTCGCCCACCCCCTGCTCCGCACCACCGGCATCCGCACCGGCACCGCCTTCCGCCGCCGCAGCTGCTGCCTGTACTACCGGGTGCCCGGCGGCGGAGTCTGTGGCGACTGCTGCTTCACCCGGCCGCCGCGCTCTTCCCCAGGGGCCGCTTCTGGGTGACCATGAAGGGAACCTGCCGCCGGTACAAGGGGGTTGCCAGGTGCGTGTGGGACTGCTGACCCGGGAGTACCCCCCGGACGTGTACGGCGGCGCCGGTGTCCATGTGGAGTTCCTGGCCCGGGAGTTGACCTCCCTGGTGGACCTGGAGGTGCACAGCTGGGGCGAGGGACGCGGCGTCGGTGTCGTGCGTCACCGGCCCTGGTCCGTGCTGGACGGTGCCAATGACGCGCTGCGCACCTTCTCCGTGGACCTGTCCATCGCCGCCGCCCTCGAAGGCCGCGAACTCGTCCACTCCCACACCTGGTACGCGAATCTCGCCGGCCACTTCGCCAAGCTCCTGTACGGCGTTCCGCACGTGGTCACCGCGCACTCGCTGGAGCCGCTGCGGCCCTGGAAGGCCGAGCAACTGGGCGGTGGATACGCCCTGTCGAGCTGGGCCGAACGCACCGCGGTCGAGGCCGCCGACGCGGTGGTCGCCGTGTCCGGCGCCATGCGCGAGGACATCCTCGCCTGCTACCCGGCGCTCGATCCGGCCCGCGTCCACGTCGTGCACAACGGCATCGACACCCTCCTCTACCGGCCCGACCACGGCTCCGACGCCCTCACCCGGCACGGCATCGACCCCGGCCGCCCCTACGTCCTGTTCGTCGGCCGGATCACCCGCCAGAAGGGCGTGCCCCACCTGTTGCGCGCCGTACGGGACATCGACCCCGGTGCCCAGGTCGTCCTGTGCGCGGGCGCTCCCGACACCCCGGAGATCGACCGGGAGTTCCGGGAGCTGTTCGAGGAGCTGAGCCGGAGCCGCGCGGGCGTGTTCTGGATCCCGCAGATGCTGCCGCGCCCCGAGGTGATCCAACTCCTCACACGCGCCGCCGTGTTCGTGTGCCCCTCGGTGTACGAACCCCTCGGCATCGTCAACCTGGAGGCGATGGCCTGCGGCACCCCGGTCGTGGCCTCCCGGGTCGGGGGGATCCCGGAGGTCGTGGCCGACGGCCGTACGGGCCTCCTGGTCGACGTGGACGACGAGTTCGAGGCGGGCCTCGCCCGGGCGCTGGACACTGTGCTCGGCGACCCGGAGGCGGCCCGGCGGATGGGGGAGGCCGGACGGGAGCGCGCGGTCGGCGAGTTCGGCTGGGACGCGGTGGCCCGGCGCACGGCCGCGCTGTACGAGGAGATCCTCAAGCAGGCTTAGTCCCGCCTGCTCGGGGCAGCCATGGTTCAACCAGGGTGAGGGGAGCGGCCATGCGTCGTGGAGGGCCTTCCGTACTCGGGATCGTACTGGCGGGCGGCGAGGGAAAGCGTCTGATGCCGCTGACCGCCGACCGCGCCAAACCAGCCGTCACCTTCGGCGGCACCTACCGTCTCGTCGACTTCGTCCTGTCCAATCTCGTCAACGCCGACGTGCTGCGGATCTGTGTGCTGACCCAGTACAAGTCGCACTCGCTGGACCGGCACATCACCACCACCTGGCGGATGTCCAGCCTGCTCGGCAACTACGTCACACCGGTCCCGGCCCAGCAGCGGCTCGGCCCGCGCTGGTACCTGGGCAGCGCCGACGCGATCCTGCAGTCGCTGAACCTGATCCACGACGAACAGCCCGAGTACGTGGCCGTGTTCGGCGCCGACCACGTCTACCGCATGGATCCGCGGCAGATGCTCGCCCAGCACATCGAGGGCGGGGCCGGCGTGACGGTGGCCGGCATCCGGGTGCCGCGCGCGGAGTCCTCGTCCTTCGGGGTGATCACGCCGGGGCGGGACGGCCAGGTCGTCGAGCGCTTCCTGGAGAAGCCGGCCGATCCGCCGGGCCTGGCGGACGACCCGGAGACCGTCTTCGCCTCGATGGGCAACTACATCTTCACCACCAAGGCCCTGGTCGAGGCGCTGCAGCGGGACGCCGAGGACGAGCAGTCGGTGCACGACATGGGCGGCTCGATCCTGCCCCAGCTCACCGCGCGCGGCGAGGCCCAGCTGTACGACTTCGCCGAGAACCACGTGCCCGGCGAGACCACCCGCGACCAGGGCTACTGGCGGGACGTGGGCACCCTGGACGCCTACTACGAGGCGCACATGGACCTCATCGCCGAGCGGCCCGCGTTCAACCTCTACAACCGCCAGTGGCCCATCTACACCCACTCGGGCCAGCTCTCCCCGGCCCGCTTCAACGCGGGCGGCATCGCGAGCGAGTCCATCATCAGCGCGGGCTGCCTGATCCGCGGTCAGGTCACCCGGTCGGTGCTCTCTCCCGGCGTCCGGGTCGACCCGGGCGCGGTCGTCCAGGGCTCGGTGCTGCACGACAACGTGCGCATAGGCCGGGGCGCGGTGGTGCGCGGCGCCGTCCTGGACAAGAACGTCGAGGTCCCGCCCGGCGCGACCATCGGCGTCAACCCGGAACGGGACGCGGAGCTGTACACGGTGTCCAAGGGCGGCGTGATCGCCCTGGGGAAGGGTCAGCGGGTGCCCTGAGGACAGGGTTCCCGGCATGCGCTGTGGGATATGCGGCTCCGGCCGGCTGAGCCCGGTCGGTGAACTCACCTCGGGGGAGCGGTCGTACGAGCGGCTGCGGCTGAGGTTCCGCCGTTCGGGATTCTTCAGGCCACGGCCGGCCTTCGACGCCACGCTCGCCCGCGCCTGCCGCGACTGCGGAGCCCTGTTCCCCTTCCTCACCGAGTACGCCCGGCGAGAACTGGACGCGGTGGCCGGGGACCTGATCGAGGTCGAGGACGCGGAGCCCGCCCCGCACCCCTGGGACCCGCCCGCGGGTTAGGGGCGGCGCATGTCCGCTCCCGCCCCGTGCTCAGACCCGCCACCCGGGCCGACCTGGGGGTGTGGAGGTCCGGCAGTTCTGACGTTCCGTCATCCCGCGGACTCTGCCGGGCGCGACGCGTTTGATCCTATCGCCGTACCTTGCCCGGATCTGAGTCGTTCGACCTTCAGGATTCAGACATCGATGTCGAACCTGCGGAGGTCATGCGACATGAGAGGGACCCGGCGCACGCGGCTGTGCCTGGCCGGGGTGATGGCAGCGTCCGCGCTGATCGCCACCCCCGCCGCACGGGCCGCCGAGCGGACCGACGGCCACCTCACCGATCTGGTCAACCCGTTCATCGGGAGCCAGGACGAGGGCAACACGTTCCCCGGCGCGGCCGTGCCCTTCGGCATGGTGCAGCTCTCCCCGGACACCGGGCACAACACCGGCTACGACTACACGCAAAGCCGTATCCGTGGCTTCTCCCTGGTCCATCTCTCGGGCGTCGGCTGCCGCATCGGCGGCGACCTGCCCGTGCTGCCCACCACCGGCGACGTCACGCAGACGGACTACAGCCGGTACGCGGCCGGCTTCTCGCACCAGGACGAGACGGCGAGCCCCGGCTACTACCGGGTCGGCCTCTCCTCCGGCATCCGGGCCGAGCTGACCGCGACCGAGCGCACCGGTGTGCAGCGCTACACCTTCCCCGCCACCGACAAGGCCAACGTCCTGCTGAACGCGGCCCAGTCCCTGCACAAGAGAGTCTCCAGCAGCGTCGAGATCCTCGACGACCACACCGTGCGCACCGAGATCACCGGGCACGGCTTCTGCCGGGACACCGGCCCGTACACGGTCTACACGATCACCCGGTTCAGCCGGCCCTTCACCGCGTACGGCACCTGGAACGGCGAGACGCTCACCCCGGGCTCCCGCAGCGGACCCGGCGGCGCCTATGTCCGCTTCGACACCACCAAGGACCGTACGGTCGAGGCGACCACCGCCCTGTCGTACGTCGACGCGCGCGGCGCGGCCGGCAACCTGGCCGCCGAGGGCGGCCGGTCCTTCGACACCGTGCGCGAAGAGGCCCGTGAGGCGTGGGAGAGTCGGCTCGCCGCCGTTCGCGTCCAGGGTGGCACCAGCACGCGGCGCCGGACCTTCTACTCCTCGCTGTACCGGTCCTTCCTCGCGCCGAACATCGGCAGCGACGCCGACGGCCGCTACTTCGGCTGGGACCGCCGTGTCCACCGCGCCGAGGGCTTCACGTACTACCAGAACTGGTCGCTGTGGGACACCTACCGCACCCAGGCCCAGCTCCTCGCGCTCCTCGCGCCGCGCGAGGCACGGGACATGGCGCGTTCGGTCGTCGCGGTCGACGAGGACGGCGGCTGGCTGCCCAAGTGGGGGTACGGCCCGGTCGAGACGAACATCATGAGCGGTGACCCCGTCACCCCGTTCCTGACGACGGCCTACCAGACCGGCCTGCTCAAGGGCTTCGAGGAGCGGGTCTACCGCGCGCTGAAGAAGAACGCCGACGGCGTCCCCCCGGCCGAGTACCCGGGCATCGGCCGGGAGGCCAACGCCGAGTACCTCGCGCACGGCTTCGCCCCGTACGACAAGGACCGGCCGTACGCCAAGATGGGCGACTCCGACTACCACCACGGCGCCTCCGTCACCCTGGAGTACGCGCTCGCCGACGCCATGCTGGCCCAGATGGCGCGGGGCCTCGGCCACGAGGACGACGCCGCCCGCTATGCGGCACGGGCGCGCAACTACCGGAACATCTTCGACCCCGCGACCGGCTTCTTCCGCGCCCGCGACGCCTCCGGCGCCTTCACCGGCTCGGCCGACCCGGCCCGCGGCACCGGCTTCCACGAGGGCACCGCCTGGCAGTACCAGTGGCTCGTGCCGCAGGACGTGCCCGGCATGGTGCGGCTCATCGGCGGCGAGCGCGCGGCCAACGACCGGCTGGACTCCTTCTTCGCCTACGACCGGCTGCTGGCCGACCCCGCGAGCACGGCCCGTGAGGTGTGGGTGCACGGTGACGCGTACGCGTACTACAACGCCGACAAGTACAACCCGATGAACGAGCCCGACCTCATCGCGCCGTACACCTACCTGGCCACCGGTCAGCCCTGGAAGACCACCGACGTGGTGCACGCCGCCTTGACCCTCTTCACCGACGGGCCCGGCGGCATCACCGGCAACGACGACCTGGGCACGATGTCCGCCTGGAACGTGCTGTCGTCCATCGGGCTGTTCCCGATCCAGCCCGGCTACGGCACCTGGGGCCTGTCCACGCCGGTCTTCGACCGGATCGACCTCACCCTGGACCGCCGGTACTGGCCGGGCGGCCGGCTGACGATCGCCGCGCCGGGCACCTCGGCCACCGACCGCTACATCCAGACCGTCCGCACCGACGGGACACCGCACGGGCAGACCTATCTGACGACGGCTGCGCTGCGCTCCCTGCGCTCGCTCGCGTTCACGGTCGGCCCGCGCCCGTCTGAGTGGGGTACGTCACCCGGGGCGGCGCAACCGGTACTGAAGTGATCTGACGTATCCCTAGGTCCCGCCCCTGTTGGAGGGGCGGGACTTAATCTTCTGTTAACTGAGCGTAGCCTGATCGTACTTGACCGTAATCGGTTGACAGAGATTGACTGCGAGTGACTGCAGATCCACCCGTCGTCGACGCGTGAGGCAAGCCCTTGACTTCCGACCTGCTCGCTCCACTCGACCTGGCGTTCTGGAACATCGAGTCCGACCGGCATCCGATGCACCTCGGCGCCCTCGGCGTCTTCGGCGCGCACTCGCCCACCGCGGGCGCCCATGCCGCCGACCTGCTCGCCGCCCGCGCCGCCGCCGTACCGGGGCTGCGCCTGCGCATCCGCGACGTGTGGCAGCCGTTGGCCTTCGGCGGGGCCACCCGGGAACCCGACCCGGACTTCGACCCGCTGAACCACGTACGGCTGCACGCTCCGACCGCCGACTTCCACGCGGTCGCCGGCCGGCTCATGGAGCGGCCGCTGGAGCGCGGCCGGCCGCCGTGGGAGGCGCATGTGCTGCCCGGCGAGGACGGGATGTCCTTCGCCGTGCTGTTCAAGTTCCACCACGCCCTCGCCGACGGGCTGCGCGCGCTGAAGCTCGCCGCCGGCGTCCTCGACCCGGTGGACCTGCCCGAGCGGGCGCCCCGCGCCATCGAGCCGCCGCGCGGGCTGCTGCCGGACGTGCGCAAGCTGCCGGGGCTCGTCCCGGGACTGGTCAAGGGCGCGCTGTCCGATGTGGGCCGGGCCCTGGACATCGGCGCCTCCCTCGCCCGGTCCACCCTCGGCATGCGGCCCGTCTCCGCGCTCACCTCCGCCCCGAGCGGCACCCGCCGTACCGCCGGGGTGGTCTTCGACATCGACGACGTGCACCGCGTGCGCAAGACCGCCGGCGGCACCGTCAACGACGTCCTGATCGCCGTCGTCGCCGGGGCCCTGCGCAGCTGGCTGGACGAGCGCGGCGACGGCAGCAAGGGGGTGGCGCCCCGCGCGCTCATCCCCGTCTCCCGGCGCCGTCCGCGCACCGCGCACCCACAGGGCAACCGGCTCTCCGGCTATCTGATACGGCTCCCGGTGTACGAGCCGGATCCGCTCGGCCGGCTGGACACCGTGCGCACCGCGATGGTCCGCAACAAGGACGCGGGGCCGAACCGGGGCGCGGGTGCCGTGGCGCTGCTCGCCGATCACGTCCCGGCCCTCGGCCACCGGCTCGGCGGGCCGCTCGTCGGTCAGGCGGCCCGGCTGTGGTTCGACATCCTGGTCACCAGCGTGCCGCTGCCGGGTCTGGGGCTGCGGCTCGGCGGTCACGAGCTGACCGAGGTGTATCCGCTGGCTCCGCTCGCGCCGGGGCAGTCGCTGGCGGTGGCCATCTCGACGTATCGCGGCCGTGTGCACTACGGGCTGGTCGCCGATGCGCAGGCCGTGCCGGACCTGGACCGGTTCGCTCACGCGGTGTCGGCCGAGGTGTCGACGCTGCTGGCGGCCTGCGACGCATGACGTCATAGGGGGTTCCCACCCGCACCACCCGTGCGACTTTCGTCGCCGGGTGGTGCGGGTGGCCCCCGTGGGGCGGATTCGCCGTCGGCGGGTGCGGGTGCGGGTGCGCGGTGCGGCTCGTGCGGCTTGTGTTGTCGGGTGTGGGTGGGCCCTGTGGGGCGGTTTCGCCGTCGCCGTCGGCGGGTGTGGGTCGTGGGCGGGGCGGCCTGGTCTTCGGCCTGGACCGGGTTCTGCCCGCACCGCTCGTGCGGCTTGTGTTGTCGGGTGTGGGTGGCCTCGGTGGGGCGGATTCTGCGTTGGCGGGTGCGGGGCCGTGGGGCGGGGCGGCCTGGTCTTCGGCCTGGACCCGGCTTCTCGCACCAACCGTGCGGCGTTCCGCCTGGACCGGGGTTCGCACCCGCACCACCCGTGGGCCTTCGTCGCCGGGTGCGGGTGGCCCCGGTGGGGCGGCTTCGGTGTCGGCGGGTGTGGGTCGGCTGGGTTCGGGGTGCCCGCGCTGTTGCGTCGTGGCTTCGGTGCTGGTGCGGGCGGGTTTGGCGAGAGGCCCGTGCGCTCCGTAAGATTCCCCGTTCGAAAGCGGGCGCGAGTCGGAGCGCTGCGCGGGTGATCAGGGAAGCGGCAGCGCGATGACGGTGACAGAGGACGGCGCCATGGCCTCCACGGCCTCCACGGCCACGGAGGAAGTGGTCTACGGCCCCGGTATCGACCCGGAGCGGCTGGCCGTCTGCCTCAGCGTGCTGGAGGAACTCGAGCAGCTGGAGGTCGACCACCCGGACGCGATCAAGGTCCGCCGGGCCACCTCGCACATCTACCGTACGGTCAAGCAGCGCCGCCGCCAGGAGCGCCGCGCCGCCAAGACCGCGCACGACCGCGCCGTCACCGAGGCCACCGCCACCGGCTCCGCCGAGCGCATCGACGACGAGACCGAGGGCATCCTGCCCACCTCCAAGGTCGAGGAGGGCAAGATCGCGGGCATACTCCAGCGGCCGCGTTCCTGCTACACCTGCAAGACCCGCTACGTGGAGGTCGACTACTTCTACCACCAGCTGTGTCCGGACTGCGCCCGCACGAACCGGACGAAGCGTGACGCCCGCGCCGACCTCACCGGCAAGCGCGCCCTGCTCACCGGCGGTCGCGCCAAGATCGGCATGTACATTGCGCTGCGGCTGCTGCGCGACGGCGCGCACACCACCATCACCACGCGCTTCCCCAAGGACGCCATCCGCCGCTTCAAGGCGATGGAGGACTCGGCGGACTGGATCCATCGGCTGGAGGTCGTCGGCATCGATCTGCGTGACCCCGCGCAGGCCGTCGCCCTGGCCGAGCAGATCGCCGAGGCGGGTCCCCTCGACATCCTGATCAACAACGCGACGCAGACCGTGCGCCGCCTGCCCTCCGCGTACGCCGCCCTGGTCGAGGGCGAGACCGCCCCGCTGCCCGCCGGCGAACTCCCCGCCCACCACGTCATCGGCGCCTTCAACTCCGGCGCCGTCGACGGCATCGCCGCGCTCCCCGTCGGCACCAGCGGCCTGGACGCCCAGAAGGTCGCCGACCTCGCCCTCGTCGCGGGCAACGCCAGCGTCGCCCGGCACCTGGAGGGCACTGCCATCGACGCCGGCGGCCTCGTCCCCGACGTCGTCGACACCAACACCTGGGTGCAGACCATCGAGCAGATCTCCCCGGTGGAGCTGCTGGAGACCCAGCTGTGCAACTACACGGCGCCGTTCATCCTCATCAGCAAGCTGCGCCCGGCCATGGCCGACGCCGCGAAGAAGGCCGTCAGCGGACGTGCCTACGTCGTCAACGTCTCGGCGATGGAAGGCGTCTTCGGCCGCGGCTACAAGGGCGCCGGGCACCCCAACACCAACGCCGCGAAGGCGGCCATGAACATGGTCACGCGGACCAGCGCCCAGGAGATGTTCGACACCGACGGCATCCTCATGACCTCCGTCGACACCGGCTGGATCACCGACGAGCGCCCGCACTACGACAAGCTGCGCCTCGCCGAGGCCGGCTTCCACGCGCCCCTCGACCTGGTCGACGGCGCCGCCCGGGTCTACGACCCGATCGTCCGCGGCGAGGCGGGCGAGGACCTGTACGGCGTCTTCATGAAGGACTACGCGCCCGGCAAGTGGTGACGGTTGTGATCCGTCAGCGGACCCCAGCGGGACTGCGGGCTTGTGTGGCGGTCCATCAGTCACCTGATGGGCCGACCGTCACCTGAGGTCCTGCGCCTCGGGTGTCAGTCGACGGCACCGAGCCGGGAATGCCGGGCCGCCACCAGCTCCAGCACCGTCCGCCAGTCCTCCAGGACGCCCGCGTCGAACCCCGCCGTACGGCTCTCCTCGTCGGCCTGGCGGAGCCGCAGCACATCGTCGTCGGCCGGACCGGTGTCCCCGCGCACCAGCCGGAACACCCGCTCCCCGAGCAGGGAGCGCACCGCCTCGGCCGCGCTGAGCGCCCGGCCCGTGTCGTCGCCCGGGCACAGCACCGGCCCGATGCCGTGCACCAGCCCCGCCACCTGGAGCTCCTTGTCGGCGGGGCGGCGGCGGCGCAGCAGCGCGGCGGTTCTCAGCGCGTGCTGGTGCCGGCCGGCGTACAGCAGATCCATCAGCTCCTCGACGCTGCGCAGCTCCATGCGTCAGTCCTTCCGCGAGACAGCCGTTGCCGTTCATCAGCAGATCATGGCGAGCTTGCGCCTCGGCCAACGGCACTTGAACTGCGCCACATGGCGGCCGAGGGGGTGATTCGCTCCGACAGTCGAGTGATGCGCTGAACGGTAAATAGCCGCATATTGAGAGATATTGAGGGGTGAAACGACTTCGGATGGTTACACCTTGTTTGCACTCCCGATCGAGCGGGAGCCCGCTCATTTGGGTACTCTGGTGGGGACGGACAGCAGGACCGGGTCCCACCCAGACCCAGACGTCCGTACCGGCGCCACCGCGTCCGAGCTGGCCTTCCATCCAGACCCGAGCGGGCGCCGAGAGCCGGAGCGCAAGCTGTCCGGCAGGACCCCGAGGGTGACCGACACATAAGGAGTGCGCGGTGACACCGGAGAAGACGAATCGCGATCAGCGCCCCAAGGAACGCACGGAGCGCACGGGCCGGCAGCCCGGAGAACTCGGCAGCCTCGACGTGTGGGCGCGGTCCGCCCCGATCCGCCTGGCGGGCTACGAGGACGATCTCGCCGAACCCCATATCCTGCCCAGCGTGGACTGACCCCCGGGTCGTCCCCTTCGCGATCGCCGTGCGCATGGGCGTGCCATGACAGACTCACGCCCATGCTGATCAGAGAGCCGTGGCCGACGACTGGCCGCGGATCTGGCCTTTCTGGCACCGGATCGTCGCCGCCGCCCAAACCTACGCCTGGGATCCGGAGACCTCCGAGGACGACGCCCGCGCGCTCTGGATGAGCCCCGCCAAGCGCGTCTATGTCGCCGAGGACGCGACCGGGGTCGTGGTCGGCTCGGCCTACCTCACCCCAAATTACGGCGGGCCCGCCGCCCACGTCGCCAACGCCGGCTTCATGGTCGACCCCGACCTCCCCCACTCTCGGCTTCGCTCGAGCGGGGGGGACCCCCATGGGCGAGGGCATCGGCCGCGCCCTCGCCGAACACGTCCTGGGCGAGGCCAGGGCCCACGGCTACCGGGCGATGGTCTTCAACGCCGTGGTCGAGACCAACCCCGCCGTCGCCCTGTCGACCTCCCTCGGCTTCACCGTCCTCGGCACGGTCCCGGGAGCCTACGACCATCCCCGGCACGGCAGGGTCGGGCTGCACATCATGTACCGGTCGCTCGACTAGGCGGTGCTCAGGAGCCGGCCACCGGTGCCGTCCGCCGCCACGGACGCAGCGTCTCCAGTTCCTCCGCGAGCTCCAGCAGCATGGACTCCGAGCCCGGGCGGCCCACGAGCTGTACGGCGCAGGGGGCGCCCGAGGGAAGACTGCCGAACGGGACCGACATCGCGGGCCAGCCGGTCAGGTTCCAGGGCGGGGTGAACGGGGAGTACGCGGTGTTGGCCAGCACATTGCGCAGCCAGCCGCGTTCGTGCCACGGGCCCGCCTCGGGGGAGCGCCGGGCCAGGGCCGGGCTGAGCAGGACGTCGTACTCGGTGAAGAAGGGGGTCAGCCGGGCGCGCAGGCGTTCGCGTTCGTCCCCGGTGCGCACCGAGCGGACGAAGCGCCGTCCGACGGCTGCGTGCACCCGGGTCCGCCGGGCCAGCAGCGCCCGGTCCAGGCCCTCGGCGTCCACCGCGGTCCCGGCCGTCCAGTGCCGCAGCGCGGTCACGCCCAGGGAGAGGGGATACGGCGGCTCGGCCCGCCGCACGCGGTGCCCGGCCTCCGCGAGCACCCCGGCCGCCTCCCGGACCGCGGTCGTATACGATCCGCTCACGCTCACCCCCGCGAGCGGGCTGCGTACGGCCGCGGCGATCCGCCGGCGCGGGGCCTCCCGCGCGCCCGGCAGATCGGTGTCCGCGAGCACGCCCAGCATCAGCCGCAGGTCCTCGACCGTCGTGGCCAGCGGACCGTTCTCCGCCATGCCGAACCAGTCGCCGTTGCCGATCCCCGCCGGCACCACCCCGTGCCCCGGCTTCAGTGTGACCAGGCCGCAGTTCGCGGCCGGGATGCGCAGCGAGCCCATCCCGTCGTTGCCGAGCGCGATCGGTACCAGGCCCGCGGCCACCGCCGCCGCGCTGCCGCCGGAGGAGCCGCCCGCCGTGCGGGAGGTGTCCCACGGATTGCGGGCGGTGCCGAACACGCCCTCTGTGGTGCCGAAGACACACAGCTCCGGCACGTTCGTCAGGCCCACGACCACCGCGCCGGCCGCCCGCAGCCGGGCCACCGTGACATGATCCTCGGCGGCCGGGGTGTCGGCGGTGGCGGCGGAGCCGTCGCGGTGGGACTCGCCGCGCACCGCCAGATTGTCCTTCACGGCCACGGGCACGCCCGCGAGCGGCAGTTCGGCCAGATCGGTGCGGGAGGCCACCTCGTCGGCCTCGGCGAGCGCCGCCTCGGCCCGCACCTTCCGGAACGCCCCGATCCGGCCGTCGAGCCGCTCGATCCGCGCGAGGTGCTCGGCCGCCACCTCCCGGGGTGTCACCCGCTTCTCGCGTACGGCGGCGGCAATCTCGGCGGCACTCCGCCCGGCCCAGTCACCCACGGGCACTCCTCGCTCGGTGGTCGGCTACTCACTGGTACGCATCACGGCGCAGGGAGAACTGTGCCCGGCCGGGCGCGGTACGTCGAGAGGGCGGTACTCACAGCGGACGGACGCTGAGCGACCACGGCCCGTCCGCGCGGGCGTAGAGCACACAGGGCCCGGGCAGCGGCACCTCCCTCTGCCAGGGGCCCACGTGGTTGGCCAGTTCGTCCAGGAAGCGGGTGCCGTCGGGGGAGAACGTGTCCACGAGGAAGTAGCCGCCGTCGTCGCTGCCCGCATCGCCCTCGGTCCAGGGGCCGTCCGCCTGCACGCGCAACGCGCGGACCTGGGCGTCCGGGCCGCCGACGAGGAAACGGCCGGCGAACGGGCCTGCGGTGTACGCGAGTTGGCTGAGCGAGCGCAGACGGCCGTCCGGCGCGTCCACCACGAAGTGGCCGGGCGCCTGATGGGTGAGCGTGAGGACGACCGGCTCAGGTGGCGCGGGCAGGCGTACCACCTGGGTGCCCTGGCCTGCCGCGCGGTGCAGGACGGGGTGAGCGAGGGGAGCACGGGCGTGGTGAACGGCGTCGGCGGCTCCGGGGACTTGGAGACACCGGTGTGTCCGTGCAGACCTTGCCCTCACTGCGCGTCGGCCGCCGTTCCGGTACTGCCCCGCCCCGTCAGCCGGGGCACCGGCACGCCCACCGAGCGGGCCGGGTCTCCGTCCAGGAGGGCCAGCAGCTCGCGGGCGGCCGTGCGGCCGAACTCCGCGCTGTCCCGGGAGAGCGCGGACAGCCGGGGGGTGACCATGCGGCACAGGGCCGAGTCCTCCCAGGAGACCACCGACACGTCCTGCGGGACACGGAAGCCCAGTTCGGCGGCGGCGGCCAGGCCGGCCACGGCCATCACGTCGTTGTCGTAGACGATCGCCGTCGGGACGGGCGAGTCGCCGAGGACGCGGCGGGTGACGGCGGCGCCCTGCACGTCGGAGTAGTCGGTGGTGACCGAGCGGACCTCGGTGAGCCCGCGCCGCTCCGCCTCCGTACGCAGCGTGGCGATACGGCGCTGGGTGTGGGCCAGCTCGGGCAGTCCGGCGATGTGCACGATCCGGCGATGGCCGAGCGCCGTCAGCTCGTCCACCACGGAGGCCATCGCCCGCGCGTCGTCCGCCCGGACCGTGGACAGCCCGGGGTGCCGTACGTCGGGTGCGCCGCCGATCACCACGGCGGGCAGCCCGAGTTCGTCCAGCAGGCCGGGGCGCGGGTCCTCGATGCGCGGGTCGGCCACCAGCACGCCGTCGACCCGGTGCTCCGCCCACCAGCGCCGGTACACCGCGCACTCCTCGGTGACATCCTCCGCGACCTGGAAGAGCAGGCCCAAGTGCCGCTCGGCCAGCACCTCCTGGATGCCGGAGACGAGCTGGAGGAAGAAGGAGTCGACGCCCAGGGTGTGCGCGGGGCGGGCCAGCACGAAACCGACCGTGGCCGCGCCCTCGCCGGACAGGGCGCGGGCGGCCGTGCTGGGACGCCAGCCGAGCTGCTCGGCGACCCGGCGGACCCGCGCCCGGGTGGCCTCGGAGACGCCGGGGCGGCCGTTGAGCGCGAAGGAGACGGCGCTCTCGGAGACTCCGGCCCGCCGGGCGATGTCCTTCATCGTGGGCCGGCGTGCGGGGGACCGTTTGGTCGCCACGCTTCTCCCCCTTCCTGACAGTGCTCGCTAATGCGCTTGAGTGTCAAGACCCTAAAGCGTATTAGCAATTGACCGCAAGTTCTTGGCCAAAGGGCTCTGACCTGCACTGATGAACGGCCGATTTCTTTAGTTGGGTGGAATGCATTGACTTTCTTCGAACGGCGCGGGCAAGGTCTCTGGCGCCCCCCGACCGCCCGACACAGCAAGGGAGCCGTGTCACCATGCCCATGCCCCGCAGAGCCCTGGCCGCCGCTGCCGTCGCCCTCGTCCTGCCGCTGAGCGCGTGTGGCTCGGGCGGCGACGACGGCGGCTCGACCGACGCCTCCGGAAAGGTGGAAGGCGACATCACCTTCCAGACCTGGAATCTGCGCGCGAACTTCAAGCCGTACTTCGACGGCCTCATAGCCGACTTCGAGAAGAAGTACCCCGGTACGCATGTGAAGTGGATCGACCAGCCCGCCGAGGGCTACCCCGACAAGCTCAGCGCCGATGCCGGCGGCGGCACCCTCCCCGACGTCGTCAACGTCTCCCCGGACCTGGTCGCCCCGCTCGCCAAGGCGGGCCTCGCGCTCGACCTCGACAAGGCCGCCGGAAAGTACAAGCCCGAGTACCTGGACGGTGCCTGGGCCAGTCACCAGGTGCCGGGCATGAGCGGCACGTACGCCTTCCCCTGGTATCTGAACACCGGCCCGCTCTTCTACAACAAGGCCCTGTTCACCAAGGCCGGACTCGACCCCGACCAGCCGCCGAAGACGTACGACGAACTCTTCGCCGACGCCCTCCGGATGGCGAAGAAGAGCGGCGGCAAGGTCGCCACCCTCGCCAACGTGCCCACCATCGAGGACTTCGGCCGCTACGGCGTCACCCTGATGAACCAGCAGGGCACCGCGTTCGCCTTCAACGACGCCAAGGGAGTCGAACTCCTCACCAAATACAAGGAGTTGTACGACGCCAAGGCCCTCGACCCACAGGCCCTGACCGCCACCCCGGAGTCCTCCGGCAAGAAGTTCCTCACCGGTGCCGTCGCCATGAACCCCGGCAGCGCCCTCGACCTCGACAACTTCAGGAAGAACGCGCCCAGCCTCTACAGGAACATCGGCATCACCGACCAGATCACCAGCACCGGACACGTCAACATGTACGTCATGGGCGTGATGGTCAACTCCCGCACCAAGCACACCCCGGCCGCCGTCGCCTTCGCCCACTTCGTCACCGACGCGCAGAACCAGATGTCCTTCGCCAAGAAGGTCGCCATCTTCCCCAGCACCGCCGGCTCCCTGAACGACCCCTACTTCACCAAGGAGGACGGTACCGACGAGACCCGGGTGCGCATCGCCGCGGCCAAGTCCCTGAAGAGCGCGGTCAATTACACGCCCGTGCTGTTCAGCGACCAGATGAAGACCGCGCTGCGCAACGAGGTGGCCAAGGCGCTCCAGGGCAAGGAGAGCCCCAAGCAGGCTCTTGACAACGCTGTCAACGCCGCCGACCGGCTGCTCCAGCAGGGCTGAGCCGCCATGGCCACACCCGTCCGCACCAGGCGCCGGCCGGCGACCGGGATCCGGCGCCAACTGCCCGCCAGTCCCTGGCTGTTCGCCGCACCGGGGCTGCTCGTCACCGGCGCCTTCGTGCTCTACCCGTTCGTCTCCACCCTGGTGAACTCCTTCACCGACCGCCGCACGCTGCTGCCGGGCCGCTTCGTCGGCCTCGCGAACTTCCGCGAGCTGCTCCACGACGACATGTTCTGGACCGGCCTGCGCAACAGCACCCTGTACATCCTCGGCGTCGTACCCGCCCTGGTCGTCCTGCCGTTGCTGCTCGCGCTGCTGGTGCAGAAGAACATCCCCGGCATCACCTTCTTCCGCTCCGCCTTCTACACCCCGGTCGTCGCCTCGATCGTGGTGGTCGGGCTGATCTGGGTGTGGCTGCTGGACGAACGCGGCCTGGTCAACTCGCTGCTGGAGACCGTCGGGATCGGCCGGATCGGCTTCCTCAGCGACCAGTGGCTGCTCCTGCTGAGCGCGATGGCCGTCACGGTCTGGAAGGGCCTCGGCTACTACATGATCATCTATCTGGCGGCGCTGGCGAACGTGCCGCGCGAGCTGCACGAGGCCGCCGCCGTGGACGGCGCGGGCCCGGTGCGCCGCTTCCTGTCGGTCACCGTGCCCACCCTCCGCTCCACCATGGTGCTGGTCGCCGCGCTCTCCTCGGTCGCCGCCTTCAAGGTGTTCTCCGAGGTGTATCTGATGGCCGGCCCGAGCGGCGGCCCGGCCGGCGAGGACACCACCCTCGTCATGCTCGTCCAGCGCACCGGCACCGGACTGACCGGCCGCGTCGGCTATGCCTCCGCGCTCTCGGTCGTCGTGTTCGTCGTCACCGTCGCGCTCATGCTGCTGGTGCTGCGCGCCGACCGCCGGGAGGAGTCGTGAGCGTCCTGGAGAAGGTACGGCCCGAGCCGCCGGTCACCGTGCGCAAGGAGCCGCGCGTCACCGACGAACACGGCCGCCGTATCCGCGTCGGCGAGCTGGTCTGGCGCTATCTGCTGCTGCTCGCCGTCCTCGCGCTGACCGTCGGCCCGTTCCTCTGGCAGCTGTCCACCTCCCTCAAGGGCCCCACCGAGGACATCTACAGCTCCCCGCCGAGCTTTCTGCCCGTGCATCCCACCCTGCACAACTACACGCGGGTCGCCGACACCATCCCCGTCTGGGACTACGCCCTGAACTCCCTGAAGGTCGCCACCGCCAACGTCGTCACCAACTGCGTCGGCTCGGCGCTCGCCGGGTACGCCCTGGCCCGCCTGCGCTTCCGCGGCCGGAAGGTGACCACGCTGGTGTTCGTGCTGGCGATGCTCGTGCCCGTCGAGGGCATCGTCATCGCCCAGTTCACCACCATGCGCGAACTCGGCCTGAACAACACGCTCATCGGGGTGGTGCTGCCCGGCGCGATCGGCGCGATGAACGTGCTGCTGATGCGGGGAGCCTTCCGCAACCTGCCGTACGAGATCGAGGAAGCCGCCTACGTCGACGGCGCCAACGTCTGGCAGCGGTTCCTGCGCATCGCGCTGCCCTCGGTGAAAGGGACGGTGGCCGTCGTCGCGATCTTCGCCTTCATGGGTGCCTGGGACGACTTCCTGTGGCCCCTGATCGTGCTCAGCGACCCGTCCAAGTTCACCCTCACCATCGGCCTGAACTACCTGCACGGCACCTTCGCCAACGACGAACGCCTCGTCGCCGCCGGCACCGTGATCGCCGTGGCCCCGCTCATCGCGCTGTTCGCCTGCCTCCAGCGGTACTTCTTCCGCGGGGTCGGCGAAGGCGCCGTCAAGGGCTGAACGCCCGTACGTCACAAGGACACTCCATGCCCCCTGCCGTGCGCTTCGGCGTCAACTACACCCCGAGCGAAGGATGGTTCCACCACTGGCTCGACTTCGACCTCGACTCCGTGCGCGCCGACCTCGACGCGATCGCCGCGCTCGGCCTCGACCACATCCGGGTCTTCCCGCTGTGGCCCTACTTCCAGCCCAACCGGACCCTGATCCGCCCGCGCGCCGTCGAGCAGCTCGTGGCCCTCGCCGACGCGGCCGCCGCACGCGGCCTGGACGTCAACATCGACGGCCTGCAGGGGCACTTGAGCAGCTTCGACTTCCTGCCCGCGTGGACGCGCACCTGGCACCGGCGCAACCTCTTCACCGACCCCGACGTCGTCGAGGGCCAGGCCGCCTATCTGCGCACCCTCGCCGCCGCGCTCGCCGACCGGCCGAACTTCCTCGGCATGACCGTCGGCAACGAGGTCAACCAGTTCGCCGCCGGCCCGCACCCCGACCCCGACCGCATCACTGCGGACGAGGCCGAGCGGTGGCTCGTACGGATGCTGGCCGCCTGCGCGGAGGGCGCCCCGGACCGGCTCCACCTGCACGCCTCCTACGACGCCGCCTGGTACCAGGACGACCAGCCCTTCACCCCAGGCCACTCCGCCCGGCTCGGCGACCTCACCGCCGTGCACTCCTGGGTGTTCAACGGCACCGCCCAGCGCCACGGCCGTACCTCCGTACCGGCCGAGCACCACGCCGCCTACCTGGTGGAGCTGAGCAAGGCCTGGGCCGAGGCGCCGCACCGGCCCGTCTGGCTCCAGGAGCTCGGCGCGCCCGCCCCGCTCGTGCCCGCCGAGCACGCCGCCGCGTTCGCCGAGGCGACCATCGAAAACGCCCTGGACTGCCCCGACCTGTGGGGCGTCACCTGGTGGTGCTCCTACGACGTCTCGCGCGACCTCGCCGACTTCCCCGAACTCGAGTACGGCCTCGGTCTGTTCACCAATGACCGTGCGCCCAAGGACCTCGCCCGCGTGCTGGCCGACGCGGCACAGCGGCCGCAAGCGACCCCCGCCCCGCGCACCACGGCCCTCGTCGTACCCGGCGACCCGGGCCGTCGCTCCCGCTGTGCCCCCGGCGGGCCCGCCTTCGACGCCTTCTTCCGGCTCGTCGCCGACGGCGCCCGCCCCACCACCGTCCTCGACTCCCGCGCGCACGACAAGGACCACCTCGCCGCGCGCGGCATCACCGAGGTCGTCACTCCCGATCAGGTACTCCCCACCCCACACGGAGGCACCCGCTCGTGCACCCCAGCAGACGCACCGTCCTGATCGCCGGCGCCGCCGCCGGCCTGTTCCCGCTGCCCGCCCTCGCGGCCGCCCGCCCCAAAGCCGCCGCGACCCCGCCGTACGCCTCCTACTGGTATCCGGACTCCCTGCCCTCCGGCAGCCCGGCCCCCGGCATCACCTGGCGGAGCCTGAAGAGCTGGCGCCCGGCCGACGACCCCGACCTCGCCTTCAACGCCGCGGCGGTGCCGCTCGCCGCCCGCTTCACCCCGACCCCGGCGAACACCACCGCCCGCTCCGGCCAGGCCCGCATCCAGGCCCTGGTCTCGTTCGGGCCGACGTCCGGCAACCCGTCCCAGGGCTCGGCCACCGCCGACTACTACGCGCTCACCCACTGGGCGTATCTGGACGAGCTGGTCTTCTGGGGCGGCTCGGCCGGCGAGGGCCTGATCCTCGCGCCGAACGCGCCGATCGTGGATGCGGCCCACCGGCACGGCGTCCCGGTGCTCGGGAACATCTTCCTGCCGCCGGTGGCGTACGGCGGCCGGCTCCAGTGGACCCGGGACCTCGTACAGCAGGATGCCGCCGGGCGCTATCCGCTCGCCGCGCAACTCGTCGCGGTCGCGGCCGCCTACGGCTTCGACGGCTGGTTCGTGAACGCCGAGACGGGCGGCGGGAACGCCGCGCTCGGCCAGGCCATGCTTGGTTTCGTCAAGGAGCTGAAGGCGCTCGCGGCGGCGCGCGGACAGCGGGTGACCTGGTACGACGCGATGACCGTGAACGGCACGGTCAGCTGGCAGGGCGCGCTGAACGGCCAGAACCAGGCCTTCTTCCAGGCCGCCGACGACATGTTCGTGGACTTCCGGTGGAGCGCGGCCACGCTCGCCTCCTCGGGCAGGAAGGCGGAACAACTGGGGCGCAGCCGCTATGAGTTGTGGGCCGGAGTCGATGTCGAGTCGAACGGGTCCGGTACGTCGGTGGACTGGGACGCGATCGTGCCGACCGGCAAGCCGCACGTCACCTCGATCGGCTTCTACCGGCCGGAGTGGACCCGCAACCACCTGCCCGCCGACCAGCGAGCCCCGGAGGACTTCCACACCGCCGACGACCGGTTCTGGACCGGGCGGTCGCTGGACCCGTCCCGGCCGGATGCGACCGATCCCTGGCGGGCGCCGGCGGTGTCGGTCGCCGACAGGTCGACCGTGACCTCGCTGCCGTTCGCGACCGTGTTCAACACGGGGCACGGACTGCGCTGGTACGAGGACGGGGCCGTCACCTCGGACGCCGCCTGGAACCACCTCGGGCTCCAGGACCGGCTGCCCGCGCGGCGGTGGGTGGTGCGCACGGCGGGGGAGCGGCCGGTGGTCTCCTTCGACTTCGCCGATGCCTGGCGGGGCGGGAGCAGTGTGCTGGTGGACGGTGAACTCGATCAACCGGTCGTGGTGGATCTGTACGCGAGCCGGCTGCCGGTCGGTGCTAACACCGTGGTTGAGTTGACGTACCGGACGGACGCGGGCGCCGTGAACGTCGAGCCGGCGGTGGCGACCACCGAGCCGAGCGAGGCCGGGGCGACACCGCGGTACACCTATCTGGCTGTGAACTCGGTCAGAAAGGGCCGTGCGAAGTCGGTCAACGGCTGGCAGACCGTGACACTTCCGCTCACCGGGATGACCGGCACCGGCACCGTCCACGCCCTCGGCGTCCGGCTCACCGCCACCGAGGGCCCGGTGCGCTGGCGCCTCGGCGGCCTCGCCGTCCGGGACACCGCCACCGTACCCGCCGCCCCCACGGGCGCCCGCGTCACCGCCGCGACCGGCGGCGACCTCCGGCTCGCCTGGAACGCCGCCCCCGGCGCCGTCCGCCACTACGAGCTCCACCGCCTCCTGGCCGACGGCACCCGCCGCTTCCTCGGCGGAACCTGCCAGTGCGCCTACTTCCTCACCGGCCTGCAACCCGAGCAGGGCGAGAGCGCCGCACGATTCGAACTGCGTGCCGTGGGGGAGCTCTACAACGCCTCGACCCCCGTCACCGTCACCCACCCCTGGTAACCACCGCCATCACCCGGAAACCGCAGGGAGCACCCCGCATGCATGACGACCGCACTCTGGTGGAAGCCCGCCTCAGGCGCGTCCTGGACGAACGCATCCGCCCCGCCGTGTACCCCGAGTCCGTGCCGCTGCAGGTCGCGGTGTGGCACGCGCCCGGCGAGCCCGTGCCGGTCGAGGAGGGACTCGCCGCCGAGGCGGGGCCGATCGAGGTCGGCGCCCGCTGGGGTGCTCCCTGGGGCACGAGCTGGTTCCGGGTGACCGGGACCGTGCCCGAGTCGTGGGCCGGGAAGACCGTCGAGGCTCTGCTCGACCTGGGCTTCGACGAGAACATGCCCGGCTTCCAGTGCGAGGGCCTGGTCCACCGGCCCGACGGCACCCCGGTGAAGGGTCTCAACCCCCGCAACCAGTGGGTGCGGATCGGTGCCCCGGTGGCGGGCGGCGAGGAGGTGGTCCTGCACATCGAGGCGGCCTCCAACCCGGTCATCCTCGACTACCACCCCTTCCAGCCCACGGAGCTCGGCGACAGGGACACCGCCGGGCACGAGCCGCAGTACACCCTCACCCGCATGGACCTCGCCGTCTTCGACGAGCCGGTGTGGCAGCTGGTGATGGACCTGGAGGTGCTCGGCGAGCTGATGGCCGAGCTGCCCGTGGACTCCGCGCGCCGGCACGACATCCTGCGCGCGGTCGAGCGGGCCCTGGACGCCCTCGACCTGCAGGACGTGAACGGCACGGCCTGCCGGGCCCGCGCCGAGCTCACCGGTGTGCTGTCGGCCCCCGCCGTACCGTCCGCGCACCGGATCAGCGCCGTTGGGCACGCGCACATCGACTCGGCCTGGCTGTGGCCGCTCAGGGAGACGGTCCGCAAGGTGGCCCGTACGACCTCCAACATGACCGCGCTGATCGAGGACGAGCCGGAGTTCGTCTTCGCCATGTCCCAGGCACAGCAGTGGGCCTGGGTGAAGGAGCACCGGCCCGAGGTGTGGGCGCGGGTGAAGAAGGCCGTGGCAGAGGGGCGGTTCGTACCGGCCGGCGGGATGTGGGTGGAGTCGGACACCAACATGCCGGGCTCGGAGGCGATGGCCCGGCAGTTCGTGCACGGCAAGCGGTTCTTCCTCGACGAGTTCGGCATCGAGAACGAGGAGGCCTGGCTGCCCGACACCTTCGGCTTCGCCGCCGGGCTCCCGCAGATCATCAGGGCCGCCGGGTCCAAGTGGCTGCTGACCCAGAAGATCTCCTGGTCCCAGACCAACAAGTTCCCGCACCACACCTTCCAGTGGGAGGGCATCGACGGCACCCGGATCTTCACCCACTTCCCGCCCGTCGACACCTACAACTGCTCCATGAAGGGCAGCGAACTCGCCCACGCGGCCCGCAACTTCAAGGACAAGGGCCGCGCCCGGCACTCCCTCGCGCCCACCGGCTGGGGCGACGGGGGCGGCGGCACCACCCGCGAGATGGTGGCCAAGGCGGCCCGGCTGCGCGACCTCGAAGGCTCGGCCACCGTCGTCTGGGAGACACCCCGCTCCTTCTTCGAGAAGGCCGAGGCCGAGTACCCCGAACCGCCCGTCTGGGTCGGTGAGCTGTACCTGGAACTGCACCGAGCCACCCTCACCAGCCAGGCGAAGACCAAGCAGGGCAACCGCCGCAGCGAACACCTGCTGCGCGAGGCCGAGCTGTGGGCGGCCACCGCCGCCGTACGGACCGGATTCCCCTACCCCTACGAGGAGTTGGACCGGATCTGGAAGACGGTCCTGCTGCACCAGTTCCACGACATCCTGCCCGGTTCGTCCATCGCCTGGGTGCACCGGGAGGCACGGGCGACGTACGAGCGGATCGCCGGGGAGCTGGACGGGATCATCGGGGCGGCGCAGCGGGCCCTGGCCGGAGAGGGGGACCGGGACCTCGTCTTCAACGCGGCGCCGCATGAGAAGGCCGGGGTCGCCGCGGGTGGTGCCGCCGTCCCGGCCGTCACGGGCCACACGCGGCTCGCCCCGCGCGAGGGCGGCGGTTTCCTGCTGGACAACGGGCTGCTCAGGGTCGAGATCGACGCCCGGGGACTGGTCGTCTCCGCCTACGACGTCACCGCCGACCGCGAGGCCGTCGCCCCCGGCAGCGCCGCGGGCCTCCTCCAGATCCACCCCGACTTCCCGAACATGTGGGACGCCTGGGACGTGGACGCCTTCTACCGCAACACGGTCACCGACCTCACGGACGCGGACGAGGTGAGCGCGGGCGCGGACGGGATCTCGGTGCGGGTCGTCCGCTCCTTCGGGGACTCCGCGGTCGTCCAGGTGCTGTCGCTGCCGCCCGGCGAGCGGAGGCTGGTCGTCGACACCGAGGTCGACTGGCACGAGACGGAGAAGTTCCTCAAGCTGGCCTTCCCGCTCGACCTGCACGCCGAACGGTACGCGTCAGAGACCCAGTTCGGGCACGTCTTCCGCGCCACGCACACCAACACCTCCTGGGAGGCCGCCAAGTTCGAGGCGTGCAACCACCGCTTCGTCCACCTGGAGGAGCCCGGCTGGGGCGTGGCGGTCGTCAACGACTCGACGTACGGCCACGACGTCACCCGCACGGTGCGCACCGACGGCGACCGCGGTACGACGACCACGGTGCGCGTCTCCCTCCTGCGCGCCCCGCGCTTCCCCGACCCCGAGACCGACCAGGGCGTCCACCGCTTCCGGCACGCCCTGGTCCCGGGCGCCTCGATCGCCGACGCGGTTCGCGAGGGCTGGCGGATCAACCTGCCCGAACGGCACCTGGTCGGCGCCCACGAGGTCGCGCCGCTGGTCACGGTGGACAACGACGCGGTCGTGGTCACGGCGGTCAAACTCGCCGACGACGGCAGTGGGGACGTGGTGGTCCGCTTCCACGAGGCCCACGGCGGCCGGGCCCGGGCGACGCTCACGGCCGGTTTCGAGATCGCGGACGTCACGGCGACGGACCTGCTGGAACGGCCGGCCGGCGACACCGAGCCGCCGGTGCGCGACGGTGAGCGGATCACCGTACGGCTGAGGCCGTTCGAGCTGGTGACCTTGCGGCTGCGGCGCTGACCGGTGGACCTCACCGTGGCCGGACGGGGCCTCCGCCCGGTCCGGCTCGTGCTCGCTCGACCGCCGGCGCCGGCCGCGGTGGGGCCGTCCGGGTGGGGCCACAGCACCGGCAGCCGCCGTCGGGTCACGGTCCGACCCGCTGCCCGGCCCCGTCCGACGCCGCCGTTGCCTACTCGCCGGCCTGCCCGCCCCCGCTCTGCCCGCCGAGCTGTGCCCGCAGCCACTCCTCGACCTCGCCCACATGGGCCGCGGCAGCGGCTCGCGCCGCCTCCGGGTCGCGGGCGGTGAGGGCGCGATGGATGGCGGCGTGTTCGCGACGGGTGCGGGCGAAGGCGCCCTCTTCCTGGTAGCCGCGCCAGACGCGGGCGCGGAAGGTGCGGGAGGACAGGCCTTCCAGGATGGCGGCCATGGTCTCGTTGCCCGCGGCCGCGGCGATCTCGCGGTGGAAGGCGAGGTCGTGGGCGAGGATCTCCTCGGGGTCGTCGGTGGCGTTCATCGCCGCCAAGTGCTTCTCGACCGCGCCGAGTTGCTCCTCGGTGATGCGTGCGGCGGCCAGCGCGGTCGCCGTCGACTCCAGGATCCGGCGGACTTCGAGGAGTTCGACCAGGCGCGGGCCCCGGGACAGGTCCGCGACCACCCCGAAGGTCTCCAGCAGGTCACCGGCCTCCAGTGCGGTGACGTAGATCCCGGAACCGTGCCGGGCCTCCAGGACGCCCATCACGGTCAGGGCGCGGATCGCCTCCCGCATCGAGCTGCGGGAGATGCCGAGCCGCGTCGCCAGATCCCGCTCGGTGGGCAGCCGCTGGCCGGGCTCCAGCCGGCCCTCGGCGATCATCGCCTTGATCTCCTCGATGGCGCGCTGGGTCACCGTGCCCTTCTGCGGCACTTCTTCCTCGTCCACGCCACTCCTCCTTCCCCCCGGTGCGCCGCAGTCTAGCGAGCCGAGTGGTCCGACCACTACGCCCTGAATCCTCGAATTTTCCGTGCAAGAGGGTGTCGACTCGGCTTATTGGTCTGATAAGTATGCGGCGTCTGCTCGAACACCCTCGACGAGGAGCCGCGAGATGCCCGCCAGCACTGTCAGGAAGCGCAGCAGGTCCCGGATCATCGGCGCGGTGGCTCTGGCCGCCGGTGCCTCACTCGTGCTCGCCGCCTGCGGCAGCACCAAGGACACCGCCGGCGCGAGCAGCGGCGGCACCGGCAAGGTCGGCGTGATCCTGCCGCTGCTGACCTCGCCGTTCTGGCAGTCGTACAACGACTACGTGCCCAAGATGGCCAAGTCCGAGGGCGTCCAGGTGCTGAAGACGGTCAACTCCAACAGCGACCCCTCGCAGCAGATCACCGACATCGACAACGAACTCACCCAGGACGTCAAGGGGTTGGTGGTCGCCCCGCTGGACAGCGCCGCCATCCAGGCCGGACTCGACCAGGCCGAGCGCAAGGGCGTGCCCGTGGTCGCCGTGGACGTCGCGCCCGACAAGGGCAAGGTCGCGATGGTGGTGCGCGCCGACAACGTGGCCTACGGCGAGAAGGCCTGCGACTACCTCGGACAGCACGTCAGCAGCGGCAAGGTCGTGCAGATCATGGGCGACCTCGCCTCGGTCAACGGCCGTGACCGCTCCGAGGCCTTCCGGTCCTGCGTGAAGAAGAAGTACCCGAAGCTCAGGGTGCTGGAGATCCCCGCGAAGTGGGAGTCCGACACCGCCGCCGCCAAGCTGGACACGCTGCTGGGCGCCAACCCGGACATCAAGGGCATCTACCTGCAGGCGGGCGGCGTCTACCTCGCGCCGACCCTGCAGACCCTGAAGTCCAAGGGCATGCTGAAACCGGCCGGGCAGCAGGGCCACGTCGCCATCGTCTCCAACGACGGCATCCCCCAGGAGTACGACGCCATCCGCAAGGGCCAGATCGACGCCACGGTCTCCCAGCCCGCCGACGCCTACGCCCAGTACGGCCTGTACTACATCAAGGCGGCGATGGCCGGGAAGACGTTCAAGCCCGGGCCCACCGACCACGGCTCCGTGATCGTCAGGCTGCCCAGCGGGATCCTGGAGGACCAGCTGCCCGCACCGCTGGTCACCAAGGCCAACGTCGACGACCCCAAGCTGTGGGGCAACACGGTCAAATGAGCACGCCGCTTGTTGAAGCCGAGGGGATCGTCAAACGGTACGGTCCCACCCTCGCCCTCGCCGACGGCCGGCTCACCGTCCTGCCCGGCGAGTCCCACGCCCTGGTCGGCCGCAACGGCGCCGGCAAGTCCACCCTGGTCAACGTCCTCACCGGCCTCCAGTCCCCGGACGCGGGCACCGTCCGTTTCGACGGCGAGCCCGCGCCCCCGCTCGCCGACCGGGACGCCTGGCGCCGCAGGGTCGCCTGCGTCTACCAGAAGCCCACGGTCGTGCCGGAGCTGACGGTCGCCGAGAACCTGTTCCTCAACCGGCAGCCGACCGGCCGCGGAGTCATCAGCTGGCGCCGGCTGCGCCGGCAGGCCGCCGAACTCCTCGACACCTGGGACGTGCGCGTCCACCCCGAGGCGCGCACCGCCGACCTCCGGGTCGAGGACCGGCAGATGATGGAGATCGCCCGGGCGTTGAGCTTCGGCGCCCGGTTCATCGTGCTGGACGAACCCACCGCCCAGCTCGACAACCGGGAGATCGAGCGGCTGTTCACCCGGATGCGCTCCCTGCAGGACTCCGGCGTCACCTTCCTGTTCATCTCGCACCACCTCCAGGAGGTGTACGAGGTCTGCCAGACGGTCACCGTGCTGCGCGACGCCCGCTGGATCACCACCGCACGCGTCGCCGACCTGCCCAGGGCGGCGCTGGTGGAGGCCATGGCGGGGGAGTCGGTCGCCGAACAGGCCGTAGGGAGCAGGGGAGTGGAGGACGGCGCTCCCGTCCTGCTGGAGGCCCACGGGCTCACCTCAGCGGCGTACGAGGACGTCGACCTCACCGTCCGGCGCGGCGAGGTCGTCGGACTCGCCGGCTCCAGCGGCAGCGGCAAGACCGAACTCGCCGAGTCCTTCACCGGACTGCACACGCCGACCGGCGGTACCGCCGAACTGGACGGCGAGCGGCTGCCGTTCGGGGACGTACGGGCCGCCCTGCGGGCCGGGGTCGGCTGTGTGCCGCGCGACCGGCACGAGCAGGGACTGGTGTCCGGCATGAGCATCGGCGACAACGCCACGCTGAGTGTGCTGGACCGGCTCGGCCGGGCCGGATTCGTCGCCACCGACGCACGGCGCCGTTTCGCAGCCGAGCTGATCGACCGCCTCGACATCCACGCCGAGGGCCCCGACCAGCCCGTGTCCGACCTGTCCGGCGGCAACGCCCAGAAGGTCGTGATGGCCCGGGCCCTGGCCTGCGACCCGCGCCTGCTGGTCCTGATCAACCCCACCGCCGGCGTCGACGTGAAGTCCAAGGAGTCGCTGCTCGCGCGCATGGACAGCGCCCGCGAGGACGGCACCGCGGTCCTCGTCGTCTCCGACGAACTCGACGACCTGCGCCGCTGCGACCGCGTCCTCGTCCTCTTCCACGGCCGTGTCGTAGCCGAGCACCCGGCCGGCTGGCGCGACCACGAGCTGATCGCCTCCATCGAAGGAGTTGACCATGGCTGACACCCGGGCCGCCCCGCCGCTCGCACCGCCGAAGACCCCGGACGCCCGCTCGGCCAGGACCGTCCTGCTCCGCCGCGCCCGCGAACTCGCCCTCGTCCCCGCCCTGTTGCTGCTCATGGTGCTCGGCGCGGTGGTCAACGACTCGTTCCTGACCGAGCGCAACCTGATCTCGATCCTCGGTGCCTCCGCCGCGCTCGCGATGGTCGTGCTCGCCGAGTCGCTCGTGCTGATCACCGGCAAGTTCGACCTGTCCCTGGAGTCGGTGGTCGGCATCGCGCCGGCCGTCGGCGCCCTGCTGGTGCTGCCCGCGAGCCAGTCCGGCTGGGGCACCGAACTCCCGGCCGGGGTCGCCCTGCTCGCGATCCCCGTGGTCGGCGCGGTGATCGGCGCCTTCAACGGCGTCCTCGTCGTGAGGTTCCGGCTCAACGCGTTCATCGTCACGCTCGCGATGCTCATCGTGCTGCGCGGCCTGCTGGTCGGCGCCACCAAGGGCAAGACCCTGTTCGGCATGCCCGACAGCTTCTACTCGCTGGCCACCACCACCTTCCTCAACGCCCCGCTGTCGGTGTGGCTGGCTGCCCTCGCCTTCGCCGTCGCCGGGTTCGTGCTGAAGTACCACCGCACCGGCCGCGCCCTGTACGCGATCGGCGGCAACCCGGACGCCGCCCGCACGGCAGGCATCCGCGTGGACCGGGTCATGCTCGGCGTGTACGTCGTCGCGGGAGTGCTCGCCTCGCTCGGCGGGCTGCTGCAGACCGGGTACGTCGGCGCGATCAGCGCCAACCAGGGCCAGAACATGATCTTCACGGTGTTCGCGGCCGCGGTGATCGGCGGCATCAGTCTGGACGGCGGCAAGGGCACCATGTTCGGCGCCCTGACCGGTGTCCTCCTGCTCGGCGTCGTACAGAACCTGCTCACCCTCGCCCAGGTCCCGTCGTTCTGGATCCAGGCCATCTACGGCGGGATCATCCTCGTCGCCCTCGTGATCGCGCGGGTGACGACGGGCCGCGCCCAGGACTGATCCAGCCGTCAAGTGCCCGACGACCGAAAGGACTTCAGTGTCCCAGGCCCCTGCCCGCGTCATCGCGGTCGACACCCACGACATCCGTTTCCCCACCTCGCGCGAGCTGGACGGCTCCGACGCGATGAACCCGGACCCCGACTACTCGGCGGCCTACGTCGTGCTGCGCACCGATGCCGCCGACGGGCACGAGGGACACGGGTTCGTCTTCACCATCGGGCGGGGCAACGACGTCCAGGTCGCCGCGATCGACGCGCTGCGGGACCATGTGCTCGGCCGTGACGTGGCCGAGCTGTGCGCCGACCCCGGCTCGCTCTTCCGGGACCTGATCGGCGACAGCCAGCTGCGCTGGCTCGGCCCCGAGAAGGGTGTGATGCACATGGCGGTCGGGGCCGTCGTCAACGCCGTCTGGGACCTCGCCGCCCGCCGGGCCGGAAAGCCGCTGTGGCAGCTGCTGGCCGACGCAGAACCCGAGTGGCTGGTCGGGCAGATCGACTTCCGGTACATCGCGGACGCGCTCACCCCCGCCGAGGCCCTCGACCTGCTGAGGCGGGGAAGGGAGGGGACGCGGGAGCGCCGGGTGAGGCTGCTGGAGCGCGGCTACCCGGCCTACACCACCTCCCCGGGCTGGCTCGGCTACGACGACGACAAGCTCGGCCGGCTCGCCGCGCAGGCCGTCGCCGACGGCTTCACACAGATCAAGCTGAAGGTCGGCGCCGACCTCGACGACGACATCCGGCGCTGCAGGGTCGCTCGCGCGGTCGTCGGACCGGACATCCGGCTCGCCGTCGACGCCAACCAGCGCTGGAACGTGGACGAGGCGATCCGCTGGACCAAGGCACTCGCCGAGTTCGCCCCGTACTGGATCGAGGAGCCCACCAGCCCCGACGACGTCCTCGGCCACGCCACGATCCGCCGCGCGGTGGCCCCGGTGAAGGTCGCAACCGGTGAACACGTGCACAACCGGATCATGTTCAAGCAGCTCCTCCAGACGGGCGCCCTGGACATCGTCCAGATCGACGCGGCCCGCGTCGCCGGCGTCAACGAGAACCTCGCCGTCCTGCTGCTCGCCGCCAAGTTCGGCGTCCCGGTCTGCCCGCACGCGGGCGGTGTCGGCCTGTGCGAACTCGTCCAGCACCTCTCGATGTTCGACTACCTGGCCCTCTCCGGCACCACCGAGGACCGGGTCATCGAGTACGTCGACCACCTCCACGAACACTTCGTCACCCCCGTCGTCATCCGGGACGGCCACTACACCGCCCCCACCGCGCCCGGCTTCTCCGCCGCCCTGCACCCGGAGTCCGTCGCGCGGTACACCTTCCCCGGCGGCACCTACTGGGCCGCCGACCCCGAGACCCAGAAGGGACAGGCCGCATGAGCGACTTCGAGGGCCTGAAAGCCCTGGTCACCGGTGGCGCCTCCGGCATCGGCCGGGCCACCGCCGATCTGCTCGCCGCCCGTGGCGCCCGGGTCGCCGTCCTCGACCGGGACCCGGCGGACGTCGACAAGCCGCTCCTCGCCCACCGCGCCGACGTCACCGACGACGCCTCGGTCCGCCTGGCCGTCGAGCGGGCCGCCGAGGACCTCGGCGGCCTGGACGTCCTGGTCAACAACGCCGGGATCGGCGCCCAGGGCACGGTCGAGGACAACGACGACGCCGAGTGGCAACGCGTCTTCGACGTCAACGTCCTCGGCATGGTCCGTACCGCCCGCGCCGCCCTTCCGTACCTGCGCCGGTCCACGCACGCCGCGATCGTCAACACCTGCTCCATCGCGGCCACCGCCGGACTGCCCCAGCGCGCGCTGTACAGCGCCACCAAGGGCGCCGTGTACTCCCTGACCCTCGCCATGGCCGCCGACCACGTCCGCGAGGGCATCCGCGTCAACTGCGTCAACCCCGGTACGGCGGACACCCCATGGATCGGCCGGCTGCTGGACGCGGCCGACGACCCGGCCGCCGAACGCGCGGCGCTGGAGGCCCGCCAGCCCACCGGCCGGCTGGTCTCCGCCGCCGAAGTCGCGGGCGCTATCGCCTACTTGGCCAGTCCGCTGTCCGGCGCCACCACCGGCACCGCCCTCGCCGTCGACGGCGGCATGCAGGGCCTCAGGCTGCGGCCGGTGGCCCGGTGACGAGGCTCGGCCGCAGCCGCGTCGAGGTCACCCCGCTCGGCTTCGGCGCCGCGACGCTCGGCAACCTCTACCGCCCGGTCGACGACGAGCAGGCGCGCGAGGCCGTACGGGCCGCCTGGCAGCGCGGCATCCGGTACTTCGACACCGCCCCGCACTACGGGCTCGGGCTGTCCGAACGCCGGCTCGGCGCCGCCCTGCGCGCGTACGACCGCGCCCAGTGCACCGTCTCCACCAAGGTCGGCCGCCGCCTCGAACCCGTCGACGGTACCGGCGACGACCTGGCCCACGGCTTCGCCGTGCCCGCCACCCACCGCCGCGTATGGGACTTCAGCGCGGACGGCGTCCGCCGCACCCTGGAGGCGAGCCTGGACCGCCTCGGCCTGGACCGCGTCGACATCGTCTATCTGCACGACCCCGACGGCCACGCCGAGCAGGCCTTCCGCGAGGGCTACCCGGCCCTGGAGAAGCTGCGCGCCGAGGGCGTCGTCGGCGCGATCGGCGCCGGCATGAACCAGACCGCGATGCTCACCCGGTTCGTCCGCGACACCGACGTGGACGTGGTCCTGTGCGCGGGCCGCTACACCCTCCTCGACCAGAGCGCCGGCGCCGAACTGCTGCCCCAGGCCGCCGAGCACGGGGTGTCGGTCGTCCTCGGCGGCGTCTTCAACTCGGGCCTGCTGGCGGACCCGACGCCCGAGTCGACGTACGACTACAGCCGTGTCCGGCCGGAGTTGCTGGACCGGGTCCTGCGCATGAAGGCGGTCGCGGAGCGGCACGGCACCACCCTGCGCGCCGCCGCGCTGGCCTTCGCCTTCGCCCACCCGGCCGTCGCCAGTGTCCTGCCCGGGCCCCGTTCGGCACTCGAAGTCCACGACTGCGCCGACCAGTTCACGTCCGTCGTCCCTGCGGAGTTCTGGCAGGAGCTGCGGGAGTCCGGTCTGCTGCCCCGAGAGGAGGGCCCGTCATGAGAGTCGCCCTGCACACCAAGGTCCGCGCCGACCGGATCGCCGCGTACGAGGCGGCCCACCGCGAGGTCCCGGAGGAACTGATCCGGGCCATCCGTGCCGCCGGTGCCACCTCCTGGACCATCTGGCGGTGGGGGTCCCCCCGCGCGAGCGAAGCCGAGCGTGGGGGAGGCGCCGACCTGTTCCATCTGCTGGAGTGCGCGGACTACGCCCGTCTGCTCGCCGAACTGGAGCGGCTGCCGGTCAACGTGGCCTGGCAGGCCCGCATGGCCGAGCTGCTCGACGTGGTGCACGACTACTCCCGCGAGGGCGCCGAGGCCGGGCTGCCCGTGGTCTGGGAGCTGCCGTGACCGTCGACGCCCACCACCACGTCTGGGATCTGTCCGTCCGCGACCAGGACTGGATCCCCGAAGGCAGTCCGCTCAGGCGCGACTTCACCCTGGCCGACCTCGAACCCGAGGCGAGGGCGGCCGGAGTCACCCGCACCGTCCTCGTCCAGACGGTCACCGCGCCCGAGGAGACCCCGGAGTTCCTGGCCCTGGCCGACGCACACGACCTGATCGCCGGCGTCGTCGGCTGGACCGACCTCACCCGTCCGGACCTCGCGGAGGAACTGGCCCGGCTGCGCCTGCTGCCCGGCGGCTCCCACCTGAAGGGCATCCGCCACCAGGTACAGAGCGAGCCCGACCCGGAGTGGCTGCTGCGTCCGGAGGTGCACCGGGGCCTGACCGCTGTCGCGGACGCGGGTCTCGTCTACGACCTCGTCGTCCTGCCGCACCAACTCCCCGCCTGCGTGAAGGCGGCCCATGACCTCCCACAACTCACGTTCATCCTCGACCATTTGGGCAAACCACCCATAGCGAGCGGCTCCCTCGAACCCTGGGCCACGGACCTCCGCGCCCTTGCCGCCCTGCCCAACACCGTCTGCAAACTCTCCGGGATGGTCACGGAAGCCGACCGGGACTCCTGGACCGTCGGCGATCTGCGCCCGTACGCCGACACCGTCCTGGAGGCCTTCGGCCCCGGCCGGCTGATGTTCGGCTCCGACTGGCCGGTGTGCACGACGGTGGCCTCCTACGCCGAAGTACACGCCGCCGTCACCGAGCTGACCGCGGACCTCGACGAGGCCGACCGCAGGGCCCTCTTCGAGGGCACCGCCACAGCCGTCTACGGCCTGTGACCCACGGCGTGGGCGACGTGCACCTGCGCACCTTGTACCGCACAATGCCGACATGACTGATCATCATCAGCCGCGCACCCCCTCCGCTCCGCTGCTGCGTGCTCCCGGGGACGGTGAACTCATCGATGTCGCCGGCGTCGCCCACTTCTTCCGGCTCACCGGAGAGCACACGGACGGGCGCTTCGCCTTCGAGGAGTTCAGCCTCGCCCCCGGCACCATCGGGGCCAGGCCACATGTGCACGACGGACACGACGAGTACTTCTACGTCCTTGAGGGGGAGCTGACGCTCCACACCGGCGACGGCGAGGTGACGGCCGGCCCCGGACACCTGCTCGCCGCCACCCGTGGCACCCCGCACGGTTTCCGCAACGGTGGCCGGGTCCCGGCACGTGCTCTGTGCCTCTACACCCCGGCCGGCTACGAGAACTACTTCCGCGATGTGCACGCAGCCGTGCGCGCCGGGGCCGAGGCGACCGACGAGCTGCTGGCCGAGTTCCGCAGCCGCTATGGGACCCGGTCGCACCAGGTTCCCCCGGATGGCCGACAGGAGCCGTAGGCCGGCCTGGAGCCCGATCCCGTGGGCCGATGTCGCATGCCGGAGGGCCCGGCCGCTCACGACCGCCCGGCCACCGCCGCCAGCCGGGTCGGTGGCATGTACTCCCGGACGTACGTCCGCTCCCAGCACGCCCCGCTGTCCCGCAGCTCCCGCCAGGTGGTGTAGCGGTAACGGAAGAGGCGGGCGCGGACATACCGGGGCGGGGTGTCCGGCGGGAAGGGGGAGCGGCGCAGCAGGCGCAGGGTGTCGCGATCGTTCTCCAGCAGGCGTTCCACCAGACCGCCGAACCATTCCCCCGCATAGCCCGGGGACAGCGCCGCGAACCACATCAACCAGTCCAGGCGCAGATGGTAGGGGGCGAACTGGCGCGGCCAGTGCCGGGTGTCACCGGGTTTGCCACGGAACTCGTACTCGCGCCAGTCCGAGTCCTCGCGCGGCACGTCGTCCAGCGTGCCCTCGACCACCACCTCGTAGCGGACCCGGCTGATGCTGCCGAACGCGCCGTAGGTGTTCACCAGGTGCAGCGGGTCGAAGGAGCGGTTCATCACCTGGCGGCGGGAGATCATGTTGACCACCGGGCGGTAGCTCAGGAAGAGCAGCAGCGCGGCCACCGCGAGCACCAGGACCTCGTACCACAGCGGCGCCGCCGGCACGGACGGCGCGGACCCCGGAATCCGCAGCGCGGACAGGGCCAGCACGATGGTGATCCAGTTCAGCCAGGAGAAGTTGCCGGACAGCACCAGCCACAGCTGGGTGACGATCATCAGCGCCGCTGCGGCCGAGGCGATCGGCTGCGGCGTGAACAGCAGCACCGGCACCACCAGTTGGGTCACATGGTTGGCGGCCACCTCCACCCGGTGCAGCGGCTTCGGCAGATGGTGGAAGAACCAGCTCAGCGGCCCGGGCATGGGCTGTGTCTCGTGGTGGTAGTCGAGGCAGGTCAGCTTCCGCCAGCACGCGTCGCCCCGCATCTTGATCAGCCCGGCGCCGAACTCCACCCGGAACAGGATCCAGCGCAGCAGGAACAGCACGACGATGGGCGGCGCCACCTTCCCGTTGCCGAGGAACGCGGCCAGGAAGCCCGTCTCCAGCAGCAGCGACTCCCAGCCGAACGCGTACCACGTCTGGCCCACGTTGACGACCGACAGATACAGCGCCCACGGCACCAGCCACAGCAGGATCCCGGCCCACAGCGGCAGCAGGGAGTCCGCACCGGCGAGCAGCGCCGCCGACACCGCGCAGCCGGTCCACGCGCAGCCCGCGAAGAAGCGGTCGGAGTAGTGCAGATGGAACAGGCTCGGCGCCCGTTTGAAGGGGACCAGCGCCACGAACCGGGGGATCGGCAGCATGCCGCGCTCGCCCAGCAGCGCCCGGAACTGCAGGGCCGCCGTCAGGAACGCCACCAGGTACAGGGCTGCCAGAGCCCGCTGGAAGACCAGCCGGGTCAGCCAGTAGTCGGGAGCGGTGAACCAGTTCACGGCTGTGCGCGCCCTTCGTCGCGGCTAAACCGCCGGTGTCGTCCTCATCATCGCCTCCCTCGAGTTGCCAGCCAAACGGGCGCGATGCAAACAATGGGGATAAATCACCCAAAGTGATGTGGAGTGTACGGTGCGGATACCCACCGGATCCATCGTCGCGGCCTGCGCGCTCGCGTCGGCGCTGCTCGTCGCCGGCTGCGCCCGCCCCGGAGTCAAGGAGGCCCGGATGGGCGAGGACGTCTATCTCCTGCCCGCCGCGGCCCAAGGGCCCGACCCCTTCACCGGTTCCACGGTCACCGCGCCGGTGAGACCCCGCGCGGGGGGCGCCGATCCCACCGCGCCGCCCCATGCAGGCACGGCCGATCCCACCGCCACACGGCCGCCCGTCGCCGGGTCGTCGCCGCCGGCGGTGCCGGCCGGGCTGGTCGTCGTGCTTCCGCGCGTCATCCGCATCCTGTCCGGCGCGACTCCCGGCCTCTACGGCGGCACCGCACGCGTCGCGGGCTGTGACGTCGGACGGCAGATCGGGTATCTGGCGGCGAACCGGGCCAAGGGTGACGCCTTCGCCCGCGTGGCCGGTGTCTCCGTGAACGGCCTGCGCGGCTATCTGCGCGGCCTGACCCCCGTCGTGCTGCGCGCCGACACCCGGGTCACCGGCCACGGCTACCGCGACGGGCAGGCGGTCGCCTACCAGGCCGTCCTCCAGGCCGGCACCGCGGTCCTGATCGACAACCGCGGGCTGCCCCGGGTGCGCTGTGCCTGCGGAAACCCGCTGGGGCCGCCGGCGCCGACCCACGGCGGCTTCGGAGCCCGTGGCAGCGCCTGGTCCGGCTACCGTCCCGGTCGCGTGGTCGCGGTGACACCGGCACCCCGGGCGGTCACCAGCATCACGATCCTCAACGCCGAGACGCGCACCTGGATCGAACGCCGCATCGGTCACGACGTACGCGACGACCAGGTCGTCCCCGCGCCCGGCTGGGCCACCGCCACCCCCGGCGGCGCCCCGGACCCACCGGATGCCGCTTCCCCGGGCACCGCACCGCCGCACCCCACCCAGCCCGGTCCGCGGCAGAGCCGGCCGGGAGCCTCTCCGGGCACGATCGGCAGGCCGTCGGCCACGCCCGCCGCCCCGACGACGGCACCGGACGTGCCCGCCGGGCGGAGCACCCCGGCCCCGGACCCGGCCGCCCCGTGGATCCAGCCGTCCCGCGATCCCATCCCGGAGGCCCCCGGCACCCCGGACCTGCCTTACGGGATCGGCCCGCCGGACGGGATCGGTCCGCCCGACGGAATCGGCCTGCTCGGCATGCTGGACGCTCCGGGCCTGTCCGACCCCGCCGGGCCGATCCCGGACGCCACGGGCGACGTCCGGTCGAGCGCGGTACCCGGCGCGACCGACGGCGATGCCACCGCGGACCTCTCCGGTGGCTGAGCCGGTCCGGAACCGGACGCTCCCGCCCGGAAGCCGACCGGAGCAAGAGGTCGAAGAATCGGATAAATCCTGGCAAGGTGGGCGCATGGCAGTTCGGGGAGCGAGTGCCGTGTCACTCCCGGAGGACTGGCCCGCCCACCCGGATCCGATCCTGGCGCTCAACCGCATGGGCACCTTCGACTGGGACCTGGACACGGGTCTGTTCCACATGGACGCCCAGGCGCACGAGGTGCTCGACCTGCTGCCCGAGGAGTACGACGGACGCCCGGAGTCGCTGGCCGTCCGGGTGCCGCGGTCGGAGTCGGCCCGGCTGGACGAACTGGTGGCCCAGGCCATCAAGGACGGCAGCGAGAACTACGGGGCCTACTTCCGCATCCGCTGCCGCGACGGCACCCAGCGCTGGACCCACACCCAGGGCTACATCCGCCGGGACGCCACCGGCCGCCCGCGCCGGGTCGTCGGCATCGTCCGCGACGCCACCGAGGAGCTCGCCGAGAGCTCGGTGCGCAGCGTGCGGGCCGCCCAGGACGAGGCGTTCCGCCAGCAGACCAACGTCGTGCAGGCCGTCTCCGCCTCCCTCGCCCACGCCCGCAGCGTCCAGGACGTCATCGACGCCCTCAAGGACACCCGCGGCATCCGCCATCTCGGCGCGGCCAGCCTGGTGATGGGGCTGGTGGAGGCCGGCCGCATCCGGCTGGTGGCCGAGGGACCCATCGACGCCTCGGTACCCGGCACCCAGATCACCCGGATCGACGAGCCGTACCCGATGAGCGAGGTCGTCCGCACGCTCGTGCCCCGGTTCATCGAGTCCCCGGACGAGTTCGCCGAGAACTATCCGATCCTCTGGCCGCACCTCACCGACCTGCACGTCACCTCGGCCGCCTATCTGCCGCTGATCGCCCAGGCCCGCCCGATCGGCGCGATGGGGCTGCTCTACAGCGACCGGCGCGGCTTCTCCACCGAGGAGCGCGCCGTCCTGGTCGCGCTCGGCAGCAGCATCGCGCAGAGCCTGCAGCGGGCCATGCTCTACGAGCAGGACAAGGACCTCGCGCAGGGCCTGCAGCAGGCCATGCTGCCCCGCACCATCCCCAGCGTCCGCGGCGCCGACATCGCCGTCCGCTACCGGTCGGCCGCCCTCGGCCGGAACATCGGCGGCGACTGGTACGACCTGATCCCGCTGCCCGGCGGGCGGGTCGGCGCGGTCATCGGCGACGTCCAGGGCCACGACACCCACGCGGCGGCCGTCATGGGCCAGCTGCGGATCGTGCTGCGTGCCTATGCCGCCGAGGGACACACCCCGGCCGCCGTGATGGCCCGTGCCTCCGTCTTCCTGCACGAACTCGACACCGACCGCTTCGCCACCTGCCTGTACGCCGAGGCCGACCTGTCCACCGGAGTCGTGCAGGCGGTCCGGGCCGGGCACATCGATCCGCTGATCCGGCACGGCGACGGCAGCTGCTCCCGGGCGCCGGTCGAGGGCGGGCTGCCGCTCGGACTGTCCGCCGAGTTCGGCCGGCTGGACTACCCCGTCTCCACCCTCGAACTCGACCCCGGCCACACCCTGCTGCTGTGCACCGACGGGCTCGTCGAACAGCCCGGCGCCGACCTCGACGACGGCATGCGCCGCCTGACGGCGCTCGTTGCGGACGGCCCCGAGGACGTGCGCGAACTCGCCGACCGGCTGATCCAGGAGGCCGAGGAGCGCGGCGGCGACGACGACGTGGCGCTGCTTCTGCTGCGCCGGCGCACCCCGGAGGCCCCGCCCGCCGGCGGGCGGCTCCAGCAGCACGTGGCACCCGGCGACCCGGAGGCCCTCACCCAGGCCCGGCACCTGATCCGTGCCGCGGTCCGCTCCTGGGGCTACCGCGACCGCGCCGACGAGATCGAGCTGGTCGCCGACGAGCTGATCACCAACGCGCTGATGCACACCGAGGGCTCCGCGATCGTGACCCTGCGGGCCCTCGACGGCGGCCACCGCACGCTGCGGATCGAGGTCGAGGACTCCTCCAGCGCCCTGCCGCGCCGCCGCGAGGCGGGCGAGGACGGCGTCTCCGGCCGGGGGCTGCTGCTGGTGGAGATGCTCGCCGACGCTTGGGGCGTGGAGGCGCGGGGCGGCGGCAAGGCGGTGTGGTGCGAGTTCCGCCGCGGCGGCTGACGCGGCTGACCCGGCATTGTCAGTACCGGATGGCACCCTGGAGCCATGCCGGAACTGCCCGAGGTAGAAGCGCTGAAGGACTTCCTCACCGAGCACCTGGTCGGCCGCCGGGTGGCGCGGGTGCTGCCGGTCGCCGTCAGCGTCCTGAAGACGTACGACCCTCCCGTCACCGCCTTCGAGGGCGGCGAGGTGACGGCCGTGCACCGGCACGGCAAGTTCCTGGACCTGGCGGCGGACAGCGGGCTGCACCTGGTGACCCACCTGGCCCGGGCCGGCTGGCTGCAGTGGAAGGACCGGCTGCCGTCCGGCCCGCCCAAGCCGGGCAAGGGCCCGCTCGCACTGCGCGTGGCGCTGGAGACCGGCGAGGGCTTCGACCTCACCGAGGCCGGCACCCAAAAGCGCCTCGCGGTGTACGTCGTGCGCGATCCGCGGCAGGTCGAGGGCATCGCCCGGCTCGGCCCGGACCCGCTGGCCGCCGACTTCGACGAGGACCGCCTCGCCGCTCTGCTCAAGGACGAGAGACGTCAGCTGAAGGGCGCCCTGCGCGACCAGTCCCTGATCGCGGGTGTCGGCAACGCCTACAGCGACGAGATCCTGCACGCCGCGAAGATGTCCCCGTTCAAGCTCGCCGCCTCCCTGACCCCGGAGGAGACCCATCGGCTCCACGCGGCGCTGCGCTCGACGCTCACCGAGGCGGTCGACCGCTCCCGGGGCCTGGCCGCCGGGCGGCTGAAGGCGGAGAAGAAGAGCGGCCTGCGCGTCCACGGCCGGACCGGCGAGCCCTGCCCGGTGTGCGGCGACACCATCCGCGAGGTCTCCTTCAGCGACTCCTCGCTGCAGTACTGCCCCACCTGTCAGACGGGCGGCAAGCCCCTGGCCGACCGCAGACTGTCCCGGCTGCTGAAGTAGGTGCTACGGCGCGTCGACGGACACCAGGTGCTGTCCGTCCGTGGTGCGCACGTCGTAGCGGGCGATGTCGTCGGCGTGCATCGTGGAGGATCCGAGCGCGGTGAAGGTTCTGGTGGCGTGGCCGGGTTCCATCCAGGTGCCGGCGACCTCCTCGGAGCCGTCGCGGCCCACGACGACGAGCCGGCAGGCATGCGGGCCGGTGCCGTCCTTCACCTTCAGGAGCAGCCGGCTGCCCGTGTCCCCGTCGTCGGCGGTGACCTCGGCCCACACCCCGGTCTTCGGATCGGTCGCCGCGGTGACGTGTGTGGCCTGCTCCGCATGGCCGGCGAAGGCCACGATCCCCGGACCGGCCACGGCCAGCACCACGGAGGCGGCCAGGCCGTACAGAAAGCGCCGGCGGCGCGCCCGCCGCCGGTGCGCGACCTCGCCGAGCAGCCGGTCCAGCAGCCGGGGACCGGGCTGCGCCATGGGGTGCACAAAGCGCGGCGTGGCCCGGCGGTACAGCATCAACTGCCGTGTGGCGGGACCGAATTCGGTCACCTGTGCCGCGCACTTGGGGCACTCCATGAGGTGGTCCTCGAAGCGGAAGGCCTCCGCCTCGTCCAGCACGCCGAGCGCGTACGCGCCGACGTCGCGATGCCTTTCCAGGGACCTCATGCCGAATCCTCGTGCCGATGGGTGCGGGTGGGGTTACTCCGTGCACCCACCCGTACGCAGCCGACAGCCGAATCACTCAAGCCACCCACAGAATCCCGGACGAGAGATTCGGAGCCGCGCGGCCCGCGGATTGGTCCGATTCCGGAAAACTTCGGAAAGCCCCGGAGCGACGGCTCAGAACAGATGGATCGCGAGGTGCCCGAGGGGCAGCCCGAGCCGCCAGGCCGGTGTCCACACCTTCGGCCCGTCGTCCTCGCCGGCCGACCCGCCGCCCGGCACCGCGTCCAGGTCCGGCGCGAGCAGCTCGGTCTCCTCCAGCCAGCGCCAGGCGTCGGCGGCGAGGGCCAGGTCGGGCGAGCGGGTGCCGGACCGCTCGGCCCGTTCGGTCAGCTCGGCCATGCGCTCGCCCACCCAGTCCCGCCAAGGCTGGTCGTAGGCGGTCAGGGAGAGCCAGTTCTCCAGCTGGGAGATCACCCGGATGCCGGACAGCTCCCCGTCGGTGTCGGACAGGAAGACGGTGAGCGCCAGCGCGTCCCGGCCGGCCCGGAACTCGAAGGAGGTCGGCGGCATCAGGTCGCCGGTGCGCAGCAGTTCGTCGGCGATGTACTCGGCGTACAACCAGGCCATGGGGACGACCAGTTCGCCGCCGTCGGTGCCGTCCGTGCTCTCGTGCCCTCTGTGCTGCATCCCTTCCTGCCCTTCCTCCGGTACGTGCGCGTCGCCCGAGCCTCGTCGGGGTCGCGGCCCCGGCCGCCCTGCCCGGAACGCGGATGAGGACAGCCCATTGCCCGAACGGGGGCCACAGCAAGGCGCTTTACCGAGGTTTGACCCGGCCTCCGGTTTCAGTGCAGGTCGGCCGCATAATCCGGAAGGACCCGGCGCAGCGCGCGCAGCGCGTAATACGCGCGGGACTTCACGGTACCGGGTGGCACGCCCAGGGTCTGCGCCGCTTCCGCCACACTGGCCCCGAGGAAATACACGAGTACCAAGACGTCACGGTGCTCCGGCGTGAGTGTCTTCACAGCCTCCCGGACATCGAGCATCGCGGCGGCCCGTTCGGCGTGATCGGCGGTCACCCGTGCGCTCTCCGGGATCTCGGTGCCGGTCTCCGGGGGCCGGGCCTGCCGGGCCCGCCGGGCGTCGATCGCGAGCCGCCGGGCGACCGTCAGCAGCCAGGGCCGTACGGAGTCGAAGTCCTCGGCGTGCAGCGCCTCGGGATGCTGCCAGGCGCGCAGAAGGGTCTCCTGGACGAGGTCCTCGGCGCGCTGCCGGTCGCCGTCGCAGAGCCTGAGCAGCAGGGCGAAGAGCGGTCCGCCGTGCTCGCGCTGGAGCACGGCCAGTTCGTGCTCGGCGGTCGTCGTCGCGCGGCCCGCGCCGCCGCCTTGTGGATCAGTGAGGTTCCGGCCGTCATGGCCGCATGGCAGCGCAGGGCACGACCGGGGGACAGGGCGTGCGCACGGATCTGCGACGGACGGTCGATCGCGTCGGCGAACGGTCGGACGAACGGTCCGGCCACCCCGTCGGGGGTTCATTCGGCGGGCCGCACCTCGGCCAGGGCCGAGTGCCGGTAGGAGTAGCCGAAGTAGATCACGCACCCGACCACGAACCACACCGCGAACCGCACCCAGGTCTGCCAGTGCAGGAACGTGATCAGCCAGATCGAGAACACGCAACCCAGCGCGGGCACGACCGGCATCCACGGCGTACGGAAGGTGCGCGGCAGCTCCGGGCGCCGGTAGCGCAGCATGATCACTGCCGCACACACCACCACGAAGGCCAGCAGGATGCCGATGTTGGTCAGCTCGGCGGCCGAGCCGATGGGGACGAACCCGGCGATGGCGGCCGAGGCCACCCCGACGATCCAGGTCACCCGGGTCGGCACGTGGCGCGTCGGGTGCGTCCTGGCGAACCACGGGGACAGCAGACCGTCCCGGGACATGGAGAACCAGACCCGGGTCACGCCCAGCATGAACGTGAACATCACGGTGAGGATGCCGATGATCGCGCCCACCGCGATCACGTCCGCCAGCGCGTCCAGGCCCACCGACTTGAACGCGCTGGAGAACCCGCTCTCCGGGTCGATGTGCTTGTAGTCCTGCATGCCCGTCAGCACCAGGCAGGCCGCCACGTACAGCACCATCGAGATCACCAGCGAGTAGATGATCGCCTTGGGCATGTGCCGCTGGGCGTCCTTGGACTCCTCGGCGGCCGTCGACATGGCGTCGTAGCCGAACACCGCGAAGAACACCGTCGCCGCGCCGGTGAAGGCACCGCCGATCCCGAACGGGAAGAACGGGTGGTAGTTCGCCGAGTCGATGTGGAACACGCCCACCCCGATCACCAGCAGCACCACCAGCACCTTCAGGGCGACGACGAACGTCTCGAAGCGGGCCGCACTGCGCATGCCCAGGTTGAGCAGCCAGGCGATCAGCAGGCACAGGACCGCCGCGAACAGGTCCACCCGGTGCCCGGCCCCGGTGCCCGGCGCCCCCAGCATCCAGTGCGGCAGCTTCGCGCCCGTCTCCTCGACCAGGAACCCGAAGTAGCCCGAGATGCCGATCGCCACCACCGCCACGATCGCGGTGTACTCCAGCAGCAGGTCCCAGCCGATGAACCAGCCCGCGAACTCGCCGAGCACCGCATAGCCATAGGTGTAAGCCGATCCCGCCTTCGGGATCAGTCCGGCGAACTCGGCGTACGACAGCGCCGCACAGGCGCTCGCCACACCGGCGACGAGGAACGACACCACCACCGCCGGGCCCGCCGTGCCGTTGGCGACCGTGCCCGCGAGCGTGAAGATGCCGGCGCCGATGATTCCGCCCACCCCGATCGCGGTGAGCTGCCACAGCCCGAGCGAGCGGTCCAGCCGGGTGCCCTCGCCGACCTCGGTCTCCTCGATGTGTTCGATGGGTTTGCGGCGGAGAATCCCCTCGCCCGGGCAGAGCCTGGCCATGCGCCTCACCTCTTCCCCGACGGTAACGGCTGACGGCGGATCATGATGGCTCAGGGGCGCCGGGCAGGGAAGACACCACGCACGGCCCAGGCGGGCGTCCAGGTGCGGGCCGTGGGCCGGACCGGGAGGCGGGCGGTGAGATGGTCGCGCAGCGCGGCGAGCCCCGGGTGCGCGTTGGCCGCGGCCCAGACCAGCGAGTGCGGGTACACCGGCGTCGGGTCGACGAGCGGAATGCGCCGCAGGTCGTGCCCGGCGGGCCAGACGAGCCGGGTCCGCTCGCCGACGAAGGTGGCGAGCGTGTCGGAGTCCGCGACCGTGTCGAGCAGGGGCTCCGTGCCGAAGTCGGGGCCGACCGAGTCGATGGTCAGCCCGAACTCGGCGGCGAGGGCCGTGTAGTAGGCGGCCCACTCGGTGCCGTCCACGAGGCCCGGCATCCAGATCCGGTGCCCGGCCAGCTGCTGCGGCGTCACCGACCGGGCCCCGGCGAGCGGGTGCCGGGGCCCGGTGAGCAGCTGGATCGGCTCGTCCAGCACCCGGGCGGCCCGCAGCCCCTCGGGAAGCCGGGTGGTGACCGCGCGGAAGGCCGCGTCGATCGTCCCCGCCCGTACGGCGGCCACGGCCGAGCCGGCGTCGAAGAGCGTCACGACGTCGAGGGCCGTGCCGGGCTGTGCCTCGTGGAACTCACGCAGCAGGCCGGCGGGGGCCAGCTTGGCCCCGATCACGTCGACGCGCAGCGCCCGCCGACCCGGCCGTACCGAGGCCAGGGCCCGCTCCTCGGCCAGCAGCAGCTCCCGGGCGTGCGGCAGGAACGCCTGCCCGTCGATGGTCGGCTGCGCCCCGCGCGCCGTCCGGGTGAAAAGCGGCACACCCAGGCCCTTCTCCAGCGCCGCGATGCGCTTGGAGACGGCCTGCTGGGTGATGCCGAGCACGGCCGAGGCCTCCTGGAACTGCCCGGTGTCCACCACGGTGACGAAGGTGCGCACGGCCTTGAGGTCCACACCGCACACCCTAGTCGTACAACCGTTGGTTGTGGCCGCTGCCCTTCTGGTTGTTTGATCCGAGCCCGGCCCGCTGGCTTTGATGGCGGCCGGTCAACGGGAGGTCGTGCATGGAGTTGGGGCGGCGGTTCGGGTGGCTGTGGGCCGCGTACGCGGTGAGCGCGCTCGGTACCTATCTCGCCTTCGACGCGTTCTCGGTGATCGCCGTGGTCGCGCTGCACGCCGGCTCGGCCGAGGTGGCGCTGCTCGCCGCGACCGGGCCCGCGGTGGGTGCCGTGCTGGCGGTGCCGCTCGGGCCGTGGGTGGAGTTCCGGCGCAAGCGGCCGGTGATGATGGCGATGGACCTGATCCGGTGCGCCGCACTGCTCACCATCCCCCTCGCCTACGCCCTCGGCGGCCTCGGCCTCGGCCAACTGCTGCTCGTGTCCGTGCTCGTCGCGGCGGCCGACATCACCTTCACCGCGGCATCCGGCGCCTTCCTGAAGGCGCTCGTCCCGGCAGACGGGCTGCTCAGCGCGAATGCCCGCTTCGAGTCCACGAACTGGACCGCCCTGGTCCTCGGACCGCCCCTCGGCGGCGCCGCGATCGGCCTGTTCGGTCCCGTGACGACCGTCCTGGCGAACGCGGTCAGCTTTCTGCTCTCCGCCCTGGGCATCCGGGCCGTCGGCGGCGGCGAGGCGCGCCCCCGGCGCACCGGCGCCGAACGCCTGCGGCCGGCCGACCTGCTCGACGGCTGGCGGCACATCCTCACCAGCCCGGTGCTGCGGCCCCTCTTCTTCAACAACCTCGCGGCAAACGCCCTGATCATGGTCGCCATGCCGCCACTGGCCGTGCTCATGCTCGGCCCGCTCGGCTTCGCCCCCTGGCAGTACGGCCTCGCCTTCGCCGTGCCCTGCCTGGGCGGCCTCCTCGGCGCCCGGGTGACCCGCCCGCTCGTCGCCCGCCACGGGCAGCGGCGGGTGCTGCGCACCGCGGCCACCCTGCGCGCCGTCTGGCCCCTCGGGCTGGCCTTCGTCCGGCCCGGACTGCCTGGCCTGCTGCTGGTGATGGTCCTGGAGTTCGGGGTGATCACCTGCTCGGGCGTCTACAGCCCGGTGTACGCCACCCGCCGACTGGAGTGCACCCCGAACGACCGGGTCGCCCGCACCCTGTCCGCCTGGTCGATCACCGGCAAGGCCACCACCGCCGCCCTGACCGCCCTGTGGGGCCTGCTGGCGAGCCTCACCGGCCCGCGCACCGCCATCACCCTCGCCGGCCTCCTGCTGCTCGCGACCCCGCCGCTGCTGCTGCGGGAGCCCCGGGAGGCTACGGCACGACCGTCACCGGCCAGCGCCCCGCCTTCACCAGCCGGATCGCCACCGAACCGATGATCCGGTGGCCGGCCTGCTCCGAGGCGCCCACGACCACCGCGTCCGCCTTGAGCTCGTCGGCCGCCTTCACCAGCCCGCTGTACGGGTCGCCCCGGAAGGTGTGGAACTCCCAGCGCACCTCGAATATCCCCTTGACCCGCTCGGTCGCCTCGCGGATGTAGTTGACCAGGTCCTCGGCGATCTCGTCCGTCGTCTCCGCCACCGGCGCCCCGAGCGCCGCCCCGGCGGCCAGCACCGGCTGCACGTACACCACGGCCAGCAGCGCGTGCTGCCGCCGGGCGAGCCCGCCCGCGTACGCCGCGGCACGCAACGAGGAGTCGGAGCCGTCGACCCCGACCACGATGACCTTCGGCCCGTCCGTACCGCGCTCGAACCGATGTGAGTCCGAGGGTGAGTGCGCATGCTGTTCCGCCACGGCTCGAGGCTATCGGAAGCGCGGTTTCCAGCGCGGGGGCGGGCCCGTGCGACCTGCGGGGCGGCGCCGCGGGCCGGCGCCTCGACGGGCGAGCCGCGCGACGCCTTCCTAGAGTCGGAACCATGACCGCCAGCGCGGAGCCCGCCGCACGGAGGGACCCCACGGCCCCGATACGCCCGCCCGCCGGCGGGCGCCTCGGCTGGGTGCCCGAGGCCTTCGCGACCCTCTTCGCCGCGCTCGGCCTGCTGTGCGCCCTGCTCGCGCTCATCGAACCGCTGCGCCGCCTGCTCCGCCCGGTCGCCCACGCCCTCGACCTGCTCCTGGTGCCCGTCAGCGCCAACCTGGCCTACGCCGTCTTCCTGTTCCTGCTGGCCGGCGCCACCGCCGCGCGCAAGAAGGTCGCCTGGTGGCTGGTCGTCGTCTATCTCGGCCTGCTCGTCCTCACCGACGCGCTCGGCGTGGGCCTCGGCCTGCTCGCCGAGTCGCTGCCGTCCCTGGTGCTGTGCGGCCTGCTGCTGATCCTGCTCGTCGTGGCCCGCGGGGAGTTCTACGCCGCCTCCCGCCGAGGCGCCGTCTGGCGGGCGCTCGCCGTGCTGCTGGGCGGTCTCGTGGTGGCCATCCTGCTGGGCTGGGCACTCGTCATGGTGTTCCCGGGCACGCTGCCCGAGAGCCAGCACCTGGCCTGGGCCGCCGACCGGGTGTGCGGCGGACTGGTCTCGGGCAGCGCCTTCTCCGGCCGCCCGCCCCGCAAGGTCACCTTCGTGCTCGGCCTGCTCGGCGCCCTCGCCCTGCTCAACGCCGCCGCCACGCTGTTCCGTTCCCAGCGTCTGGAAGCCGCCCTGCACGGCGACGAAGAAGCCCGCATCCGTGCCCTCCTGGCCGTCTACGGCGAACGGGACTCCCTCGGCTACTTCGCCACCCGCCGCGACAAGGCCGTCGTCTTCTCGCCCAGTGGCAAGGCCGCCGTCACCTACCGGGTCGAGGCCGGCGTCTGCCTCGCCAGCGGCGACCCCGTCGGCGACCCCGAGGCCTGGCCGCACGCCATCGCCGCCTGGCTGGACGTGGCCCGCCGCTACGCCTGGGCGCCCGCAGTGATGGGCGCTTCCGAGGACGGGGCCCGTGCCTACGCGCGCGCCGGACTCGGCGCCCTCCAGCTCGGCGACGAGGCGATCGTGCACGTGGCCTCCTTCGACCTGGAAGGCCGGGACATGCGGGTGACCCGGCAGGCCGTGCACCGCGTCCGCCGCACCGGCGCCACCTGCCGCATCCGCCGGCACGCCACCCTCACCGAACACGAGATGGAGGAGGTCGTCGACAAGGCCGACGCCTGGCGCGACACCGAGACCGAGCGCGGCTTCTCCATGGCCCTGGACCGGCTCGGCGACCCCGCCGACGGCGACTGCCTGCTGGTGGAGGCCCTCGGCGAGGACGGCCGGCTCCTCGCCCTGCTCTCCTTCGTGCCCTGGGGCCGGGACGGCATATCCCTGGACCTGATGCGCCGGGACCGCGCCGCGCCCAACGGGGTCATGGAGTTCATGGTGGCCGAGCTGTGCGCCACCGCCCTCAAGCTGGGAGTCCGCAGGATCTCGCTGAACTTCGCGGTCTTCCGTTCGGTCTTCGAGGAGGGGGCCCGCATCGGCGCCGGACCCGTCCTCAGGCTCTGGCGCCGCCTGCTGCTGTTCTTCTCCCGCTGGTGGCAACTGGAGGCCCTGTACCGCTCCAACGCCAAGTACCACCCGGAGTGGTACCCGCGCTTCATCTGCTACGGCGACACCGCCGCACTCGCCCGCATCGGCCTCGCCTCGGGCATCGCCGAAGGCTTCGTCTCCGTACCGTCGTTGCGCAAGCTCTGGGGAAAGGGGCACCCGAAGACCGGGCAGCGGCCCGCCACCACCCATGGGCTGCCGCCCCTGACGGCGCTCGGCCTCGGCGGAGGGGACCGGGCCGGGCCCGCAGCACCGGAGGCGGGCCTGCCCGACCAGGTCCGCGTACGGCACCACAAACTCGACCGGCTGCGCGCCGACGGCACCGACCCCTACCCGGTCGGCGTCCCCGTCCCCACCCACGCCCTCGCCGACGTGCCCCCCGGCGAGGACGTCACGGTGGCCGGACGGCTCATGCTGGTCCGCGACTTCGGCGGCATCGCCTTCGCCGTGCTGCGCGACTGGTCCGGCGACCACCAGATCGCCCTCACCCGCAGCGCCTCCGGCGCCGCCCTCGACCGCTTCACCGCCGTCACCGACATCGGCGACCACATCACCGCCACCGGCCGCACCGGCCTCAGCGACAAGGGCGAACCCACCGTCTTCGTCACCTCCTGGCAGCTCACCGGCAAGTGCCTGCGCCCGCTGCCCGACAAACGCCGCGGCCTCACCGACCCCGAGGCGAAAGTCCGCCGCCGCTATCTCGACCTCGCGACCAGTCCTGCCGCCCGCGCCGTGATCCGGGCCCGCTCCGCCGCCGTACAGGCCCTGCGCCAGGGCCTGCTGGACCGCGGCTTCGTCGAGGTCGAGACCCCGATGCTGCAGCGGATCCATGGCGGCGCCAACGCCCGCCCCTTCACCACCCACATCAACGCCTACGACCTCGACCTCCATCTGCGCATCGCCCCCGAGCTGTATCTGAAGCGGCTGTGTGTGGGCGGCCTGGAGAAGGTCTTCGAACTGGGCCGCACCTTCCGCAACGAGGGCGTCTCCTACAAGCACAACCCCGAGTTCACGATGCTGGAGGCCTACCAGGCGTACGCCGACTACGACGTCATGCTCGACCTCACCCGCGAGCTGATCCAGGGCGCGGCGACCGCCGCCTTCGGCTCCCCGGTGGCCCGCAAGGACGGGCAGGAGTACGACATCTCCGGGCGATGGCCGGTCAGGACGGTCTACGGCGCCATCTCCGAGGCGCTGGGGGAGGAGATCGGCCCCGGCACCGAACTGCTGCGGCTGCACCGGCTGTGCGACCGGGCCGGGGTGCCGTACACCGCCGACGACGGGACCGGGGACATCGTCCTGGAGATGTACGAGCGGCTCGTCGAGGAACGCACCCAACTCCCCACCTTCTACAAGGACTTCCCCACCGACGTCTCCCCGCTGACCCGGCAGCACCGTACCGACCCGCGGCTCGCCGAGCGCTGGGACCTCGTCGCGTTCGGCATCGAACTCGGCACCGCCTACTCCGAGTTGACCGACCCTGTCGAGCAGCGCCGCCGGCTCACCGAGCAGTCGCTGCTGGCCGCCGGCGGCGATCCGGAGGCCATGGAGCTGGACGAGGACTTCCTGGAGGCCCTCGAATACGCGATGCCCCCGACCGGCGGGCTCGGCGTCGGCGTCGACCGGCTCGTGATGTTCCTCACCGGCCTGACGATCCGGGAGACCCTGCCGTTCCCGCTGGTGCGGCGCCGCTGAGCCGGACCGCGCGGACCCGGCACTGATCCGTCCGGGTGTATTCCCGCTGCCGCACCGGTGTCGCTGTGGAGCGTCGCTGTCCGGTGGGGCGACTGATGGGTCATGCAGAAGGATCATTTGCTCACCCGGCGCCGGATGCTCCTGGCCGGCGCCGCAGCGTTGGGAACCGCGGGTACCGCCGGAGCCTTCGTGGCGGGCGGCGTCGAGGACGGCGCCGGGACGGCCGCCGCCCCCGCTCCCGGACCGCAGGCCCGTCAGGCGCTCAAACCCTCCGCCTTCCGGCTCCAGCCGCTCACCGGCGACGGACCGTCGCGTGCCGCGCCGCGCGGGCTGAAGGTCCGCAAGGAGCCCATCCTCGGGATCTCCGGGCGCGGCCGGCGCATGATGCTGACCTTCGACGACGGCCCCGATCCCGACTACACCCCGCACATCCTGGACACCCTCGCCGAGTACGGCGTGCCGGCCATGTTCTTCCTGTGCGGCGAGTGCGTCGCCGACAACAGGGAACTGGTGGCCCGGATGGCCGACGAAGGCCATGTCGTCGGCAACCACACCTGGACCCATCCATTGCTGACGACCCTCAACCGCAAGCAGATCCGCTCCGAGATGAAGCGCACGAGCGACGTCATCGAGGACGCCTACGGCGAGCGCCCGCAGTGGTTCCGCGCGCCCTACGGCGCCTGGAACCGGGCCGTGTTCCAGCTGTGCGCCGAGATGGGCATGGAGCCGATGGCCTGGACGGTCGACACCACCGACTGGATGGAGCCCGGCACCGCCACCATCGTCCACCGAGTGGAGAGCGGCGCCGCCCCCGGCATGGTGGTGCTCTCCCACGACGCCGGGGGCGACCGGTCCCAGACCGTCCAGGCGATCCGTGAATGGCTGCCCTATCTCCTCGATTCCGGATATCACATGACCGTGCCGCTCCGGCGCTTTTAACCGTTTCCCTGTTCTTCGCCCGCCCGGCCGCGCTGGCTTCAGTTCACCGAGACCAGACGGGCGAAGACGACGACGTTTCCGTCGTAACCGTTCTGCTTGGAAAAACCGCCGCCGCAGGTGATGACCCGCAGTTCCGGTGTTCCCTTCGAGCTGTACACGCGGTCGCCCGGAAAACCGCTCTTGGAGAAGACCTCGACGCCATAGGTCTCGAACACCGCGGTCTTCCCGTCCTTGCGCAGGACCTCGATCCGGTTCCCCTTCCTCAGTGCCCCGAGTCCGTAGAACACGGCGGGGCCCCGCTTGTTGTCGACGTGCCCGACGACGACGGCGGTGCCCTTCTCCCCGGGGGAGACCGCACCGGTGAACCAGCCCGCCAGATCCGGGTCCTCCGGCGGCGGCGCGGCGATCCAGCCGGCCGCGTCCAGACCGACGGGCATCACCGGCGCGTTCACCTGGATCGCGGGGATGCGGATCCGGTCGGCGGCGGAGAAGCCGAGCGGCCTCGGAGCCGTGGAGAGGGTGCCCACGCGGACCCGGCTGTCCGCCGCGCCGAAGCGGCTGTCCAGGGCCGCCGCAGAGGCAGGCTGCGGCGGACCGATGTCGAAGTCCCCCGAACCATTCCGAATGAGTGCCAGACCGGTCAGCAGGACAAGCGCTATCACACCCCACGGGGCGCGCCTCCTCCGCCGTTCCTCCTCCTCGGCAAGCTCGGACAGCTCGGACGCAGACATTCGCCATCCCCTCTCGACGCGGCCTCACCACGTCCATCGCGCACGGGAAAACGCTAAATCCCGCGCGCGCGGCGGGCGACGAGGCGAGTGGCGAACGGGTGGCCCACGGCCTTCGCGGTGCGCCATCCGAGTTGCCAATTCCGAACAACTTCTGACGGGCCGTGACCTGCGACAATATCCGATTGTGTGCTTTTCGTGCGGTGTGCCGGCTCACCAGGACGGACCATTCTCGACATGCGGGCGTGTTCCGCGCCCCCGAGGGTCTTTCCGGGAGGTGTTTTCTCGCCGATCAACCGGGGACGGTTCCCCGGGCGCCTCCCGCGGAGGATCAGATGCGAAACCAACGCGCCCTGGCGGCCGCGTGCGCCGCGGTCGCGGTGCTCGGGTTCGCCGCCCCTGTGGCCGTCGCGGACGGCATGGGCAACGGCGGCGGCCCGGACAGCGGCATCAGCGGCGACTTCGACAGCCGTGGGCACTTCGACGACAACGAACACTTCAACGACAACGAGCACGTCAAGGACAACGATCGTTTCAACGACAACGAGCACTTCAATGACAACGGGGACCGCGGCCGCGACCCGGGCGGCGGGGACGACTCCAGTCGCGGCGACGACTCCGGCCGGGACGACGACCTCGCCGACGGCAATGACGACTTCGGCGGCCGTGGCGACGACGGCCCGCGGAACATCGTCACCAGGCCCGGCGTGCTCCCGGCCGGCGGCCGGCTCGCCGTCACCGTGGACGGCTGCCGCGAGGGCACCATGTCCTCCCGGGCCTTCACCACCACCCAGCTCGACCGGCGGCGCGACGACAGCTCGCGCGGCACCATCCACGTCGACCGCGACGCCCGTCCCGGCCCGTACGACATCACGGTCCACTGCGACGGCAGGACCCTGATCCACCCCGCCGCGTTCACCGTGCTCGGCGGCGTCCAGGGCGGTGTCGGCGGCAGCAGGTCCACCGGCGCCACGCCGGCCGACATGGCCACCGGCGCCGGACTCGTGACCTTGGCGGTCGTCGGGGGCGGCGCGCTCGGGCTGCGCCGCCGGCGGGAGAAGCGAAGCTGAGGCCCTGCCGCCCGGCCTGCCGCAGCCGCACCGGGAACGACCGCACACCCGCGCCGTCGCAGAAGCGCGAACGGCGCACGGGTGTGCGGTCGTTCAGGGCGAGACGCCTTCTTGGCCGGGGGACTATCCGGTGACGCCCGGGAACAGGTTCATGAACGGTTCCGCGGTCACCGCGATACCCCGGCTGAAGGGGGCGTCGAAGTCCCAGATCAGGAACAGCATGAACGCGATGGTCGCGGAGAACAGCCCCGCCAGGACCAGTTCGCGTCTGGTGCGCCGGATCTGCAGCGCGAACACCATGCCGATGGTGACCAGCGCCCCGGTGAGCAGGCCCCACCACACCACCGACGGCATCGTGGCCCCGGTGGAGTCGGCGCGGGCGTTGCGCGCCTGGTCGGCGGCGGTCATCTGGTCCAGCAGCGGCTGGTAGGCCTGCGCCTCGAAGTCGTTCTTCGGCTGGTAGTCGGTGACGTCCTGGCGGACCTTCTGCAGCAGCTGTGCGCCGCGGTCGGTGACGCGCTCGTCGTGGGACATCGTCCGCCACTCGTGGTGGACGACATAGGCGGCATAGGTGTTGACATCGGTGCGGATCCGGTCACGGACGTCCGGCGGATAGACCCGGACCCGCTCCGAGATCTCGTGCAGCGCCTGGGCCTCGGACTGCACATGGTCCTGGGCGGAGCTGCGGGCCTCCCACACGCCCGCGATGGCGAGGCCCAGGACGATGGCGTACACGACGCCGATCCACATGGTCATGTACTCGATGACGTCCGGGGTCTCGCTGGGATCCTCGTCCTCGGGGGCCCGCTTGTGCCGTACGACGGTGACGACCACCACCACAGCACAGGCCGCCAGCATCGCGAGGACGAGAACAAGCCAATCCGGCAACGGATACCTCCAGAAGGTGAGCGGCCGGCGCGTCAGCGCGGACGCAGGGCCGCGACGGCGACGATCGCGGGAACGGTGATGAGCAGGACGTAGGTGACCGGCGTGGTGTGGTCGGGCGCGACATGCGCGGCGCGGTGCGGGTGGTACGCCGGATAGCTCACCGGCTTCACCGGGGACCGCGGAGCGGACTTCGGCCTCGGCTTCGGTGCCGGCTTGATGGAAGGGGCGGGCGTCGGGGTCGGCCGCGGTGCCGGCGGAGCCGGGGCGGGCCGGGCCGGCGGGCTCGGCCTCGGGGTGGGCTTCGGTGCCGGGCGCGGAGCCGGCTTCGGTTTCGGTGGCGGTGGCGGGGGTGGTGGCGAGGGTGTCGGTGTCGGTGTGGGCGGCGGGCACGGGGGCGGGGTGGGCGTCGGACAGGGCGGCGGGGTCGGCCAGTGGTCGCCGGCGTAGGCCACCGCCACCGTGCCGTCCGGGCCCGTGGAGGCGTAGGCACAGGCGTCGGCCGACGCCGTGCCGGCGGGGCAGCCCACCAGGGTCCAGGTCAGCGCCACCAGGGCCAACACCCGTGCGGCGGGCGCGCATCGGGTCACTTCGGGTCCATACACCCGAAGATCATGGGCTGCGAAAACCGGTCGTACGCCATAGTGTCCCCGTATTGCTCCGAAGGGAGGACATAGTGCGATCGGTGGTTTGACGCGAAGAAGAGCGCAGTTGGTGCGATACACGCGCCCGTACGGCCCCGCGCGCCGGCATGTACGACGGCGCGGGTCACAGGGTGCGGAAAGATTTTCCCGAAGAACTTCCCCTCCCCGTTGAACACTCCAGCCCCCTCGGTGCGTACCCATGGCCGTGCGGCGGCGCGGCAGGGCGCTGCAACAACCAGGCGAATATGGGGAGTTGGAAATGAAGACCTCCTGGCGGACCGCCTCACTGGTGGCCACAGCCGCTGCGGTGCTGGCGCTGACGACGGCGTGCGGTCAGGACAACGGCGCCAACTCGGCATCGGCGGCCCAGAACGTCGGGGCCACCGCGCCCGCGGGCAGCCCGACCAGCGGTGTCGGCACCGGAGCGGGAAACGGCTACGGCGCCGACGGCAACCAGAGCACCAGCTCCCCGTCCCCGGCCGCCCCCGCGGGCAAGCTGACCGTGGCCGCCAACCCCAACCTGGGCAAGGTGCTGACCGACGGCTCCGGCCTCACCCTCTACCGGTTCGACAACGACACCGCCGACCCGCCCAAGTCGAACTGCGACGGCGACTGCGCCACCACCTGGCCGCCGGTACCCGCCAATGACGCCACGGCCGGCGCCGGCGTCGACAAGTCGCTGCTCGGCGAGGTCACCCGGGCCGACGGCACCAAGCAGCTCACCATCGGCGGCTGGCCCGCCTACCGCTACGCCAAGGACGCCAAGGCCGGAGACGTCAACGGCCAGGGTGTGGGCGGCAAGTGGTTCGCGCTGGCCCCGAACGGCAAGAAGGCCTCCCTGGCGGCCCTGCCCGGGCTGTCCGTCCGCAAGGACCCCAAGCTCGGCGACATCGTCGTCGACAAGAACGGCATGACGGTCTACCGCTTCCTCAAGGACAAGGCCTGGCCCAAGGTGATCTCGAACTGCACCGGGGCCTGCCTGGAGAAGTGGCCGGCCGTCGGCATCGTCAAGCCCGAGGACACCGAGGGCGTCAAGAAGAAGGGCCTGATGGGCTTCACCCGTCCCGACGGTGTGAAGCAGATGACGGTCAACTGCTGGCCGATCTACACCTTCTCCGGGGACAAGGCCCCCGGCGACACCAACGGTCAGGGCGTGGGCGGCACCTGGTACGCCGTCTCGCCCGACGGCAAGCCGGTCGGCGCGCCGGGCAACTAGATCACCTCCCCAGGGTCGATCGCCCCGCCCGGCCCGGAGCGCCACCGAAGGTCCGCCCCCTCCGCACCGCACGGAGGGGGCGGACCGTTGTGCATGGAGGCCACGTATGCGGGGCGGAGCCCGCCAAGTGGGCACAGTCGTCACACAGCGGGTCCATCCGGGCACTTGCCGCAGGCAGTGGCGGGGAACGGACGGTCAATTTCCGGTTTGGGTCGCTCCTTTGCCGGGCGATCAGTAGCCTCAGCTCGAACACCGGATCGCCTGTCCCTGTCCCCTACCCTTGGAGAGATACATGGAGCGCCCCGCCTGGGCCCCACGGAGCATCGACATCACGGTGCCGAGCGTCTCGCGGATCTACGACTACTACCTGGGCGGCTCGCACAACTTCGAGGTGGACCGGGAAGCGGCCCGCAAGGCGATGGAGTTCATGCCGGGTCTGCCGAAGATCATGCAGGCCAACCGGGCGTTCATGCGCCGTGCCGTTCGGTTCGCGGCCGGCGAGGGCATCACCCAGTTCCTCGACATCGGCTCCGGCATCCCGACGTTCGGCAACGTCCACGAGGTGGCCCAGGCGGCCGTAACGGGCGCCCGCGTGGTCTACGTCGACCACGACCCGGTCGCCGTCGCGCACAGCCAGGCGGTGCTGGCGGGGAACGACGACGCGGACGTGGTCGCGGCGGACCTGCGCAAGCCGCAGGAGATCCTCTCCAGCCCCCAGGTGGAGCGGCTGATCGAGCTGAACCGCCCAGTCGCCCTCCTCCTCGTTGCCATACTGCACTTCGTGGAAGACGCGGACGACCCCTATGGTGCGGTTGCCGAGCTGCGCGACGCGCTCGCGCCCGGCAGCCTGCTGATCCTCACCCATGCCTCGTACGAGGGAATCCCGCTGCCCGCCGAGCGGGCCGAGGGCGCGGTGGACGTATACAAGGACATTCGCAATCCGCTCATCATGCGCTCGCGCGACGAGATCGCGCGGTTCTTCGAGGGGTACGACATGGTGGAACCCGGACTGGTGCCGATGCCGCACTGGCGGCGGGAGTCGGCGCCGGAGGACGAGGACCCGTTCGCCTTCTCCGGATTCGCCGGCGTGGGGCGTACGGCGTGAGCGCCGAGCCGGACGGGCCGGAGGACAGACTGCGCCGGTTCACGACGATCTGGAGCCGGGCGGTCTACCCGGTGACCTCCACGTCGCTGACCCGAGCCGAGTTCGAGGAACTACTCCTTCCGCTCGCACGCCGGTTGAGCGAGCTGCTGCGGGCGCGCGGCTTCGACGCGGACGGCGCGAGGGCGGTCGGCGCCGCCCTGGTGGGAGCGCACTGCACCGATCCCGAGGCGCTGACCCGGACCCTGGACTGCGTGGACGCCTATCTGGTGCTGTATTGCGCCGAGGACGGCCCCCAGGATGAACCGCGCCTGCGCTGCTCGCGGTTGCAGCACGCGATGGCCGCCGGATACGCCGGGGCGCTGCGCGAACGCACCCTCGCCGAGCAGGAGTCCATCGCCCAGGCCGCACTCAGGGCCCAGGGCGTGGTCGCGCAGGCCCTGCACGCCAGTGAGGCCCGCTTCCGCGCGGTCTTCGAGGGCGCGGCCATAGGGATCGGTATCGCCGACCTCGACGGCAACGTCCTGCAGGTCAACGAGGCGCTGCTGCGCATGTTCGGGCAAACCGACCACGCCCTGCGCGGCCGCCGCGTCCAGGACTGGGTGCACCCCGAGGACGCGCCGCAGACCTGGAAGCTCTACGACGAACTCGTCCGTGGCGAGCGCGAGCACTACCACCTCGAAAAGGCCTTCAACCGCCCCGACGGCACGGTGCTGTGGACCAATCTGACGGTCTCCCTGCTGCGCGATGCCGACGGCAATCCGCAGTACCAGCTGGCCCTCATGGAGGACACCACCGAGCGCCGGCTGCTCAACCTCCGGCTGCGCTACGAGGCCACCCACGACGCGCTCACCGGCCTGCCCAACCGCAGCCTGTTCTTCGAGCGCCTGGAGAAGGCCCTCAACGCGGGGGAAGGCCAGCGCTTCGGCCTGTGCTACCTCGACCTGGACGGCTTCAAGACCGTCAACGACAGCCTCGGGCACGCGGCCGGCGACCGGCTGCTGGTGGAGGTCGCCGACCGGCTGCAGTCCTGTGCGACCGCGCCCGGTGAGATGGTCGCCCGGCTCGGCGGGGACGAGTTCGTGGCCCTGACCACCGGCCCGGGCACCGAACGCAAGGTCGACGAACTCGCCGAACGCATCATGAACGCCCTCGTCACACCCGTCAGCATCGACGGCCGTGACCTGCTGGTGCGCGGCAGCCTCGGCATCGTGGAGGGGCCGGCGGGCGAGCGCACGGCGGCGGAGGTCCTGCGGAGCGCCGACATCACCATGTACCGGGCCAAGTCCGCGGGCGGCAACCGCTCCGAACTCGCCGACCCGGAGGCCGACGCCCGCGTGATCACCCGCCACGGCCTGACGACCGCCCTCCCCACGGCCCTGGAACGCGGTGAGTTCTTCATCGAGTACCAGCCGCTGGTCCACCTCGGCGACGGCAGCGTCCGCGGCGCCGAGGCCCTCGTCCGCTGGCTGCACCCCCAGCACGGCGTGCTCGGCCCCGACCGCTTCATCCCGCTCGCCGAGCACACCGGCCTGATCGTCCCGCTCGGCCGCTGGGTCCTGGAGGAGTCCATCCGCCAGGCGCGCGCCTGGCGAGAACGCCACGGCGAGGAGACGGCCGCGGGTCCCCTGCGCATCAACGTCAACCTGTCGCCGTGCCAGCTCAGCCATCCAGGCCTCGTCCAGGACACGGTCGACATCCTCGAACGCGCGGGTGTCGCCCCGGAGGCCCTGTGCCTGGAGGTCACCGAGTCCGCGCTCATCGGCGCCGACGACGACCTGCTCAAACCTCTGCACCGGCTGGCCGAGATGGGCGTCGACATCGCCCTGGACGACTTCGGCACCGGCTACTCCAACCTCGCCAACCTCCGCCGCCTCCCGGTGCGCATCCTCAAGCTGGACCGCTCCTTCACCCGGGGCATGCAGCAGTTCCCCGCCGACCCGGTCGACCTGAAGATCGTCGAGGGCATCGTCTCCCTGGCCCACAGCCTCGACCTGGCGGTCACCGTCGAGGGGGTGGAAACCGGCGCCCAAGCGGAACAGCTCCGGATACTGGGCTGCGACACCGCCCAAGGCTGGTACTACGCCCGCCCGGGCCCACCGGAGCGCCTGCACGACCTGGCCTTGGTGGACGCAACGGGCTGATGTCGGGGCGTGGGGGGCGCAGCCCCCCACCAACACCGTCACCGCTCGAGCAACATCCGCTGCAGCTCCCGCGCAGCCCGCGGCGGCGCGACGTCACTCCGGTGAGCCAATGCAATGACCCGCTGCAACCCCGGCCGGGCCAACGGAGTGACCCGCAACCCCTGCCCGGCCCGCGTGGCGACCATCCGCGGCACCACGGCGATGCCGAGTCCCGCCCGCACGAACCCCAGGACCGCGTCCATCTCACCCCCTTCAACAGCGAACTCCGGCTCGAACCCGGCGGAGCGACAGGCCGCCACGGTCAGCTCCCGCAGGTCGTACCCGTGGCGGAACATCACCAGCCGCTCGCCCTCCAGGTCGGCGATGTCCACCGCCCGTCCTCCCCTGCCCGGCGTCGGCGCCTCCGGGGACGAGACCACGACCAGGTCCTCCCGCAGCAGCTCCACCGTGGACAGCGCGGGCGCGGGCGTCGGCAGCGGCAGGACGACCAGCGCAAGATCGAGCGCCCCACGCGCCAGTCCCCGCACCAGATCGTGCGAGCCGCCCTCCTCGATCAGGAGCTGGATTCCGGGATAGCGGTCGTGAAAGGCGCGCAGCACATCCGGCAGCAGACCCGTGCACAGACTCGGCGTCGCCCCCAGCCGTACCCGGCCCCGCCGCAGCTGCACCAGTTCCTGCACCTCGTACCGCGCCGTGTCCGCGTCCGCCAGGATCCGCCGGGCCAGCGGCAGCAGCGCCTCGCCGGCGTCGGTGAGCGTGATGTTGCCCCGGGCGCGCAGGAACAGATCCGCGCCCAGCTCCCGCTCCAGCGCCTTGATCTGCTGCGACAGCGACGGCTGGGCGACATGCACCAGCTCGGCGGCGCGGGTGAAGTGCCGGGTCTCGGCGACGGCGACGAAGTACTGGAGCTGCTGGAACTGCATCCAGCAAGAATAGCTATGGCCTATGGAAACGAGCTGGACCATGTCTTGGACCGATCGGGTCCTTCGGCCCTAGCGTGCTGGTCATGGCTCTGGCAACGCGGACGGACCGACGGCCGTCCATGGCGCGCACGATGTGGGACTCCTCCGTCGGCAAGAAGACGGTGATGGCCGTCAGCGGCCTGATCATGCTGCTGTACCTGGTCGCGCACATGATCGGGAACCTGAAGATCTACTTCGGGGCCGGCGAGTTCAACCACTACGCCCACTGGCTGCGCACCATCGGCGAACCCTTCATGCACTACGAGTGGACGCTCTGGCTCATCCGGATCGTCCTCGTCGTCGCCGTGGTCGCCCACGCCACCTCCGCGTACCAGCTCAGCCGCCGCGACATCAAGGCGCGGCCCAGCAAGTACGTGCACAGCAGGCCCCGGGCGAGCTATGCCACCCGCACCATGCGCTGGGGCGGCATCATCCTCGGCCTGTTCATCGTCTGGCACGTCCTGGACCTGACCACCGGCACCGTGCACCCGGGCCACTTCCGGACGGGGCACCCGTACCAGAACGTCGTCGACGACTTCTCCCACTGGTACAGCAACGTCATCTACATCGTCGCGATGCTCGCGCTCGGTCTGCACATCCGGCACGGCTTCTGGAGCGCCGCGCAGACCCTCGGCGTCGGCAGCCGCGCCCGCGACCGCGCCCTGAAGACCATCGCCAACGTCCTCGCGCTGCTGCTCACGGCCGGTTTCATCGCCGTACCCGTGGGCGTCATGACCGGAGTGGTGAGCTGACATGACCGAATACGTGAACTACGCGACGGGCGAGCCGGTCGCCGACTCGAAGGCCCCGTCCGGCCCGATCCACGAGCGCTGGGACAAGCGCCGCTTCGAGGCCAAGCTGGTCAACCCCGCCAACCGGCGCAAGCACACGATCATCGTCGTCGGCACCGGCCTGGCCGGTGGCTCGGCGGGCGCGACCCTGGCCGAACAGGGCTACCACGTCGTCCAGTTCTGCTACCAGGACTCCCCGCGCCGGGCCCACTCCATCGCCGCGCAAGGAGGCATCAACGCGGCGAAGAACTACCGCAACGACGGCGACTCGATCCACCGGCTGTTCTACGACACCGTCAAGGGCGGCGACTTCCGCGCCCGCGAGTCCAATGTCCACCGGCTCGCGCAGATCTCGGTCGAGATCATCGACCAGTGCGTGGCCCAGGGCGTGCCCTTCGCCCGCGAGTACGGCGGTCTGCTCGACACCCGCTCCTTCGGCGGCGTCCAGGTCTCCCGCACCTTCTACGCCCGCGGGCAGACGGGCCAGCAGTTGCTGCTGGGCGCGTACCAGGCCCTCAGCAGGCAGATCGCCGCGGGCAACGTGGAGATGCATCCGCGCACCGAGATGCTGGACCTGATCGTCGTGGACGGGCGGGCCCGCGGCATCGTGGCGCGGGATCTGATCACCGGCAAGATCGACACGTACTTCGCCGACGCCGTCGTACTGGCCAGCGGCGGCTACGGAAACGTCTTCTACCTGTCGACCAACGCCATGAACTCCAACGCGACCGCCATCTGGCGGGCGCACCGGCGCGGCGCCCACTTCGCCAACCCCTGCTTCACCCAGATCCACCCCACCTGCATCCCGCGCACCGGCGACCACCAGTCCAAGCTGACGCTGATGAGCGAGTCGCTGCGCAACGACGGCCGGATCTGGGTGCCCAAGGCCAAGGGCGACAGCCGCCCGCCGAACCAGATCCCCGAGGACGAGCGCGACTACTACCTGGAGCGCATCTACCCGTCCTTCGGCAACCTGGTCCCGCGGGACATCGCCTCCCGCGCCGCGAAGAACGTCTGTGACGAGGGCAGGGGCGTCGGGCCCGGCGGACAGGGCGTCTACCTGGACTTCGCCGACGCGATCAAGCGGATGGGCCGCAAGGCGGTCGAGGCCAAGTACGGCAACCTCTTCGACATGTACCAGCGGATCACCGACGAGGATCCGTACGAGGTGCCGATGCGCATCTACCCGGCCGTGCACTACACGATGGGCGGCCTGTGGGTCGACTACGACCTGCAGACCACCATTCCGGGCCTGTTCGCGATCGGTGAGGCCAACTTCTCCGACCACGGCGCCAACCGGCTCGGCGCCTCCGCGCTGATGCAGGGCCTGGCCGACGGCTACTTCGTGCTGCCGGCGACCATCAACGACTACCTGGCCCGCAACCCCCACCAGGACCCGGTCACCACCGAACACCCGGTGGTGGGAGAGGTGTTGGCCGAGACCGAGGACCGGCTGAACCGGCTCCTGTCCGTCGACGGCGACCGCACCCCCGACTCCTTCCACCGCGAAGTCGGCGAACTCATGTGGGAGTTCTGCGGCATGGCCCGCACCGACGCCGGACTGCGCAAGGCACTGGAGCGCATCCCGCAGATCCGCGAGGAGTTCTGGCGGCGCATCAAGGTGCCCGGCACCGGCGATGAGTTCAACCAGTCGCTGGAGAAGGCCAACCGGATCGTCGACTACCTGGAGCTGGCCGAGCTGATGTGCCTCGACGCGCTGCACCGCGCCGAGTCCTGCGGCGGCCACTTCCGCGAGGAGTCCCAGACCCCGGACGGCGAAGCCGCCCGCAAGGACGACGAGTTCGGCTACGCGGCGGCCTGGGAGTTCACCGGCACCGGTGAGGCACCCGTCCTGCACAAGGAAGACCTGGTCTTCGAGTACGTCCATCCCACCCAGCGGAGCTACGCATGAAGCTCACCCTGCGCGTCTGGCGCCAGAAGAACGCCGACGCGGAAGGCGCCATGTCCACGTACGAGGTGGACGGCATCTCGTCCGACATGTCCTTCCTGGAGATGCTGGACGTCCTCAACGAACAGCTCATCCTGGCCGGTGAGGAACCGGTCGCCTTCGACCACGACTGCCGCGAGGGCATCTGCGGCGCGTGCTCGCTCGTGATCAACGGCGACGCACACGGGCCGGAGCGCACCACCACCTGCCAGCTGCACATGCGGTCCTTCAAGGACGGCGACACGATCGACATCGAGCCGTGGCGGGCGGCGGCCTTTCCCGTGATCAAGGACCTGGTGGTGGACCGGTCCGCGTTCGACCGGATCATCCAGGCCGGCGGCTACATCACCGCGCCGACCGGGTCCGCTCCGGAGGCGCATGCCACGCCGGTGCCCAAGGCCGACGCCGACTTCGCGTTCGAGCACGCGGAGTGCATCGGCTGCGGGGCATGTGTGGCCGCGTGCCCCAACGGCGCGGCGATGTTGTTCACCTCCGCCAAGGTCAACCATCTGAACGTGCTGCCCCAGGGCGCGCCCGAGCGGGAGACGCGGGTGCTCGACATGGTGACGCAGATGGACGCGGAGGGCTTCGGCGGGTGCACGCTGACGGGGGAGTGCGCCACGGCCTGCCCGAAGGGGATCCCGCTCGTGTCCATCACGAACATGAACAAGGAGTGGCTGCGCGCCACCCGGAAGGCGGGGAAGCGGTAGCGTCCCACTGAGCGGAAAACGTTCGTCGCACAGACGAACGGGCGGGGCCGGCGATGGTGCTCACCGGCCCCGTCTCGTTTTCGTGATCGCCGGTACCCCGGCGTTCAACATTCCCACATCCCCTCTCCGGGCACAGGACACGCGCACGCCAACCGGCGTCGGAAGAACTGGAGCGGCGGGCCGTACGCACCCGCTCGCCGCCGTCGCCGAACCGGCCCGTGACCAGGAGAGAGCCATGACCGGCGTTTCCACCCTCGACCGCCCCCCACAGCCCGAGGCACCGACCCGCTACACCGTCACCCTCGCCCGTGACGAGGAGGACGTGCGGGCCGCGCAGCGGCTGCGGCACGACGTCTTCGCCGGTGAGATGGGGGCCCTGCTGGCCACGCCGCAGCCGGGACTGGACGTCGACGCCTTCGACGCCTACTGCGACCACCTGCTCGTGCGCGACACCGGCACCGGGCAGGTCGTCGGCACCTACCGGCTGCTGCCGCCGGAGCGGGCCTCGGTGGCCGGCCGGCTCTACTCGGAGGGCGAGTTCGAGCTGGGCGCGCTCGACCCGATCCGGCCCGGACTGGTCGAGGTCGGCCGCTCCTGTGTGCACCCCGACCACCGCGACGGCGCCGTGATCGGCCTGATCTGGGCCGGGATAGCCCGCTACATGGTCGACCGCGGGCACGAGTGGTTGGCGGGCTGCTGCTCGGTGCCGCTCGCCGACGGCGGCACCCTCGCGACGGCCACCTGGGAGCGGGTGCGCGCCAAGCACCTGGCACCCGAGGAGTTCCGGGTACGGCCGCTGCTGCCCTGGACCCCGAACGCCGAGGCCCCGGCCGGGCACAGCGAGCTGCCCGCCCTGCTGCGTGGCTATCTGCGCCTGGGCGCCTGGGTGTGCGGCGAGCCCGCGCACGACCCGGACTTCGGGGTCGCCGACCTGTACGTGCTGCTGTCGATGCGCCGGGTGAACGCGCGCTATCTGCGGCACTTCCTCTCCCTCGTGCCGGCCTGATGAGCGTCTGGCTGCCCAGCGCGCCCTGCAGCCCGGGCGCCTGTGTGGAGCCGGTCCGGGCCGCGGCGGCCGTACCTCGGGCCGTGCTGCGGCTGACCGCGGTCGCGGTCCTGGTGCTGGCCGGGATCGTGCTGTCCCCGCTCGGCGGGAGGATCCCCGCCGAGTGGGTCAGGCGGTGGTGCCGGGCGATCGTGCGGGCCATGGGGGTCCGGGTCCGCCTCACCGGCGCCGCCGCGCCGGCCGGCGGGCTGCTGCTGGTCGCCAACCATGTCTCATGGCTGGACATCCCGCTGCTGACCGCCGTACGCCCCGCCCGGATGCTGGCCAAGACCGAGATCCGGCAGTGGCCGGTCGCGGGCGCGCTGGCTGCGCGCGGCGGGGCGCTGTTCATCGAGCGGGACCGGATCCGTGCCCTGCCCGAGACGGTCGCCCGGATCGCCGGGGCGCTGCGCGAGGGCGCGGCCGTCGCCGCGTTCCCCGAGGGCAGCACCTGGTGCGGGCGGGCCCACGGCCGCTTCCGCCGGGCCGTGTTCCAGGCCGCGCTCGACGCCGGCGTACCCGTGCAGCCGGTCGGCCTGCGCTACCGGCAGGAGGCCGGCGGCGGCCCGAGCACGGCGGCGGCGTTCGTCGGCGAGGACACCCTGCTCGCGTCCCTGTGGCGGGTGGCCCGCACCCGGGGCCTGGTCGCCGAGGTGGAGATACTCCCGGTCATCCCGGCCGGCCGCCACACCACCCGCAAGTCCCTGGCCCGGGCCGCACAGCCCGGCCGCGTGGGCGAACCGGACTGGACGCACGCCGCGCTGGTGCCGTAGCCGCACAACGCCGCCCGCGATCCGGGCCGGGCGGCACGCGGGTCTGGTCTGCGGTCTCCGCAGATGCCGCCCCGTGCGGCGCTGGTGGGGGACCGGGCCTATGAGCTCCGGCCCACCCGGCGCCCTCGCGGCGTTCCCGGGCGTCCGGCTCCGGTGGAACGGCTGACGGTCCGGCACGGCTCAGGGCATCACCCGCGCCAGATACGGTGCCGTGGCGCTGCCCGCCGCCGTGGCCACCCGCTCCGGCGGGCCCGACGCCACGATCCGGCCGCCCCGGTCGCCGCCGCCCGGGCCCAGGTCGATGACCCAGTCGGCGCCCGCGACCACCGTCATGTCGTGCTCGACCACCACGACCGTGTGCCCGGCGTCGACCAGTCCGTGGAGCCGGTCCATCAGCACCTCCACATCGGCCGGGTGCAGCCCGGTGGTGGGCTCGTCCAGCAGGTAGAGGGTGTGGCCGCGCCGGCCCCGCTGCAGCTCGCTCGCCAGCTTGATCCGCTGTGCCTCGCCCCCGGACAGCTCGGTCGCCGGCTGCCCGAGATGCAGGTAGCCGAGCCCGACGTCGAGCAGCGTGCCGAGGCTGCGGGCGGCGGCCGGGATGTCGGCGAAGAACGCCGCCGCGGCCTCCACCGTCAGATCCAGCACCTCGGCGATGTTCCGCTCCCGGTAGGTCACTTCGAGGGTCTCGGGGTTGTAGCGGGCGCCGCCGCAGTCCGGGCAGGGCGCGTAGGTGCTCGGCAGGAACAGCAGCTCGACGCTGACGAACCCCTCGCCCTGGCAGGTCTCGCAGCGCCCGCCGGCCACGTTGAAGGAGAAGCGGCCGACGCCGTACCCGCGCGCCCGCGCCTCCTCGGTGGCCGCGAACACCTTGCGTACGACATCGAACAGGCCGGTGTACGTGGCCAGGTTGGAGCGCGGGGTGCGTCCGATCGGCTTCTGGTCGACCCGGACCAGCCGGTCCACGCCCTGCAGCTCCTGCGTCAACTCACCGATCAGCGTGGACTTTCCGGACCCGGAGACCCCGGTGACGGCGGTGAACGCGCCGCGCGGGAACTCGGCCGTCACCGCGCGCAGGTTGTGCCGGGTCACCGGACCCACCGTCAACCAGCCCTGCGGCGAGCGGACTTCACGCGCGGGGCCGGGGGACTCGTCGAAGAGGAACGTGGCCGTCGCCGACTCCTCGACCGAGGCCAGCTCGGCCGGCGGCCCGCTGTACAGCACGCGTCCGCCGTGCTCGCCCGCGCCGGGACCCACGTCCACCAGCCAGTCGGCGCCGCGCACCACCTCCAGGTGATGCTCCACCACGAACACCGAGTTGCCCGCTGCCTTCAGCCGGTCCAGCACGGTCAGCAACGCCTCGGTGTCCGCCGGGTGCAGCCCGGCGGACGGCTCGTCCAGGACGTAGACGACGCCGAACAGCCCGGAGCGCAACTGCGTGGCGAGCCGCAGCCGCTGCAGCTCACCTGCCGACAGGGTGGGGGTGGAACGGTCGAGGCTGAGGTAGCCGAGGCCCAGCTCGACCACCGGCGCGATCCGGGACTTCAGGTCCTCGGTGAGGACCCGGGCGGTCTCGGTGCGGCCGTCCAGCATGGCGGCCAGATCGGTCAGCGGCAGCGCGGCCAGTTCGGCGATGGTGCGGCCACCGAAGGTCACCGCCAGCGCCTCCGGCCGTAGCCGGCTGCCCCCGCACACCGGGCAGGGCGCGCTGGTCAGGAACCGTTCCGCCTTCGCCCGCAGCGACGCCGACCTGGTCTCCGAGAAGGTCTTCAGCACATACCGGCGGGCGCTCATGTACGTGCCCTGGTAGGGCCGTTGGATGCGGTCGGCGTCCCGGACCGGGTGGACGGTGACGACGGGCTGCTCGTCCGTGAACAGGATCCACTCCCGCGCCTGCGCGGGCAGCTCGCGCCAGGGGCGGTCCACGTCGTGGCCGAGCGCGTCGAGGATGTCGCGCAGGTTCTTGCCCTGCCAGGCGCCCGGCCAGGCGGCGATGGCGCCCTCGCGGATGGACAGCGAGGGATCCGGGACCAGCAACTCCTCGGTGGTGCCGTGCACTTGACCCAGACCATGGCATTCCGGGCAGGCCCCGGCCGCCGTGTTCGGCGAGAACGCGTCCGAATCGAGCCGCTCCGCACCCGGCGGGTACTCCCCGGCCCGGGAGAACAGCATGCGCAGGGAGTTGGCGAGATTGGTGACCGTGCCCACCGAGGAGCGCGAGGTGGGGGTGGCGCGGCGCTGCTGCAGCGAGACCGCGGGCGGCAGCCCGGTGATCTCGCCGACCTTGGGCGCCCCGACCTGGTGGATCAGCCTGCGCGCATACGGCGCGACCGACTCGAAGTAGCGCCGCTGCGCCTCGGCGTAGATCGTGCCGAACGCCAGCGACGACTTCCCCGATCCGGACACTCCGGTGAACACGGCCAGAACGTCGCGCGGGATGTCGACGTCGACCCCTTTGAGATTGTGCTCGCGGGCGCCGCGGACGCGGACGTACTGGTCATGTGGGCTGTGCATAGAGGCACAACTCTATCCACGCCCGGGCGCTGCTACCGCGGAGGGTTGTCGCGGCGAGTCTGGTCGATGTACTCGTCCGCCCGCTTCTGCGCGGCGTCGACCTGGGAGCTGTACCTGTCCTGGGTCCTCTGGTCGATCATGTCGCCGGCCTTGTCGACGCCCATCCTGGCCTGGTCCTCGTGGCCCTTGAGCATCTGCTTGATCTTGTCCATCATGGACATGGCAACCCTCCTGGTCGCTTGAGGCTCCCTCCCAGGGTCACCGGCCCCGGCCGGGTCCGCATCTCGGGGCCGCGGGGCCTGAGCGGCCCGGTTTCAGCGGCCGGGCGTGAACAGTGCGGCGAGCCGCCGGTAGGAGTCCAGCAGTGCCGTACGGTCGTAGCCGCTGGTGGTGACCAGGACCTCGTCGGCGCCCGTCTCCTTCAGCACCCGCTCCAGCCCGTGCGCGACCTGGTCCGCGGTACCGGCGATGTGCCCGGCGAGACCGCCCTCGTAGAAGCCGCGCTCCTTTGCGGTCATCGGGCGGGCCTCGATCTCCTCGGCCGGGGCGAGCGGCGGGAAGGTGCCGTGGGTGCGCGCGTACGCCATCGACCAGGCCTCCGGGACCAGCAGCCGCCGCGCCTCCTCCTCGGTGCCGGCCACCGCGACCGTCCCGGAGATCACCACGTACGGCTCGGCCGCCCAGGGGGAGGGGCGGAACAGGGAGCGGTACTGGTCGATGCCGCGCAGCATCTTCTCCCGGCCGCGCAGATCGCCTATCACCATCGGCAGTCCGGCGCGGGCCGCGATCCGCGCGCCCTCGCCCATGGCCAGCACGAACGGCGGTACCCGCAGCCCTTCGGCGGGGCGCGCCCGCACCCCGGTCGGCGAGCCGCCCTCGAACCAGGCCAGCAGCTCGCCGAGCTGTGCCGCGAAGTCCTCGGCCACCTCCTTGTCCCGGCCGAGGGCCTTGCGCACCCCGTCGGTGAAGCCGACGGAACGCCCGAGCCCCATGTCGATCCGGCCGGGGAACAGGGACTCCAGCACGCCGAACTGCTCGGCGACGACGAGCGGTTGATGGTTGGGCAGCATCACCCCGCCGGTGCCGACCCGGATGGTACGGGTGGCCGAGGCGACCGCCGCGGCCAGCACCGTCGGCGCGGAACCGGCGACACCGGGCACCCCGTGGTGCTCGGACACCCAGAAGCGGTGATAACCGAGCCCCTCCGCCTCCCGCGCCAGCGCGACGGTGTCCCGCAGCGCCTCGGCGGGCGGGTGCCCCTCGCGGGTGCGTGAACGGTCGAGGACGGAGAACCGGGTCCGGGCGATCACTGTGCTGCTCACGCAGGGTTCAACGCGCTGACGAGCCGGGAATTCCTGGCCCGTCGGCGCCTGGCTAGGGTGGCTCTGTGACCGACAGCACCAGGCGTCCGCTCGCCGTCTTCGACCTCGACAACACCCTGGCCGACACCGCGCACCGGCAGCGCTTCCTGGAGGTACGGCCGAAGAACTGGGCCGCGTTCTTCGCGGCCGCGCCCGCGGACCCGCCCCTCGCCGAGGGCGTCGCGCTCGCCCTGGAGACCGCCGGCGAGTGCGAGGTCCTGTATCTCACCGGCCGCCCCGAGCGGTGCCGGCGCGACACGCTGGACTGGCTCGCGGCCCACGGGCTGCCCGAGGGGCGCGTGTACATGCGGAGCAACGCCGACCGCAGGCCCGCCCGGTTCACCAAGCTGGAGATCCTGCGCCGGCTCGCCCAGGACCGCGAGATCCGTGTCCTCGTGGACGACGACGAGATGGTCTGCGACGACGCCGAGCGCGCGGGGTTCACCGTCGTACGGGCCCGCTGGGCCGCGAAGTCCGAGGCGCTTCAGGAGGCTCAGGAGCGGGAGGGCCGCACCTGACGCCGGCAGGCGGTCAGTCCGCGTCCTCGATGCGGAACCCCACCTTCAGTCCCACCTGGTAGTGCTCGATCCGCCCGTTCTCGATCTGGCCGCGGACCTCGGTGACCTCGAACCAGTCCAGATTGCGCAGGGTCTGGTCGGCGCGGGCGATGCCGTTGCGGATGGCCTGGTCGATGCCCTCGTGTGACGTGCCGACGATCTCGGTGACGCGGTAGGTGTGATTCGTCATGAGGGTGCTCCTCTCGTATCACGCCGTACTCCACCGTGCCCCATCCCCGCCCGGCCCGCCCCTTGACCTCCGCATTGGTCCATACCAAAATCCAGCACACCCGTACGAGTTTCACGGCTCGTCCCCCACGTCGGGCCCCCCACGCCTGTCCGCATCCCCGCCAGACAGAACAGGACCCCTCGTGAGACGTCGTCTGCTCGCCCTCGTGTGTGTCACCGGTTCCCTCGTGAGCGCCTGCGGGATGCTCCCCGGCGAGCACGAGCGCAAGACCGTCACCGTGTGGCTGATGAAGGACAGCGCCTCGGACGCGTTCCTCCGGCGCTTCACCGCCGACTTCGAACGCACCCACAGGGACCTGCGCCTGGACATCCGCATCCAGGAATGGACCGGCATCGTCGACAAGGTCCGCGCGGCGCTCAAGGACGACTCCGGCAACGGGCCCGATGTCGTCGAGGTCGGCAACACCCAGGTGCCGCTGTACGCCGACGGCGGCAGGCTCGCCGACCTCACGCTGGAGTCGATGCGCGACTGGGGCAAGGACAGGTGGCTGCCGGCCCTCGCCCAGCCCGGCAAGGACGGCAACGCGCAGTACGGCATCCCCTGGTACGCGGCCAACCGCGTCGTCATCTACCGCAAGGACCTGTTCGAGGCGGCCGGCGTCACCCGCCCGCCGAGGACCCGCGAGGAGTGGCTCACCGACACCGAGAAGCTCAACTCCGGCGGCAACCAGGGCATTTACCTGGCCGGACAGGACTGGTACACGCTCTCGGGGTTCATCTGGGACGAGGGCGGCGACCTCGCCCGGCAGAAGGACTACCGCTGGGAGGGCGCCCTCGACACCCCGGCCGCGCTGCGCGGCATGGACTTCTACCGGCGGCTGCAGGCGCTGGGCCGGGGTCCGGCGGGCACGGACGAGGAACACCCGCCCCAGGCAGGGGTGTTCGCCCGCGGCAAGGTGGCGCAGCTCATCGCCGTACCGGGACTCGCCCAGTCGATCGTGCGGCAGAACCCGGAACTGAAGGACAAGCTCGGCTTCTTCCCGGTGCCCGGGAAGGCCGCCGCACGGCCCGGCACCGTCTTCACCGGCGGCTCCGACCTCGTCGTCCCGGCGCGCACCAAGGACCAGTTCGCGGCGACCGCCGTCGTCGGGGCGCTCGTCGGCGCCAAGTGGGACACCGAACTCGCCCGCACCATGAACTACGTGCCCAACAAGACCACGCTGGCGAGCGCGGTCGCGGGCGAGGAGGGGGTCGCCGCCATGGCCGCGGGCGCGGCCCACGGCCGGGCGACCCCCAGCACCCCTCAGTGGGCCGACGTCGAGGCCGACAACCCGATCAAGGAGTACATGACCCGGGTGCTCCAGGGCGCGGACCCGGCCACGGAGGCCCGCCGGGCCTCCGCGAAGATCACCGAGGAGCTCGCGCCGGACGTGTGAGTCACCGCACCACGCTCAGCGACAGCGCGAAGCGGCCCTGCGCGTCCGTCCACCAGTGGGTCAACTCAAGCCCCGCAGCCGCCAGTTCCGCGGTCACACCCGCCCTGCGGAACTTCGCGGACACCTCGGTGCGCAGCTCCTCGCCGGCCGCGAAGTCCACGGCCAGATCCAGCGCGGGCACCTTCACGGTCTGCGCGGTACGGGAGCGCAGCCGCATCTCGATCCACTCGTGCTCGGCGTCCCAGAGGGCCACATGGTCGAAGGCGTCCGGATCGAAGTCGGCGCCCAGCTCACGGTCGACCACGGCCAGCACGTTCTTGTTGAACGCCGCCGTCACCCCGGCCGCGTCGTCGTACGCCCGGACCAGCACCCGCTCGTCCTTGACCAGGTCCGTGCCGAGCAGCAGCCCGTCGCCGGGGGCGAGCAGGGAGCGTACGGAGGCCAGGAACTTCGCGCGCTCGTCGGGCAGCAGGTTGCCGATCGTGCCGCCGAGGAAGGCCAGCAGCCGGGGCCCGGGAGTCGCGGGCAGGGCCATCGGGGCGGTGAAGTCGGCGATCAGCGCGTGCACGTCGAGGTCCGGACGATCCTCGACGAGCGCCTGCCCGGCCTGGGTGAGTGCGCTCTCGCTGACGTCGACCGGGACGTACGCCGCTGGCGCGAGCGCGTCGAGGAGAAACCGGGTCTTCTCCGAGGAGCCCGAGCCGAGTTCGATCAGTGTGCGGGCGCCGCTCGCCGCGGCGATCTCGCCGGACCGGTCGGCGAGGATCTCCCGCTCGGCGCGGGTGGGGTAGTACTCGGGAAGTTCGGTGATCTGCTCGAACAGCTCGCTGCCGCGGGCGTCGTAGAACCACTTGGGCGGCAGCCACTTGGGGTTGACGGTGAGGCCGTGCAGGACGTCGGCGCGCAGCGCGGCCTCCGTCGCGTCCTCGGGGAGGGTGCGGGTGACGTGCAGGGGGCTCACGTACAGGGCTCCTTCGATGATGGGGACGCCCCCGCTCGAGCGGAGTCGAGAGTGGGGGAGGACGCCGGATCCTCCAGCGGTGCGAGCAGCACGCCGGCGCGGCTCGCGGTGAGCACGGTGCGGTCGGGGACCTCCTGCCAGAGCGGGTCGTCGTCGTACGGTTCGGAGGCGACGACCGTGCTCCGGCCGGGCTCCGTGCGGTACCACAGGGTGTCGCCCCAGGCGGTGGCGGCGATTGTCGCGCCGTCCGTCAGCAGCAGGTTGAGCCGCGAGGCCGGGGCCGCCCCGGCCAGCTGACGAACCGTTTCGCCAAGGGCCTGGTCGGGCTCGCCCCCCGCGCGCAGCCGGTGCAGGACAAGCGCCCAGACGAACGCCGAGTCGGTGCGGGCCTGCAGTGACAGCAGTTCGACCGGGGGCAGCGCGGAGACCAGCGGGGCGACCGAGTCGGGCCAGCCCGCGAGGGCGCCGTTGTGACTGAACAGCCACCGGCCCGAGACGAAGGGCGCCGCGGCGGCCTCGGCGTCGGCGCCCGCGAGCGTCGCGTCCCGTACGGCGGCGAGGAAGCAGCCGGAGCGCACCACCCGGGCCAGGTCGGCGAAGGACAGGTCCGCCCAGATCGGCCCGGCCCGCCGGTAGCGGGCCGGAAGAGGGTCGTCCTGGGCGTACCAGCCGACCCCGAAGCCGTCCGCGTTGACCGTCCCGTAGCGCTGCCGCCGGGGCGCCCACGACTGGCGCACCAGGCTGTGCTCGGGCTCCAGGAGAAGCCGGCCGAGCGGCTCCTCGGGCCCCACATAGGCCAGATGACGGCACATCAGACGGCCTCCGAGCGGGCGGTGCGGAACCCGGAGAAGATCTGCCGCCGGATCGGGTAGTCCCAGTTGCGGAACGTGCCCCGGCAGGCCACCGGGTCCACGGCGAAGGAACCGCCGCGCAGCACCTTGTGGTCGGAGCCGAAGAACACCTCCGAGTACTCCTTGTACGGGAAGGCCTGGAAGCCCGGGTACGGCAGGAAGTCGCTCGCCGTCCACTCCCACACGTCACCGATCAACTGCCGAACGCCGAGCGGTGATTCACCGGCCGGGTAGCTGCCGGCCGGCGCGGGCCTGAGGTGCCGCTGTCCCAGGTTGGCGTGCTCCGGTGCCGGGTCGGCGTCGCCCCACGGATAGCGCATGGAGCGGCCGGTGGCCGGGTCGTGCCGGGCGGCCTTCTCCCACTCCGCCTCGGTGGGCAGCCGCCGCCCGGCCCAGCGGGCGTAGGCGTCGGCCTCGTACCAGCACACATGCAGCACCGGCTCGTCGGGCGGGACCGCCTCGGTGACGCCGAAGCGCCGCCGCAGCCAGCGGCCGCCGTCCCGGCGCCAGAACAGCGGCGCGGTGATCGCGTGCTGCTTGATGTGGGCCCAGCCCTCCGGGGTCCACCAGCGCTCGGTGTCGTAGCCGCCGTCCTCGATGAACGCCTGGTACGCCGCGTTCGTCACCGGGGTGGTGTCGATCCAGAACGGTGCCACGTCCCGGGCGTGCGCCGGGCGTTCGTTGTCCAGCGCCCACGGCTCGGCCGACGTGCCCATCGTGAACGGTCCACCGGGGACGAGGACTTCGGCCGGACCGGTGAACAGCGGGGCCGGTTCCGGGTCCGGGGCGGTCAGCGCCTGCGGACCCCTGCGGAGCTGATGGGTGATCAGCATCGTTTCGTCATGCTGCTGTTCGTGCTGGGCGATCATCCCGAAGGCGAATCCGGCCTCGGTCAGCCGGGTGCCGTGGAAGTCCGCGCCCGCCAGCAGATCCGTGACCCGGCCGCGCACCTCGGCCGCGTACCGGCGGGCCTCGGCGGGCGGCAGCAGCGGCAGCGAGGGCCGCTCGGCCCGCGGGTGCTCGAAGGCGTCGTACAGGCTGTCGATCTCGGGCCGCATGGCGTCCCGGCCGCCGACCGCCCGGAGCAGCCACAGCTCCTCCTGGTTGCCGATGTGCGCGAGGTCCCACACCAGAGGGGACATCAGCGGCGAGTGCTGGGCCGTGAGGTCGGGTTCCTCGACGCAGGTGGTCAGCAGCGTGGTGCGGTCCCGGGCGGTGGTGAGGGAGGCCAGCACCCGCTCGCGCAGCGTCTCGGTGTCGACCTCGGTCGTCGCGGTGTCGGTCTCGGGGGCGGTCATATGCGGATGTCCTTCCTCCCGTGGGCGGTACGGCCGGGCCGGGACGGGCGCAGGTCCCTGCCCGCCGGCCGGTCCAGCAGGTCGTCGGCCGGGCAGCGGCCCCGGGCGACATAGCGGTCCAGGTACGCGGCAACCGCGTCGGTCACCTCGGCGGTGGCGCCGATCCGGGGCAGGGCCTGCAGCGCCGCGGCGAAACACACGGCGGCGACCTCGCGCAGCTCCGGGTCGGCGAGGCCGAGGCGGGCCGCGTCCGTCCACAGCGGATTGTGCGGGGCGGGCAGGTTCAGGCCCCGCTCCGCCAGGCGCTTGACGCTGCGGTACGCCGTCTCGGCGGCCGCCGGGTCGTCGAACAGCGCCGCCGTCACCGCGAGCGGCACGATCCAGCCGTCGTCGCCGGGCTGCGCGTCGATCATCCGCAGCTCCAGGTGGCCGCGCGGCCGGACCGGCGGGAACAGGGTGGTCAAGTGGTAGTCCAGATCCGCCCGGGTGGGCGGCCGGGGCGACCGGGAACGGGTCCACTCCCGGAAGGTGAGCCCCTCGGGCACGTACCACGGCCCGCTGTCCCGGCGCACACACATCACCGGCGAGTCGAGCACGTGCCGGGCCCAGGCGGCGCGCGGCTCGTCGTCCAGCGCGGGAGCGCCCGCGCGCCCGGCGCCGATCTCCATCCACATCAGCTGCCGGGTGGACCGCCAGCCCGTGGGCTCGTGGCCCAGCAGTGGGGAGTTGGCGAACGCGGCCACCAGGACCGCCCCCAGCTGATGGGCCAGCCACCAGCGGCGCCGGTACCCGAGCGGGCCCGGCTCCTCGTGGCCGGCGTCCACGCAGACCTGCACGGAGGCGGAGGCGCACATCATGTGCCGGCCCGCCGGACCGGTGCGGTCCAGGCAGGTCTCCATCGCGTCGTAGCGCGGCTCGTGCAGGAACCGGCGGGGGGTGTGCCAGGGGTCGTGGCCGATGCCGACCAGACCGAGCCCTTCCTCGGCGAGGACGGCGCGGACGGTGTCCAGATCGGCGGAGACGGTGCCGATGCACTCCATCAGGGAGGCGGCGGGCGGCGAGCTGAGCTCCAACTGGCCGCCGGGTTCCACGGTGAGCGGCGACCGCAGGGGCAGGGCCCGCAGCCTTGCGTACACCGCTTCGAGTCGTTCGGGTGTCACGGGGAGCTGCGGCATCCGCAGCTCATGGATGAGCCACTCCAGCTCGACACCTAGCGAGCGGGGCGGCCCGGTCTTGAAGCAGATGCCCCGGACCAGGGCCTCCACCTCGGCTTCGGTGACGGCGGTGCGATGCTCCGTACAGTCGCCACCGTCACTCTGAGAATCGGACATGTCGGGATCCTCCTGAGATTCCACCATGCCACCGGCCCCGTTCGATCACTGGGCCGGGCAGGCACTCGTCCCACCCAAGACCCTCGCGCCGATTCGCACAAGGGTGCCCCTGGGGACGTTCCGGTTCGGTCATCTCCGTTTCCGTATGCGTTCTCCGGACCGTTCCTGGGGCGGGAAACTCCGTTGCACCGCATCACCAGCATCACCCAGGATGCGTGCATGAGCACGACGGGGGAGACCGCGCAGGCCGCGGACACGGCGCCCACGGGGGTGGCGCCATGAGCGCGCGCCTGCGCGGGATCGCCGCGGAGACGGAGAGAATCGTCGCGGCGGGCCGGTATCGCGTGCCGGACGGCCGCGAGGTGTCCCTCGTGGCGCGGATAGAGGCCGCGCGGGCCGGTACACGGATGTTCGGTCCGGAACCGGTTTCGCTACGGCAGCCGGGTGACGCGGGGACCGGCTCGGAACTCGCGGCGGACACCGTTGTCGAGGTCACCGGGGAGAGCAGTCTGGAGGCCGCCCGCCGACTGGCCGGCGCCCCGGTCGCCGTCCTGAACTTCGCCTCCGCGCGCAATCCCGGCGGCGGCTTCCTCAACGGCGCCCAGGCCCAGGAGGAGGCCCTGTGCCGCGCCTCCGCGCTGTACACCTGCCTGCTGGAGGCCCGGGAGTTCTACGACCATCACCGCGCCCACCGCGACCCGTTCTACACGGACCGGGTGATTCACAGCCCCTCCGTCCCGGTGTTCCGTGACGACCGGGGCCGGCTGCTGGCCGAGCCGTACCTCGCGGGCTTCCTGACCGCGGCCGCCCCCAACGCGGGCGTCGTACGGCGCGCGGCGGCCGAGCGCGCCGGCGAACTGCAGACTGTCCTGGCGCGGCGGGCCGAGCGCGTACTGGAGACGGCCGCCGCCCACGGCTACGGCCGGCTGGTGCTCGGCGCCTGGGGCTGCGGCGTCTTCCAGAACGACCCGGTGCAGGTCGCGGGCGCGTTCCGCACCCTGCTCGGCCCCGGCGGCCGGTTCGCCCGCACGTTCGAGCACGTGGTGTTCGGAGTGCTGGACCGGACACCGGGAACCGTGGTGCGCGAGGCGTTCGTCCGGGCGTTCCCGGAATCCCGGACCGACGCGCCGTACGCCGGTCAGGTCCAGCCGTAGCGCTCGTGCAGTCGCTGCCGGACCAGGTTGAAGCGCATCCGGTCCAGGGCGCACGCCTCCCGGCGCATGCCGTCCTCGTGGAGCCGCAGGACACGGTCCACGTCCACCCATGAGTCCCGGCCCGACCGGTCCCACGGCCCACTGCCGATCGCGACCCACTCCCGGTCGCCGTCGTGCCGCTTGCTGGACAGCTGTACGGCGAGGAAGGTGCCGGCCGGCTCCCGGGCGACGACCAGCACCGGGCGGTCCTTGCCCCGGCCGTCGTTCTCCTCGAACGGCACCCAGGTCCACACGATTTCGCCCGGGTCCGGGTCGCCGTCGTGGGCGGGGGAGTACTCGGTGCGCACCCGGCCGACCTCGCGCGGATCCGCCTCAGTGGTCGCGTGGGGGCCGTAGCGGCCGGGGACGTTCTCATCGGTAAACGTGGTCACGGAGGCACCCTAGTGGGAAGATCGCGCAGGGCAAGAGGCGCCTGCTGTTGGGGTTTGTGCCGTTGAGGCCCGGGAGTGCGGCCGGTGGCGCGCCGGTGGGCCGGACCGTGACCCCTTGGGGCCGGTGATACAGCGGTGGTTGAGGCCGTGGCCTGCGGGGCGGCCATGGTGCGGGTGGTCGAGGCTGTGGGGCGCGGGCCGTCGGTGTGGGGCCGGTCAGGGCCGGGGGCGGGTGCCGATCCGCATCCCCGGGCGGCGTTGATGCACGGTCACATAGGTCAGGCCCGCCTCGCCGGCGGTGATGCTGCGCTGTGCCCCGTGCGGCAGCCAGGCCAGGGCGCCCTCGGTGAGCGGCTGCGGTTCGTCGGTGGGGCCCGTGCCGAGCACGCCGTCCCCGGACACGACCAGGAGCATCACATCCAGCTGTGTCTCGGTGTGCGCCGTGATCCGGTCGCCCGGGGCGAGCCGGACCATGTTGGCGTCGAGTTGCCGCCCGCTCTCGGCCAGCTTCCAGAGCACGCCGCCCGGCAGCGGCGGAGACTCGGCCAGGGCCCGGGTGTCGCACAGCACACGTGCGGCGGGCGCGGTACGGCCTGCCGGCCTGCTGCCGGTCGCGGAGCGCGACGTCATCTGGTGTTCCCCTCGACTCTTCCGTTTTCCTGCGAACCGGTACCCACTGCTGCCCCCTCTGCTCACTCTACAATTAATACATGTAGGGTTCGTGAAAAATGAGCCCAGGTGAGAGAGGGGGTCCGGAAATGGCCACGCGGGAGAGCCCGCGCCGCCGAGAGGTGCTGGACGTGCTGCGCGCCGCCCCCTCACCACTCGGCGTCGCGGACGCGGCCGAGCGGATGGGCCTCCACCCGAACACGGTGCGGTTCCATCTGGAAACCCTGGTGACCGAGGGTCTGGTCGAGCGCCGCACCGAGCCGTCCCCGGGACCCGGCCGGCCCCGCACCGTCTACACCGCGCGCCCCGGCATGGACCGCGGCGGCACGCGTGACTACCGGCTCCTCGCACGCATCCTGCTCAGCCGGTGGGCAACTGCAGACCCGGCGACGGCGCGTGAGGAGGCCGTACAGACGGGCCGCGCGTGGGGTGCTCACCTGGTGCAGCCGCCCCCCTTCGAGGAGCCGACGGCAGGCCGCTCGGTGGCCGCACTGCTCGCTCTGCTGGGCGAGTTGGGCTTCGCACCGCAGGCGGAGGGGCACGAGTCCGGCGGGCCGCCCCGGCGGATCCGGCTACGGCACTGCCCCTTCCTGGAACTGGCCGAGGAACACGGCACGTTGGTGTGCCCGCTCCATCTCGGGCTGATGCAGGGCGCGTTGGCCCGGCTGGACGCCCCGCTGACGGCCACCGGCCTGGAACCCTTCGCCGAACCCGACTCCTGCGTGGCTCACCTGGCCGAGACCAAGGCAGCGTAGCCGACGCACTTCCCCCGGCTCCCCCCACTCCAACGCACTTCACCCGCCGGCCCCGGCAGAGAAAGGCCCCCGCACATGAACGTCACGTGCGCCGCCACCGCGAGCGCGGTCACCTTCGTCTGGCTCGGCATGGTGCTGGCGATCTCCTTCCTGGAGGCCCCGCTGAAGTTCCGTGCACCGGGCGTGACCATCCCGGTCGGCCTGGGCATAGGCCGGCTGGTCTTCCGTGCGCTGAACGCCGTGGAGGCGGTGCTGGCCGTCGTCGTCATCGCCGCGATCGCCGTGGGCGGTGCCCCGGCCGGGATCACGGCCCTGACGGCGGTCGTCGCCGTGCTGCTCCTCGCCCAGCTGGCCGCCGTACGGCCCTACCTCAACCGCAGGTCCGACCGGATCCTCGCGGGGGAGGAACTGCCCCGCTCCCGCAGCCACTTCTGGTACGTGGGGCTGGAGCTCCTGAAGGTCATCGCGCTGGTCGCCCTGGGAGTCGGCCTGCTCACGGTGTGACGGCCCGCGAAGCGCGACAGCCGGGGTCGGCGATCCCGGGCCGGCACTCAATCCGTCGTACGGTCGGTAGGAGTCGGGTGGCGGGGAAACTCCCGGCGGTCGTTCGGTCGGTGGGGCCGGGCGGCGGCCCGGAACCCCCGGTACGGCCGAAACGGCCGTCAGGCGGCCCGTGTCGCCGAGGCGGGCTTCGGCGGCCATCGGTCGTGCCAGCGCAGCTCCGCCTCCAACTGGGCGGCGAGGGAGACCAGCAGGGGTTCGCTGTGGGCGGGGCCGAGCAGCTGTGCCCCCACCGGCAGGCCGTCACCGACGAACCCGGCGGGCACGTTGACACCGGGCCAGCCCAGCACGTTCCACGGCCAGGCGTAGGGGCAGGCGGCGATCATCGCGCGGTCCGTGGCCAGCCCGCGCAGCCGGTACAGGGCGCCGATCCGGGGCGGGGGAGCGGCCGTCGTCGGCGCGAGGATCACGTCGTACGACGCGAAGAACCGGCCGATCCGCCGGTGCAGCACCGTCTCCGCACGCCGGGCCGCCCGGAGCGGGGCCCCGCCGAGCAGCCGGCCGAGCCGCGCCGCGTCGCGGGTGCGCGGGTCGAGCAGCGCCGGGTCGGGCGCCTCGCGGACGTGCTCGGCGATGCCGGCGGTGGCGCGCGGCACGAAGGTCAGCCCGATCTGCCCGTAGGGCGGGTCGGCCTCCTCGACCTCGTGCCCCAATGCGCTCAGTTTCCCGGCGAGTTCGACGACCCGGGCGCGGATCTCCGGATGCAGCCGCGCCGGTACGGCGGTGAACGGCGGCTTCAGGGACAACGCGATGCGCAGCCGGCCGGGGTCGCGGCCGACCGCGTCGGCCACGGTCAGCGCGGGCGGCCGGTGCGGGTCCCGGTCGTGGTTGCCGCTCGCCGCGTCCAGCAGCAGCGCCGCGTCGGCGACCGTCCGGGCGAGGGTGCCGTTGACCGTGATGCCCTGGAAGGACTCACCACGCGGCCAGGTGGAGATCCGGCCCCGCTGCGGCTTGATGCCGATCAGACCGGTCCACGCGGCCGGGATGCGCACCGATCCGGCGCCGTCGGAGCCGAGCGCGGCGGGGACGAGCCCGGCCGCGACGGCGGCGGCCGAGCCCCCCGACGAACCCCCGGGTGTGTGCGCGGTGTGCCAGGGGTTGCGGGTCTCCCCGAACGCGGCTCCCTCGGTGAACGGCCACTGCCCCAGCTCGCACGTGTTGGTCTTGCCGACGATCACGGCGCCGGCCGCGCGCAGCCGCCGTACCGCCTCCCCGTCCTCGGCGACCGCGGGGAACTCGCCGGCGCAGCCGAACGCGGTCGGCTCCCCGGCCACGTCCATGTCGTCCTTGACCGCCACCGGCACCCCGAGAAGCGGACGCCGCGTCCCGGTGGCCAGCTCCCGGTCGGCCGCATCCGCTTCGGCCAGCGCGGCCTCGGCCCGCACGATGCGAAAGGCGTTCAACGTCCCCTGCGAGGCCTCGATCCGGGCCAGCGCGCGTTCCACCAGCGCACGGGAGGTCACCTCCCCGTCGGCCAGCGCCCGCCGGGTCTCGACGAGGCCGGCGGAACGGTCGTGCGTCATGGGCGGGTACCTCCGGGAGCCTCCGGGACCGATGTCTACCGAACGGTAACGTCACGGCCGGGCTGCCGTAAGGGTTTCGCCTTGATGCTTCGCCCAGAGCCGAGGGAGGGGCTGACGGGTGCCGCGTGCAGGCGTCGACCGAGCCGCGCGGACACGACAAGGGGCCGGACGGATCCGGCCCCTTCGTGGTGCGTGCGGCTCAGGCGGCCGCGGCCTCGCCCACGTTGCCGTGCAGGCGGGCGACGACCTCGGTCAGCTGGGCGGCGACCTCGGCGTCGTCGACCGGGTGGGTCTCGGCGAAGCGGGTCAGGGAGCCCGGGATGGACAGCTTGATGTCCTCGATCACCTTGCCGCCGGCGATGCCCACGGCCTTGCGGGCCTCGTCCTGCGCCCAGACGCCGCCGTACTGGCCGAAGGCGGTGCCGATCACGGCGACGGGCTTGCCGCCGAAGGCGCCGGCGCCGTACGGGCGGGACAGCCAGTCGATGGCGTTCTTCAGGACGGCCGGGATGGTGCCGTTGTACTCGGGGGAGAAGAGCAGGAAGGCGTCGGCGGCCTGGGCGGCCTCGCGCAGGCTGGCGGCCGTGGCCGGGACGCTGCCCTCGACGTCGATGTCCTCGTTGTAGAAGGGGACGTCGGCCAGGCCCTCGAAGACCACGACCTCGGCGCCCTCCGGAGCGAGCTTGACAGCGGCCTCGGCGAGCTGGCGGTTGGTCGAACCGGCACGAAGGCTGCCGACGAGCGCGAGGATGCGAACAGACATGGGGAACACTCCAAGGGGCTGAAACATCGCCGTTACGATCCGGACCGAGGTCCGCTTATCTTTGATATCACTGTAACCGGACCGCGGTCCAGTTTTCTTCCCGATGCTTTACGCTGTCTTCATGCCAAGCGCTCTGCCGCCGTTCCCGCCACCTCAAGAGCCCGTTGTCGCCCCTCAATTGCTTGAGGTCGGCATGGAGCCCGAGGAGCCGTGCCTGCGTGCCGACGCGGCGCGCAACCGGGCCCGGCTGCTGGAGGCCGCCGCTCGGCTGATCGCGGAACACGGAGTGGCCGGCGTCACCATGGAGGCGGTCGCTGCGGCGGCGCAGGTGGGCAAGGGCACGGTCTTCCGCCGTTTCGGCGACCGCACGGGACTGCTGATGGCCCTGCTCGACCACTCGGACCGGAAGCTGCAGGCCGACTTCCTCGGCGGGCCGCCGCCGCTGGGGCCCGGTGCGCTGCCCCTGGACCGCCTGCGGGCGTTCGGTGTGGCGGTGCTGTACCGCTCGGTCGAGCAGCTCGACCTGCAGCTGGCCGCCCAGCCGGAACCGACCCGCCGGTTCTCCCACCCGGCGGTCACCGCGCTGCGTACGCACGTCACGATGCTGCTGCGGCAGATCGTGCCGGACGCGGACTGCGAACTGCTCTCCCAGACCCTGCTCAACTCGCTCGACCCGGCCCTGATCCACCACCAGACCAGGCAGTGCGGGATGCCCATGGAGCGCCTGGAGGCCGGCTGGATCGACCTGGTCGCCCGCGTCACCGGCACCCGCCCGCCCCGCTGAGCCCCGACCGCCCGCTGAGTACCGGTTCGGCGACAGACGGCCGCCCCACTGAGGCCTGGCCGGCGCTCCGCCCGCAGTCGCTCTGCCGGGTGGGCGCGAGGTCCGAGCGGTGCGAGGCTGCGTTGCTCGTCCCGATTTCGTCGAACCGTGAACCACGTCGCCCCGCCTCTTCCCGGCCCCCGGTCCTCTGCCAAGATGCGGACTGTCATGGTGCAGATACCGAACACGCCCACGAGTGCCGATGTGGCCCGCCTGGCGGGCGTCTCGCGCGCGACCGTGTCCTACGTCCTCAACAACACCAGCGCCGTACGCATCAGCGAACCGACGCGCCGCCGCGTGCGCGAGGCCGCGCGGGAACTGGGCTACGTCCCGCACGCCGCCGCCCGCAGCCTGCGTGCCGGACACAGCCGTATGGTCCTCATGCCCGCCCCCGCGATCCCGGTGGGCCCGCTCTACAGCCGGTTCCTCAACGAGCTGCAGTGGGAGCTCGGCCGGCTCGACTACACCGTCGTGCAGTACGGCACCGTCGGCCTCCAGGGCGACGAAGCCGCCCGCGCCTGGGCGGAGTTGCGTCCGGTCGCGGTCCTGGTGCCCGGCGCGGAACTCGGGCCGCAGGGCGTCGGGGTCCTCAAGCGCTCCGGTGCCCGGGCCGTGGTCACCCTCGGCCCCGGACGCGTCGACGGCGCCCATGCCGTGCTCATGGACCACGACGCCGTCGGTGAGTGTGCGGGCGCCCATCTGTACGCCCGGGGCCGGCGCCGGATCGGTGTCGTGGTGCCCGAGGAGTCCGGCCTGGAGGCCTACTCCCGGCCCCGGCTCGCCGGTGTGCGCCGGGCGCTGCGCGGCAGGGACGCCACCGTCACGGAGCTGCCGCTCGCCTACACGGAGGAATCGGCCGCGCAACTGGCCGCGCGCTGGCGGGAGTCGGAACTGGACGCGGTGTTCGCCTACAACGACGAGTACGCGATGCTCCTGATGCGTGCCCTGCAGGACGCGGGTGTGCGCATTCCCGAGGACGTGGCCGTGATGGGCGCCGACGACCTGATGCTCGGCCGGCTGCTGCGGCCCCGCCTCAGCACGGTGCACATCGAACTGCCCTCGGGCCGCGACCTCGCCGAACTGGTCGACCGAGCGGTCCGCGACCCCGGCGGCGAGCCTGAAGTGCACAAGGTGCTGGGCGCCACGGTGGTGCAGCGCGAGTCCAGCTGACCCGGTCCCGGCCGCGGCCCGGCTTCCGGATCCCCGTGTCGCGATGTAGTTTCGCGCTCAACCAAGTAGCGTCGAGGCAGGACTTCCGTACCGCCCGGCGATCGATCGGAGAGCCGTATGCCGCTGCTCGACCCGAAGACCTGGCAGGACCGCAGCCTTGCCGGACCCGCCCACACCGTCACCGAGCCCGCCACCGGCGCCGCGCTCGGCACCGTCACCCTCGCCGCCCCCGAGGACGTCGGTCACGCCGCACGGGCCGCACGAGCCGCCCAGCGCGCCTGGGCCGGCGCACCGCACTTCCAGCGGGCCCAGGTGCTGCGCAGGGCGGGGGACCTGTTCACCGAGCACGCCGACGAGGTGCGCGAGTGGCTCGTGCGCGAGTCCGGATCCATCCCGGGGAAGGCGGACTTCGAGCTCCATGTGGCGGCCCAGGAGTGCTACGAGGCCGCCGCCCTCGCCTCCCGCCCGACCGGGCAGGTGCTGCCCAGCGAGGCCCCCCGGCTGTCGTACACCCGCCGGGTCCCGGTCGGCGTGGTGGGTGTCATCTCCCCGTTCAACGCGCCGCTGATCCTGTCCATCCGCTCCGTCGCGCCGGCCCTCGCGCTCGGCAACGCGGTGGTGCTCAAGCCGGATCCGCGCACCGCCGTCTGCGGCGGCCTCGCCCTCGCCGCCGTCTTCGCGGAAGCCGGCCTGCCCGAGAACCTGCTGCAGGTGCTGCCCGGCGGCGCGGAGACGGGCCGGGCGCTGGTGGAGGATCCGCTCGTCCCCGTCATCTCCTTCACCGGATCCACCGCGGCGGGACGCGCCGTCGGCGAGGCGGCCGGCCGCCGGCTGAAGCGGGCCCACCTCGAACTCGGCGGGAACTCTGCCCTCATCGTGCTGGAGGACGCCGATCTCGACGCCGTGATCTCCACGGCCGCCTGGGGCTCGTTCTTCCACCAGGGCCAGATCTGCATGACGACCGGACGCCATCTCGTGCACGCCTCGCTCTACGACGAGTACGTCGAACGGCTCGCCGCCAAGGCCGACTCGCTGGCCGTCGGCGACCCCCACCGCGAGCAGGTCCACCTCGGCCCGGTCATCGACGCGGGACAGCTCGCCAAGATCGACGGCCTGGTGCGCACGAGCACCGCCCGCGGCGCGAAACTCGCCGCGGGCGGCACCCACGAACAGCTCTTCTACCGGCCGACCGTGCTGGCCGACGCGGGGGACGACACCCCGGCCTACGCCGAGGAGGTCTTCGGCCCGGTCGCGCCGGTCCGCTCCTTCGCCACCGCCGACGAGGCGGTGGCGCTCGCCTCGGACAGCCCGTACGGCCTCTCCCTCGGCATCGTCACCCGGGACACCGCCCGGGCCCTCGACCTCGCCGAGCGGATCCCCACCGGCATCGTCCACGTCAACGACCAGACCGTGAACGACGAGGCGGTGGCCCCCTTCGGCGGCGTCGCCGCGTCCGGCACCGGCGCCCGCTTCGGCGGCGAGGCCAATCTGGACGCCTTCACCGACCTGCGCTGGACGACCGTACGCGGCGACGTGGCGCCGTACCCGTTCTAGAGGCCTGCCGTACCCGTTCCAGGGGCTACTGGGCGGCGCCCCCCTGGGCCTCCTGGGCCTCGATGCTCTTGCGGACCTCGTCCATGTCCAGCTTCCGGGCCTGCCCGATGAGGTCCGTCAGCGCGGGCTCGGGCAGGGCGCCCGGCTGTGCGTAGACGGCGACCTTGTCCCGCACGATCATCAGCGTCGGGATCGACTGGATACCGAAGGCCGCGGCCAGCTCCGGCTGGGCCTCGGTGTCCACCTTGCCGAAGACCAGGTCCGGGTTGTCCTCGGCGGCCTTCTCGTACACGGGTGCGAACTGGCGGCACGGCCCGCACCAGGCAGCCCAGAAGTCGATCAGAACGAAGTCGTTGTCGGTGACCGTCTGGTCGAAGTTGTCCTTGGTCAGCTCCACGGTGCTGCTCATGGCGTGAGTCCCTACTTCCTGGTGTGGGGTGTGCCGAGGGCGAAAACGCGGTCGCCGGGTCGCCTATTCCACACGTGCACGTCTGTGTCCCGCGCGCGTACCCATGTGGCCGTCGCGCACACCACCCACCAGACTGACCCCATGACGGAAACGGAATCCATCGCGTACGACGTCGTGGTGCTCGGGGCCGGGCCCGTGGGGGAGAACGTCGCCGACCGCACCCGTGCGGCCGGCCTCACCACCGCGGTCGTGGAGAGCGAGCTGGTCGGCGGCGAGTGCTCGTTCTGGGCGTGCATGCCCAGCAAGGCCCTGCTCCGGCCGGTCATCGCCCAGGCGGACGCGCGCCGGCTGCCCGGCCTCGCCCAGGCGGTCCGAGGCCCCCTCGACACCCCGGCCGTCCTCGCCCGCAGGGACGAGTACACCTCCCACTGGAAGGACGACGGCCAGGTCGGCTGGCTCGACGGCATCGGCGCCGATCTGTACCGCGGCCACGGGCGTCTCGCCGGCCCCCGCACGGTCACCGTGACGGCCCCCGACGGCACGGTCACGACCCTCACCGCCCGGCACGCCGTCGCCGTCGCCACCGGCACCCGCGCCCAGCTGCCCGACCTGCCCGGCCTCGCCGAGGTGAAGCCCTGGACCAGCCGCGAGGCGACCAGCGGCAAGGCCGCCCCGGCCCGGCTGATCGTCGTCGGCGGCGGTGTCGTCGCCACCGAGATGGCCACCGCCTGGCAGGCCCTCGGTTCTCAGGTCACTGTCCTGGTGCGCGGCAAGGGCCTGCTCAACCGGATGGAGCCGTTCGCCGGGGAACTGGTCGCCGAGGCACTCACCCAGGCGGGTGCCGACGTCCGCACCGGCACCTCGGTGGAGTCCGTCACCCGGGAGAACGGCACGGTCGTGGCCGTCACCGCCGCCGGCGACCGGATCGAGGCCGACGAGATCCTCTTCGCCACCGGCCGGATCCCGCACACCGACGACATCGGCCTCGACACCGTCGGCCTGGAACCCGGCTCCTGGCTGGACGTCGACGACACCCTCCGCGTCACCGGCACCGACTGGCTGTACGCGGTCGGCGACGTCAACCACCGCGCCCTGCTCACCCACCAGGGCAAGTACCAGGCCCGTATCGCCGGCGCCGCCATCGCCGCCCGCGCGGCCGGCGACACGGTGCAGGACGAGTCCTGGGGCGCGCACATGGCGACCGCCGACCACCACGCCGTGCCCCAGGTGGTGTTCACCGACCCCGAGGCCGCCGCGGTCGGCCTCTCCCTCGCCGAGGCCGAACAGGCCGGCCACCGCGTCCGCGCCGTCGACGTCGAGTTCTCCGCCGTCGCGGGCGCGGGCCTGTACGGCGACGGCTACAAGGGCCGCGCCCGCATGGTGGTCGACCTGGAGGAAGAGATCCTGCGCGGCGTCACCTTCGTCGGCCCCGGCGTGGGCGAGCTCATCCACTCGGCGACCATCGCCGTCGCCGGCCGCGTCCCGGTCGGCCGCCTGTGGCACGCGGTCCCGTCGTACCCGACGCTGAGCGAGGTGTGGCTGCGGCTGCTGGAGGCCTACCGCGACAACTGACCGGTTGATTAGGGCAGTTCGAAGCCGAGGGCGTCGGCCGCGGCCTGCGGGGTCGGCCCGCTCCACAGCGCGGCGACCGCCTCGTTGGTCGACAGCGAGCGCAGTTCGGCACGGTCCAGGTAGAGGGTGCCGTCCAGGTGGTCCGTCTCGTGCTGGACGATCCGGGCGGGCCACCCGGTGAACACCTCGTCCAGCGCGCGCCCGTGCTCGTCCTCGGCGCGCAGCCGCACCTCGGCGTGCCGGGCCACCACCGCCTGCCAGCCCGGCACGCTCAGACAGCCCTCGAAGAACGCGGCACGAGCGGTGCCCACGGGCTCGTAGACCGGGTTGACCAGGGCACGGAAGGGCTGTGGCATCCGGCCCCGGGCCAGCGCGACCTCCTCGGGCACCGGTGCCGGATCCTCCATGACCGCGATTCGCAGGGGTACGCCGACCTGCGGTGCCGCGAGGCCCACGCCGGGCGCGGCGTGCATGGTCATGCGCAGGGCCTCGACGAAGCGGGCCAGCAGGGCGGGGCCGAGCTGACCGTCGTACGGCTCGGTGCCGCACCGCAGCACCGGCTGCCCGGCGGCGACGATGGGCAAGGGGCCGCCGGCGGCGAGGAGTTCCTCGACCCGCTCGGCGAGCGGCGCGTGATCACGGAGAGGGGCCATCGCGTCAGCATGCCATGCCGGCCGGCCGCCGACGGGTGCACCCTGGTCGTGACGCCGTGAAGTAGCGTGGTCCGACACTCCGGCGCCGACTCCGGCGTCCAGGAGATGAGCAGAGCCTCTCAAGAGGGAGAACGGGACATGGCGCGGCAAGGCGGCCGGGCCCGGCGGCGCGGCCGGGGCGAGCTGGAGGGCCAGGTTCTCGGCCCCGCCGGGGCACTGGTGTCGGCGATGTCGTCGGCGAACTCCGCCGTCACCCTGTTCCTGCTCTGACCCGGAGGACTCAGATGGCGTTCCAGGCACGGTCCCTGACCCCGGAGACCTGGCCCGACTTCGCCCGGCTGGTGGCGGAGCACGACGGGGTCTGGGGCGGCTGCTGGTGCATGGCTTTCCACAAGGAGGGCGTCGGCCGCACCAGGACGCCCGAGCAGAACCGGACGGAGAAGGAGGTGCGGGTCCGCGAGGGCAGGGCGCACGCGGCCCTGGTGTACGACGGTCCGGGCTGCGTCGGCTGGTGCCAGTTCGGCCCGCCCGCCGAGCTGCCCCGGATCAAACACCGCCGCGCCTACGAGGCGGCCGCCCCGACCCCGCCCGACTGGCGGATCACCTGCTTCTTCGTGCACCGGGCCCGGCGTCGCACGGGAGTGGCCTCGGCCGCGCCTCGACGGCGCCCTGCGCGAGATCGCCCGGCTCGGCGGCGGCACGGTGGAGAGCTGTCCGCAGGACACCGAGGGCACCCGGGTCTCCGCGTCCTTCCTGCACAACGGCACCCTCGCCCTGTTCGAGAGCCGGGGCTTCACCCGTACCCGACGGCTGGGCAAGAACCACTGGGTGGTGACACGCACGGTACGGCCGTCCCCCTAGGCATGCCGAGGGCCCGGCCCCCTGCCGGGAACCGGGCCCTCGTCCCGTGGCTCACCGCCGCGGCTCACTCCTGCGGGAAGTCACCCGCGAGCGCCGAGGCGATCCGCAGATGCCGCTCCGCCTCCTCGTGCCGGGCCTGCCGCTGAAGCGTCCGGCCCAGCAGCAGCCGGGCGTAGTGCTCCACCGGGTCGCGCTCGACGATGATCCGCAACTCGGCTTCCGCGCGGCGCAGTTGGGCCGAGTGGTAGTAGGCGCGGGCCAGCAGCAGCCGGGGTGCGGTCTGCTCCGGCACCTCCTCGACCAGCCCGGTCAGCACCCGCGCCGCGCCCGCGTAGTCCTTGGCGTCGAAGAACTGCCGCGCACGCTCCCAGCGCTCGGCCGGTGTGCCGTGGTCGTAGTACGTGGTCTCCACTTGCGTCTCCACTCGTGACCTCCTTCGACGGCCACAACGGTACGCATTTGTTCAATATTCCACTAACCTTGCCGGGCCTCCAGGGCGGCCAGCTCCGCGTTGGCGCGTTCGGTGATCAGGGCCAGCACCCGGCCGGTCACAGCGCGGTCCTCCGCGGAGACACCGGCGTAGATCCGGGCCGTCACCGGTGCCGTCTCGGCAGCTGCCTTGGCGTACAACTCCCGGCCGTTGTCGGTGATTTCCATGCGGGGCGCGTCCGCCGCGACGAGCAGCCCGGCGGCGATCAGCTCGTCGATCGTCTCGTGTGCGTCCGCCGCGTCGATCTTCAATGCGTCGGTCACGCCGTCGACCAGTGCGGCGCGCTCGACCGGCCCGTCCGCGACGGCGGCGAGCCGCAGGGTGACGTTCTGCTGGAAGGTGGTGCCGTAGGAGGCCAGTACGCGCTCCAGGACGGCGCGAGCGGCGTAGTGGGCGAGGGCGATGGTGCGCGGGTCGACCAGGGGTGCGGTGGTGGTCATGACTGCTCCGTCTCGGGATCGGTGGTGCCGAACGGGTCAAGCGGTGCGTCGAGCAGGATCGTCAGCTCCCGGCTGAACTCCCGTGCGCGCGGACTGTCGAGGCCGCCGAGCGGTGCCAGCAGCTGCCGCAGCAGTCCCTGGACGACGTCGATCGCCGTCCCGGTGACCTCGCGTCCCCGCTCGGTGAGTTCGAGCTGTACGGCGCGCGGATCGCCGGGGTCGCGGGTGCGTTCGAGGAGGCCGGCCGACTCCAGGCCGCGAGCCAGCTTGGAGACGTACAGCGCCTCCAGGCCGGTGTGCTCCGCGAGGCGCCGCTGGCTGGGCCGCAGACCGTCGCGGTGCATGCCGTACAGCGACGCCACCAGTGCGTACTGCGCGTGGGTCAGCCCCAGGGGGGCCACCGCGCGGTCCACCGCGACCCGCCACTTCATGGACAGCCGCCACACCAGGAAACCGGGTGTGGCTCCTTCGGAAGCCTTCCTCATGGCAAATACAGTACATGGCTACTATGTACATGGCTACTATTTTTCGGATGGCTGCTGAACGACGAGTTCGGCCAGCATGGCGGCGGTCGCCTCGTCGGCCGGGAGGAACGCCTCGAGTCGTAGTTCGGCGACGGTGACGTCGACGGCGGTGCCGAAGTGGGTGAGCGTGGTGATGAGCGTGAGCTCCCTGTCGTCGGCCGGACCGGGTGTCCGCAGCCGCAGCGGTACGGCGAAGCCGAGGTGGTGCGGTGACTCACGGGCACGCGCCGGTGCCAGGTCGACGAGTTCGCAGGCCAGCCGTCGCAGACGCGCATCCGGGTTCCGCACATCCTCGGCCCGGAGACTGTCGATGATGTGCCACGCCCACTCGCCGAGGTTGACGATGCGTGGTGCGAGGCCCTGCGGATGCAGCAGCACGCGGGGAACGCTCACCGGGGGTACGAGCAGATGCGGGGCCACGCCGGCGGTGAGCGCGTGGAAGGCGGCGTTGGCCGAGACGAGGTCGCCGTGCCGGTCGACCACCACCGCCGGGTACGGCAGGTGGCCGTGCAGGATCCGTTCGAGGGCGGAGCGAATCGGTGCGAGCTGGGGGTCGTCCAGGCGGGTCTGCGGGTAGGCCGGCGCGAACCCGGCGGCGAGGAGCAGTTCATTGCGCTCCCGGATCGGCACCTCCAGGGACTCGGCCAGCCGGATGATCATCGACCGTCCGGGGACCGACCGTCCGCTCTCGATGAAGCTGACATGCCGTTGCGTGGTTCCGGCGCGCATGGCCAGTTCCAGTTGGCTGACGCGTCGCCGAGTGCGCCACTCACGCAACGCGCCGGCAAGCCCGCCTGCCGTCGATTCGCTGATCACCCCTCCTGTGTAACCCGCTCGGCCGCCGATCGGCGATTCCCTGCGGGGAATTGCCGCCCGACGGCCGGCACAGCAAGGTCGTCGCCGTACGCCGACCACGCGCAACCGAGGGGAACGATCGTGCCCGACATCGCCATCGACATCCACCAGCTGACCGACCGCTACGTCGCCGTGTGGAACGAACCCGACGCCGAACGCCGCCGTGCCGCGATCCGCGAGCTGTGGTCCGCCGACGCGGTGCATGTGCTGCAGCCTCCCAAGGAGTTGCTGCAGGCCGCTGAAGGGCTCGGCTTCGACCGACTCGTTCTGGAGGCGCGCGGGCACAGCGCGTTGGACTTCCGGGTGACACGCGCCTACGAGGAGTTCGTCGCGCCGGGCACCTTCGTCTTCCGCTCGCGTGGCAACGCCGACCGACTCCACGATGTCGTCAAGTTCCACTGGGAGATGGTGCCCCAGGACGGCGGGGAGGTCGCGGCCGTCGGACTGGAGATCCTCATGCTCGGCTCCGACGGCCGCATCCTCAGCGACTACCAGTTCATCGAGGGATGACCGCGCCCCCGCGGCACTGCGTCAACTGTCCGGTGGGCGGGTCAGGTTGTCCGTGCTGCGGTGGCGGTCCGGATCCGGGCCAGTCGCTGTTCCAGCGTCGAGCGGCGGTCGGGCCACTCCGTCGCGGTGATCGAGAACATCGCGGAGTCACGGAGCAGGCCGTCCTCACCCGGTGCCCACGACCGGGACCAGTTCCGCAGCACCCCCTCGAACCGTGCCCCCACGCCCTCGATCGCCGCCCGTGAACGGGCGTTGCGCGCGTCCGTCTTCAAGTCGACGCGCGCGACGCCCCAGTTCTCGAAAGCATGCCGGAACAACAGGAACTTGGCCTCGGTGTTCAGCCCCGTGCCCTGGGCCGAGGCCGCCAGCCAGGTGAAACCGACCTCGATCGCACAAAGACCGTCACCGCTCGGCCAGGGACGCGGATCCCAGTAGGCGGTGGCCCCCACGACCCGTCCCGACGACTTCTCCACCTGTGCGTACGGGGCCAGCTTCCCGGCGGCGGCACGGGCCAGCTGCATGTCGATGTACCCCTCGACCTCGGCCGCCCGGGGCACCCAGGTGAACCCGTAGGCGCTCCGGTCCTCCTCGGCCGACGCGGCCAGGTCCGGGGCATGCCGATGCTCCAAGGGCTCCAGGCGCACAAGCGCGCCTTCGAGAACCGGCCCTTCAAGCGTGAAACCCACTGATCACCCTCCATGTCCGTGCAGACCGTCCGCATCCGGGGCGCAGGCGTCGGCCACCTGTGTGGTGAGGAAGTCCAGCAGGGCGGTGTTGAAGGGCTCGGGCTGCTCGGCGCTGGGCAGATGTCCTGCCTTTTCGATGACGGCCATGGTCGCGTGGGGGACGAGACGGTGGATCGCCTCGGCGTCCGCGACGGGCGTGTAGACGTCGTCCGCGCCCACGACGATCAGCACCGGTTCCCGTACGGCGGTCAACGTGTCCCGGTAGTCGGGGCGTTCGGCCCGTCCACGCAGTGCAGCCGCGGCGCCACGGGGGTCGGTGGCACGCATCATGCCCAGGACCCGCTCGGCGACATCCGGCATCGCGGTGACGTTGTACGGGGCGAGCATCTTGTCGATCACCTCGCCCGCGTAGCCGTCCATCCCCTCGGCGAGGAGCCGGTCGGCCAGCCGGTTGCGGAACTCCTTGCCCTCGTCGGTCTCGGCAGGGGCGGAGGTGTCGGACAGGACCAGGGCGTGCACCCGCTGCGGGTGACGGCGCCGGAACTCCATGGTGATCTGACCGCCCATGGACACGCCGCCGACCACCGCTCGTGCGATGTCCAGATGGTCGAGGAGCGCGGCGAGGTCGTCGGCGAAGTCGGAGAGGAAGACCTTTCCGGGGGTGACGCTGCTGCGGCCGTACCCGCGCAGATCCGGCGTGATGACCCGGTATCCGGCTTCGGTCAGTGCCTTGGCCTGGGGTGCCCACAGGGTGCGGTCGAAGGGGTGCCCGTGGATCAGAAGGACCGGCAGTCCGGCCGAGGGCCCGAGGTCGTCGTAGTGGATGGTGGCGCCACGCAGGGCTACGGCGTTCAACTCAGGCACACTGACTCCATGATCGGCCGGGCGGCAGAACAACACGCGGAACGACATCCGGGGGAAGCGTAAACCTTGCCCTTGGGGGCAAGGTCAACACGGCTACGCCGCTCGACTGCGGCGGTCAGGCTGCGGAGTGCTGCCCCTCGCACGAGATGCTCCGGCCGGGGGAGGATGGGGCGATGTCGGAGGCGCTGTGGGCATGAACCAGCCGGTGTTCGAAGAGCGGGAGGCGGAGCGCTCGTCGGTGCGGATGGGGCCGTGGCGGTTCGTGATCTGGTTCGGCACGGTCAGCCTGCTCGCGGACTTCGTGTACGAGGGCGCCCGTTCGATCACCGGCCCGCTGCTCGCCTCGCTGGGCGCCTCCGCTCTCGTCGTCGGCGTGGTCACCGGCGCCGGTGAGGCCGCGGCGCTGGGGTTGCGGCTGGTCTCCGGGCCGCTGGCCGACCGCACTCGCCGGTTCTGGGGCCTGGCGATCGCCGGGTACGCCCTGACGGTCGCCTCGGTGCCGCTGCTGGGCGTCGTCGGCGTGCTGTGGGCGGCGTGCGCGCTGGTGATCGCCGAGCGGGTCGGCAAGGCGGTGCGCTCGCCCGCGAAGGACACGCTGCTCTCGCATGCCACCGCCGCCACCGGGCGGGGCCGCGGCTTCGCCGTCCACGAGGCGATGGACCAGATCGGCGCCCTCGTCGGCCCGCTGCTGGTGGCGGGCATGCTCGCGCTGACCGGGAACGACTACGGGCCCGCGCTCGGCGTGCTCGCCGTCCCCGGCATCGCCGTACTGCTGCTTCTGTTCCGGCTGCGGGCCCGGGTGCCGGACCCGGAAGCCTACGAACGCGAAGTGACCGCCGCAGCACCCACGACACCGGGCGGGCGCGACGGGCGACTGCCGAGGGCGTTCTGGACCTACGCCGGATTCACGGCGGCCACCACGACCGGGTTCACCACCTTCGGCGTGCTCTCCTACCACCTGGTCCAGCGCCATCTGCTGTCCGCCGCATGGGTGCCGGTGCTGTACGCGGCGGCGATGGCCGTGGACGCCGTCGCCGCGCTGGCCACGGGCTGGCTGTACGACCGGCACGGCCCGCGCGTGCTGATCGCCCTGCCCGTCCTCGCGGCGGGGGTGGTGGCGCTGGCGTTCACCGACACGGTCGCCGTCGCGGTGGTCGGGTCGCTGGTGTGGGGCGCCGCCATGGGCATCCAGGAGTCCACCCTGCGCGCCACGGTCGCGGACCTGGTGCCCAGCGGACGGCGCGCGACCGCGTACGGCCTGTTCGCGGGCGTGGTCGGCGCGGCGAGCCTGGCCGGCGGAGCGCTGACGGGCGGCCTGTACGGCTACTCGATCCCCGCGCTGATCACGGTGGTCGTCGTCATCCAGGTGCTGGCCGTGGTGTTGCTGCTGGTCACCGGGACGAGCCGGCGCGGTGGCGACGCCGTCGCGGCCCGGTGAGTGGGCGGCGTCCACGATCGCCAGGGCGAGCACCGCCACGACGTCTGCGCCGGCACGCCCGTGGTGCCGGTGGGCGCGAGCCGCTCCGGAAGTGGTGGGGCGATCCGCCGACGCCGGCCCACCCACCCGGCTGGTTGCCGCCCCGGCCGTCCGGCAGGAGACTGCTGGTATCCGGCGATCGGGCTCGCCGCCAACCGCACCGACGCGGTGCCGATGGCCTCTCCCCACTGACCACGCTCACGTCTGAGGAGGTCAGGGCCATGCCCCGGATCACCGTCGACATCGACGCCACCGCTTCCTCCACCATCCGCGCGTCCGACGACGGCGCCTGCGGACGCCTCACCTCAACGGGCTGGCCGGTCGGACACGGACGCATCCCCGACACCCTGGACGACGAAGGGTTGCCGCTGGACGCCCTGGTGCTGATGCCCGAACCCGCCCTGGCCGGCACCACTGTGCCGGCCTGGCCGCTGGGCGTCCTGCACCGCACCGGTGCACCGGCCGCGCCCGCCGCTCCGGTGCTGCTGTGCGTGGCCGAGGACCCTTCCTTCATCGACCTTGTCGACACCGACGACCTGTCCCGCTGGCACGCCGAAGGCGACGCCTGGGCCGCTGTTCTGGCACGGCTGCAGCACCAGGCCGTCGGCAAGGTCATCGACTGCGGCACCCGCGCCGAGGCCGAGCATCTGATCAGCGACGCCCATCACGCCTACGAGCGGCTCACGGGCTGCCTCGATTGACGGCAGGGACACCGACCGGCAACGGATTCGTCAAGATTCACCCAAGCGCTGCACAGGAAACCCTTAGGTAAGGCTCACCTAACCTATGCTGACGTCGTCCCCAGGCAGCCCGCCCCCACCCGGCCGCCACCAGAGCACGACCCGGAGTTCTCCCCATGTCCAGCGCCAACATCGCCCTGCTCGGCGCCATCGCGGGCCTCACCATCTACCTCGGCCTCCCGCTCGGCCGGCTGCGTACACCGACACCCCGCCTGAGGGCCGGGCTGAACGCCGTGGCCATCGGCATCCTCGTCTTCCTCGTCTGGGACGTCCTCACCCACGCCTGGGAGCCGGTCGACGAAGCGCTGAGCGACCATCACTGGGCGACGGTCGCCTCCGGCGGAATCGTCCTCGCGGCCGGACTCGCCGTCGGGCTCGCCGGGCTGGTGTACTACGACGCCTGGACCGCCCGCCGCCGAGCCGCCGCCGAGCGTCCCGACGGTCCCGGCGCGGCCGTGGCGACGGAGCTGGCGCCGAAGATCCGCAGCCAGGCGGCCTCCCTCGCCCTGATGATCGCGACCGGCATCGGCCTGCACAACTTCGCCGAGGGCCTGGCCATCGGCAACTCCGCCGCCAAGGGCGAACTCTCCCTCGCCGTGCTGCTCATCATCGGCTTCGGCCTGCACAACGCCACCGAGGGCTTCGGCATCGTCGCCCCGCTCGCCGCCGAAGGCGAACGCCCCTCCTGGGCCACCCTCTTCTGGCTCGGGCTCATCGGCGGCGGACCCACCTTCCTCGGCACCCTCGTCGGCCAGCACCTCGTCAACGACACTCTCTCCATCGCGTTCCTGGGCCTGGCCGCCGGCTCCATCCTCTACGTCGTCATCGAACTGCTCGCCGTAGCCCGCAAGGCCAACCTGAAGACGCTCACCACCTGGTGCATCCTCCTCGGCCTGCTCCTCGGCTTCGCCACGGACGCGGTGGTGACCGCCGCCGGGGCCTGACCGTTCCCACTCCGAACCACCCTCCGCTCGCGGACTGCCCATGGCGAACCATGCGGTGTGTCCCCGGGCGGAGGGTGTCGGCGTTGTGCACGCATGGCAGGGATCCGTCACTTCAACGGCGTTCCGGTGCGCGGTACGCCGGATTCCTGGCGGGTCGTCAGTCGTGCGGCGGCAGGTGGCCGATCTGGTGGTCGGCGATGTTCAGCGCTTCGTCGACCAGGCGGCGCAGATGTCCGTGCCGCAGCGCGTACACGACCCGGCGCCCCTCCTTCCTTGTGGTCACGAGCCCGGCCAGGCGCAGCCGGGCCAGATGCTGGCTGACCGATGTCCGTGTGGCATCGGTCGTCCCGGTCAGCGTCGTGACGTCGGCCTCCCCCTCGCCGAGCCGCCGCAGCAGAGCCAGACGGGTGCGGTCGGCGAGCAGACCGAGGACCTCCACCGCGACCGCGAGGCGTTCGCCATCGTCTGCTTGTTGCGAGGGGTGCGCACCTGATAGATGCATGCGTGCGTTCATGTGCACATAATGGAGGAGCAGCAGTACCGGCGTCCACCTACCAGCAGCCCGCCGTCCGCGAAAGGCGCACCTTGAACGAGCAGACCCACACCCACGAGCCGCACGGGCACCGGCACTCGTACGCCGACGGCCACCACGATCACGGGCACGACCATGACCACCCGCACGGAGGCGGATGGTGGTCGAAGGCCCGGCACCAGCTCGCTCACCTGGTCACCCCGCACAGCCACGAGGCGCTGGACAAGGTCGACTCCGCGATGGAGACCTCCCGCGAGGGGATGCGCACGCTGTGGCTGTCGCTCGCCATCCTGGGGGCGACCACCGTGGTGCAGGCGATGATCGTGGCGGTGTCCGGGTCGGTCGCGCTGCTGGGCGACACCATCCACAACGGGGCCGACGCGCTCACCGCCGTACCCCTCGGCATCGCGTTCGTCCTGGGGCGGCGGGCGGCCAATCGCCGCTACACCTACGGATACGGCCGCGCCGAGGACCTGGCCGGCATCGCCATCGTGCTGACCATCACCGCCTCCTCCGCGCTGGCCGCCTACGAGGCCGTCGACCGCCTGCTGCACCCTCGCGACGTGAGCCACCTGTGGGCCGTCGCCGTCGCCGCCGTGGTCGGCTTCGTCGGCAACGAGTGGGTGGCCCGCTACCGCATCCGCACCGGCCGCAAAATCGGCTCCGCCGCGCTGGTCGCCGACGGCCTGCACGCCCGCACCGACGGCTTCACCTCCCTGGCCGTCCTCCTCGGCGCCGGCGGCGCCGCCCTCGGCTGGCGCTGGGCCGACCCGGTCGTCGGGCTGCTGATCACCGCCGCGATCCTCATGGTGCTCAAGGACGCCGCCCGCGAGGTGTACCGGCGCCTGATGGACTCCGTCGACCCAGCCCTGGTCGACAGCGCCGAGCGGGCCCTGCGCACCGTCGAGGGCATCGAGCATGTCGGCTCGGTGCGGATGCGCTGGATCGGCCACTGCCTGCGCGCCGAGACCGACATCGTCGTCGACCCGCGGCTGAGCGTCGCCCGGGCCCACGCCATCGCCGTCGAAGCCGAACACGCCCTGATCCATGCGGTGCCCCGGCTGACCGCCGCCACCGTACACACCGACCCGCACCCTACCCCCGACTCCGGCGACCCCCACGCGGCTCTCCTCCACCACACCACCCGCTGACGCCGGCCGGGCCGACGCAATCCGCCCTGTCCGGCGGTCACTGTCCAGGCCCGGACGGACAGCGTGCACGGGCAGCGCGCGTGCGGGAGCGATTGGCCTTGCGGACCGCGTCGAGCAGCCTTGCGCTCCCAGTGGTCGCCGACCTTCTCGTGCGTGTGCTTGAGCGCGCCGTAGGCGACTCGGTGTGCCCGCTCGCCCTCGCCGTACTGCTAGATGGCGGAGTCGTGCGCCTTGACCCATGTGCGCTGGGCCTCTTCGGAGGAGCGCTCGAGGGTCGATGGCAGATCCCGTCGTCCAGGCATGTCGCTCACCTCCTCGTGTGGCTACCGGGTGCGCCGGGTTCCCGGCGCATCACCGCCGTAACGGCAGCGCCCGGCCCACGGGGCGGTGCGTCGGATCTTCTGCGGTGAAGTCCACCTTGTGCTGCAGCTGGCGGCGCTGACGGACGCCAGTGAGACCCCCGAGACCGCCGTACGCACCTTCATGGCTCTGCGCGATCGCAACTGGTCGACCGCCGGACGCGTACGCAGAGCCGGGACCGGGAAGATCGAGAAGGTGCTCGCCGATGCCGGATATTCCGAGGGTGACCGCAAACGCATCAGTACGGCGATGACCGATGCGGCACTGCACCTGCTGGAAGACCGCGGAGGCGACCTCGGCGAACTCGTGGAGGACGACCGGCAGTTCGTACGCCTCATCGACGCACTGGTGAGGATTCGGCATGACGAGGGCGGCTATCAGAAGGTGCGCGAACAAGTCGGCAGGAAGGGCTGAGTTCAGGGTGCGACACGTGCGACATCAGGGTGCGGGACGACGGGTCGGCGCCCGGGGGGATGCGTCACACGCTGTCCTTGCGTTCGACAACAAGGATGCGGGCCTGCGGCCTGGGGTGAGCCACGTGGGCGTCGCCGGGCTCCACGCAGCACACGCGGCCGGGCACCAGCCGCTCCACGCGTTCGACACCGTCCACGCGGTAGTGCATGTCGACGGCACCGTCGAGGACCACAAAGACCTCGGGCCCGTCGTTGACATGCCAGACGTACGGCTGGTCGGTCCAGTGCAGACGGACCGTCGCCGTCTCGAGTTCCGCCAGCTCAAGGGCACCCCAGGGACGGTCGGCGGTGTGGGACGCGGCGTCGAGGAAACGCATCGGCTCTGCTCCTGAACGAGAGATCGGGGCTGCCACGGGTCTGTCCCGCGACCGCTTCACCCTCTCCCGGCCACGGGCCCGAGACCAGTGGCAGTAATGCCCATGTTCGTAAGATTGCTGCCATGCATCATGTGGTGGCGCTCGCCCTGCCCCGTGTGGTCGCCTTCGACCTCGCCATACCCGCACAGATCTTCGGTGACCCGGGCGGGCCGGGCGGCTATCGGTTCACGCTGTGCGCCGCCGCGTCCGGTCCCGTGCCGACCACCACGGGATTCGACCTCGTGGCGCCCCACGGACTCGAGGCGCTCACCGAGGCCGACACCGTGGTCGTCCCCGGCTACCAACCGCTGACCCCGCCCCAGCCGGCCGTCCTCGACGCGCTGCGCGCCGCGGCGGAACGCGGTGCACGCATGGTCTCGGTCTGCACCGGCGCCTTCGCGCTCGCTGCGGCCGGACTGCTCGACGGCCGGCGTGCCACGACGCACTGGATGGACGCGGACGAACTCGCCCGGCGCCACCCGCTGGTCGACGTGGACGCCGACCTGCTCTACACCGCTCAGGCACCCGTCCTGACCAGCGCCGGTTTCGCCGCCGGGATCGACCTGTGCCTGCATCTGGTGCGCGAGGACCACGGCGCCCAGGCCGCGGCGGACCTCGCCCGCCGGCTCGTCGTGCCGGCTCACCGGGACGGCGGACAGGCCCAGTACCTGACCCGCGCCATGCCCACCGAGGGCACCAGCATGGCCTCCGTGCACGCTTGGGCCCTCCAGCACCTGGACCGGCCGCTGACCGTCGCCGATCTCGCCCGGCAGGCCGCCGTCTCCCCCCGCACCTTCGCCCGGCGCTTCACCGCCGAGACCGGCACAACACCCCTGCGATGGCTCAACGGGCAGCGCCTGCAGGAAGCCCGCCGCCTGCTGGAAGCCACCGACCTGCCCGTCGAGGAAATCGCCCGCCGCTGCGGGCTGGGCACCGCGGCCAACCTCCGACTCCACCTGGCCCGGGACGCCGCCACCACGCCCACCGGCTACCGGCGCACCTTCCGGGCCCGCGCCACACCACAGTCCCGCACCTGACCCGCACGAGCCTCGGCCGCCGCGCTAATGCCGACGGTCGCCCGGTCGAAGACCCGGGCGGGTGCAGACGTCGTTGATCCACTGGACGAAACGCGGCTTGGACGCGGCCGAGTACTGCGGCCGGGTCAGGCATGGCGCTCCTTCACTCGTCCGTTCCGTGCCGCCCGCTCGTCGTCGGCGTGTCTGCTGCGTCCCTCTAGCCGTCGACCACCCTCCCCCAGAGGGGGTACCCCCAGCAGGTCGCTCACGTCGGTGCCGAGCCCGGAGCCGATCCGCGGCAGCGCGACGTTCACGATCGTCACGTCGAGCAGCACCAGGAAATAGCCGACGCACATCACGACCAGTACGGTGCGCGGCGAGCCGCCGTCACCGGCCCGGGGCACCGTACGCCGCAACAGGCTCACAGCGGCATCGGCCACCTGGGCTGCGTACCCCCGGGGAACGCCTCCATACCCGGGGAATGCGATCGCCGACACGCCTGGTCGCCGGAGCTACGACCGTGCGCAGGCGCCGTGAGACACGTGGGCTGTCCGGCGCTGGTTCTCACATGTCATCCTGGCGGTCATGGCGATCGACGCAGACGTGGCCGTCCTGGTCGGACTGCAGGCTTCCGGAAAGTCCACCTACTACACGCGGTGCCTGTCCGGTCGGTACGCGCTGGTCAGCAAGGACCTGTTTCCGCGGGGCGCCAAGAACAAGCAGCGGCGGCAGATGCGACTGGTGGAGGAGCATCTGACGGCGGGGCGGCCGGTGGCGGTGGACAACACCAACCCCTCGCCACAGGAGTGGGGCCCGCTGGTGGAGCTGGCCCACACGCACGGGGCGACGGTGACGGCCTACTGGTTTCCGCCGGACGTGGCCGGCTCGCTGCGACGCAACGCCGCACGTGCGGGCCGTGAGCGTGTCCCGGACGTCGGAGTTCTCGCCACGCTGAAGCGGCTGCGCAAGCCGTCAACGGCGGATGGATTCGACGAGGTCCGCGAGGTACGGTTCGACGGGCGGGGCGGCTTCCACACCCTCCAGACCGGCATCCACGGCGTAGCCAGGGTGGCGGGAGGGAATCAGAGGGGCGCGTGGAGCGTTTTGGGGGAACACGGGGAATACATCAAGCACCTCGGGGCGTGAGTCGGGAGGTGAGCGGGTACGGGCACTCCCTTCAGTACGCAACTGTCGGTGCCGGGCCTGTCACCGGTGCGCGGTCTCGGTGCCGAGGCCGGCCGGGCCGCGGTACGCCTGGTCAGGCTGCCGGTCGACATCGCCGTGGAGGGCGTGGGGCAGCTGACCGGATGGATCGGTCATGCCCGGCCCGCGCCGTCGGCGGAGTGGAGCAGGCCACCGGCGGCCGACGCGACGATCCCGGTGCTGCTGGTCCACGGCCTGGCCGACCGGGAGTGGGTCACCTCCTCTCTGCGGCGTGGCCTGGACGGCTGCGGTGCGGGCCCCTTCGTCACGGTCAGCTACAACGCGCTCAGCCCGGACATCCGCACGGCGGCGCGGGTTCTGGGCGAGCAGGTGGAGATGGTCCATGCCCGGGGTGCGGCCGGGCCTGTGGTCCTGATCGGCTACAGCCTGGGCGGCCTGATCGCCCGCTACTACGTGCAGCGCCTCGGCGGGGATCGCTGCGTGCCCCTGCTCGTCACACTGGCGACCCCGCACGCCGGGACGGCGACGGCCCTGCTGGCTCCGCCCCATCCGCTGCTGCGCCAGCTGCGGCCGGGCAGCGATGTGCTGACAGAGCTCGCCGAGCCCGCCACCGGATGCCGTACCCGGTTCGTGGCCTTCTACAGCGACCTGGACGAGGCTGTCGTACCGGCCGCCAGGGGCCGGATCGACCATCCCCACCTCAAGGCCCGCAACGTGCTCGTGCCCGGTGTCGGACATCTGACCCTCCCGCTGCACCAGCCGGTCATCGATCAGCTGCGCTCCCTGCTGACTGCCGCCGGCCAGGCCGTGGCCCCCGGATCATGTCCGCACGCCCGTGACATCGACATCGCCCGTGACATCGGCGAGGAATCGGAGGACGCTGAGAGATAGGGGGTAGGAACGAACGTAGCCGGTAAGAACGTCAGCACCTGTGCGGACCGACACCATGGCCTCTTCACCCAGCCCCGACTGCGGCGCGACCGTGCGTCCCTATCGCCCCGAGGATGAGCCAGGGGTGCAAGACCTGATCGATGCGGACCGGCTGCCGGGGCAGCAGCGTTGCACCCCGGAGCAGCTGGCCGCTGCGCGGTGCCGTCCGCTCGCCCTGGCCGGCTGGGCCACGTCGGCCCGGCCCGGGATCGGCGTCCTGGCCGACGCCCAGGAGCGCCCCCGCGGCGTAGTCGCGTACACGTCCTGGAGGGATGCCGGCACCGGCGTGATCTGCTGGGCCTACGGCCGCGAGGATCCGCCCGTGCTGCGTGTCCTCCTCGGTCATGCATGCGCCGCACTCGCCCACTGCCCGAAGATCGACGCGTTCGTCGGCGCCCCGCCGGGCCCCCTGGGGCCGGGTGGCCTGCCCCGCGCCCGCCGCGCCGCAACCCATGACGCTCTGGTGGAGGCCGGATTCACCGGCCGTTGCCAGGGTGCCTACCTGCACTGCGCGCTACCGGGCGAGCCGTCGCCCGCCAAGCTGGTCGCCGACGTCTTTCCCTGCGAGGTCCCTCCCGGACACCGGCTGATCGTCCGGGACGGGGCCGAGCCGGTCGCGGAGGCGGTGGTCGGTGCCGGGCCCGGCCGCACCGCGACCGTGTACTGGATCGAGACCCGTCGCACCCACCGTGGCCGGGGCCTTGGCCGCAAGCTGCTCGGCCAGGCCCTGGCCCTGCTGGCCGAACAGGGTGCCTGCGAGGTCGCCCTCGTCATCGACGACGTCCCGGCCCGTACCCCGGAGAGCGAGGCCGCCGCCCGGCTCTTCGGCTCCTTCGGCTTCACCCTCGTCGACCGGTTGTGGACCTACCGGCGGCAGCACCCCAGGGCCCCGCGGCCGACCGTGTGAGTCCGGCGGGTGCGGCCACGGGGCCGTCCAGCAGGACACCGGGAGCCGCACCGGTCAGGCGGGCACTCGCTCGGCGGCCTTCTCCGCGGCCTTGAGGACGGTGGAACGTGCCTGATGGCGCCGCTCGTACTCCAGAACCCGCCGGCAGTGCCGGGGTTCGGCGTCATTGAGCCGCTTGACGACCTCCTCCGCGGTCATGCCGTCGTAACCGGGCCAGGGCACCGGCCCGAGCAGGGCGGCGATCCGGCTCAGGACAGCCGGGCGGCCCGCGTGGGAACGCTCGTAGGCGCCGACCATGGCCAGCTCCGTCTGCGTCAGATGCGGCAGCCGTTCGTTGATCATCCTGGTGCTGAGCCTGCGGTAGTCGGGGATGGGCAGCTCGTCCTCGCTGATGAGGGCTCCCCGCGGGGCACCCTGGAGCCGGTCCGCACCCGGCATGCGCTCAGCCGTCTCCCGCAGCCAGCTGCTCCACTCGCGCACCGCCAGAGCAGCACCGCCGACACCCGCTCCGTCCGTGGTCTCGCTGGCCGCCACCGCGGCTTCGGCGTGCTGTTCGAGAGCCTCGGCGAGCTCCTCCAGCGCCTCCTCGTCGTCACGGCGGATGGAGTCGAGCAGCTCGGTGGTGACGGCGTCACTGGACTCCTGGGCGATGCGTTCGGCGGCCCGGCAGACGGCCAGGGCCAGCGCGGTGACCGCGTACTCGTCCTCGGCGTTCTTCAGCAGCCGCAGCTGGGTGGCCGTTCCCCGGCCGCGGAACACGGCGGCCGGAACCGACATCGCCATGCCGAGGGGTAGCCGGGCCGCATGCCCGGTGAGCTGCCAGGCGCTCCCGAGGACGTTCTGCATCAGCCCGCGGGGCTGCAACGTACCCAGGCGTTCGTCGATGCGGTAGACGTGGCCGCGGGCGTCGCCGAGGCGGCGCTCCAGGACGTCCCGGTGTTCACCGGGGGGCGTGACGGCGAGGTGGGCCTTGAAGCGGTCGGCGAGCGCCGCCTTGGTCTCACGGACCTCGCGCAGCGCCGGAACGAGCAAGTCTGTGGCTACGGACATCAAGGTTCCTTCGGATGCTCGGTGCTCGGGAGGAAATCGGCCGGAAAACGGCCCCGCACCCACCGTGCCCCGAACCGGCCACTCCCGCATCCTCCGCTCCGGCGTACGGGAGTGGGCGCAAGCGCGGGCCGGTTCCCGGACTCGGCGCCAGGACCTGCGTCCTGGTGGTGTTGTGATGCGCGAAGGCGGTGGACTGCATGCCCTGTGTCGGTGTCCGCGCGCTGAGCCATCCGGGGCTGGTCCGCTACGTGGCGATCCCCTGGTGGCCCGCTCCTCCTCTCGGCGCCGCCGTCCCGTCGCTCTTGCGTGCCGTGTTCCGCTCGTAGAGCCGTTGGATGTCGTGTGCGGTGATGATGCCGTCGAGGCGGGCGCTGTCCATGACCAGGACGGGCAGCCCGCCGCCGGTGCCGAGCCGTGCCAGGACTGCGGTGAGCTGCTCGTCCGGTGCGGCGATCGTGCACTGGGAGACGGGGGTCGCGAGGTCCCGTACGGGACGCGCCTGCTGCTCGCCGGACGGACCGAGGGCCAGCCGGCGCAGCTCCACGACCCCGCTGGGCCGGCCTTCGAAGTCCAGCAGCGGCAGCACCGAATGCCGTGTCCGGGCGGCCACGTCGGACAGGAAACGGTCCACGGTCAGCCAGTCGGGGCCGGTGTCCACCGGACTGGTCATCGCGTCGGCGACCCGCACCCCGCGCAGGGCCAGGGCCAGCTGCGCCCACCGGCGTTCGGCCGCGGCGGCGCCCGCCACGAACAGGGCGACGACCATCAGCCACAGTCCGCCCGTCATGCCCCTGGCGAACGCGAGCCACCCCAACAGGGCCAGGCCCATGCCGATGATCTGTCCGGTGCGCCCGGCCGCGCGCTGGGCCCGTTCGCGGTCGCCGGTGCGCCACCAGAGCGCGGCCTGGAGCACGCGGCCTCCGTCGAGTGGAGCGGCAGGCAGCAGGTTGAAGACGCCCAGCAGCAGGTTGGTACCGCCGAGCCAGCCCAGTACGGCGACGGGGAGTCGCCAGTCGAGCAACGCGTGAACCCCTGCCGCGGCGCCGACGGCGGCCCCGCCGAGCAGCAGGCTGGCGAGCGGTCCGCTGACGGCGACCGTGAACGCCGTCCGCGCCGTGGTCGGCCGGTCCATCCGGGTCACTCCGCCCAGTGCCCACAGCGTCATGTCCTGCACCGGCACCCCGGCCCGGCGGGCCACGAGCGCGTGCGCCGTCTCGTGCGCCACCAGGCTGGCGAGCAGCAGGAGAGCGCCGGCAACCCCGGCCGTCGCGTACGCAAGAGGTGCCAGACCGGGTGCGTACGCGGGCAGCGTCCGGTCGGCCAGGCCGTACGCGAAGAGCAGCATGATCAATGGCACGCTCCAGTGCGCGCGCACCGTCACACTCCGCACACTTCCGATCCTGATCGAACCCTTCATCGCCAATCTCACCACCGAGGGAGCGACGCATGCGGCCCCACCGCCGTGGTTCGCCCCCTCCATGGTCCATCGGGCACCCCTGCGACCGGAAGCGCCCCACCTGGCGTTGTGTGATTGTCTGGCAGGGGGTGAAGCCGCTCATCCGCTCAGGGCCGGGTCGGCCGGCCGATCTGGAAGGGGCAGCGCGATGACCAAACAGATCGCCTATCGCAGGGTCTACGAGGACACCTCACCGAAGGACGGGAAGCGTGTGCTCGTCGACCGGGTCTGGCCACGGGGCATGCGCAAGGAGGACGCGCATCTGCACGAGTGGCTCCGCGATGTCGCCCCGTCGAGCGACCTGCGCAAGTGGTACAGCCATGAGCCCAGCCGCTTCACCGAGTTCCGCCGTCGCTATCTGGCAGAGCTGCGCGACACCGAACACCGCGAGGCGGCCGAACACCTGCGCGACCTGGCGGCGCACGACAAGCTCATGCTGCTGACCGCCACCAAGGACGTGGACCACAGCCAGGCCGCCGTCCTGGCGGAGTGGCTGACCGGGAACCGGTGACGAGGGCCACCGTTCCGCCCACCACGATGAGCATCCACATGGCGAGCGGGAGCCATGCCTCCAGGACGTCATCGCGCCGCCTTGGGCCGACCAGCCGCAGGGTGGGGGCCGAACGGGGTCCATTCAGGCGGAGCCGGGCTCTTCGGCCGTGGTGAGCCTGACGCCGGTGACCAGGTCGGGGCGGATTCGCACCGCGTAGTCCATGGTCTGCCTCACCCACGGCTGGAGCAGCGCCTGGTAGCGGGCCAGTTCCTCGGGATCGGTCACGAGGTGGGCATAGCCGGTGACGACCACGCTCCAACCCAGATGGGTGTGCGGGTCGATGGTGTCGGCCTCGTAGGCGACGACGACGCCCGGGGCGCCCGCCTGCCGGGTGCGTGAGGTCAGGGCCGCACCTTCATGGGTGCGGATGACGATGTCGCCGTCGTCCAGGACGTGGTTGACCGGGCGGACGGTGGGCAGTGCCTGGCGGGTGAAGACGATCCTGCCGAGGGAAACACTGCCCAGCAGCCGCAGTGCTTCGTCGCTGTCGAGTTCGACGCTGCGGCGCGGCCCGGGGGGCACGGTCTGGACGTTGTCGATGGTCATGGCGGTGTGTCTCCGGCCGACGTGGCGAGGTTTCGCGGGCGGCTGCTGTCCGCGACGTCGGCGAGCCCCGGGCCACGGACAGATCGTTCGGGTCATTGGAACGGCATCGGGGCCCCTCGCACCAGGGCCGTTCGGCCCCGTTTTCCCGCTGAGCCGCCGGCCGGTGTCCGGTTCAGGGAGCCTCGTCCGTGGCGAACTCCAGGTGGTTCACCACGCCGACGACCCCGTCCACACGCCAGGCCGACCGGATCACCGCCGGGATGTCACTGCGCCCGGGCAGGCACCCGTCCAGTACGACCATGCCGTCCCGGACGGAGACGGTGACCCCATCGGATGCCAGGCCGAGTGCGCCGGGCAGAACCTCCTCGATCACCTGCCGGTGAATCTCCTCGTCCGTACGCAGGAAGGACCGCAGCAGGTCACGACGGGTGGCGATGCCGATGATGCGGTCCTCCTCGTCCACCACAGGCAGCCGGTCGACCCGATGCCGCTCCATCACCCGTGCCGCGTCCGACACGCGTTGCTCCGGGTGAACCGTGACCGCAGGGCTGGTCATGAGATCTCCCGCGGCCGTGGCCGCCGATCCACGCGTCGAGCGCCGCAGACCGGGCAACGCGAGCCGGCGGCCCCGGCCTCTGCGTGCCCGGGCCACCCCTCCCTGCGCGAGGTCGGTGCCGGAGACCACGCCGACCACCTTGTCGTCGTGGTCGACGACCGGAAGAGCGCGGATGCGGTGCCGGCTCAGCAGCCGCAGCACCTCTTCCGACGATGTCTCCCTGCGCGCACAGACGACATCGCTGTTCATGATCTCGCCGACGGTCGGTGTCTTCATGGGGCTCGCCCTCCTTGCTCTGGCGCCTCTTCAGCCTCGCAGCAGGCTGCGCCGGGAGACAGGGCCGGACGTAACAGGAAGGAGGGCCGACCCGCCTCTCCCGGTGGGTCTGTCATGGCACGGTGAAATCAGGGCCGACCGGCCCTGGTCCGTGGGCCGGGAAACCAGAAAGATCTCCATGGGCAGGGTCGGTCCTGTCCACCGGCGGACATCGCTGCGGAACGCGGAACAAGGAGTTGTCGATGGCGGACGGCGAGCAGGACAGCACGATCCGGGTCTTCCTGCTGGACGACCATGAGGTGGTGCGGCGCGGCGTGCGCGACCTGCTGGACGACGAGCCCGACATCAGCGTGGTCGGCGAGGCCGGCACGGTGGAGCAGGCCCTGGTGCGCGTCCCCGCGCTGCGCCCGCAGGTGGCCGTGCTCGACGTACGCCTGCCTGACGGCGACGGCGTGAGCGTGTGCCGGGAACTGCGCTCCCGGATGCCCGAGCTGACCTGCCTGATGCTGACCTCCTTCGACGACGAGGAGGCCCTGCTCGACTCGATCATGGCGGGCGCGTCCGGCTACGTCCTGAAGCAGATCCAGGGCTCGGACCTCGTGTCCGCCGTGCGCACCGTCGCCGGCGGCCAGTCTCTGCTCGACCCGAGCGCCACCACCAAGCTGATGGCCCGGTTGCGCGGCGGTGGGCAGCAGGCGGAGGAGCCGGACGAGCTGCAGGGCCTGACGGAACGTGAGCGGGAGATCCTGGCCCTGATCGGGGAGGGGCTGACCAACCGCCAGATCGGTCAGCGGCTCTACCTTGCCGAGAAGACGGTGAAGAACCACATCTCCCGGCTGCTCGCCAAGCTCGGCGTCGAACGGCGTATCCAGGCCGCCGTCATCGCCACTCAGGTCCACGACCGGCAGCGGCAGGACGGATCCTGAGTCCCGGCACGACGGCCGCGAGTTCTGCCTCACCGTCTCCGACAACGGCGTGGGAATCCCGCCCGCGGGCCGCCGCAGCGGCCTGCGCAACATGGCCGAACGGGCCGAACAGCTGGGCGGAGACCTGACGTTCACCGGCCCGCCCGAGGGCGGCACCACGCTCGCCTGGCGGGTGCCGGTGGCCGCCGGTCAGCGGCGCCGCACCTCGCCGTCGCTGCGGTCTGCTCCGACCGAGGCCCCGGCCCCGTACGGAGCATGGGGTGTATGGACTGCCGCCGCCCGGCCTCCGGCGGCGGGCCCTGGGCAGGCGAGGGACCACTCGGCCCGGAGCACGGGCCATCCGGCCCCCGGGGCCGACGACAACGGCCGTCGCCCGCGTGCCGACGCGGGCGACGGCCGTCGTGCGAGCGTCGTGCCTCCCCCGACACGAGACCCGCGCGGACGTCCTTGCCACTCGTGGGGGACCGCGGGAAGACCGCCCCACCTCTTCGGAGTCGCAAGGACATGGCACCGCAGCCTGGTTGACGTCGTGTCCCGAGGGACTGCCGCGGTTCCTGCCTACGAGAGTCGAACCGCGAGGGGTTGCCGGGAAGAGGGCCGACCGGCCCTCGGGCCAGGGCCTGACGGCCCCGCTGTGACGCCGCCCGGACCCGCCGGCCGCCGCGGCCCTGCTCGCCGAGGACCTCAGGGCCGACTTCCTGCCCGGACCTCACGGCCGACTGAGCACTACGGCCCCAACCGGCCCGCCGAGCAGGGACTTTCAGCCCATCCGACGGAGACCTTCGGCATCCGGCGGGACGCCGCGCACCGGACGAGAGTGAGTGAGGGACGAGGGGCGGTGGCCCCTGCCCGCGCAACCTGAACACGACGCTGGAATCGGGTTCCCCGATTCAGGAGGTGGAGATCATGCCCCGGATGATCACCGTGGGCCTCGACGGCTCGCCCGAGAGCCGCGCCGCCGCGGAGTGGGCGGCCCGTGAGGCGGAGCTGCGTGGACTGCCCGTGAAGCTCCTCCAGGTCCGGGAGCCGGCACCGGCTCCGACGGCGCACGCCCCGTTCCTGGGCGGCGAGACCTATCAGCACTGGAGCGAGCGGATTCCCCGGGAGTCCGCCGAGGCCCTGCGGCTGCGCCACCCCGGTGTCGAGGTGAGCACGGAGCAGCTCAGCGGTTCGCCCGCCGAGGCCCTGGTCGGCGTGGCGAAGGACGTCGAACTGCTCGTCCTCGGCTCGCGCGGGCTGGGCGGGATCGCCGGTTTCCTGGTCGGCTCGGTCGGACTCTCGGTCGTGGCGCACGCCGAGCGGCCCGTCGTCCTGGTCCGGGCCGCCGAGCAGGCCGCGGACGAGCACGAGACGGACCCGGCCGGTGGCCCGTCCGCCGCCATCTCCTCCCGCCCGGTCGTCCTCGGAGTCGACCTCGGCTGCCCCGACGAGACCGTGATCCGGTTCGCCCTCGACGCCGCCGTCCGCCACAGCGCGCCGCTGCGGGTCGTGCACGGCTGGAACCCGACGCCGTACTACGCCTACGGCATGGCCCCCGACCCCGGTGTCCAGCAGTTGCTGGCGGACAGCGACGCCGACGCCCTGGCCGACGTGCTGGGCCCCTGGCGGCAGAAGTACCCGGACGTCCAGGTCGTCGCGGAGTCGCGCTTCGGCAGCCCGTCCAACGTCCTGATCGACGCCTCCCGCGAGGCTTCGCTGGTGGTCGTCGGCCGGCGCATCCGCCGGGCTCCCGCCGGTGCCCACATAGGACCCGTCACCCATGCCGTCCTGCACCACGCCACCGCCCCCGTGGCCGTCGTCCCGCACGACTGACCCACCCTGAGGACATCATGGAGGCAGCGGTCGTACGAGCCCCACGGGACTGGCCGGTCAAGCCGTGCCATGGCTGGCAAGGGCGATCTGCCTCTCCGGCCCACGGAGAACCACACGGGTGGCCGCGCCTCGACGCTGTCATTACCGAGCAGACAGAAAGGTGGCACCATGCTTTCGCCGGTCATCGCTGGAGTCGACGGATCGTCGGAGAGCCTCGCCGCCGCCGAGTGGGCCGCCCGCGAGGCGGTGCGCCGGGACCGACCGCTACGGCTGGTGAACGCATGGAACTGGCACCCCCACCGGACGGACGGCGAGCCCGCGAACGCCGCGCAGCGCCACCTGGCGCTACGTTCCCTGCGCCAGGCGGAGGAACGCCTCCGCAGCGCCGTACCCGACGTTCGCCTCACCGACCAGCAGGTCGAGGGACCGGCGACCGCAGCCCTGCTGAAGGCCGCCGAGGAGTGCGAACTGCTGGTGCTGGGCTCCCGCGGCCTGACCGGCTTCACCGGGGTTCTGGTCGGGTCGGTCGCCCTGGGCGTGGTCGCGAAGGCCACGCGTCCCGTCGTCCTCGTACGAGCGGGGGAGGAGGCCGAGGACGAGCACGTACCGGATGCCGCCGGGAGCCCGTCCACCCGGACCCGATACCTGGATGTGGTGCTCGGCATCGACCTGGCCGACCCCTGCGACGAAGTGATCGAGTTCGCCTTCGAGGCGGCCCGGCTGCGGCGCACCCGGCTCCGCGTGGTGCACGCCTGGCAGCCGCCGTCCGCGATCGGCCTCGGCCCCGGCGACATCGCACTGGTCGACGAGCCCCAGCGGGCCGAGGAGTGGCAGGGCTTCCTGTCCGCGGTCCTGCGCATCTGGCGTGACAAGTACCCCGAGACCGAGGTCCTGGAGACCGTCGTGGCGGGCAAGGCCTCCACCGCGCTGGTCCGGGCCGCCTCCGCGGCGAGCCTCCTGGTCGTCGGCCGCCGCCTGGCCGAACGGCCGACGCTCGCGCACCTCGGCCCCGTCGCCCATGCCGCGGTCCACCACGTCCGCTGCCCGCTGGCCGTCGTCCCTCACCCGTGAGAGTCCCTGCATCCGCGCGTTCCCGATCGCCACACCGGCTTCTCCTCGTCCTCGTCCGTGAGGACGCCGTCGGTCGTGTCGGCCACGCAGAGGTAGCCGTGGACGGTGCCGCGTACCCGGATCGGGAACCCGAGAGCGTCCGCAGTGGCTCGGGACGGCGTACGAGATCGCCGAGCGGTCCGGTGCCTGCGGACGGGCGGTGGCGTCAGGTGGGTCGGGCCACCGGACCGCCGGGGGTCACAGACGGACGACGATGAGAGCGACGTCGTCCTGGCCGCCGCTGGCCACCCCGAGGCGGGCCAGCACGGTGTCGGCGAGCTGTTCGGCCCCCAGGCGGGTGCATTCACCAAGGATGCCGGTCAGGCGGTCCAGGCCGGTGTCGATGTCCTCCCAACGGCGTTCGATGAGCCCGTCGGTGTACAGCACGAGAGTGTCTCCGGGCCTGTAGGGGATGCTGGCCTGCGGGCGGGGCACGTGCTGCGGGCGTGCCCCGAGCGGAGGGTCGGTCGCCTGGTCCAGCAGCTCGGTCCGGCCGTCTCCGTGGAGGAGGACCGGGGGTGGGTGGCCGGCGCTGCTGTAGCTGATCAGCTGGCTTCGCCGGTCGACGATCGCCTTGACCGCGGTGGTGCCCAGGGCGCCCTCGATCGAGCGGGCGTACAGGCCCAGCACCTCGAGGGCCCGCGCGGGGCGCTCCAGGGCGCGGATGGCCGCCGACAGGGCGCTGCGCAGCATGCCCATGACCGCGGCGGCCTGAAGGCCGTGGCCGATGACGTCGCCGACGGCAAGGGCGAGCCGGTCCGGTGGGATGTCCACCAGGTCGTACCAGTCGCCGCACACGTTCAGCGAGCCCACCGCGGGCAGGTAGCGCACCGCGACATCGTGCGCGTGGTGGGCCAGGTCCGGGGCGTGCAGCATGGCCTCCTGCAACGTGACGGCGACCTCGCGATCACGGGTGTGGGCCTGGCGCAGCTCCTCGTTCAGACGCTGCAGCTCCCTCGCCCGCGCATACAGCTCGGCCTCCAGGGACTCGGCCACCTGAAGGCGCTCGCTGACACGGACGCCTGTGGGGTGGGCGGCCTGCTGGGCTTTGACGAACGCGGTCACGTCCTCCACTCGGTGGATGATCCACGCCACCTTCCCGTCCGGCCCCAGGACGGGGGTGTTCACCGGGGACCACCAGCGTTCCTCGAACATCCCGGGCCGGTGCACGACGGGGATGTCGTACTTCTGCAACGCCATCGTGTCCGGCCGGCGGGTCGCCAGTACCCGGTGCAGGGAGGCGTTCAGATTCCGCACTCCGTCGGCAGCGGGGTCGTCAGGGTTGTCGGGGAAGGCCTGGAAGATGTGCTGCCCCACCAAGTCATCCCTCGTCCGACCGGTCGCCTCCAGATAGGCACGGTTGACGTCCACGATCCGCAGATCCGGGCCCAGCACCAGGTACGGGCTGGGCGTGGCGGCGAACAGGGCCGCGTGATCAACCTGCGCTGCCATCTGGCCGCTCCTCCTGCCGTGACCGCCGGTGGCCCCCTCACCCTAGGTTCCACCCGCTGCACACGCCCGGCATGCGCTCACCTGACGGAAGGGCAGTTCGGCCCTATGCGCAAGGACGGCTCCGTCCGGCCGAGTTCTGGTACGAGGAGGAGGCGGCCGAGGAACCCGGAGCCCACACGGGGAAGGTCCGGCCGAGCGTACGGCAGATCGGTGATCACGGTCGCGGTCATGGAACACCTCCTCGGTGAGCGGACGGGGTGGGCACGGCGATCAGGCAGATGGCGCCCAGGTGGTCCTGGTGACGGCGGAAGACGCTGCGCATGTGCAGGAGGCGCCGTCTGGCCGACGGGTCCCACAGGGCGTACCGGGCGATCCCCAGGGCTCGCATCAGCCCCTCGTCGGCGACCATCCGACGTGGTTCGAGCAGCGCCATGGGCGTCGTCCTGCCCGCGGTGACGGTGAAGCCCTCCGCTGCGAGCAGGTCGCGCCAGCCGGCAGCGGTGAGCGGGCGGACGCCGACGCGAATGGAGTCGCGCAGGTCGGCCGCGATCCGGTCGGCGAGTGCCCGGTCGATGTCGTCGGGCAGCAGGCACAGTTCGTGGATGCCGTACCGGCCCGAGTCGTCGGTGAGCAGTCGGCGCGCTTCCCCGACGACGCGGCGCTTGGCCGGTTCGGGCTGCATGGTCAGCATCGCCTCGCCGTACACGACGGTGGCGCTGCCGCGTGGCAGACCGGTGGCGGTGGCGTCAGCGCGTACCGCGCGTATCTCGGTCGGCCCGTCGGACGTGAGCCTGCCCAGCCGTGTCACTGCGGCCGGATCACGGTCGACGGCGGCGTAGGTGGCCGGGTGGCGGGCGAGGGCCAGCCGTGCGGTCGCGCCCAGCCCGGCGGCCAGTTCCACCACCCGATCGTCGGGGCCGACGTCCAACGCGTCCAGCATCCAGCGGGTCAGCTCCAGACCTCCGGGGCGCAGGACGCGCTTGCCCAGGCGGGCCAGGAGCCAGTGCCCCGGCATCCGGGAGGCGTCGAGTCCGTCGCCGGGCACGGGTGGGTCCTCGTGGAGTGGCTGGTCATGGTCCGTTGCCACCATGCTCGTGCCTCGCTCTCCGCCTGCACCCAGTGCCTGCTTAGGCGACCCTAAGTTTACCGGCCGGCAACGGGCCTGCATGTGGGCTGTTCGGCCCATGCGCACCATCACCGTCGGCCTCGACGGCTCGTCCCACAGCCTCCCCGCCGCCCGCTGGGCCGCCCGGGCAGCAGAACAGCGCGAGGCGTCGCTGCATCTCGTGCACGCCTGGGAACGGCATCCCTGTCTGCACGCGCCGTTCCCCGGTGTTCCGGCGCCGGCCGCGATCCACGCACACCGTGAGTGGGCCGCCTACACGCTGCGCGACGCGGAGTCGCCGGATTCCTGGTCGGTTCCGTAGCCCTTGCCGTCGTGGCGCGCTCCCCGTTGCCCGTGGTCCTCGTACGAGCGGATGAGCGTGCCGAGGACGAGCACCCTGCGGACGCCTCGGCCACCCCGTTCACCGTCAGCCCGTACCGCGACGTCGTGCTGGGCCTGGACGCCGCCATGGACGCAGGGCGCAACGACGAACTGTGCGGTCCTGCAGTACGCCTCCGCACCGGTTGCCCTGGTCCCGCACGACTGAGCACCGGACGGGTGCGCGCCGGTCAACTCGGGCCTTTCCCGGCCCGCTTCTCGGTCCGAGCAGCAGCTTGTACGGAGTGTGCCTCGCGGCGCCGGGACGATTCCCCGCTCCAAGCAGTGCACGGCGACGTACCGGCCAGGCCGAGCAGCATGTCGGTGAAGCCGAACACCGGCCCTGCGCCCTCGATATGACGCTCCTGCAGCTGACGACGGGCTGATGTCGCACGGGGGCCGGAAGGGCGGGGTCGGGGAGCAAGCGTCAGTAGCCCACGGCGAGTTGGAAGGAGGCGAGCCGGCCGACGAGCCCGGTCAGCGGCATGACCAGGCCCGTTCTACGGCCCGCTCCCGACTTTCTCGTCTCGGGGCGCTTGCAGGGCACGCCCGAAGTCGTGGTGGAGGACTATCGGGCGGTGTGGGAGGGCCGTTCGGCCCTAGCCTCGGCAGGAGGGCTATGGGGAGGCTGACTTCCGATCGGCCGGGAACGGCCGGAAGGCCCTTGTGCCCGGCTGCCCGGCCACGTCTTCTCGTGCCCACGGCCGCGGCAGGCGCGGCGGGCTCCCGGTCCGGTCACCGTCCGGCTCTCCGCCACGGCCCATGGTCACCCGCCACGGCTCGGTGCCGTCACCGGCCCCGCCAGGCCGCGTCGTGCGTGGGTCACGTCGGGACGTGGCGGACGAGCCGGCACCTCAACACGCGTCTGGCCCCCGAGGACGCCACAGCCCTCGAAGCCGCCTCGGCAACCGTGCACGGAGTGCGCACCTCGCTGCTGCACCAGGCACGGACTGAGTCCGCATGTCCTCGCCGGAGCCTTTGTGCAGGCCTTCACCCCGTCCCTGGCACCGGTGGGCACGATGGCGTTCCTGGCGATGGCCGCCGCGCTCGGCGCGGGCAGCGGCGCCGTGTTCGCCCTGGTGGCCCTGCTGGCCCCGGCGCACAAGGTCGGCTCGGTCACCGGCGTCGTCGGCGCGGCGGGCGGCCTCGGCGGCTTCGTCCCGCCGTTGGTGATGGGCTCGTTGTACGGCACCTATGGCTCGTACGCGGCCGGTCTGGCCCTGCTCGCCGTCGTGGCCGCGGCCGCTGTGGCCTTCACCGGAACGGGTGTGCGCCACGCGGTCACCCGGCGCGTCCCCGCACCCCAGGCCCACTGACAGCGAGAGGACGTACGAAGCCATGTGTGAGTACTGCGGGTGCCAGGCATCGGAGTCCATCGACCAGCTGACCCTGGAGCATGAGACGGTCGTGGCACTGATCAGTCAGGTGCGCGACGCCCACCGTGACGGCAAGATCGCGTACATGGCGGAGCTGGCCCTGGAGATCGCGGCCGTACTGGGCCCGCACACCCAGGTGGAGGAGCACGGTCTGTTCCCGGCGATGGCCGGCGACTTCCCGGAGAAGATCGCCGCCTTCGAGGACGAGCACCGGCGCATCGAGGCGGTGCTGGCCGAGGCGGCCGCACTGGCCCTGCTGAGCACCGAGCAGTGGGAGACCGTCGAGGCGGTACGCGCCCGGGTCGGCACCCGTATGCCGGAGCGCTCCGCCTGACCCGACACCCGTGCTCATCCCCTGTCACATCCCCCTTCCGCCCGGCGCAGCCTCTGCCGCCGGGCGGACCGCTGCGCGTCCGGGCACGGCAAAAACCCGGGGCTGGAGGTGTCGGTGTCGGTCGTGGCGGCATCCGAAAGGGGCGGCAAGGCTCCCCTGTGCGCAGCCCAACTGCCGCGTGGGCCGCTCGACTTCATCCGAGATCACTCTGGATACGCCGCACGCCTGCTGAACCGCTGGGCCGGCACCTGCGCCTGGAGAAGCATTGCCGTACGAGGGGTGTTGACGGGCCTCGCCGACACCTTAAGATCCCTGCTGCTCGAAGTACCGATCGTCGCTCGATATATCGAACAAGTTGGTGGCTTCGGCAGGCTGCCCTGCTCCGGCCGATACGCCACGCAACGGTCTGTCACAAAGGAATGAGCCGCATGCCTTCAGAAGCCGGAGTGCCCCGCAGAACCGTCCTCACCGTCCTGGGCGCCGCCTCCCTCGCCGGGACCTTCGCCGCCGCTCCCGCTGGGGCCGCGGAACTCACCGGCACAGCCGCGAGCGCCACTGCCGCAGACCTCCCCGCCGCAGCCGCCCATTGGACCTTCGACGAAGGCTCCGGCACCTCGGCCGCCGACTCCTCCGGCAACGGTCGTAGTGCGACGCTCCAGGGTGCGGCCGGTTGGGACACCGGCAAGGTCGGCACTCACAGCCTGAGCCTCACGGCAGGCGGCAACGCCACGGCGTCCGGGCCGGCCCTCGACACCTCCAAGGCGTTCTCGGTGGGCGCCTGGGTCAACCTCGCTCAACTCGGCGGCTACCAGACCGCCGTCAGCATCGACGGCAAGGTCGTCAGCTCGTTCTACCTGGGTCTGCGCGACGACACCGGCACCTTCGCCTTCGCCCGGCTGGGTTCGGACGCCACCCAGAGTGCCGCGGTGGCGGCCGCCGCTTCGGCGCCCACCACGGACACCTGGACCCACCTGGTCGGTGTCAGCGACCCGACCGCCGGCGTCATCCGCCTCTACGTCAACGGCGTGCTGGAGGGGGAGACCGCCTACACCGCGGGCTGGGCCGGCAGCGGTGACACCGCCGTCGGCCGTGCGCTCTACGGCGGTGGGCACGTCGACCAGTGGCACGGCCTGATCGACGACGTATGGATGTTCCCGTCCGTCCTCACCTCGGAGCAGGTCGCCGCGCTGGCCGGGGTTCCTGTGGAGACCACGACGCCGCTGCTGAGCGTGGACGTCGGCAACCCCGCGCACGCGGTGTCCCCCATCCTCCCCGGTTTGATGTTCGAGGACATCAACCACTCCGGCGAGGGCGGCATCTACGCCGAACTGGTGCAGAACCGCTCGATGATGGCCAGCGACACCACGCCCGTCCACTGGTCCGCCGTCGGTGGAACGACCCTCGCACTCGACACCGCCACTCCGCTCAACGCCGCACTCAACCGTTCTCTCAAGGTCGTGCTGCCGAGCAGCACCGGGGGCGGAAACCGGGCCGGCGTCGCCAACGACGGCTTCTGGGGCATACCCGTGCGGCCCAGAACCGCCTACACCGCCCGGCTGTTCGCCAAGGCGTCGCGCCGCATCGGCCCGCTCACGGTGGCCATCGAGTCGGCGGACGGCGCGACGGTGTACGCGTCCGCGCACGTGCCCCACGTCGGCACCGACTTCCCCGGCCGCCCGTACGAGCTGACCCTGCGCACCGGTTCGGGCACCCCCGTGGTCGGTGACGCAAGGCTGACCGTGACCACGGCCGACCCCGCCGCCGCGGGCGAGACCCTGTGGCTCCAGCACGTGTCCCTCTTCCCGCCCACGTACAACAACCGGCCCAACGGCCTGCGCATCGACCTGATGGACAAACTGGTCGCTCTGAAGCCGAAGTTCCTGCGCTTTCCCGGCGGAAACTTCATCGAGGGCAACACCATCGCGACACGGTTCAACTGGAAGAACACCATCGGTCCGGTCTGGGAGCGCCCCGGCCACATGGACGACGCCTGGGGCTACTGGTCCACGGACGGCCTCGGACTCCTCGAATACCTGGAATGGGTCGAGGACATGCACGCCCAGCCGGTCCTTGCCGTCTACGCCGGCTACTCGCTCAAGGGTGAACACGTCACCGGCGACGCGCTGAAGCCGTTCGTCCAGGACGCACTCGACGAGATCGAGTACGTCACCGGCCCTGTCACCAGCACCTGGGGAGCACGACGTGCCGCCGACGGACATCCGGAGCCGTTCCCGCTGGAGTTCGTGGAGATCGGCAACGAGGACTGGTTCGACCGCTCGGGGTCGTACAACGAGCGGTTCGCGGCCTTCTACGACGCGATCAAGGCGAAGTACCCGCATCTGAAGCTGATCGCCACGACGTCCGTGACGAGCCGCACGCCCGACCTGATCGACGAGCACTACTACCTCGCGCCGTCCGCCGCCCAGGCCTCAACCCACAAGTACGACAACCGGGACCGCAGTTCGACGAAGGTGTTCGTCGGAGAGTGGGCCGCGCAGGAGGGCCGCCCCACACCCGACCTCAACGCGGCGCTCGGCGACGCCGCTTGGCTGGCCGGTCTGATCCGCAACTCGGACCAGGTCCTCATGGAGTGCTACGCGCCGCTCTTCTCGCATGTCAAGAACAACGTCTGGGCCACCAACCTGATCGCCTACGACAACCTGACCAGCTACGTGTCGCCCAGCTACTGGGCGCAGCACATGCTGACGAGCAGGCTCGGCAACACGGTGCTGCAGGCCACCGCACGTGCGCTGCCCGGCCTCGCCACCGTGGCCACCCGTTCCGGGAACCGCCTGTACCTCGCGGTCGTCAACTGCGGGACGGAGAAGGTGACCGTGCCGGTCGAGCTGAAGGGGCTGACCAAGGGGGTCAAGAGGCAGGCCACCGTGACGGTCCTGACCGGCCCCTCGCGCGCCACCACCAACACGCTGACGGAACCCAACACGTTGGTGCCCAGGACGAGCACCGTGACCGGCGCGGCAGCGTCCTTCACCAGCACCGTGCCGCCGCTCTCGGTCACCGTACTGGAACTCGTCCTGACCTGATCGGTCACTGCCCGACGCCCCTGCTTCTTGACGATGGGAATCGAGGGCCGCGACCTGACGGTCGCGGCCCTCGTTGCGTTGTCGCAAGCGATGGTGATCCCCAGGGCCTCGTAGGTGTAGCGGGCTACACCATCGACCGGGGAGGGCGCTCCCTCGTGGCGGAGACCGCCGCACGGAATCGTGACACCTGCTCGGCCTCGGTGCGCACCTCGCTGAAGCGGCGGCCGATGAACCGCTTGGCCGAGTACACCGTGCCCTTGGGGTTCAGCACCGCCTGCCGGCGCGCCATCTGCCCCACCAGCCGCTCGCCGGTGTCGGTGAACGCCACCACCGACGGCGTGGTCCGCGCGCCCTCCGCGTTCGGGATCACCCTGGGCTCATGGCCCTCGTAGACGGCGATCACCGAGTTCGTCGTGCCGAGATCGATGCCCACAGCAGTTCCCGCCCCCTATGCTCGTAACCTCCCGTTTCATGCTGTTGTTTCCGTTTTCCTCTGGTTCGGAACGCTGATTTGGTCGGCGGGCTCCGCGGGCGGTGGCGCATGTTCCTGTACGAGAGTGCGGCGCCACCAGGCAGTGGTGGCACCCCTCGCGCCATCTGGTCAAACCGGCCGGCGTACCGGCGCGGACGTGGGTGAGGTGGCGCGGCGGGGAAGGGTTGCGGGCCGCGGGGGCGCTCCCCAGGAGCACAGAAGAACGTGGCGAACCTGGAGGCGGCGCAGAGAGGCGTGCGGCACGTTGGGCTTGCCCCGGCCGGCCGGGATTCGCCATGAAGGGATGAGGTGATCGCATGCAGCGAGGGTGCCGTCGTGGTGCGCATTCTGACAGAAGTGCTGGGGTACGCCCGGGGCTGGGAACACTGACGGTTCTGCGGGGCGGGCGGCTCCGAATGTTGATGCCGCGAGCAGCCTGCCTTTCGTCGACTCCTGGCGCGAAAGGTGAGTGGGATGTTGTCAATTTGGCTGCGTTGCAGTTAAAAAGGTGCCGGTCATGCGGGTCGTGGGGCTCCCCGGGTCGCGAGGCGGCTGCGGGCACCCCTTTGTGTTGAAAGGCGAGACGTGATGGGCCAGTTGTCCTCGTTGTCCAGTGCGGCGTTCGGCGTCCGGGCCGACGTATGGGCCGGCCAGAGCGGACGCCTACGGCGCCGAGCGGTCACGGCACACATCGAGCAGGACGCCCATTGCCCGGCGGCGATGCGGCGGCTGGTTGAGGGAGCGATCCGGTGACCGGGCCCGCCCGGATGAGGCCACACGTCGCGGCCGGCCTGCATATCGAGGCGCTGCTGACCAGCGACTGTGCCGCCGTGTACGTCGCCGGCGAACTCGACCTGGACACCGCCGAGCAGCTGGTGCAGACAGTCCGGACCTGCCTGACACACCGTCCGAACGTGGTGCGCGTGGAGGTCTCCGAACTGGCCTTCTGCGACTGGTACGGCCTCAAGACCCTGCTCAGCCTGCACCGCGAAGCCCAACGCGCCGGATGCGCCCTTAAGTTGTCCGGGACAGTGCGGCCGCAGCTTGCCCGTCTGCTCGCCGCGACCGGCACCGGGCACCTGCTGACCGCGACCGGCGCGCAACCGACCGGTACCGCTCGGCGCCGTCACTGCGCAGCTGCCCCGTTGACAGCGCCGAACCCTGCCCCGGGCATCCCTTCGGCCCGGCCTGCCACCGCACCGGCACCGGCGGTGGCCTGACGGAACCCGGCCGCAACCGACCGAAGTCTGCCAACGGCCCTGCGGCGGTTCGCCTGTGCATCAGCCGATGCCGAGCCAGCCCAGCAGGGTCTGCAGGAGGACGACGGCCGACAGCAGGGCGGTCACGGACACGCACACGGTGGCCACGGCACGGAAGACGCGGCCGTTGGCGGCGTCCCCGAGGACACTTCGGCGGTTGGCCAGCGTGAGGACGTAGGCGAGCAGGATGGGGGTGATCAGACCGTTGACGACCTGGGCCCGCACCAGGAGCTGGATCAGGTTGCCGGGGATGAGGGCGATGGCGGCGCCGATGCAGACCTGAGCCGTGAACAGCCCGAGGAACAGAGGAGCTTCGCGGAAACGGCGGGAGACGGAGCTTTCCACGCCGACTGCTTCCGCTACAGCGTAGGAGGTGGACAGGGGGACCACCGCGGCTGCCAGGGCTGAGGCGCCGAGCAACCCGAGGCCGAAGAGCTGTTCGGCGAAGCTGCCCGCCACCGGCTTCAGCGCCGAGGCGGCCTGCGCCGCGGTCGCCAGCGGTGCCCGGGTGGTGATCGCGGCGGCGGTGGCGATGATGATGAACATGCTGATGACGTTGGCGAAGATCGTTCCGGCGATCGTGTCGGTCCTCTCGCGCGGGTATTCGGCCGGGCCGATCCCGCGGTCGGCGACGGCTGCGGCGACGTAGAACTGCATGTACGGGGTGATCGTGGTGCCGATCAGCGCGACCCCGAGCAGCAGGAATTCCTTGCCGGCGACGAAGTGCGGCCAGGCCAGCTGGGCTCCGGCCTGCCCCCAGTCCGGGTGGGCCAGGACGGCGGCGACAGGGTAGGTGAAGAACGCCAGCGACAGCACCAGGAAGATCTTCTCCGCGTACCGATAGGAGCCGAAGACCACCAGCGCCCACACTCCCGCCGCAGCGAGCGGTACCGCCGTATAGCGGGAGGCGCCGAGAAGTTCGAGGGCGGCGCCGATGCCGGCGAACTCGGAGACCACCAGGCCCAGGTTGGCGATGACCAGGCACAGCAGGGCGAAGGCGGAGACACGGACGGAGAACTGCTCGCGGATCAGCCCGCCGAGCCCGACACCGGTGTAGCCGCCGAGCCGGGCGCACATCTCCTGCACGACCACCAGCGCGACGGTGACCAGGAGCATGAAGAACAGGGTGCGGTAGCCATACTGGGCTCCAGCCGAGGCATAGGTGGCGATTCCGCCCGCGTCATTGCCCGCGTTGGCGGCGATCAGGCCGGGACCAGCGACGGCCAGGGCGGTGACCAGGCGGCGCCTCCAGCGCGGCGCGGGCCGGTCCGGCGCAGCCGTGGCGGGCGCGTCGGGGACGGCGGGTGCCGTGGTGGAGTTCCGCTCCATGAGCGTGGCCTCTCCTCTCGGATGCGTGGACAACAGGGGCGCTGTTTCAGGGGACGAGGCGGAAGACGCGGAACCGGCCGCGTTCGGGTACGAGGGCGTCCACCAGGTCGTCGGCGAGGATCCGGCCGAGGGGGCGGCGCAGGTCGTCGACGACGACCACGGAATGCCGGCGGGTGTCGGTCAGCCGCTCGACCACCTCGCTCAGCTGCGCATCCGGGGTGACGGTCACCGGGCCGGGCTCCTGCACGAACTCACCCAGCCGGGTGCCGGGGTGGGCGAGCAGCAACTGCACCACCGGCACGTCGTCCACCAGCGCGCCGTTCCCGTCCAGGACGCACACGGCGTCCAGATCGGTGGCGTGCTCGGCCTGCCCGCGCAGCTCGGCCACCACGTCCGCCACCGACCGGTCAGCGGTGGCGGTGACCAGCAGGGACGTCATCAGCGCGCCAGCGGTGTCCTCGGCGTAGCCCAACAGCCTGCGCAGCCGGCCGGCCTGCTGCGGGCGCATCGCTCCCAGCAATCGCTCCCGCTCCTGTTCGGGCACGTCACGCAGCGCCTCGCTGGCCTCGTCGGGCTCCATCTCCTCCAGCAGCCGGGCGGCCTGCGCGGTGGGGGCCTCGCGCAGCAGCGCCTCCAGGTCGGCGGCGTGCATCTCCTCCAGCGCGTCCGCGGCCTTGCCGGGTTCCACCATCTGAAGCAGCTCGCTGCGCGCGCCGCGGCCCAGTTCCTCCAGCAGGTCGGCCAGCTCCGCGGGGCGCAGGGTCTTCAGCGCGGAGTTCGGGGCGCGCAGCCGCACCTGCCTCGCTGCGGTGCCCTCACGCTCCGGGCCGCCCAGCGCCTGGATGGCCGCCCAGTCCAGCACCTTCTCCGGCGACGGGCGCCGGTGCAGGCGCCGCGGGCCGATGCGGCGCACCAAAACCTTCAATCCGACCTCGGCGCCCACCAGTCGCCAGGTCCCCTCCACGCGAGCCAGGTACAGGTCCGAGGCGCGGATCACGCGGACCCCGTCGACGTCGACCAGCTGGTGGTCCAGCACATCATGGGCGAGGCGTACCTCGCCGTCGCGCACCTGAAAGTCCCGCAGGTCAAGGCGGGCGGAGTTCAGCCGCACGCCGTCCGGGGCCAGGTCGGCGACCGCCGCGACGGGCACGTAGGCGGCCCGGTGGCCGACCTTGACCACCAGCCCGGCCACCGCCGGGTACCGCTCCCCGCGCCACCGGCAGATCACGTCCACCAGATGGCCGATCTCCTGACCGGCGGGGTTGACCACCACCGCCCGGAGCAAGCCCGCCAGGGAGACCAGGGCCTCCCGCACCGCCCTCTGGGCAAGCGCCCCACCCTGTCGGCGCTTCCGTCTTTCCTGCTGCACTTCCTTTCCCGACATGTCGTAACCCTCACGCACGCCTTCGACTGACACGCCCGACACGACCGCGGCCTGTCGGCCTTCTCCGTCACGCCGGCCAGGGGCGCGGCTGCCGGCCGGCTGTGAGCAGGTGTGCCTGTCAGCCAGTCCTTGTGCCGGCGGCCACCGAAGCCCGACGGCGCACCCTGCGGTGCCCGTCCTACCGGCCCATTTCAAGTCTGCCGTGGCGCCCGCATCGGTGGAGCGGATGTTCAGATGGCCGACCGGCGCGGTGATCTGCCCCGCCGCCTTAAGCCGGGACGACCACGGCTGTGGGTCAGCTGACGTGGACGCGGGGCCTGCGTTCAGGGGCAGGCTCGGCGCGGCGCAGTACCTCGCGGGTGACTGGAGCCACTTCTCCGTCACCGAAGACCAGGAAGCGGATCAGGTGGCTGATCGGGCCGCCCTCGGTCCAGCTGAAGTACACATGGGGCACCTCGCCTGTGCGGTCGCGCAGGGCCAGCAGGATCGCCGCGATGGTGTTGGGCACCGTCGGCCCCTGGGCCTGCAGCAGGCGCGCCCCCTCCCTTTCGACGCCGCGTACGGTGACGTCCGCAGTGAAGTCCGACGAGTCCCGCACGAACACCTCCAGAAGCAGCGGCGGCCGCCCCGCCTCCGACATCTGTCCTGCCTGGACGTCCTGCCCGAACCGAAATCGACTGCTTCCCTCCCGCGGGTCGTGCGCGATCAGATGCACGGGGCCCGCAGCGGCAGCCTCGTCGAGCATCCGCTGCGCCTGGTCATCAAGGATGACTTCGTCGACGCGCAGTTCGAACGCCCGGTGCACGCGCGAGCCGAAGGAGGTGACCAGGATCGCCAGGATGAAGATCGCCGCGATCTTCATGCCGTCGGGTCGCTCGGCAACGTTGGCGACGAGGGTGTAGCAGAAGACGGCGGTGATCACGGCGAAGCCGGCACTCGCCCGCGCGTGGCCCCCGCGGTGCGCCGCGACGGTGGAGGCGAAGGACGCCGAGAGCATCAGCACCAGCATGCCGGTCGCATAGGCTCCGCTCTGCTTGTCCACGTTCGCGTGGAACCACACGGTGATCAGCACGGCCGCCGCTGTGAAAACCAGTACCAGCGGGCGCACGGCACGTGTCCACTCCGGAGCCATGCCATAGCGGGGAAGGTAGCGCGGGACGAGGTTCAGCAGGCCGGCGAGCGCGGAGGCCCCGGCGAACCACAGGATCGCGAGGGTGGAAACGTCGTACGCCGTGCCGAAAGCCTGGCCCATGTAGTGGTGGGCGAGGTAGGCGAGCGCACGGCCGTTGGCCGGTCCGCCGCTCTTGAAGGCGTCCTGCGGGATGAGGATCGTCGTCGCAAGGCTGGACAGCAGCAGCAGGCAGCTCATCGTGAGGGCGGCCGTGGTCAGCAGCCGGCGCGTGCCCCGGATGCGGCCCTCGGGCTTGTCGTAGCTGTCCGCGGGGTCGCCCTGGATCTGCGGCATCACCGCGACACCGGTCTCGAAGCCGGACGGCCCAGGGCCAGCTTCGGGAAGACCAGCACGGCGACGCCCACCATGGCCAAGGGCGAGGAGTGTGCTGCCGTCATGGCCTGCGTCCAGTCGCGGATCGTGACGGGGTGGCCGATGATCTGCCAGGCCGCGACGGCGAGCACGGCGACGTTGAAGGCGAGGTAGGTGCCCACCAGGGCCACCGCGATGCCGATGGCCTCGCGGAAGCCCTTGAGGAAGACGGCTCCGAGCGCGCCGATGAGGACGAGGGCGATCCACAGGTGCGCGCTGTGCAGCCAGTTGGGGGCGAAGGGGTTCTCGGCCACGTGCGCGGCGGCATCCGCGGACGACAGCGTGATGGTGATCATGAAGGTGGCCGCGAAGCCGAGGAGTCCCAGGACGAAGATCTTCCCCGGCCACCAGGGCAGCAGCCGTTCCAGCATGGCGATCGATCCCTCGCCGTGCGGGCTCTCACGTGCCACGCGCCGGTAGACCGGCAGCGCGCCGCACAGGGTCAGCGCGATCAGGACCAGGGTGGCCAGCGGGGACAGCAGGCCGGCGGCGAGCGCGGCGATGCCCGGCTGGTATCCGAGGGTGGAGAAGTAGTCGACACCGGTCAGGCACATCACCCGCCACCACCGGTGGCCTTCCTGCTCCGGGTGCGGCGTGCGGTGCGGGCCGGGATGCCGGGCCGTCTGCTCGCTCAGCCCCTCCAGGAGCCAGGTACGCCACCGTGGCGCCACCGCCACAGTTGCGGATGCTCGCGGATCAGCGGACGTGGCGCTTGCGCGCTCCGCCTCGATGCCGGTCATGCGACCCCCTCCTTCTGCGGTGCCGCCGGGGCATGACCGCGGCCAGGCACGTCACCGGTCATCCGAGCCACGGCTACCCATGCTTACGGCAAGTAGCGGCCTATGACCCCTGGTGCGACGGTCGCCCCGCAGTCCTCGCTGGTGCTCAGCACGGTCCGCAGTTGCTGATAGCGGTCGAGGTCCTCCCAGGTGCCGTGGTCGGGCGGGCTGGGACGGCGGCGTCCGGTGCACCAGGCCCAGGCACTGGCGGTGACGCCGGCGAAGAGCGGGAAGAGCAGCCACAGCAGGGCGCCCACGGGTCAACCTCCTTTCCTGTGCTTGAAGGACGGTCGTCAGGGCGTGAGCTGCATGGGTGCGCCACCGCCGGATATGGCGATCTTGCGGGGCTTGGCCTGTGGGGCCACCGGAACGCGCAGGGTAAGGACGCCGTTGTCGTAAGCCGCCTCGGCGGCTTCGGTGTCCAGGGCATCGGACAAGGTCAGGCGCCGCATGAACCGTCCTGTGGGCCGCTCGGTGAGGACCGGGCGAGCGCCGTCCGGGATCGGGGAGCGGCGCTCGGCAGTCAGGACCAGCGTGTCCCGCTCCACGGTCAGGCTGATGCTGGAGCGGTCCATCCCGGGCAGGTCGAACTGAAGGTAGAGCGCGTCGTCGTCACGCCAGGCATCCGCCGGGATGGCGGTTCCCGTGCTGGCGGGATGCGCGAGCTGATGCGTGAGCCGGTCGAGATCGCCCACGGCGCCGGTGCGCGCAAGCATTTCCCACTTCTCCCTTCACTGCATGTCGGGCCGCCCTTTGAGGAGCGGTCCGACGAACGAAGACCGCTTATCCGTATAACCCACAGCCGGATAGTTGACAAGTGGCGACTGGATCAAGTTGACACCTCGCGACTCAATCTTCTACTACCTTCAGTAAGCGTTCAGTCGCGTCGACGGTCTCGCCTGAGGCGGTCGACGCAAAGAAGGCCGGAAGGGAGGGCTGCTGGTGACGGAAAGATTGAAGAGTGTCTGGTTGCTGGCCGCACGCGGTGCCGCAGCAGTTGTCTTCGGCGCACTGACGCTGGTCTGGCCGCAGCTGACGGTGCTGGCTCTGGCCTGGGTGTTCGGCGCCTACGCCCTGGTGGACGGTGTGGTGCTGATGGGTTCGGCATGGCGGCACCGGCGCGAGCGTCGGCCCGCGCTGGCCTGTGCGGGTGCCGGTGTGCTGGGCATCGTGGCCGGTGTGGCGACGGCTCTGTGGCCGGGCCTTACTGCGCTGACCCTGGTGGTCATGGCCGGCGCCTGGGCCATTGTCACGGGCTGCTTGGAACTGTGGGTCGCCACGCGCATGCGGCATGAGCTGCCACACGCGTGGTTCTGGCGCGCCTCCGCCGTCGTGTCCGTGGGTGCGGGCGTGCTGCTGTGGCTGCGCCCGGATGCCGGTGCGGTGGCCATCGCCTTCGTCCTGGGCGTGTACGCACTGATCGCGGGCGGTCTCTGGTTGGCTGCGGCCTGGCGGGAGTACCGCGCATACAGCGAGCAGGGCAGCCGGTCGTGGCCGCGATCGGCGCCCGGTGCCCGCGTGGCCCACTGACCGCGTTCCCGATGCGCCTGAACGCCCAGCGGCCGACGGGGCGTTCAGGCGCGCTGGAAGGAGGTGGCGGATGTGGCGGGCCTGCGCATCGGCGGCGATCTGGCGCGTCTGCCTGAACCGCGCGCGGGCATAGTCACGGCCGCGCCTCCTCCCTTGCCCGCACGACGATCGGTGCGCGCGGTGCCGACCTCGGTCCGACGGTCTGGCGCAACCGCCTTGCCTGTCAGCCGGTGACCGAGGCTCACTCCACCGGATCGCCGAGACCGCCCCCGGAAAAAGTTGAGTCTATGGGTGTCAACTTTCCGATAGTGTGGTATAGCAGAAGTGGTGCGAAGGCGTATGGAACCAGGACAAGGAGGGATGAACGTGCTGATGCGTACGGATCCCTTCCGTGAGCTTGACCGGCTCGTCGAACGGGTCTGGGGCACGGCCGCGCACCCGGCCGGCATGCCGATGGACGCCTGGCGCGAGGGCGACACGTTCTTTGTGGAGCTGGACCTGCCGGGCGTGAATCCGGAGTCCATCGACCTCGATGTCGAGCGCAACGTCCTGACCGTCAAGGCCGAACGCAAGCCGACGTACGGCGAGGGCACCGACACGGTGATCACCGAGCGGCCTGCAGGGACGTTCAGCCGCCAGTTGTTCCTCGGCGACACCCTCGACACCGAGCGCATCGAAGCCTCCTACGAGGCAGGCGTTCTCAAGCTGCAGATCCCGGTCGCCGAGCAGGCCAAGCCCCGCAAGATCGCGATCAGCGGCGGCAGCGACCGCAAGGAACTCGGCAGCTGAGCAGCGACCAACCGCTCCAGGCCCCGGCGCACAAGCCCGGGGCCTCGCTGCATCGCAGGCCCGGCCAACTGGGACCGGACGAGGCTGAGCGCAGGCGATGTGCGGAGTCAGATCTTCGGCTGGACACTTGAGTGAGATCGCTCGCTGCCTGCATGGAAACCGGGGTGCGATGGCCATGGAACATGGCACGACACGTTCTTCCACCGGAACGGACGTCGTGTACACGGATTCCGTGTTCGGCGCACCGTGCTGGGTGAGCCTGACCAGCCGCGATCTCGACACAACGCAGCGTTTCTACAGTGCCGTACTGGGCTGGCAGTGGCGCACTGCCAGACTGGGTGACCGTTTCCTGACCGCGCTGGCGGACGGGATACCCGTCGCCGGGGTCGCGGGGATGGCCACTGCCTGGCATATGCCGGTGACCTGGACGCCATACTTCGCCGTCGCAGACGCGGACGAGACGGTCGCCCGCGTCCGGGAGCGTGGCGGGACCGTGGCCGTGGGGCCGATCTCCTTCGCGCCCGGCAGGGCGGCGCTGCTCGCCGACCGCGACGGGGCCATCTTCGGGATATGGCAGGGCAGGCTCGTCACCGAGTGGAAGGCGTGGCGGCAGGCTGCACCGGTGTTCGTCACTCTCCACACTCGCGACGCTTTCGATGCGGCGATCTTCTACGGCGAGATCCTCGGCTGGGCCTCGGGTCGCTCCGGCTGCTGCGAGGTGGAGTACGAAGGGGAAGAGGTGGTGCTGCGCAGCCAGGGTTCCGTCGTCGCGCGCATCGAGTCCGGCGCCGTGGATACAGCGCCTGATCGCTCGGTCCGGCCTCACTGGCAGGTCCACTTCGTGGTGGCAGACGTGCCGGGGTATGCCCGAGCCGCACGAGAGCACGGCGGCGACGTCCTTGTGGAGTGCGAACACGAGGCGGTACTGCGCGATCCTGACGAAGCACTCTTCGTGGTGAGCTCCAGCCGGGACCGCTGACGCTCTGGCTGGTCGGCCCGGAGGCGAGTTGTGCCGGTGTCCCCTCGAACCAAGGATCGGAACGCAGGACGGACTTTGTCCGTCGAACGGCTCGTTGTCCTGAGGGAAGCAGACGCCGCCGCACCGGCACTCGGAACGGACGGTGGCCGCGTGGGGCAGCATCGGGGCGATTGACGACAGAAGCCATCCAAGGTGCACGGAGGGAGCAACACGCAATGGCCGACACCTCGATGTCCGGCCGCGCGGGATGGCGGTCCATGCTCGACGAGGTCACCGATGCACACAGCGGTGAACTGGTCACCATTGAAGTGGTGGATCCCTCGATCGGAAGCCAGCACGAAGCGGAGCGGCTGCCGTTCTCCTACCTCACCTATGATCCGAAGGACGACGTGGTGGTCGTCGCCGTCGGGGGTCAGTCACCGCGTTACCCGGTCGTCCTGCGCCACATGGTCCCGCACCCCAAGGAGGTCGACGTCTCTACGCCAGACGTCACTGAGGCGGCAGTCCGAGTGGTGGACCCGGAGGACACCGCAACCTTGATCACTTTCTTCCCTGCGGAGTCCAGGACTGCCTCATGACCAGCCCTGACCGAACGGTCCGGCGCCGGGGGCTTCCCTGAGCGGAGCCGCGGGCGCCCACTCTGCTGCCGACACCGCCGCCGTGTCACGCACTCGCCGCAATGATCACCGAAGCAGCCGCGTCCAGCTCGCCGGTCCCACTGTGCTCCTGCACGGTGGAAGCCGAACGCCGATCCTCTCCCCGAGGCCGAGGATGGGCAGCGCAAGGGCGGCCGGCGCTTTCGCCGCATGAGCCGGCCGCCCTTCTTCTCGCTCGCCCGGTCCGCCACCGGTTCCGGCCGATGCCGCCCGGCTTGCATCAAGTCGGCGTCATTCCCGACCGCCGCGGCGGACCAGATGAGTCAGCGTCACGCCTGCCGGGCCGGCTGGGTGGCTTTAAGGATCGTGTGGGCGATCAGTTCGGGCGCGTCCAGCATGGGCACATGCCCGCAGCCGGGCAGCGGCACCAGTCGTGCCTGAGGGATCATGGCGCGGGCCCGGGCCGTCTGCCGCGGTGGCAGGATGCGGTCGCGGGTGCCCCAGGCGATGGTGACCGGCACATCGGGGATGTCGCCCGTGAACAGGCCGGGTGCGCGTCCGGCTCACAGCGTGGCCTTGAAGGCCGGTGTGTGCTGCAAGGTCCGCAGAGCCGCGGCCACTGCCTGCGGCGGGCATGCCTGCGAGCGGCCGTACAGGGTGCCGGTCAGCACGGCACGGACAGACGCGGTGCCCACCAGCGCCTCAAGGGCCGGCTCGGACAGCAGGCGTACACCGTAGTGGCGGCATGGAGGACGGCGTAGGTGTAGCGGCGCTCGGCGGGATTCCAGAACCCGGCCGGGGCCAGCCGGGTCACGCTTCGGGCGAGCCCGGCCTGCCCCAGGCGCAGAGCGATCAGTCCGCCCAGCGAGTGGCCGACCACGTGCGGCCGCTCGACGCCCAGGGCGGTGAAACACCGAGCCCAGCCACAGCATGGCCGTCTCCAGGTTGCGGGGAACGCCGGGGTCGAGGTCGGGAGACTGCCCGAAGCCCGGCAGGTCCATCGCGATGATCTCCCTGCAGTCGGTCAGCAGCGGGATGACCGGGTCCCAGGTCCGCCGGTGGCATCCCAGGCCGTGCACCAGCACGACCGGTTCACGGACCCCTGCCGCTCATACGCCACCGTCACCGGGCCCAGGCCGGTTGCCTCGCCCTGGACGTACCAGGCCGACCGTGGCTCCAGCAGGAGGCGGCCCCGTTCACCGTCGGCCCCATCGGTAGCGGGGGTCTTCAGACAGCGCATGCACGCCGCGACCTGTGCTGCCCGGTCACCGCCGTGGCGGCGCGGCTGTGCGGTCAGGGCCGGCTGGAGCTCAGCCGCTCGATGGCTTCCAGGACATGTTTGCGGCGCGCGTGCGTGCGCTCGTATCCCTCGAGAACGCGCAGGTCGGACTCGGACAAAGAGGGCAGGCGCCGCTCGATCTCCTCAACGCTGAGCTGGCTGAAGCCGACGATGGGCAGGCTTTCCTCGCTGCTGACCGCGCCTTGGATCTGCTCGGCCGCGGCGGTCACTTCCGGCTCCTCCGCCACCGGCCATTCGTCTTCGGGCCTCTGCCCGGGGCGTGCCGCCTGGCGTAGCCAGTCGGCGACAGCCCGCAGCGGGCGGGTGGCCGCATGGGGGAGGCCGCCGTTCGTCGTCTGTTCCACGCGGAAGCCGTCGCCTGCGGCGGCCACGGTTCGGGCCTGCCGGGCGAGGCTGTCCTCGAGCAGTGCCAGCAGCTCCTGGTCCTGGCTGCGGAGTTCCTGCAGCAGGTGGAGGGTGGTGTCGTCCTGGGCCTGGTCGGCGAGGACCTCGCCGGCCAGAGCGCTGGCCAGGGCCCGGGCAGCAGCGGCGTACTCGTCCTCGGTGTTCCTCAGCAGCTGCTGGTCGTCGGCCGGCCCTCGGCCGTGCATCACCCCTGTCACCGTCTTCTGCCCGATGGCCAGCGGCAGCATGGCTGTTCTGAGGGTGGTGCGGGCGGCGAACCGCGCCATGTCGGCCGCGCCGCCGAGCAGGCCGCGGGGCCGCAGTCTGCGGACATGGCCTTCGATGCGGTGCACCCGGCCCTGCATCTCATCGGCCTCGCGCTCAAGCATCTGCCGGTGGGCGCCGGGCGGCGCGAGCGCCGCATCCGCCCGCAGCCGGTCATGCGCTGCGGCATGAGCGTGGCGGGCATCCTCCAGCACCGGTATCAAGGTCTGCGTCATCTCCATGGGAGGCTGCTCCCTGCATGCGGTGTCGGGCGGGTGTTGAGCGGCCGCCCAGCCGGCCGTCCTCCTGCGGCTGAGCAGCCGGGATCATCCTGCGCGGACCGCGCGAAGATCACCCGCCTGGGAGCGCGCTCGCCCTGCGGGCCCCACGGCACAGGAGCCCGGCTTTACCCGCTGCCGCAGGTGCGGAGACAGTCTGCCGGCGGTTCCACCGTCCGGGTGAGGGCGCGTGTGACGGCCGAGTCGTCCTGGGCACCGCGCGGCCAGTCACGTACAGCCGTCATCGGCACGCCGTTGAAAGCCCTACTCGAATGTCCTGGACCGTCACAGGCTTCAGAGAGCGCGAACGCGCACCAGCCCCGAGGCTGAGCACAGTCGCGGTCCCGGTACCTCGGGGCAGGTCCTCCGCCCCTACGATGGCCCGACCCGTGATCAACGGTAAGCGCCGGCGCCGTTGACACAGGCGCGAGTCAGGACGACCGGCCCGGGTACTCCGGCTCCCCGCCGTCAGCGTCGAACACCTTGGTGAAGGTGGCACCGCACCGGCAACGCGAGTACTCGACCAGTTCCCCCTCTTCCGACACGCTCAGCCCCTGACTGAGTCGCACATGCACATGATTACCCATGAGGAGCTGCCTTCCTTGACGTCTGTCGTCCGCCTCATCGTGGGCGTCGGCCGCTCACGCTGACAATGCCGCAGCTCACACAGTTCACGAGTGCGACCACAGCACTTCTCCATGTGGCCGCAATCCGGCCGTGCCGCGAAGCACCACCAGGAATAGCCTGAAAGTGACAGAAGGTGCGTTTGTGTGGAGGTGGGGAGTAATGGCACTGCCTGTGCGACGAGGCGGGCCCCTGGCTGAACGGCGGTTCCCAGGCTGGGGCACGGATCCTCTCGCCGAGTTCAACGATCTCATCGGCAGGATGGGGACCCTGCTGGAGTCCACCATGGGCGGCGCCATGGGCTCCATGACGGAGGGCATGGCCTGGTCGCCGCTGGCTGACCTGTCGGAAACCGATGACGCCTACCGCGTCGAAGTCGAGGTTCCCGGCGTCAAGCGCGAGGACCTCGACATCGAGATGACCGAACGCGAACTGACCATCACCGGCGAGTTCAAAGAACGCGAGCGCACCGGCATGCTGCGCCGCAGCACCCGCAGGACCGGCCGGTTCGAGTACCGCGCCGCGCTGCCCGGCGACATCAGCCCGGAGAACGTCGAGGCCACCCTCGACAACGGTGTGCTGACCGTCAAGGTACCGAAGGCGGAAGCCACCAAATCGCGCCGCATCGAGATCACGTCCGGACAGTGACCCCAGCTCGGACAGTGAGCCCTGCCCCCGTGCGGTGCGCGCCGTACGAGGGCAGGTGCGGGTTGGATGCGGTGACCGTCCCGGGCCGACTGGCCGGTCAGGACGTTTCCGTGGACGGATGCTCGGCTCGCGCGTGCGGCTGGGGATGACCGGCGGCGCGCAGCATCGGCGCGGTGTGCCGCTCGGGGCGGTGCCCGCCTTCGGCCGGAACGCGGCTGCGCGGCCCTTCCGCGTCGGGCAGGGGCACGGGGCGGCGGGCCACGAGGCGCCCGACCCAGCGCCGGCCGCAGTGTTCGCAGGGCGGAGCGCCCTGCGGCGTGTAGGGGGAGGGAACCGCCGTGTTGTCGCGGTAGAAGACCTCCCACTCGGCATCGAGGGCGTCCCGGTAGCGCTGCACGTCGTAGTCGACGCTCCAGCGGTGCCAGCACGAGCCGCAGGTGAACTCGACTCGTTCGACGGCAAGTTCGGTGATCACGGCACGGCACCTCCCATCCGGTTGGCGACTGTGGTCCGGGGCGCTGTGAGCGCGGCCTCGAGGGAGGGGTAGACGGGCAGGGCCTGGGCGAGACCGCTGTCGCGCAGGAGCCGCTCCACCCGCCCTTCGGGGCATATCAGGCGCAGCTCTCCCTCGTCCTCCTCCAGCATGGCCCGGACGGACATCAGGGCAGCCAGGCCGCCGGTGTCGGCCCAGGTCAGCTCGGACAGGTCCACGATCAGGTTGAGCAAGTGCCGGTGCTTGGCGGTGACGGCGGCCACGTAATCACACAGCTCACGGGCCGTGGTGGTGTCCAGGGCCCCTTTGATCTCCGTCACGGCCCAGCCGTTCTCCCAGTGGGAGGCGAGGAACACGGCCATGGTCCTCACTCCTGCCGCTCAGCGCCCGCCGTGGCCCGCCGCACGACGTTCAGGGTGCGGCGGCCCACGGTCATGTCGTCGATGCTGCGGTCTGCTGTTGTCTACCTGTATTCCCTCCTTATGTGCCGCTTCTTCCGCTTGCTTCCCGTGGGGCGGGATGTCAGCTCTCGATCCGCTGTGACTCCGCGTCCTTCCGGCCGACCTCGATGCGGCGGGGCTTGGCCTCTTCCGTCACCGGGATCTTCACGGTGAGCACGCCGGCGTCGTAGTGGGCGGTGATCTTCTCAGGGTCGAGCGAGTCGCCCAGCAGAAGCTGGCGGCTGAAGACGCCGTGGGGCCGCTCGGCGACGAGCAGGTCGGCCTCCTTGGCGTCCGGGCCGGGCCGCTCGGCTCGCACGGTCAGCACGTTGCGCTCCACGTTGAGGTCGACGGTGTCGGGATCGACGCCGGACAGGTCGAAGTGGACGACGAAGGCGTCGCCGCTCTGATAGGCGTCGATCGGCATGACGGCCGGCCGTGCCAGGGGGATGAGCGCAGCCATCGTGCAGCTCCTTTCACCTGGCGATCTGCCCATTCCGGGCTCCGGGAGTCCGGAATGCCTCTGAAACCCCCTATACATCCCCTCATCAGCCTTGACAAGATGAGACTCAAGTTTTATCTCAGGAATTGCGGCAAGTAAGGGTGAAGTCGCAGCTCGCAGTGGGCGAGGAGGTGGCGGGATGCCGACGCGGGACCAGGGTGGAGACCTGTATGCGGTGCTGGGAGTGGAGCCCTCGGCGACAGCCGAGGTGATCACCTCTGCCTTCCGCGCCCGGGTGCGGGAGCTGCGCCCCGACACCCGCGTGGATGCGGTCACCGCCGAACGGTTCGGCGAGGTGCGGTCGGCGTACGAGACGCTCCGCGATCCGGTCCTGCGCGCGGCGTACGACCAGACCTACCAGCGGACGGCCGAGCGGGCATACGACCCCGGCCCTGTCGTCGCGCGGCCGGTCCGGCCGGCGCCGCGTTACCTCGTGGTGCTCGGGGATGTCCGTCCCGAGCCGCCGCTGCGTGCGGGTCCGGTCCGGTGGATTCCCGGCCGGTGAGACGAAGAACGAGGTGAGGACGAGGAGGGGGAGCACAGATGGCACGTGCGGTTGGTATCGACCTGGGTACGACGAACTCGGTGGTCTCGGTCCTGGAGGGCGGCGAGCCCAGCGTCATCACCAACGCGGAAGGCGCGCGGACGACCCCGTCGGTGGTGGCGTTCTCCAAGAACGGCGAGGTGCTGGTCGGCGAGGTCGCCAAGCGGCAGGCCGTGACGAACGTGGAGCGCACGGCACGCTCCGTCAAGCGGCACATGGGCGACCACGCCTGGCGGTTCCCGGAGCACGGGGACGTCGACGGCAAGCGGTACACCGCGCAGGAGATCTCCGCGCGCGTGCTGCAGAAGCTCAAGCGGGACGCGGAGGCGTACCTGGGTGAGGACGTCACCGATGCCGTGGTCACCGTGCCCGCGTACTTCGACGACGCTCAGCGGCAGGCGACCAAGGAGGCCGGGGAGATCGCGGGCCTGAACGTGCTGCGGATCATCAACGAGCCGACGGCCGCTGCACTGGCCTACGGCCTGGACAAGGAGAACGACCAGACGGTCCTCGTCTTCGATCTGGGCGGCGGCACCTTCGACGTGTCGCTGCTGGAGATGGGCGAGGGCGTCATCGAGGTGAAGGCCACCAACGGCGACACCCACCTGGGCGGTGACGACTGGGACCAGCGGATCGTCGACCACCTGGTCACGCAGTTCAAGAACCACTACGGCGTGGACCTGGCCAAGGACAAGATGGCCGTGCAGCGCCTCAGGGAGGCGGCGGAAAAGGCGAAGGTCGAGCTGTCGTCGTCCACCGAGACGACCATCAACCTGCCCTACATCACCGCCTCGGCCGAAGGGCCGCTGCATCTGGACGAGAAGCTGACCCGCGCCCAGTTCGAGCAGCTGACGTCGGATCTGCTGGAGCGGTGCAAGGCGCCGTTCCACAATGCGATCAAGGATGCCGGGATCAAGGTCTCCGACATCGACCACGTCGTCCTGGTGGGCGGCTCGACCCGTATGCCGGCGGTGACCGAGCTGGTGAAGGAGCTGACCGGCAAGGACCCGCACAAGGGTGTCAACCCGGACGAGGTCGTGGCCGTCGGCGCGAGCCTGCAGGCGGGTGTCCTCAAGGGCGAGGTCAAGGACGTCCTGCTGCTCGACGTGACCCCGCTGTCCCTGGGCATCGAGACCAAGGGCGGCATCATGACCAAGCTCATCGAGCGCAACACCACGATCCCCACCCGCCGTTCGGAGATCTTCACCACCGCCGAGGACAACCAGCCGTCGGTGACCGTGCAGGTCTACCAGGGCGAGCGGGAGATCGCGGCGTACAACAAGAAGCTCGGCATGTTCGAGCTGACCGGCCTGCCCCCGGCGCCGCGCGGGGTGCCGCAGATCGAGGTCGCCTTCGACATCGACGCCAACGGAATCATGCACGTCTCGGCGAAGGACCTGGGCACCGGCAAGGAGCAGAAGATGACCGTCACGGGCGGCTCGGCGCTGCCCAAGGACGACATCGACCGCATGGTCCGGGAGGCCGAGCAGCACGCCGAGGAGGACCGCAAGCGGCGTGAGGCGGCGGAGACCCGCAACCAGGGCGAGCAACTCGTCTACTCGACCGAGAAGCTCCTCAAGGACAACGCGGAGAACATCCCGGCGGACGCCAAGTCCGAGACGGAGACGGCGCTGACCGACCTGAAGGAGAAGCTGAAGGAGGAGGGTGCGGACACGGCGGCAATCCGGCAGGCGATCGACCGTACCGCGCAGGCCGCGCAGAAGATCGGCACGGCTCTGTACGAGAAGTCTCGGGCCGAGCAACCGGCGGGTGCGGCCGGGGCGTCCCCGGGCGGTGCGGCCGGTGGGCCTGAGGATGAAGTGGTGGACGCAGAGATCGTCGACGACGACAAGCCGGAGGCTGGCTGACGATGACCAGGAGCGGTCCGCAGAGCACCGAACTTGAGCAGCTGCGGCGCCTGGTTCAGGAGCGGACCGCCGACCTGCAGCGGATCAAGGCCGAGTACGACAACTACCGCAAGCGGGTGCGGCGGGACCGCCTGGCCGTGCGCGAGATCGCGGTGGCCAACGTGCTCAAGGCGCTGCTGCCCGTGCTGGACGCCGTCGACCGGGCGTGTGCCAACGAGCCGCTCACGCCCGGTCTGAGGGACATCGCCGACAGCCTGCAGGAGCAGCTCGGCTCGCTGGGCGTCATGTCGTTCGGTGAGGTGGGCGATCGGTTCGACCCGGCCTGCCACGACGCTCTGACGCACCATGTTGTCCCCGATGCGGACCGCCTGGTGTGCTCGGCGGTCCTGCGTCCCGGCTACCGTCTTGGAGAGAGCCTGCTGCGCCCGGCCACCGTGGAGGTCACCGGGCCGGCCCCGCCCGCGAGGAGCGCATCGACGCCGGAGTGCGGCGTACGGGATGCATCCGCCCCGGCAGGCAAGCCGCCGTTGCCCGTCTCGCGGAGCTGACAGGCTTGCCCCTACCTGGGTACCGGGGGAAGAGGGCATCCGCATTGGACGCCCTGAGATTGCCGGCAAGCGGAGGTGACGAGACGATGCAGCACCATGAGTTCCTCGCTCGCGTACGTGAGCTCGGCGAATACGACAGCCAGGACGAAGCCGCGAAGGTCACCGAAGCGGTGCTGAGCGTGCTGGCCCAGCGCATCAGCCCCGGCGAGGTCGATGATCTTGCCTCCCAGCTGCCCGGACCGCTCGGACAGGCGCTGGTGGATGCTGAACCAGATCATCAGCCAGCTCCCCTCCGGCTACGCCGTCCTGTTCGGCAAAGCCGACCTGGCCGGCTGAAACCAGGATCCGGGGCACCCCCGGATACGGCCACACTGTCGGCGTGGAGACCGCCACCGCCGCTCGGCCAGGGAGTGGCCAACACAGTCTGCGCATCCCGGGCCGGACATACCGCTTCTGACACGATCGGTTACTGGTACAGGCGCTCCAGGTACTGCGAGCCGTAGTACGCCTCCAGTTCCTCCACGCTCTCCGAACGGCGATCGTGCGCCTTCGCGAGTACCGCGCGGGACGGCGCCGCTTCCGGCCGCCAGGTCTCCGGCTGCCAGACTCCGCCGCGCAGCAGGGCTCTCGGGCAGTGGTAGAAGACCTGGTCGATCTCGACGAGCAGGGCCAGCTGTGGACGATTCCCCTTCACGACCATGTCGTCGAAGAAGGGCGCATCGCGCAGGATGCGCGCGCGGCCGTTGATGCGCAGCGTGTCGGGGCGGCCGGGGATCAGGTAGAGCAGCCCCACGTGGGGATTGGCCAGGATGTTGCGGAAGCCGTCGGCCCGGCGGTTCCCGGGACGTTCGGGGATCGCGATCGTCGTGTCGTCGAGCACGAGCGTGAACCCGGCCGGGTCACCCTTCGGTGACGCGTCGCAGCTGCCGTCGGCGCCCGAGGTCGCCACCATGCACAGCGGCGACGCGGCCAGCCACTGGCGGTCGTGCTCGTGCAGGCTCCGCCGGACCTTGACCCGCGCGCCCGGTGTCGGCTCGCCGAGCAGTTCCCCCAGCTCGTCCGGTGACGTCACCTCGACCAGATCTGTGAGCAGCACGGACCTCACCCCCTCCCATTGGTACGTGAACAGGTCGAGCGTAGACGACGGTTCGCTATCAGTGGCCGGTGCGAGGATCCCCCGGAATCCGCACGACAGCACCCGAGCGGGAGCCGGGCCTTGACGCCCAGGGGTTCCGTCAGAATCGGCTGCGGCGAGGCCACGTGTCACGCGGTTGGGAACTCGCTTCTCAGAAGGAATCTGCGGGATTAACTGGCCCGGGCGCACTGCCTGGGCGCGGTCGGGGCAGGAGTTGTGACAGCACTTCCCCGTGGCCTCCGTGTCGCGGCGTGCTTCCCGGGGAGCGGCCTCGCGTGCTCGCTGTTCCGGCCGCGCCGCGGAGGCAGTACACCCTCCGGCAACAGCAGGCACACCGCGACGCGTACCGGCTACCGCCTCGGCGACCGTCTGCTCCGCCCGGCCACCTTGAGGTCACCGGACCGGTTCCACCCCCGAGGAATCCGCTTCATCCCGGCACCCCTGCCAGGCCCTCTCGGATGCGCAACGGCGTTGACGGGCCGCAGCCATCCGAGGCGGCCACTTGCCCCCGAGCGAGCCGAAGTGCTAAACGAGGGATTAGCACTCTCGCAGTGAGAGTGCTAACGGCGGGTCGGGTGACGTGCTCGTGCGGCCGTGAGGGAAACCTCCGGCGCGCGGGTGAACGTCGCGGGCGTCACCCCGGGCCACCGTCATCGTCTCAAGAATTCGATGCGGAGGAGACCGTACCGATGACTGCGAAGATCATCGCTTATGAGGAGGAGGCGCGCCGCGCTCTGGAGCGCGGCATGAACCAGCTCGCGGACGCCGTAAAGGTGACGCTCGGCCCCAAGGGCCGCAACGTGGTCCTGGACAAGAAGTGGGGCGCCCCCACGATCACCAACGATGGTGTCTCCATCGCCAAGGAGATCGAGCTTCAGGACCCGTACGAGAAGATCGGCGCCGAGCTGGTCAAGGAAGTCGCCAAGAAGACGGACGACGTCGCCGGTGACGGTACGACCACCGCGACCGTGCTCGCCCAGGCCCTGGTCAAGGAGGGGCTGCGCAACGTCGCCGCCGGTGCCAACCCGATGGCTCTCAAGCGCGGTATCGAGAAGGCCGTCGAGGCCGTCTCCGCGGCCGTGCTGGAGCAGGCCAAGGAGCTGGAGACCAAGGAGGAGATCGCCAACACGGCCGCGGTGTCTGCGGGCGGGGACCGGGCGATCGGTGAGCTGATCGCCGAGGCCATGGACAAGGTCGGCAAGGAAGGCGTCATCACCGTCGAGGAGTCCAACACCTTCGGCCTGGAGCTGGAGCTCACCGAGGGTATGCGCTTCGACAAGGGCTACATCTCGCCGTACTTCGTCACCGACGCCGAACGCATGGAAGCGGTCCTGGAGGACCCGTACATCCTGCTGGTCGGCTCCAAGGTCACTGCGGTGAAGGATCTGCTGCCGCTCCTGGAGCAGGTGATGCGGGAGAGCCGGCCGCTGCTGGTGATCGCCGAGGACGTGGAGGGCGAGGCGCTGGCGACCCTGGTCGTCAACAAGATCCGTGGCACCTTCAAGTCCGTCGCCGTCAAGGCCCCGGGCTTCGGCGACCGCCGCAAGGCGATGCTCGGCGACATGGCCGTGCTCACCGGTGCCACGGTCGTGTCCGACGAGGTCGGCCTGAAGCTGGAGCACGCTGGCCTGGACGTGCTGGGCCGGGCCCGCAAGGTGGTCGTCACCAAGGACGACACCACCATCGTGGAGGGCGCCGGCGACGGCAGCGCGATCGAGGGCAGGGTCAAGCAGATCCGCGCCGAGATCGAACGCTCGGACTCCGACTACGACCGCGAGAAGCTGCAGGAGCGCTTGGCCAAGCTCGCCGGCGGCGTGGCCGTGATCAAGGCTGGCGCCGCCACCGAGGTGGAGCTCAAGGAGCGCAAGCACCGCATCGAGGACGCCGTCCGCAACGCGAAGGCCGCCGTCGAGGAGGGCATCGTCGCCGGTGGCGGCGTGGCCCTGCTGCAGGCGTCCGAGAAGGCGTTCGAGAAGCTGGAGGTGGACGACGAGGAGCGGACCGGTGTGGAGATGGTCCGCCGCGCGCTGACCGCCCCGCTGCAGCAGATCGCCCGCAACGCCGGCCTGGAGGGCGGTGTCGTGGTGGAGAAGGTGCGGACGCTGCCCGTCGGCCACGGTCTGAACGCCGCGACCGGCGAGTACGTGGACATGCTGGCCGCGGGCATCATCGACCCGGCGAAGGTGACCCGCTCCGCGCTGCAGAACGCCGCTTCCATCGCCGCGCTGTTCCTCACCACGGAGGCCGTCATCGCCGACAAGCCCGAGGAAAAGGAACCGGCGGCCGCCGGGGCCGGCGCCGAATTCTGATCGCCGCGGGCCCGGAGCCGGACCGAGGCGGGCGCCGGTGGCCGCAACAGCAGACCGCCGGCGCCCGCCAAGTGGCGCGCATGGGAACCCCGGGGGACTCGTGCACCGGCAGCCGACCGGAATAGGTGTGGTCAGCCTGTTGCCGTTCTCCTGAGCCCGGAGGAATCGTGGCCCGTAGGCCAGACGCGGTGGAGAGGAGAGCCGCCGGCGCTGCTCCGGTTCATCTGCAGGGGGGACATGAGAGTCGAAGTGGTCCAACCCGCTGCCGGCGTGTTGTTCGGCGTCCCGAACGATACGCACGAGGAGATCATTACGCTCATCGACGCCGTTGCCAGGACACCGCAGGCACACGTCTCCGGTCTGGCCGCAGCATTCGGCGAATGGTGCTGGCTTGTCTACACCACCCACGGCGACATCATCGAAGTCCTCGACGTCGGCTGCTGCACGATGATCCTGAAAGCCGAGCCAGGGCCGAGTCTCCTGCGGAACCCGGGCCTCATGCGCTGGATACCGGTTGCCGCTTGGCGACGGCCGGCACGTACTCGCCGAGGAAGGTGCGGCTCCACCAGGCACTGTTCGCGCGCAGTTCCGACCAGCTGGTGAACCGGTACTCGTACAGGCAGATCCGGACGACAGCAGGCGGCGAGCCCGGGAAGGGATTGCGGTGCAGCAAACTCAGCACGGCCGGGTTGTTCTCCAACAGGGCGAGGAGCAAGGCGGGGAGCCAGCCGGCCGCGTACACAGGGGAGAGCGCGGCGAACCACATCAGCCAGTCCAGCCTGAGGTGGTACGGGGCCACCTGCGGCGGAAGCCGCCGCATGCCGCCCGGCTTGCCCTTGAAGACGTACTCCTGCCACACGGTCTCTTCGGTGATCTCCGGCTCGTCGGTGCCCTCGACGATCAGCTCGTACCGGGTGCGGCCCACGCTGCCGAACGCGCCGTAGGTGTTGACCAGGTGCAGCGGAGTGAAGGACGCGTTCATGACCTGGCTGCGGGAGAGCAGGTTACGCACCGGCCAGTAGCTGAGCACCACCACCAGGGCGGCGACAGCCAGCACGAGGCCTTCGAACCACACCGGTGCGGCGGCGAAACGCGGCGCAGGACCCAGCGCGCCGGTGACCTGCGAGCCGCCGATCGCGGACAGCGCCAGCACGATCGTCAGCCAGTTCAGCCAGGCGAAGTTGCCGGACGCGACCAGCCACAGCTGGGTGATGATCACCAAGCCGGCGGCGATGCTCGCCGCCGGCTGCGGCGCGAACAGGGCAAACGGCACGAGGAGTTGTGCGACGTGGTTGGCCACCGCCTCCACGCGATGGACGGGCTTGGGGAGGTGGTGGAAGAACCAGCTGAGCGGGCCGGGCAGCGGCTGGGTCTCGTGGTGGTAGTACAGGCACGTCAGATCCCGCCAGCAGGAATCGCCGCGCAGCTTGATCAGCCCGGCGCCGAACTCAAGCCGGAACAGCAGCCAGATCAGCAGCCCTCGCACCAGCACGGGCGGCGCGACGTCGTCGTTGCCGAGGAAGATCGCCAGGAAGCCGGCCTCCAGCAGCAGGTATTCCCACATGAACCCGTACCAGGTCTGCCCGACGTTGACGATGGACAGGTACAGCGCCCACAGCAGCGCCCACATCACCATCGCCGCCCACAGCGGCAGCCGGTCCGGCACCCCCGCCGCCACCGCGGCGGATCCCGCGGTGCCCGTCCAGGCCATGGCGGCGAAGAAACGGTCCGAGTAGTGCAGCTGGAAGATACTCGGAGCCCGCCTGAACGCCACCTGCGCGGTGAAGCGCGGCACCGGCAGCAGCCCCCGCTCCCCGATCAGCCCGCGGAACTGCAGGGCCGAGCTGACGAACGCGACGCAGTACAGCACGGCCAGACCGCGCTGGAAAAGCATCCGGCCCAGCCAGTAGTCAGGGTCCGTGAACCAGTCCATGACGGCATGCCTCCGCACATCCGCCTGGCGCTAACACCCTCTTCTCGTCATCTTGACATTTACCCCGTTCATGGCCTATCTAATTATCACAAATATCTGGATTGCTCCGACTTGTTGGCGATGTGAGAGGAGGGCCGGGCAGCCGACCCAGCCGGCGCCCACCGGAAGGCGCCGGTCGTACCGCTGGGGTCTGCCCGGACTGCGGAAAGGGGTGGTGTCAGAGTGCCTCGGCGTGACGCCTCCCTTTCCCTGTCCTGGCGCCCCGAGCGGGGCTGGCTGATCGTGAACGCGGCCGGAGAGCTGTCCATGGCGACGCGGGCGGAACTGCGGGCCTATCTGACGCTCGTGACCTCGATGCCCGGCAGCGACCCCTCCCGGCTCGTCATCGACGTCTCCCGCGTGACCGCCTGCGACGCCATGGGGCTCGGCGCCCTGTTCGGTGCACACCTTCGTGCCGCCTGCTACGGCGGCCGGCTCCATCTGGTGTGCCCGGAAGGACCGTTGCTGCACGTGCTCGACGTCACCGGCCTGCGGCACGCCGTACCGGTACACCCGACCGTGGCTGAGGCGCTGCCCTCTTCCCTCACGCCGACGGCCCGGTCGTCGGGCACGGTGACTGCGGCACCAGGCGGCAACCGCGACCAGCGCGAAGCGGACGGCAGGGGGTGAGCGGAGGTGATCAGGTACGCCGGATTCCGCCCGAGCAGCGGGGACGGCTTCGTCCCGGCCACCGAGCTGGCGGCCGCCGCCGTCGACGCCCGAGGAACGGTCACCGCCTGGAGCCCCGGCGCCCAGGCCCTGCTGGGCTACAGCCCCGAGGACATCGTGGGCCGCGCGGCCGCCGAACTGCTCGAGGACGGGCTGCCCGACTCCGCACGACGGCACCTGGCCGACCGGCAGGCATGGATCGGCCGGGTCCTGCTGCGCGACCAGGCCGGCCGCACGATCGAGGCCGAACTACGAGCATGCCCGCTGCTGAACGGCAAGGGCGAGGTGCAGTGGATCCTGCAGGCGCCCGTGCCCCAGGAGAGCGACGGCGCCGCCCTCGCACTGCAGCGCAGCCTGCTGCAGCACCACCTCCCCGCCCAGCAGGCGCTGGAGACAGCCGCCCGCTACCTGCCCGCCGATCCCCACGCCGGCGTCGGCGGGGACTGGTTCGACGTCATCGCCCTGTCCGGCGCACGGATGGCACTGGTCGTCGGCGACGTCGTCGGCCACGGCCTGAACGCCTCCGCGGCCATGGGACGGCTACGCACGGCCGTGCGCACCCTCGCCGATGTCGACCTGCCCCCGGACGAGCTGCTGTCCGACCTCGACGACCTCATCCTCGACGAAGTCAGGGACGGCACCGAGATGGCCGGGGAGATCGGCGCGACCTGCCTGTACGCGGTGTACGACCCGGTCACCTGCCACTGCACCCTGGCCAGCGCCGGCCACCCGCCGCCCGCTGTGCTCACCCCGGATGGCACCGTCTCCTTCGTCGACGTCGAACCGGGACCGCCGCTGGGGGTGGGCGGCGCGCCCTTCGACGCCGTCGACATCGCCCTGCCGGAAGGCAGCCTGCTCGCGCTGTACAGCGACGGCCTGATCGAAGCCCGCGACCGCGACATCGACGCGGGCATGAAGGCCCTGCGCGAGGCGCTCGCCCGGCCGGCGCCCTCTCTGGACGCCCTGTGCGACACCGTCCTGCAGACCCTGCTGCCCGACGGGCACGCCGACGACGTGGCGCTCCTCATCGCCCGCACCCACGCGCTGGACGCCGCGCACGTCGCCTCCTGGAAGGTGCCCGCCGCCCCGGCCGCCGTCGCACAGGCCCGCCGCGAGGCCGCAGCCCAGCTCAGGCGGTGGGGGCTGTCCGAGGCGGTGCCCACCACCGAACTGCTCGTCAGTGAACTGGTCACCAATGCCATCCGTCACGCCCGCGCCCCCATCGAGCTGCGCCTGATCCACGACGGCAGCCTGATCTGCGAGGTCTCCGACGCCAGCAGCACCTCCCCCCACCCGCGCCGTGCCCACACCCTGGACGAGGGCGGCCGCGGCCTGCTGCTCGTCGGACAGCTCTCCGACCGGTGGGGCACCCGCCACACACCCGGCGGAAAGACCATCTGGACCGAACAAGAACATCCGCTGCACGCCACCACGGCCCCGGACAAGGACGCCAGCGGGCATCCGCCGGTGCCGGTCGCCTAGGGAGGAGAGCATGCGACTCGAGTGGAACGCCTTCATCGCCGCAGTCCAAGAACGCGGAGAATACCCGTCGCAGGAGGAGGCGGAACGGGCCTCCCGGGTCGTGCTGGCCCTGCTGGGCGCTCACCTGGTGGGCGAGGTGCGCGCCGAGTTGGCCGCCCGGCTTCCTGAGACGCTGGCGTATGTCCTGCTCAACCCGCTCCAAGCACATGAACCGCTGACACCCGAGAGGTTCATCCGGGCGACCGCAGCCTGGATCGAAGGCGCCACGGAGAAGACCGCCACATGGGACGTCAGCGCCGTACTCAGCGTCGTGGCCGACATCGCGGGCGAGGACCTGATGAACCACATCCTGTTCCAGCTCCCGCCCGGCTACGACCTGCTCTTCGGCCACCCGCGACCGAGCTGACCACCACCGGTCGTCAGCCGGAACCGGCGGACGCCGGAATGACAGACTCGGGGGAACGGCGTCCAGGCGGCTCCCGGGATGCCGACAACGTGATACGCCTGCTCAACCAGTCAGAGACATCCGGGCAACGCGGGCCAGGTGACCGTCGCCAGAGGGGTGGAAGAACGCGAACGTCATCAAGGCCGTGCCGGACAAGGCCCAGCTCCCTGTATGGGTTCGTGCCCTGAACGAGGGCAAGCTCGTGTACATGGCAGTCCCTAAGGGGTTCTCACAACGACCCGGGCGTTCGGCATGCGATCACTGGCCCCCAGGGTCAATCGGCTCCCGAGGGCAGCATCGGCTGACAGCGCCATGCAGTCGACCTATCCGCGAGGCCGGGCTCCACGCGACGACCACACAGCTTGACCCTGCCCTGCCTACCTGTCAGTAAAGTCAGCATTGGGTCAGCATTCGTCCGGCCAAAGCGGCCTTCAGATGCCCACACGTCGGAAACGCGGGATGCCCTCGGAGGTGTCCGTGCGGCAGCATCCGACGGCCTAGCCGCCACAGATACTCTTTGCGAGGCGGGCGGCGAGATCGTCTCGAACCTACCTGACCGGAAGACCGGATACTCCCAGGTCAGCGCGCCCTTCCGCGTGGTTTCAACGGCACCGGCGGCAGTTCGGGTGCTGGCAGCGGAGATCCGTCGTACCCCTTCACCTCGCCGAATCGAGCCCCCTTCATCCAGTCCTCGCGAGCCTGTACGATTTCCTCCTGGGAGCGGGCGACGAAGTTCCACCACATGATCAGCTCCTCCGCGAACGGCTCGCCGCCCAGCAGCATGATTCCGGCGTCCGACTCGGCGCGCAGCGGGAGTTCGGAGCGGCCGCAGCCGAGGTAGAGCAGCGAGCCGGGGGGCACCGGCACGCCGTCCACGTGGACCTCGCCGGACATGGCCAGCACGCCGTACTCGAAGTCGGGCTCCAGGGGCAGCCGTACGTCGGCGCCCCGGGCGAGGGCGACATCGGCGCCGATGATCGGGGTGTACGTCGTACCGGGTGAAGCGGAGCCGTCGAGGTCGCCGAGGATCACCGTGGCGGTCAGGCCGGGCGCGGTGACCGTGGGCAGGTCCGGGTGGTGCTCGAACTGCGGGTCGGCGTGGCGGTGTTCGTCGGGCAGCGCGACCCACAGCTGGGCGCCGTGCAGGAATCGGGCGTGCGGGCGCGGGCTCTCCTCGGAGTGGCTGATCCCGCGGCCCGAGGTCATCAGGCCCAGCTGCCTGGGCCGGATCGTCTGCAGGCTGCCCGTCGAGTCGCGGTGCAGCACCTCGCCCTCGTGCAGCCAGCTGACCGTCTGCAGCCCGATGTGCGGATGCGGCGGAACCTGCATGCCGGGTTCGTCGGCGATGTCGTCCGGGCCGTAGTGGTCGACGAAGGCCCACGCGCCGATCATGCGGCGGCCGAGGTTCGGCAGCAGCCGGCGCACCTCGGTCGACTCGCCCAGCCGCACCTGACGGGGGCTCAGCAGTTCGCGGACGGGCTCGGCCACGACGAATCCGCGGCCGCCGCAGACGCTGGGCACGGGTGCGCGGTCAAGGTTGCTCATGGCGGACAACTTAGCGGTGCGGGCGGTGTACCGGTGAGCGCGGAAACCGGCATTCTCCTTTGTTCGGTCAATCAACTGACGTGCATTCGGGGGCAACGCAGATGATCCGACCTGGACGGCGACCGCCGCCGGCGACGGGGGCCGGTCACACGCCGTCGGCCCGTCTACCCCCCGTCCAGTCCGACGCCAGCACCGACCAGATCTCCTCGTCGTGTCGCTCGCCCCGGTACAGGTAACTCTCCCGGAGGACGGCCTCCTTGCGCATGCCCAGCCGCCGGGCGACCCCGATGCTGGGGATGTTCCCCGCCGACACCCACCACTCCACCCGGTGGATGCCCCGCTCCCGGATCGCCCAGTCGATGAGCACACGGGCGGCCCTGGTCACCAACCCCCGGCCCACCGCTGCCGGTTCCAGCCAGCAGCCTGCCTCCGCCGTGCCCTGAGGGACGTCCATCCGGCGCAGGATCACCGCTCCGACCAGCGTGCGGTCGAGCCGGATCCCCCGGATGAGGCCCGCGTCGGCCGCCTCCTTCCCGGCGTACGCCGTCAGGAACTCCCGGGCGGCCGCCAGGTCCGTGACCACGTCCGGGAGACCGTTGAACCGTCCGATGAACTCCCGGCCGCGGTCCACATGGGCGAGGAACTCCTCGGCCTGCCAGGGCTGGAGGGGACACAGCTCGGCGCCGTCGGCACCGAGGGAGGTCGCGTACATGGTCGCCTTCGGGTGATCGGGTGATCGGGTGGGACATCTGGTTGGCCAGCCTACGGGCGGACCCTTCCCCGGGTGCCGTGAGGGCCCCGTCCAGCTCCATGAACCACTGCCGGACCGCCCGCCCGTCGGCGCCGGGATCTCGCCCATGCCGGCGCCCTGTTCGCCGTACGCCATGCCGAGCGAACGGCCCCCGTCATCGCCCGGCGTGAGGCGACGGGTCTTGGAGAGGGAGGCCTCATCCGGGGCAGTTGGGGCAGCTGGGGCAGTCGGGGCTGCCGGGGCCTAGGGGCCATGGAGGCGTCAGGTGGGGCAGGGGCACCCTGGCTCCTCAGCCGAATGGCGGCACCGAAGCGCGGGGCCGACCATGGAGCCATGGGGCGCGGCCGCCGCCGCAGCGCCGGTGGCGACCGAGGCTGCCGGGAACAGTGGCCGGCCCCGGCCCCGGTCCGCGCGCGACTTCCCCCGCGGCCACCTCGAAGCCCTCCATCTGACCGGGTTGGACTTCGCCGTGGCCACCTTCGAACCCGGTTGGCGCTGGTCGGAGTCGGTGGGGCCGATCGCGGGCACCGAGAGCTGCATGGTCCACCACAACGGCTATGTGGTGCAGGGACGAATGCATCTCCGTATGGACGACGGCGGCGAGCGCGAGGTCGGCCCCGGAGACGTGTTCGTGTGCGGGCCCGGCCACGACGCCTGGGTCGTCGGGGACGAGCAGGTCGTGGTCTACGACTTCGCCGGGACCATGGCGAAGGAGTACGCGAAGGGCTGAAAGAGGGGCTGCCCCTGTGGAACCGGGTCGCACGGCGTGCGACCCGGTCGCATGTCCAGGGCAGTACGGTCCTTTGGCGTCACCCGTCGAAGGCCGCCGCTCCCTCCTCCGCGAAGGCGACCGCGTCCGGGTGGCCGAACAGGCCGGGCAGGCCGCCGGTGTGGAGGAACACCGTCTTCTCGCCGGGCCGGACGTCACCGTCGCGGACGGCGGCCCGGAGTCCGGCCAGGGCCCGGCCCGTGTAGATGGGGTCGAGGACCAGGCCCTCGGTGCGGGCGGCGAGCCGGAGCGCCTCGGTCACCGGGCCGGTCAGCGTCGCGTACCCGGCGCCCACCTGGTCGCGGCGCACCCGCAGCCCCTCCGGCGTGATCTCCCCGGTCGAGAGCGGTGCCGCGAACTCGGCGACGGCCGCGGCCGGGTCGGCCAGCGCGCCCACGTCGACGCCGAGCACCGAGCCGGCGCCCAGGGCCGCGACCAGGCCGGCCATGGTGCCGCCCGAACCGAGCGCGACCACCACCGTGCGCAGCTCAGGCACCTGCTCGTCCAGTTCCTCGCCGCAACGCACATAGCCCCGGGCGCCCGGCACCCCCGACCCGCCGAACGGGATCAGCGCGGGCCGGGCACCGCCCCCACGCAGCCGCGCGCACACCTCGGCCGCCGCGGCGTCCAGCCCGGCCTGGTCCACCTCGCCCGCCCACGCGATCCGCGCCCCGAACAGCCCGTCCAGCGCGAGGTTCCCGGACCGGGAGGCGCCCGGCTCGCCGCGCAGCACGAGGACGGCGGACAGGCCCAGCCGGGCGGCCGCGGCGGCGGTCAGCCGGGCGTGGTTGCTCTGCGGGGCGCCCGTGGTCACGAGCGTGTCCGCGCCCTCGGCGAGTGCCGCGCCCACGGTCCACTCCAGTTTGCGGATCTTGTTGCCGCCGCCGCCCAGACCGGTCAGGTCGTCCCGTTTGATCCACAGGTCCGCGGGCCCGAGCCCGAGCGCCGCACCGAGCCGGGGCGCCGGTTCGACGGGGGTGGGGAAGGTGCCGAGCGGTACGGGGGAGTGGCTCATGGCGTACGTACGTCCTTCGGTGCGGAGCAGGTGCGAATCGTGCGAATCGGTGCCGATCGGGTGCTGATCGGTGCCGATCGCGGTCGTCCGGACCAGTCGATCACACCGGCAGCAGCCGGGCGATCAGCGCGCTGAGCTGACGGGCCGTACGGCACTCGTGCATCTCGATCAGTTCGGCATAGGCGGGTGCGGCCGAGTCGCCGGTGCCCCATCGGTCCCGCGGCTCGGGGTTCAGCCAGTACACGCGGCGGGCCCGCCCGGCGACCTCGCGTACGGCGGCCAGGTTCGGGTCGCTCATGTTCGTCCGGGCGTCCCCGAGGACGAACACGGTGGTGCGCGGGCCCACCGCGTCGCCGTACCGCGCGGTGAACTCGCCAAGTGCCACGCCGTAGTCGCTGCTGCCGTGCCAGCCGGTGAGCGTGGCCTCGGCGTGGATGCGGGCGCCGAGCCCGTCGGGGTCGGCGCGGCCGTGGTCGAGCAGGCCGGTCACCTCGTCGAGCCGGTTGACGAAGGCGAACACGCGGACCTTGCTGAACTGGTCGTGCAGCGCCTGCACCAGCAGCATCGTGAAGTCGGAGAAGCCGGACACCGAGCCGGACACGTCGCACAGCAGCACCAGTTCGGGGCGCACGGGGCGGCGCCGGCGCAGTACCGGCCGCATCGGCACCCCGCCCGTGGACAGCGAGGAGCGCAGGGTACGGCGCAGGTCTACGGTGCCGCGCGCGGCCCGGCGCCGACGCGCGGCGAGCCGGGTGGCCAGCTTGCGCGCGAGCGGCTGAACCGCCCTGCGCAGCTCGGCCAGTTGGTTCCGGTTCGCGTACAGGAAGTCCACCCGGTCCGCGGTCGGTACGACACCGCGCCGGGCGATCTCGTCCCGCCCGCGCCGCTCGGCGACCCTGCGTCGTGCCTCTGCTCCGACCATCCGCCGGAAGTCCTCGATACGGCGCCGGATCTCGTCGTCCAGCAGCCGGTCCGTGAAGCCGGCACCGCTCGCGCCCTGACCCCGGACGTCTGCCCGCACGCGCGCCAACAGGGTCTGCGGGCGCAGCCGGTCCAGCGTCTGGTACGCCGAGAAGCCGTCCGAGCCGGGTGAACTGCCGTAGCCGCCGAGGGCGTCGACCGATTCCACCGCCAACCGGGCCATCAGGGAGCGGTCGTCCGCCGCCAGGGCTTCGGCCAGACGGTCGCGCAGCGCCTCGCGGTCCCTGGATTCTCCGTCCGGGCCCCCCACCCCGCGCGGGAAGTACAGGTCGAAGACCGGGTCGAACACCGCCCGCTGAGCGGGGCCGTGCAGCAGTGTCGCGGCCAGCCCCTCCCGCAGCAGCTCCCGGTCGGCGAGACCCAGCGCCTCCGCGGCACGGGCCGCGTCCACGGTCTCGCCGGTGCCGATCCGCACGCCGTGGGCGCGCAGCGCGCCGACCAGCCCGGTGATCCGCTCGGCGACGGCGGTCACAGTGCGTCCAGGTCGAGCTTCGCCGCCGCCTTCTGGATGTCGTCCTGATGCTTGAGGATCACTCCGAGGCTGTCCCGTACGACCGTCTCGTCCAGGGTGTCGGCGCCCAGGGCCAGCAGGGTGCGCGCCCAGTCGATGGTCTCCGCGACGGACGGCACCTTGCGCAGGTCCATCGCGCGCAGCGCGCCGACCACCCGGACCACCGACTCGGCCAGCGCCGCGTCGAGGCCCGGCACCTTCAGCCGTACGATCCGCCGCTCCAGCTCCTCCTCGGGGAAGCCGATGTGCAGGAACAGACAGCGGCGGCGCAGCGCCTCGGACAGCTCCCGGCCGGCGTTGGAGGTGAGGACGACGAACGGGCGCCGGGTCGCGGTGACCGTGCCCAGCTCCGGGACCGTGATCTGGAAGTCGCTGAGCACCTCCAGCAGCAGTCCCTCCATCTCGACGTCGGCCTTGTCGGTCTCGTCGATCAACAGCACGGTGGGTTCGTCACCGCGGATGGCGGTCAGCAGCGGGCGGGGGAGCAGGAACTCCTCGCTGAAGATGTCGGTGCGGGTCTCGTCCCAGCTCTCGTCACGGCCGGCGCTGATGCGCAGCAGCTGCTTGGCGTGGTTCCACTCGTACAGCGCGCGGGACTCGTCCACGCCCTCGTAGCACTGGAGCCGGACCAGCCGGGTCCCGGCGACCTGGGCGACGGCCTTGGCCAGCTCGGTCTTGCCGACCCCGGCGGGGCCCTCCACCAGCAGCGGCTTGCCGAGCCGGTCGGCGAGGAACACGGTCGTGGCGACGGCGGGCGAGGCGAGGTAGCCGGTCTCGGCGAGGCGGGCGGAGACGTCGTCGACGGACGTGAACAACGGGGCCTCCGGCGGGTCGGGAGTGGAGTCCGGACTCCTATCTAAGCGCTTGTTCAGCGTTTCTGTCACGTGGATTCGGGGGACGACGTCGGCTCCACGACCCTGAAGCACAGCTCCGTCACCCGCAACACGGCCGGCGCCGGAGGCGGCATCCACAAGGCGTCCGGGACCGTCACCCGCGCCGACAGTGGATCACCGCCCGACGGTCACCACGATCTTCCCGAACTGCTGGTTCGACTCCAGGTACCGGCCACTTCAGGGTGCTGCGCGAGGCCGGGCTGATCCGGCAGTGCTACGTCGGCACCTCACGGATGAACGCACTGCGCCGCGCCGAGCTGGACCAGGCCTTTCCCGGCCTGCTCGACGCGGTGACCCAGCGGAAGTGACGCCCGGTCAGCTCAGCAGAATCACTTCCAGTGTGCGCGGACCGTGCACGCCCTCCACCCGGTCCAGCTCGATGTCGCTGGTGGCAGAAGGGCCGGAGATCCAGGTCAACGGGCGGGCCGGGTCGAGGCGTTCGAGGGCCTGCGGGACCGAGGAGACCACCTGGTCCGGAACCTGGACGACGCAGATGTGGTGGTCCGGGATCAGAGAGATGCGGCGTCGGCCCTGGTCGGGGGAGCCGTCCAGGACGATCGTGCCGGTCTCGGCGATCGCCACCGCACACGCCGTCACCACACTGCCCACCCGGTCCAGCCGCTGCGGTGTGCTCACCGCCCGGTCGTGGATCCGTACCGGGTCCGCGGCGGACAGCCACGCCGGTGGCAGCCCTGGCGGTACCAGCACCTCCTGCGAGCCGCGCCGGGCCAGCAGCCGCATGACGAGATACGGCATCTCCTCGTCGGTGGCACGGTGGACGATCGCCCGGTATTCCGCCAGGTTCTCGGCCAGCAGTTCCACCGTCTGCTCGGTCGTGCGCGTCCCGTGCTCCCGCAGATAGTCCCGGCTCACGGCCTGCTCGTACGGCCTCTCGTCCGGTGTCACATCGGCGAGCGCCCGCCGCACCCGGCCCAGGATCCTGTCCCTGCTGCTCACTTGGTGCCGTCCTTTCCACCACGGGTGCGCTGCCACCAGTCCCGGAAGGGTTCCGCCGGTACGGCGGGCAGGTCCCGGGTGCCGCTCCACGCCCTGCCCGGGCCCGGCAGGGTACGGGGGTGCAGCCGGCGGGTGCGGGAGGCGAGGCGCTGGCCGGTACGCAGGGCCCCGGGGTGGGTGAACGCCCAGCGCGCCGCCCGCATGGCCGCCCGCTCGGCCGTATGCCCCTTGGCCGGCTTCAGTACCACCTTGTTGCCCTGCCGTACCGCCGGACCACCCTCCACGACCCGCTCGCGCAGATGCACCAGCACCTCGGGGATGTCGATGGCGACCGGGCAGACCTCGTAGCAGGCGCCGCACAGACTCGACGCGTACGGCAGGGATGCGTCGATCTCGCTCGCCGTGCCGCGGAGTTGGGGGCTGAGGATCGCGCCGATCGGGCCCGGATACACCGAGCCGTAGGCGTGGCCGCCCGCCCGCTCGTACACCGGGCACACATTCAGGCAGGCCGAGCAGCGGATGCAGCGCAGGGCCTGGCGGCCGACCTGGTCGGCGAGGGTGTCGGTGCGGCCGTTGTCGAGCAGGACGAGGTGGAAGGTCCGGGGTCCGTCGTCGTCCGTGGTGCCGGTCCACATCGACGTGTACGGGTTCATGCGCTCGGCGGTGGAGGAGCGGGGGAGGGTCTGCAGGAAGACCTCCAGGTCCCGCCAGGTCGGCACGATCTTCTCGATGCCGACGACCGAGATCAGTGTCTCCGGCAGGGTCAGGCACATCCGGCCGTTGCCCTCGGACTCGACGACGACGAGGGTGCCGGTCTCGGCGACCATGAAGTTGGCGCCGGAGACGCCGACCTTCGCCCGCAGGAACTTCTCCCGCAGGTGCAGCCTGGCGGCCTCGGCGAGTTCGGCCGGGGCGTCGGTCAGACCCTCGGGAGCGGGACGGCCCCACTCGCCCATCTCGGAGCGGAAGATGTCCCGGATCTCGCCCCGGTTGCGGTGGATGGCCGGCACGAGTATGTGCGAGGGCCGGTCCTTGCCCAACTGCACGATGAGCTCGGCGAGATCGGTCTCATAGGCGTGGATGCCTTCTTCGAGCAGGGCCTCGTTGAGCCCGATCTCCTGCGTGGCCATCGACTTGACCTTGACGACCTCCGACTCACCGGTCTCCTTGACGAGTTCGGCGACGATCCGGTTGGCCTCGTCCGCGTCGGCGGCCCAGTGGACCGTACCGCCCGCCGCCGTGACCGACTCCTCCAACTGCACCAGATAGCGGTCGAGATGGCGCAGGGTGTGGTCCTTGATCCGGCGACCCGCCTCCCGCAGCGCCGCCCAGTCGGACAGCTCGGCGACCGCCCGGGCCCGCTTGGCGCGGATGGTGTGGGTCGCGTGCCGCAGATTGCCGCGCAGGGTGGGGTTGTGAACGGCATCGTGCGCGGCCTTCGGAAAGGCCGGCATGCCGACGAACGTTCCGCTCATGCCGCCGGTTCCTCCTCCGTGCTCGCCAGGATCTCCGCGATGTGGACGGGCCGTATGCCGATCCGCAGTCGGCTCATGGTGCCGCCGATGTGCATCAGACAGGAGTTGTCGGCCGCGCACAGCACCTCCGCGCCCGTCGACTCGGCGTTGCGGACCTTGTCCGTGCCCATGGCCGCCGAGACCTCGGCGTTCTTCAGCGCGAACGTGCCCCCGAACCCGCAGCACTCCTCGGCACCCGGCAGCTCGACCAGCTCCAGGCCCTTGACCGCCTGGAGCAGCCGGCGCGGCCGGTCACCGAGACCGAGGGAGCGCAGGCCATGACAGGTGGGGTGGTAGGTGACCGTGTGCGGGTAGTAGGCGCCGACGTCCGTCACCCCGAGCACGTCCACCAGGAACTCGGTCAGCTCGTACGTCTTCGGCACCACCGGCGCCAGCGTCCGCGCCAGCGAGTCCCCCCGGCCCTCGGCACGCGCCCGCTCGCCCATCCGCGGATACAGCTCCCGCACCATCGCCCCGCAGGAACCGGAGGGAGTGACGATCGCCTCGTACTCGCGGAAGACATCGGAGAAGTGCCGGGCCAGCGGCTCGGCCTCATGCCGGTAACCGGTGTTGTAATGCGCCTGCCCGCAGCAGCCCTGACCCATCGGGAAGTCCACGTCGACACCCAGTCTGGTCAGCAGCTTCAGCACAGCACGGCCGGTGTCCGGATAGAGCGTGTCGTTGACACAGGTCAGGAACAGGGCGACACGCATCGCGGCTCCTCGGGATCGGTCATCGGACGAGTGCAGGGTAGTAGGCGAACAACGCCGACGGGAGACCGCCGGTCACCGTGCGGCGAGCCGGGCCTCGGCCTCCCGCCAGCGCGCGCCGTCGCCACGCGGCGCGTACCGGGTCAGCGGCTGGGTACGGGTGAGCAGCCGGCGCATCGCGGCCAGGTCGCCGACGAGCCCCTGGGCACGGGCCTGGACCAGGACGTTGCCGAGGGCCGCCGCCTCCGTGGCACCGGCGACCACGGGCAGCCCGCAGGCGTCGGCGGTCAGCTGGCACAGCAGCGCGTTGCGGGTGCCGCCGCCGACGAGGTACACCACGTCCACCGGATGGTCGGCCAGCCGCTGCGCGTCCTCGACCGCCCGCCGGTGCGCGAGGGCCAGCGAGTCCAGGATGCACCGGGTGATCTCGGCCCGCGTGACCGGCACCGGCTGCCCGGACGCCCGGCACGCCTCGGCGATCCGCTCCGGCATCCGCCCCGGCGCCAGGAACGTCTCGTCCCCGGCGTCCACCACCGAGCGCAGCGCCGGCACGGCGCCGGCCTCGCGCAACAGCAGCCCCAAGTCGGGACCGCCCCAGGCGCGTTGGCACTCCTGGAGCAGCCACAGTCCCATGATGTTGCGCAGATACCGGACCGTGCCGTCGAGCCCCAGCTCGTTGGTGAAGTTCGCGGCCCGGCTCTCCTCGGTGAGCACCGGAGCGGTCAGCTCCAGCCCGGCCAGGGACCAGGTGCCGGTGCAGATGTAGGCGAAGGGCTCGCCGCTGGCCGGGACGGCGGCCACCGCGGAGGCGGTGTCGTGCGAGCCGACGGCCGTCACCGGCACGGGACCGGTCAGCCCCGTGTCCTCCAGCACCTGCGGCCGCAGCAGCCCGGCCGGATCGCCGGGCTGCCGCAGCGGCGCGAACAGGCCGAGGTCGATACCGAGCCGCTCGGCGATGCCGTACGACCACGTCCGCGTCCGGGGATCGACGAGCTGGGTGGTGGAGGCGTTGGTCAGCTCGGTGCCCTGCTCGCCGGTCAGCCAGTACGACACCAGGTCCGGGATGAGCAACAGCCGCTCGGCATAAGCGAGTTGGCGCTTTTCCCGGGCCGCCGTCAGCTGGTACAGGGTGTTGAAGGGGGCGTACTGGATGCCCGTCGCCGCGTACAGCTCCCCGGCCGGCACGGTCGCCCACACCTTCTCCGCGACACCTTCCGTGCGGGCGTCACGGTAGTGCACCGGGTTGCCCAGCAGGGCCCCGTCGGCGTCCAGCAGACCGTAGTCCACCGCCCAGCTGTCGATGCCGACCGAGTCCACCCGGCCGGCCGCCCGCAGCCCGTCCAGGACACCGCCGTACAGCGCGAGGATGTCCCAGCGCAGTCCCTCGGGTGTGCGCACCGGGCGGTTGGGAAAGCGGTGTGCCTCGCCCAGCTCCAGCGAGTCCGGGCTCACCCGGCCGACCATCACCCGCCCGCTGGAGGCGCCCAGGTCGACCGCGGCGTACGACTTCACGAGCCCGCTCATCGCAGGAACGCGGCCGCCACACCCGCGTCGACCGGGACGTGCAGCCCGGTGGTGTGGGTCAGCTCGCCGCCGGTCAGCGCGAAGACGGCGTTCGCGACATGCTCCGGCAGCACCTCCCGCTTGAGGATGGTCCGCTGGGCGTAGAACTCGCCCAGCTTCTCCTCCGGCACCCCGTATACCGCGGCCCGCTGCGCACCCCAGCCGCCCGCGAAGATCCCGGAGCCGCGCACCACACCGTCCGGGTTGACCCCGTTGACCCGGATGCCGTGCTCGCCCAACTCGGCTGCCAGGAGCCGTACTTGGTGGGCCTGGTCGGCCTTGGTGGCCGAGTAGGCGATGTTGTTGGGCCCGGCGAAGACCGCGTTCTTGGAGGCGATGTAGACGATGTCACCGCCCATCCCCTGCGCGATCATCACCCGCGCCGCCTCCCGTGAGACGAGGAAGGAACCGCGGGCCATGATGTTGTGCTGCAGGTCCCAGTCGCGTGCCGAAGTCTCCAGCAGCGGCTTGGAGATGGAGATCCCGGCGTTGTTGACGACCAGGTCGACTCCGCCGAAGGCGAGCACCGCCGCCTTGAAGGCGTCCGCGATCTGCTCCTCGGACGTGACGTCGACGGTGACGGCGACCGCCTTGTCCGGTCCGCCCAGCTCCTCGGCCACGGCCTGGGCACTCTCGTCGTTCAGATCGGCGACGACGACACACGCCCCCTCGGCCACCAGCCGGTGCGCGATGGCCCTGCCGATCCCGCTGCCCGCGCCGGTCACCAGCGCCACCCGGGCCGCCAGCGGCTTCGGCTTCGGCATCCGCTGGAGCTTGGCCTCCTCCAGCGCCCAGTACTCGATGCGGAACTTCTCCGACTCCTCGATCGGCGCGTACGCCGACACCGCTTCCGCGCCGCGCATCACGTTGATGGCGTTGACGTAGAACTCGCCGGCCACGCGAGCGGTCTGCTTGTCCTTGCCGAAGCTGAACATGCCGACGCCGGGCACGAGCACGATCGCCGGGTCGGCGCCGCGCATCGCGGGCGAGTCGGGCAGGGCGTGCCGCTCGTAGTAGGCGGCGTACTCCTCCCGGTACGCGGCGTGCAGCTCCTTCAGCCGGGCCACGGCCTCCTCCAGCGGCGCGGTCGGCGGCACGTCCAGCACCAGCGGGCGCACCTTGGTCCGCAGGAAGTGGTCCGGGCACGACGTGCCCAGGGCCGCGAGCCGCGGATGCTCGGCGCGGGCGAGGAACTCCAGTACGACGCCGGAGTCGTCGAAGTGCCCGACGTGCGCCCTGTCCTGCGAGGCGACGGCCCGGACGTACGGCGCCAGCGCCGCCGCCCGCTCCCGCCGCGCGGCCTCGGGGAGCGCCTCGTACCCCTCGATCACCGGCCCGAAAGGCTCCGGCTTCCCGCGCTCCGCGAGAAACGCCTCCGCGGTACGGATGATGTGCAGCGAGTTGCGCTCGCACTCCTCGGACGTCTCACCCCACGCCGTGATCCCGTGCCCGCCCAGGATGCAGCCGATCGCCTGCGGGTTGGCCTCCTTGACCGCCGCGATGTCCAGCCCGAGCTGGAACCCGGGCCGCCGCCACGGCACCCACACCACCGTGTCCCCGAAGCACTCGGCGGTCAGTTTCTCCCCGTCGGCGGCACAGGCGAGCGCGATACCCGAGTCCGGATGCAGATGATCGACGTGCGCGGCTTCGACGAGCCCGTGCATGGCCGTGTCGATGGAGGGAGCCGCCCCGCCCTTGCCGTGCAGACAGTAGTCGAAGGCGGCGACCATCTCGTCCTCGCGCTCGACGCCCGGGTACACCCCCTTCAGCGCCCGCAGCCGGTCGATCCGCAGCACGGCGAGCCCGGCCTCGGTGAGCGTCCCGAGGTCACCACCGGACCCCTTGACCCACATCAGCTCGACGTCACCGCCGGTCACGGGATCGGTGGCGGCGCCCTTGGCGGACGCGTTTCCGCCGGCGTAGTTGGTGTTACGGGGATCGGAGCCGAGCCGATGGGACCGTGCCAGAAGGGCGGCGGCTTCGGGGTGGGGTGCCATGATCGGTTCTCTTTCTTGCGTCGTCGGGGCGGGGCGGCGCGCGGTGCTTGAATCGTTTCAGGAAATCGCTTCAGGAACCTAGTCGCATGGGTGCGCGGCGTCAAGACGTCGACGCGGCCACTCCCGGTGACTTCGCAGGAGCGCGAGAACTACTCTGCTCCTCGGCTTCACGCTTCGTGAAACGTTTCATGACATTTCAGATCCTCTCCAAGGGGTTCGCCGGTACACCGCTGATCTGCGACGCGTTGTACGCCGGCTGCGGCGAGCCGCAGCCGGCGTACCGGATGCTCCCGGCGGAGGGCTGCGGCGCCGTCGCCGACCGGCCGCACCGCACGGTCGCCGGCCTGGAGGCCGCCAAGCCCGGCCGGCGCCGCGGGCCGATCGCACCCGCCCGGGCGGAGACCTCACCTTCGTGAGGGCCGCGCGCGGGACGCCGTGCGGGCGTTCCGGGCTCGGGCGCGCCCGCCTGGCCGCCGGCCGCGATCCGCTGTCCGATCTCCGGCCCCCGAATGAGTCCGCGAGGAGGTGCTCAGGCCAGGAAGGCGGGCCTGAGCACCTCCTCGCACCACTGGCGGAAGCCGGTGGGGCCGGGCGGTGCGGTGCGGTGCTCCTCGTCGTAGGCGCCGTTGTTCTGGGCCACGGCCATATCGGCCAGACCCTGCGCCCAGGCCTCGCTCGCTCCGTGCTCCAGCATCGTGGCGCGGTAGGCCTCGACCGGCACCTGCTGGAAGCGGACGGGCCGCTCCAGCACCTCGGAGACGATGTGCGCCACGTCGGCGGGGGACAGGGAGTCGGGGCTGACCACGGGCACGGCGCCCTGACCGCTCCACGAGTCGTCGAGCAGGAGCTCGGCGGCCTTCGCGGCGATGTCGCGGGTGGCGACGAGAGCGAAGGTGTGATCCGCGGGGTGGGGCCAGAAGAAGGCGCCCTGGTTCCTGAGGGTGTCGAGCTGCCAGAGCAGGTTCTCCATGAAGCCCGGGGGACGCAGCGCCCGGAACCTCACGCCCGTGCCCGCGAGCAGTTCCTCACCGGCCCGGGCCGCCGAGAGGTGGCCGGCGTTCCGCTCGATCCCGCTGCCCATGGTCGAGACGGCGACGACCCGCTGGACGCCGTGGCTGCCGATCGCCTCGCACGCCGACCGAGTGGGGTCCAGGACATGGTCCTCCACGCTCGGGGCGCGCGGGTCCGGTGGCACCAGCCAGAACACGGCATCCGCGCCCGTGAACGCCTTCATCACCACATCGCGGTCACGGTGCGAGCCCTGTACGACTTCGACCCGCTCGCGTACGTCCGGGGAGAGCCGGCCGGGATCGCGCACGATCACCCGGACCGGCTCCTCGGCGCCGAGGACACGGTCGACGACCTGCCGGCCGATCTGGCCGGTGGGTGTGGTGACGACAAGCATCAAGAAGCTCCAAGAGAGTTCGCGGGAAAGGCGGTTGACGCCGCGCGGTGCGAGCCGACGCACCGGGGGACCGCCTGCGTCGATCCTGCGCCGAAGCCGCACCGCACGGAAGGACCGGTCGGATCCCGCTTGTTACTCTCAGGGACATACCGAACGGAGGTGCCAGGTCGTGGAGTCCCGGTCACTGCGCTACTTCGTCGCCGTCGCGGAGGAACTCAACTTCTCCCGAGCCGCCGAACGGCTGGGCATCTCCGCCCCGCCTCTGTCCCGCGCCATCCGCCGGCTGGAGACGGACCTCGGCGTCACCCTCTTCGAGCGCACCACCCACAGCGTCACCCTCACCACGCCCGGCCGCGTCCTGCTGGCCGAGGCCCGGGTCGCCCTCGACGCGCTGCACGCCGCCGGCCGACGGGCCCAGCGCGCCGCCGACCCCGAGCCCAAGCTGGTCCTGGCCGTCAAGGCCGACGGCGACGCGGGCCTGCTGGAGCCCATCCTGGCCCGCTACGCCACCGAGCCCGCGGCCCGGCCCGTCACCGTCCGGCTCTCCGGCTGGCGCGAGCAGGTGCGGCTGCTGCGGGAGGGCGAGGCCGACGCGGCCCTGATCTACGAGCCGTTCGACCGGACCGGGCTGGACGCCGAGCCGCTCGCCGTCGAGCCCCGTCTCGCCGCTCTCCCGGCCACGCATCCCCTGGCCGCCCGCGACCACCTCACCCTCGCCGACCTCGCCCTTCCGGGCGTCGAGCCCGGCCGCCTCGACGGCCTGGACCGCTACCTGGACACCGTCGTCGAGCGCCACAGGATCGCGGACCTGCCGCAACTGCTGACCCTCGTCGAACTGGGCGAGGTGGTGACGCTCCTGCCCGAGTCGGTCACGACCCGCTACCCCCGCCCCGGCGTCGTATACCGCGCGCTGCCGGACACACCGCCGGTCACCCTGTCCATCGCCTGGCCCCAGCAGTCCCGCTCGACGGCCACGGCAGCACTGATCCGCGCGGCCACCGCGGTGGCACCCGGCGGCGGGGCTCCCTAATACCGCTGACCGGCCACGAGATGAAGAGGCGGCCGGGCGGGGTGGGGCCAAGAAGTGAACCGACGGCCCGTGCTGAGAACCCGGTGTCAGACGCGGCACCGTGCAACCCGGCCGCTGGGCCCACAAGCCGACCTCGAAGCCGAAGAGCACCCGCCGGGCCGGACGGCGGGCGGTGAAGTCAACGCAAGCTGTGCCACCCGCCCCGTAGTGGCTAATCGAGTTGCGCCAGCGCTTCGTCCCACACGTTGCCTCCGTCTGCCCAGGTCCACAGCCACTGCCGCAGCGATGGCGCCGCATATCGCAGGCCGTCATGAGGATCCTGGCCCCACTCCGGTACCCAGCCGTCGGCATCCCAGAGCAACACCGGATGATCAACCGCTATCAGCGAGACGTACCACTGCATGGTGCAGCCGCCGCCCGTCAAGAAGAACCACGACGCCGACGGCCCGCACCCCGCCCGCTCGGCGTGAATGGTCGTCGCGCAATGCCAGTCCGGCACATGCCAGTGCGGAACGCGGCGCGGCGTCAGCGAGGCAAGGCCGCCTTCCGGCCCGAACCCCCCGTCGCCGACCTCGGTGTAGACGCGCCGGAGCAAGTCGGGCAGCCGATACCCGAGGCCGCGTTCAGCGAGGTCCACTTCTGTCGTCGTGAGAGGGGGGAAGGGCTGATCCGGGAGACAGCCACGAGAGGTGGGCACACTCTCCGAACCCCACGCGAGGGCGTGCAGCCTCGCCAGAAGCGCGTCGTCGTCCGCAGCAGTGCGGTGCGCAGCATCGGTCACGAGCCGGGACAGTAGTACGTGTCAGGCCCTTGCCGGCCCGCAGGCCAGGAGAGGCGCGCGCGTCAGCATGTCCCGGCCGTCAACCTGCCGGATGGTCGGAGCGGACCTGCCTTCGGGCCGTCTCCCGCCGCACAGTCTCAAGGCAACTGCGTGCGGCCTGATCAGGCCGCGCCTCGCCTCTGGCCGCGCCTCGCTTCAGGCGGCGCCTCGCTTCAGGCGGCGCCTCGCTTCAGGCGGCGCCTCGCTTCAGGCGGCGCCTCGCTTCAGGCGGCGCCTCGCTTCAGGCGGCGCCTCGCTT